>DAOTTX010000287.1:0-98329 GCA_034437515.1 Anaerolineae bacterium
CGTAATCCGATTGCCCCTCACCCCCGTCTCGCTACGCGAGCCACCCCCTCTCCCACCTTTCGGTTCCTGCGGAACCTGGGGCGAGGGGGAAACGCGGCTGCGCCGCAATGCCGCCCGTGAGCGTGCGACGTAGTCGCCAAGCGGTATCGGAGGGGGTGGCGCGACAAAGTCGCGGCGGAGGGGGTGAAGCAATTTTCAGCGCAAGTGGACGCACTCAGGTTAGCTCTATTTGTTTTCGTTCGTCATGCCAGTGATGGTAAGATAGGGACGAACAGGTAACGAGGAGACGGCGGTATGCAAAACGCGACGACACGCACGGTCTTTGACGTGATTACAAATTTCTTAGCGGAAGACCTGCAAGCGTGTGCGGGCGATCTAGCAGCACGCAACGGCGAAGGCCAGCTTACACAGGCTGAACGGGAAGAATTACAGACCTTCGTCAACGCCGACGAGATATTCTCATTACTCAAGACGAAGATGAAACTCAAGCATCAGGCCGAAGAAACTGAAGGACAAACAACGGCTCGATGAACGTACCGTCAGCGACTATCCCTGCCAGAAAGACTAGCCTCATGCCTACAAACCGATTTTGTCTGTTGATTTTCGTCTTTACCCTGATGATCGTCCCGACGCGAGGCCAGAGTAATGAGGCCGCCCCCTGGACGATCACCGAAGATTGCCTGACCGTCGAAGAGGCGTTCCTCGAAACGTATCCCGGTCGCATCTTCGCCTATGAGCCGGGCACGGGCATCCGTGGCATCAGCGCCGATGTGCCGTCGTCGTATTTCGTCGCCTTCGCCGGGACGAACTTCACCGGGGCCAGCGCCATCTCCCCCAACGGCGCGTGGATCGCCATCCCCGCCGGGTACATCAACCTCGCCGGGTTGGAAGACTACATCTACGTGGTGAATGAGATCCGCGTGCAAAGCACGGACTTCGGCACGGTCAACATCACCCGGCGCATCCCCTGGCAGGCGCAGTTTCGCGGTACCGAGGTCGATGAAGCTGTGCGTGACATCCGTTGGTTGGATAACGCCGCCTTTCGTTATACTGAGGAAACGTGGGAAAATGACGACCCGGCCTTTTACACCGTCAACGCCTTCCTCGACGCTGCCGAAGGTGATGACGATTTATTCGTTCTCGATGTGCGCGAGGGCGTCTCACCGGATGGCACGCTGGTCTTTGGCATCGAAGCGTTCGAGGCCGGGGTGTTCGACCGGGCGACCGGCGACCTCATCGCGGCGTTGAGCGCACCGCGTCACCGTTTGGTCGGCTGGCTGCCGGATTCCGGCGGGTTCATCACCATGAGTTACGAACGCCGCGAGAACGAAAATGTGCCACAAGTCACATGGTTCGACCGAAACGGTGAGCGTGTCTCACTTATCACAGAACTGCCGGTGAACCAGTTCACATGGTCGCCGCGTGGGGATCGCTTCGCGTTCAGTGTTTACGACGCCGCACGCGGACAGAACACGCTTTACATCGGTGACCCGACCACGCAAACGCTGCGCGATACCTGCTTAGACATCCGTTGGGGCAACCGCGACCTGGGCTACGGACTAAAATGGTCACCTACCGGTGACGCGCTGGCGGTGATGCGCAGCACGATCAACGCGCTCTATATCGTCGATTTAGACGCGGCGACCGTCGCGCCGGTACCGAATTACACCGAAGCCGACCCCAGTTATCTGCTTGGTTGGTATCTGCTAGGAAATGAGGAAACGCCCTAACCACTGGATGATCGTCCCGACCAGAGCCGGCTGTTGGTCGAGTATCATCGTGCCAGAACCGGCGCTCTCGAATTCTTGCAAACTGAAGGTGCCGATGGTGGCATCACGCAGGGCGAGCGCGGTTTCATAGGCGGTGGTGTCATCCTGACTCGCGGCGACCAACAACGGACGCGGGTTGTAATCCACGATGATGTTGAGCAGCGTGGCGCGGGCGGTCGGGCTGAGCAGCGCCGCCGCGTCACAAAGGCGCTCGACCGCACAGCCAATCAGCGCCAGATTCGCCCCCTCACCAGCACCAACCACCGCGATCAAACCGGGGTTCACGCTGCGGGTCTCACTAAACGCCCGCATCACCGTGACGAAATTCGCCGTCGTCGCCGTCCCCGGCAGATTGACCACCAACACCGTATACCCACCATCACGGATCTGTGCAGGCACATCGCCCCACGCGCTTAACGGTGCGCCGATCAGCAGCACACCCGGCAGCCGTTGTCGCAGCGGCCCTTGTTCCAGTTCCACCGGCGGATTTTCGTACAAATTGCCGACCAGCATTTCGCTGTTTCCCAATGAGATTTGTACAGAACTCACACCGAAACCTTCATCTCCGGTCGGTGTCATGACAATTGGCGGCAGTTCGGCGTTAAAGGGGATGCTGCGGGCTTCGGGGATGGTCTGACCGGGTGCGGTCGTGCCGAAGATGGCGCTGGTGGGCATCAGATTGAGCACGGTCGGGCTGGGTTCGATGGTCGGCCCGGAAAGGGCGCGAGTCGGGGTGAGCGTAGGCGCTTCCGGCGCGACCACATCACAGGCCGCCAGCAGTACCAACACGATGAGGCATAGCAATAGGCGCATCATTACACCGGCCTGGCGAGCACCACCATCCGTTCGCAGCCGTCCTCATAGGGACCGTAATCGACATCACCGTAAACCGCCTCGACTTCAAAGCCGGTCTTTTCCAATAGCAGACGTATCTCCGAATAGAAATAGTAGTACAGCACATGCGGTGCGGTCGTGCGGCGCACCACCCCTTCGGCGTCGATCTCGTCGTAGATCCACAACACCCGTAAAAGCTGTTGTACCCGGTCAAGGTAGCTGTGTGACTGCTGCATGACCATATGCCCGGTTTCCGGTTCGAGGAAGGTGCGTTCCAGCATCACGGAGTCCGTCTCCTGTGTGGCGAAGACCTCGCCGGCGTTGGGCAGGTCGAGCACTAACAGGCCATCGTCGTGCGTCCATTGGCGTAATTTTTGCAGCGCGGCGATCTGCTTTTGCTGTGGGAAGAAGTGCATCAATCCGTTATATGGGACGAGCGTCAGCTTGAACTTTGTCTCCAGATCGTAGGTCAACAGGTCACCGTGATGCAGCGTCAGCCGTTGTTTGATGCTCGGTTCGGCGTCCACACGGTCGAGCATGGCCTGTTCGTTGTCGATGCCGTGTACATCATAGCCCTGTCCTGCCAACGGCACCATCACGCGCCCGGTGCCGCAACCGATGTCAATAATCGGCCCGCCGTATTCACCGGCGAGTTGGGTGTAGAGCGTGATGTCGTCGTCTTTGTCGGTGTTTTCCGCGTCGTAGAAACGGGCAATTGTACTGTAGAATCCAGGCATCAAGCATTATCCTCTTCGCTTTGCTGCTCTCGCCGTTCGCGCTTCTCCTGCTCATAGCGGCGATGTCTGTCTAAGAACGCCGCAACCGCCTCCAGATGTGGCTCGGCGGCCCACAATGGCGGGAAGATCTCACGCTCGGTTTGTAGCGCCTCGTCGTAGGACTGTTCCAAACCGGCACGCAGCAGCCGCTTGATGCCACGCACCACAGCCGGCGGATGATCGGCGATGAGCCTGGCAAGGTGCCGCGCATGTTCCAACGCCTTACCCTGCTCCACGACCTTATTAGCAAGGCCGAGATTTTGCGCTTCCGGCGCACGCATCACATGCCCGTGCAGCAGAATGTTCAGCGCCCGTGTGTAACCGACCAGCCGCAGCAACCGCTGCCCCGCACCCCAACCGGGTGTGAGCGCCATCCGAAGCTGCACAAAGCCCAGCCGCGCCTTCTCATCGATGATACGCATATCACAGGCGACGGCGATCTCGCTGCCACCGCCGAGCGCATAACCGTTGATGGCGGCGATGACCGGCACAGGCAGGTATTCCAACGTGCGCAGCGCATCGCCCATCACGGTGATGAAATCGAGCGCGTCCTGTTCGGTGGGGTGCTGGCTAAGTTCGACCAGATCACCACCGCTGCAAAAAGCACGATCTTCGGCACCGGTGAGGATGACCACCCGTGCGGACTCATCGTCCTGTAGATCGGTGACGACTTGCGCGAATCGTCGCATGGACGCAAGATTAAGGGCGTTTAGTGACTGTGGACGATTGAACGTGATCGTGACAATGCCGTCGGATTGTTTGTCTAGTAAGATTGTCTCGTTCATGGGGAAAGTGTAACCGTGTTTGGAGTCGAAAAAAAGACTCACTTGAGTGCGAGCATTGCTAAAAAAATTTCGCTTTGCTAAAATCGCATCAGATTAACAGATGATAAATTGACTCTATGAGGGAAAACCTATGCGTCGTTTGCTTATTATCGTGCTGCTCTTATTTGCGGCACTCCCTAGTTTTGCCCAGACTGACCTGACGGTCACTATTAACCAGAACGCAATCGTCCGTAGCGGGCCGGATACCAGCTTTGAGCAGTTGACGGTCGCCGCACGCGGGTCACAAATGCGCCTGGACGGGCGTAACGAGAACGGCAACTGGGTACGCGGCATCACCTCGCGTGAGGTGATCGGCTGGGTGTCCTCCGGCACGTTGAACATCACATTGGGGCAGTTGAACGGGCTGCGTCAGGTCACGGTGGATACCCCCTTCTCGCTGACCGCGCCGGTCGGCGAAGCGGCACCGCCCGCCGAAGCTCCCCCCACTGCTGAAGAAGAAGCCCCCGCCGCCGAACCACCGGCCCCACAGACCACCGGTGAAGGTGGCACTGGCATCGGTGTGGTGGCGACGGCTGACGTCAACGTCCGCACCGGACCGGATACCAGCTATCGCCGCATCGACGGTGTGGACACCGGCAATCCGTTTAACATTGATGGACGTGACGCCAGCGGCGGTTGGGTGCGCGGCATCACGCAGAGTGGCAACGTCGGCTGGGTTTTTGCGACGTATCTTTCAATTTCGCCTGAAGATGTGAACACCCTGCCGGTCGTCGAGATCGATGCCCCCTTCTCACTGGCGGCACCCGGTGGTGGCCCCGCACCACAAGCACCCGCCGAGGAAGACACCCCGGCAGAAGACACTGCCGCACCGGAAGCGCCACCCGCCCCGCCGATCACCAGCACCGCCCCCGTCAGTGGCTTTAGCTACGGCGGTCATGTGCAGGGCTTCGGGCCGGAAGCGGTCAACTGGATGAACGTCGCCGGGATGACGTGGGTCAAGAAGCAGTTCCGCTACACGGATGGACAAAATGCCAGTGCCGCCGCCGGGATGATTAACGAAGCGCATTCAAAGGGCTTCCGTATTCTGATCGGCGTGGTCGGCAGTCCGAGTCAGCTTGGCGCAAGTGGCTACAACGAACGCTACGCCTCGTTCGTCGCCGGGGTCGCTGGCCTGGGCGCGGATGCTATCGAAATCTGGAACGAGCCGAATATCGACCGTGAATGGCCTGCCGGTCAGATCGACCCGGCAGCGTATACCCGGTTGCTACAAGCCTCATACAACGCGATCAAAGGTACCAACTCGAACACGCTGGTCATCAGTGGTGCGCCCGCGCCGACCGGTTTCTTCGGCGGGTGCAGCGGCAACGGCTGCGACGATGACGCTTTCCTCGCCGGGATGGCAGCGGCTGGCGCGGCGAACTACATGGACTGCGTGGGCGTGCATTACAACGAGGGCATCGTCCCGCCGACCCAATCCAGCGGTGACCCACGCGGCAACAGCGGGCACTACACACGCTATCTGCAACCGATGATGAACGTCTATTCCGGTGCGTTTGGTGGCCGGGTACCGCTGTGCTTTACCGAGTTAGGCTATCTCTCACCGGAGGGGTATGGGCCGCTTTCGCCGGGGTTCGCCTGGGCCAGTAACGTGACCGTCGCGCAACAGGCCGCCTGGCTGGATCAAGCGGTGAACATCTCCGCCCGCAGCGGACGTGTACGGTTGCTCATCGTCTGGAACGTGGACTTTACGAACTACGGTATTGATCCGATGGCGGGTTATGCGATGATCCGTCCTGGTGGTGGTTGCCCGGCGTGCGAGGCGTTGGGGAGTTAAATAACGCAGCGTTGACAATCGATAAGGGGCGACCCGGCGTGGTCGCCCTGAACAAACACAATGGCCTGCCCAATTCTAATAGGTAGATCAAAATTCTATTTTTACCCAAATTTCATGTTCGTTAAGTTGAGGCTACAACCCGATGACGACTGATTACAATCGCCCGGAGACACAAAAACGCGGTGGCGGCTGCTGGTTCATCGGGCTGTTGAGCTTGTTGATCGCTGCCGGGTTGATCGTCGCCGGGTTGTTTTTGCCCCCGGTCAATCTAGCAGAGCGGCTGTTCGAGCAAGAGGAATACACACTGTTTGACCCGCAGCTTGCATCACCGGGGGCGCTGCTGGCAGTCCAACAAGACGGTTTGACCGTGCTGGTAGACCCGGCAGCCCCCGGCGAGGACTTCGGGGTGGCGTTGGCAAGCCAACCGCGTGAGAACCTCATCAACGGCGTGGATGACCTGAGCGCCGCCGCTGCCGCACTGCCGATTTACCTCAATCCGCATGGTGATGTTTACAGCATCCAGACGACCGGCGTCGTACCCGATGAACTCATCCTGACGGTGGCACTACCGCCGGAGACAGGCAGTATCGACATCATCGACCTTTACGGCTGGAACGCGACCGCTGGCGAATGGTATTTCATCCCCGCGCACCCCACCCAGGACGCCACCTCATTCCGTGCGGACGTGACGCGCATCCCGAACCGGTTGGCACTGTTCCAGGCCGCGCCTATCAACCCGGAAGGCAAGCCGACCATCCTCACCACGTTGGGCTTCGACGATAACCCGACGACAGCGGCACTCGAAATTGTGGACATCGTCGCGCCGACCGGACGCCAGCCGGCTTACGTCGCGGAAGGCGACGGCGGGCGCACCCTGCTCGTCGGCAGCCTCGCCCCCGGCTTTGATACCAACGCCGGTTATCGTGTGATGCCAACCGTGCGCAATTACACTGATCCGCGTGCGGTAGATTCCGATAGTGTCGTCGCCATCATCAGTGATGAGACCCTGCGTGCGCAGCACGTCCAACAGTTGACCGAGTTTGCCGGGTCAGGCGGATATGACGGCATCATGATCGACTACCGCCAACTACCGGACGACCAACGCGAGAACTTCAGCACATTTATCGAACTGCTCGCCGCCAACCTACGACCGTTCGACCTTGAACTGAGCGTGGTCGTCCCCGCTGCTGAAGGGGTGATCGTCGCCGCCGGTGAAGACGTACCACCCGGCGGCAATTGGCGCACCGGCGCGTATGATTGGCGCTTCATCGGACAACACGCCGATTACGTCAAAATCCGCTTTGGTTACAATCCGCTGTATTTCGTCCCCGGCGATGGGCAGTTGGTGGAAGAAATGCTGCGCTGGGCGGTCGGGGAGATCAGCCGTCATAAAATTCTAGGGGGGTTGACCGCGCTTTCGATTCAGGAACGCGATGGTCTTTTTGCCCCGGTCAGCTATAACGACGCCCTGGCTCCGCTGGGCAATGTGGAGGTAGAGAGCAGCACCAGCGAAACCGGCGCGATCTTCCCCGGTGCGGAGATGCAGTTCAGCCTCGACGGATTAGAAGCCCTGCCAGGTATCGAAGACACGATCCGCACCCCGTACATCATCTATACCGAGGCGGACGGCGTGGAACGCTTCCGTATGTGGTTGACCACGCCGGAGGCCCTGCAATTCCGCATCGAGCGCATCATGTCGTTTGGGGTGCGCGGTGTCGCCTTTGATGACCTGCTCACCGATGACCTGCCGGATGCGGCGGTTTCGATCCTGGCAGCCTACGAACCCGACTCCGGCGGTGACCGCTTGATGCTCAGTTGGCGCATCGAGGGTGACAACGGTCGCTTCGCCGAGTTCCTCACCAACATCAACGAGGACATTACCGTCACGCTGGAAGCGCCAGAAGGTGACTACGCCGTTAACGTCGATGTGGTCAGCGGGGACACTGCCAGCCGCCGGAGCAGTATGCAGGTCGCGCTGGCAAGGCCGACCGTCACCCCGACCGCCCCGCCGACCGTCACCCCAACCGCCTTTCCTTCGCCGACCACCACCCCCGCCCCCATCCAACCGACCGTGCCCGTGCCGACCGCCGACCCCAACGCAATCGTGGATGATTCTCCACAGGCCCCCGCCGGGCCGTTCGTACCCGGTCAGATCACCGGGCCGCAGGTCGGCGCATTGATGGACCCCGGCCCCGGTGCGGATGGTCCGTTCGAGTTGGGCGGACACGTCACCCGTGCGTCGAACCCACGCGCCCATAACGTCATGCGCGAAGCCGGGATGTCGTGGCTCAAAGTGCAGTTGCGCTACGGGCGCGGCGCAGACCCCGCCGGCGCGAAACGCTCGATTGACGCCGCTCATGCCGCCGGTTTCCGTGTGGTGTTGGGCATCGTCGGCAACCCCGGCGGTTTGATGCTGGACACTACCGGTTACATCGTGGATTATGCCGATTACGTTGGGCAGGTGGCGCGGCTCGGCCCAGACGCCATCGAAATCTGGAACGAGGCCAACATCGCGCGTGAATGGCCAGAAGGTCTCATCAGTGGGTCGAACTACACCGAGATGCTGCGTGCGTCTTACGTGGAAATCAAGCGCAACAACCCCAACGTGATCGTCATCTCCGCCGCACCCGCCCCCACCGGCGCAGAGCTTGACTTCCCCGGTCTGGTCGTCAACGATGACAACTGGATGCGACAGATGGTCGCCGCCGGGGGCATGAACTATCTGGATTGCGTCGGCTTGCATTACAACGAGGGCACCCTGCCACCGACAGCGACCAGCGGTGACCGGCGCGGCGATTTTCACACGCGCTATCTACCGAGTATGCTAAACACTTACTGGAGCATCACCGGCGGGACTAAACCGATTTGCATCACCGAGCTGGGTTACTTGAGTATGCAGGACTACGGCGGCGGCTTACCGTTGAATTTTGGTTGGGCTTATGATACGAGCGTCAGTGAACATGCACAGTGGTTAGGCCAGGCGGTGTCCTACTCGGCGAACTCCGGGCGGGTGCGCCTACTGATCGTGTGGAACGTCGATTTTGAAAATCAAGGTGCAGACCCAATGGGGGGATATGCTATAATTCGAGCCGACGGGAGCTGTCCGGCGTGTTCTTCGCTGGCGAACGCTCCACGTTGACATCGGTGACTTTGTTTAACACACCGATGAACTTGTAAGTTGTTTGGAGAGAAATTTATGGCATCTCGAACGATGGTCAGAAGTCAGGTACGCGGCTTTGCCGTTGTGTGGACTAGCATTACAATCATTATTGGTATCGCAACTTTCTTTGCAATCTATGTCGCCTACGACGCTGAAGCAGATGACACGACCGCCGAATCTCCGATTACACAGGAACCCGCGGCGGCAGCAGTCGTACCCACCATCGACGCGACCCCCGTTCCTACCGGGGAAATTTTGCCAACGAACACCCCTATCCCGCCGAGTGAGACACCCGTAGAGGTCGCACAGGCCGTCGAAGAAGAAAGTGTTGAAGCCGAAGAAGAAGCACCGGCTGAAGAAGACATCGGCTCTGCCGCGGCGCTTGAGCAGGAAGACCCACCCGAACCAGAACCGGAACCCACACCAGAACCGACCCTGCCGCCAATGGCACGGGACGACTTCCAACTGAGCATTCAGGTACAACGCAGCATCGACGGTAACCCGGAAATTCAGCAAATGTGGATGGACGACGTGCGCGGGTTGAACATCGACATGTTCAAACAACAGATCCGCTGGGAGGAGATTGAGCCAGAACCCGGTGTCTATGACTGGTCATCGCTCGACCTGACCATCCCGCCGGCGCAGGAGTACGGCTTTAACATCGTCGGTTCTGTGGTCGCCGCGCCGGACTGGGCGCGTGAAGCAGGTGCCGACCTCTCACAGGACGGCCCGCCCGCCGATATGGCAGCATTCGGGGACTTCCTCGGTGCGATGATCGAGCGTTACCCCGATACGTTCTTTGCGATGGAAATCTGGAACGAGCCGAACCTCGAACGTGAATGGGCTTCCCCCAACGGGTTGAGCGCCCGTGGTGTGGTCGAGATGCAGCAGATCGCTTACGAGGTGCTTAAAGAGGCCGAACCGGGGTTGATTGTCATTAGCGCGGCACTTTCGCCGACCGGCGGCTTCGTTGATGGGCAGGGCATCACCCGTGCCATTGACGACTTCGACTTCATGGAGCAGATGATTGACGCTGGTCTGTTGAATTACACCGACTGCATCGGTGCGCATCACAACGGGTACAACCTGCGCCCCATTTACTACTGGGACGAAGTACCCAACGATCCGACCGCCGGCTTCCGCGGGCCGTTCAATAACCCGCATCATAGCTGGAGCTTCCGCAGCACGTTGGAAACGTATGTCACCATGATCCGGGTCGCCGGGGGTGAGCAGAAGCTGTGCGTCACTGAGTTCGGCTGGCCCAGCGTGGAAGACCTGGACGGCTCCCCTGAAGGCTTCGGCTTTGCGCTGGATAACACGCTCGAAGAACAGGCCGAATGGACGATTGAAGCCATCGAACTGATGGAAGACTCCGGTGATGTGTGGATCGCCAACCTGTGGAACCTCAACTATGGGCCACAAGCCGGTTGGGATACCAACAGCGACAACACCCCATATTCGTTCATCGGGCCGGAGTTCGCCAAGCGCCCGGTCTATTCGGCGGTCGCAAGTTGGGCGGCTGAGAATCAGTAAGTATGCAAATCACGACAACGCAACGCACCAGGATCATCCAGGGGATGATCCTGTTTATTATCGCGACATCAGTTTTGTTGGTGATCTGGGGTGGGCAGCGCCTGTTAGACGGGGTCAGCAGCGCCACCCAGGATACACCCCTCGCCGCCATCTTCCCGGAGCGTGACCCGTTCCGCGCTCAGGCGATCAGTGATCCCCCCTTTACCCCGCTGACGTATGGCGTGCAGGCTTTTTTGTGGTGGGACGACGGTTGGTTCGCCGGGAAAAATATGGATTGGGTGCTGATGATGCAATTCACCCACGTCAAACAGATCTTCGCGTGGGAACAACTCGAACCCGAACCCGGCGAATGGAATTGGCAACAGGCCGATTTCATCGTGGATGAACTGGAAAACCGCAACCTGGAAATCGTCGCCCGTCTGGGTCATACGCCGGATTGGGCACACCCTGACTTGCCCGAACGCGGCGAGAGTTACGTCGATGCCCCACCGGATGACCTCGACGGTTGGGAAAACTACTGCCGCACCTTCGCCGACCGTTACCAGGGCCGCATCAAAGCCTATCAGATCTGGAATGAGCCGAACCTCACCCGTGAATGGGGTAACCGTCCACCCGATGCCGGCGAATACGTCGAGCTGCTGCGCGTTTGCAGTGAGGCCATCCGCGCCGTAGACCCCGGCGCGATTCTGATCTCCGCCGGGTTAGCGCCGACCGGCAACTACGACGCCACCGCCCACCGTGACGACATCTTCCTGCGGGAGATGTACGAAAACGACTTCCAGCAATATATCGACGTGGTCGGCGTCCACGCACCGGGCTTCAGCGAGCCGTCCTACGGGCCGGACGACGCCGAGCGTGACGGTCGCCAACGCTGGCAGTCCTTCCGCCGCCCGGAAGACCTGCGCAAGATCATGATCGAATATGACGACGCCGCCCGCCAGATGGCGATCCTCGAATTAGGGTACACCACCAACATCGAGGACATCGTCTACAGTTGGTTTGCCGTCACCGAAGAACAGCAGGCCGAATACACCGTTGAGGCTTACCGTTACATCGCGGAACACTGGCGGCCCTGGGTCGGTCTGGTCACGTTGATTTACATCGCCGCACCGGATTGGACACCCGAAGACGAGGAATTCTGGTTCGCCATCGACGACCCCAGACCACCAGCACGCAGCCGCCCGGTGTTTAGCGCGATTGTGCAGATGGAAAAATACTGCGGCGACATCGTTCTCCCAACACGCACACCAGAGGAAACCGCCGGTGTTCCAGACGAACCAAATCCTTGCAATTAGCCTGTTCTTTCATCTGCTGGCGACCGTGATCTGGGTCGGCGGGCTGCTCATCACCGTGCTGCTGGTGTGGCCTGAAATCCGGCGCACATTGGAGGATAACCCGGCGCTCTATCGCTTTACCGACCGGTTCCGCAAGCGGTTTACCCCCTGGGCCAACTTCAGCCTGGCGGTGCTGGTCGTCACCGGGTTGACGCAAATGTCACTCGATGAAAATTATAACGGTCTGCTGGATTTCAGCAACACATGGAGCGTGGTCATCCTGCTGAAGCATATCGCGCTGGTTGGTATGGTGGTGAGCGGGACGCTGCTGCAATATGGTGTCGTCCCCGCCCTGGAACGCACCACCTTACTGCTCGACCGTGACAAAGGCGACCCCGCACAGTGGCAAGCCTTACGCCGCCGGGAGATCCGGTTGACGTGGTTCAATGCGTTGCTGGGCATCGCCGTGCTGGGCTTTAGCGCCTGGGCCGGGACGCTCTAACCCGACTTGACGGTTGATAGCCGCTTTGCTATCCTCACCAACTAAATGTACACTTCACCTCGACATGCCCCATTTACGAGAGGTCACTTTCGTTTGTCCGGTCGTCTTAGTTTTTTCATCACGGTCATGCTGCTGCTGCTCGCGGCGGCTGTACGCATCACCGATCTTCACACGCTACCCATCGGCCTGAGCGACGAGGAAATCGTCGATGTGCGCCTCAGTGAATACGCCCGCAACGGCGGCATCAGCGTCTTCTATGACCTGGGGGACGAGGGACGCGAAGGACTGTATCACATCGCCACCGCGCTGATGACCACCGGCACCGGTAACGGCCCCTTCAGCTACCGCATGATCTCGGTCTGGGTGAGCATGGTCACGCTGGCGCTCATCTATGCGACGGGCCGCCGTCTGTTCGGCTCTGTGGCGGGGTTGGCGGCGTTGGCGCTGCTGGCGTTCAGCTTTTCGCCCGTGCTGCTTTCCCGGCACATTGGGCGCGAAACCTTGATTCCGCTGCAAGTGACGGTTGTGCTGCTGTGCCTCGCGTTGGCGTTGCCGGTGTATCGCCGCCGCCGCCGGCGGGGAGACACCACCACCGTCGCCGCCGCTCTCGGCTTGTTCCTGGGCTTGAACCTCTATATCCATCCGATTGGCTTAGTCATTTTGCTGTTCAGCATGGTCTTTATGGGCTACATGATCCGCGCCCGGAAGCACATCTCACGGCGGCGCATCAGTTACCTGGGCTTTGCGATCCTCATCATCATTATCATCAGTATGCCCTACATGATCTCATCTATTCGCATCCCGCAACTCGGCGGCATGGAGCGCATCACCGGCTCCGCCGCGTCTGACACCCCGACCAGCCTCGTCGGGAGCGCCGGACGCGCCATTGAGGGCTTATTCCTTGAAGGCGACTCGAACCCGCTCAACAACCTCCCCGGACGCCCCCTATTTGACCCGATCAGCATACTGGTGATGGCCGGCGGTTTGACCGGTGCCATCATCAACTGGCGACAGCCACGCTATGCGCTGCTTTTGATCGCGCTGGCGATCTTCAGCCCGGTGTTTTTATTCGCGTTGAGTGCGCCCAACTTCATTAATTACGCGGCGGCGTTGCCGTTGTTTGCGCTGTTTTTCGGCGTCGGCTTCGGCAAGTTGATCCGCTTTGCGCGTGGGTATCAGGTGCCGGTCGCGGTCGCCGGGTTGGTCGTGATAGTCACGTTCAACATCTACGCGCTGCAACAAGATTTATTCGAACGATGGCAGCAATCCGACGAGGTCTACACGGCATACAACGGACGCTACGCCGAACTCGCCGATTACGTGGGCAGCAGCGCCGCCGATTTGCCAACGGTAATCTGTGGTTGGCGGTTAGATCAACCGGAGATTGGCACCGAAAACGTACAAACAGACCTTTCCGATGCGCAAAAAATCCAACTGATGATGAACCACCATCACGGACTGAACCTGCGTTATGTCGATTGTGAAAACGCGCTGGTGCTGGCGAACGGTGGCGCGGGACAACAGATCATCTTGCCGGATGAAAACTTGCTGCGCGACTCGCACATTCGCATCGCAGATTGGCTGGCACGCGGCAGCTACCTCAACAACGAACACTACCCGTCTGAAAGCGTGATGCTGTTGGACGTCGAAAACACGTTAGCAGATCGCATGGGGGTGTTCACCGTGACCACGCCGGTACGCTATGCGCCGGAAGCGGGCGGCCTCCGGCAGGAAGCCTTCGGCCCACCGGTGAGCTTTGGCAATAACCTGACCTTCCTCGGCTACGTGCCGGAAAGTGACCCGACCTACGCCCCCGGCAGCATCGTCACGCTGGTGACTTACTGGCGCATCCAGGCCGGGCAGGTGCCCTCCGACTTGCGGATTTTCACGCATATCCTCGCTGACCCCAGCGCCAGCCCACCCGCCAACACCGATACCATCAACCTTGACCCGCGCTACCTGCGCAACCGGGATGTCTTCGCGCAGGTGACCTACGTCCCGCTGTCGGAATCCCTGCCGCCGGGGGACTATGTGGTGTCCATCGGTGCGTATCAAAATACCTCCGAGGATCGCCTGACCGTGCTGGAAAACGGCACCACACGCGGCACTCGCCTGTTCCTCTATGACATTACGGTGAACCCCAACTGATGTTTGAGATTATCTTCCTCGGCACGTCGGCCTCTGCGCCGTCAGTGTATCGCAACCTGCCCGCCGCGCTGGTCATCGCCGGTGAGCATCGTTTTCTGGTCGATTGCGGTGAGGGCACCCAACGGCAAATCCTCAAGAGTGGTGTCGGTTTTCGCAAGCTGAACAAGATTCTGCTCACCCACGCCCACCTTGACCACATCCTCGGTATTGGCGGCATGGTCTCGACCTTCACCAGTTGGGACGAGATGTTCGACCAATTGGACATCTACGGCGGCGCACCGGCAATAGAGCGCGTCCATGCGCTGATCTACGAGGTGGTGCTGCGTGGCAAGTCGTCGGGCATTCCGATCTACCTCAACGAACTCGAACCCGGTCTCATCATGGAAACACGGGAGTTCACGCTGAGCGCCTTCCCGGTCACCCATCGCGGGCGGGGCAATTTCGGCTTCGTCTTCGAGGAGCACGCCAAGCGTCCGTTTTTAAACGACAAGGCGGAGGCGCTCGGCGTCCCGGTCGGGCCGGAGCGTGGACGGCTGGTCAAGGGTGAGACGGTCACGCTCAATGATGGACGTGAGATCAAACCGGAAATGGTACTCGGCGAGACCATCCCCGGCACCAGGCTGGTTTACGTCGGGGATACCGCCAGCACAGAGAATCTGCGGTCTTATGTCGAAGGCGCGGATACGCTGGTCATCGAGGCGACATTCCTGGACAGCGAAGCCGAGGAAGCCAGCAGCTTCGGGCATATCACCGCGAAGCAATCCGCGCTGCTGGCGCAAGAGTGCGGGGTCAAGTCGCTGCTGCTCAACCACGTCTCGCGCCGCTACCGGGAGCGCGACATCATCGAGGAAGTCCGCTCGGTCTTCCCGGATGCCTACGTCGTGCGCGACCTCGACCACTTCGTCATCAAACGTGGTGCCCCCGCCAAAAAACACGAGGATTAATCAGGGTCGCAGCAACAGCCGAAGAATCAATCTCGATGACCGAAGCAGAATACCTGACCTTCGCTGACGCACAGACGCACAAGCACGAGTATCGCGGCGGACGAGTCTACGCCATGATCGGGGACAGCTTTCGCCGTGCGGCGATCACCGCCAACGCGATCACCCATCTGAGCTTTTTAAAGTCCTCGCGTATGACGTCTTTCTGGCTCGGCCTGTAGAGCACCACCGCCGGGTGATACCAGGGTTTCTCGCCTCAGTCCCCTGTCGCAACTTCGACCGTATCGCAATCCGGGGAGACGCTGACGTGCTCGCCGTCTGCACACTCGTCGTCGATGAACCACGCGCTTTCCTCGTAGACCGCCATCTCGATCAACTGCCGGTCAGCAAATTGGGAGACGAGCTGTTCGCGTATCGCCGGGTTATCAGGGTCATAGTTCCATGCACCGATGATCGGTTCATCTTGATACGGCCCGGTCAACGCCATCAGTGAGCCATAAGCACGCCAGCGCACCGTGCCTGACTCCCCGTTGAGCAGCACCAGCACATCGCGGTCATCCACGCGGCGGGCTTCAATCGCGTCGATAAATTCCTGATCGACATAGTTGAAGCGGTGCAGCGCCTCGATGCGTGGTGTGCTGTAGGCGTAGAGGCTCCACAACAGCACGGTGAACAGCAACCCGAAGCCGAGCATCCGCCCGACCTGATAGGGAGTGCCGGCCCGGATTGCCGTACTGTATTCATCAATGGGGGTCGTGCTGCGTCGGCGCATCGCTTCACGCATCGTCGATACCAATCGACGACCACTGACCGCCCCGGCGATGGTGCCAATGCCGTTAATGAGCCATACAAAGCCCAGCGCACTCACCAACGCGATAGCGGTCAGGCTCTCGAAGTAGTAGCGCGTGCTGTAGCGTTGTGACCCGACCCAGTACGCCAACTGCAAACCGATCAAACTGACGAACACGCCAAATAGCAGCCACGTCCAACGGGTGGAACGGTCGGCGGCGGATTCGGGTTCACGGTAATTGAAGATCAACCCAAAGAACGGCAGTAACCACCACCCAGCACCCAACGCCAACCAGCGCCACAGCGGTTGTGACGTTTCCACGCTTTGCCCGGCACCCCCGGTGACGACCCCACGCAAGAAGCCAGCATCGTCGATCAGTGGATAAAGCAGCCAGTACAGCGCCCCGATCAGCCACACCCGCAACCACCACGTCTTAAAGCCGACCATCAACCCGACCGGGATGATGAAAAAGCTCAGGCCGATCAAAGGCCAGTAGTTCTGGCTGGTGCGCAAGTGTTCTTGTAAGGCCGGGGTGATCTCGCCCGGTTCCCAGCCGAGGGTGTTGTCGGCACGCTGCATATTCCAGCCGTAGAGGTCGGCGGCGAGCAGTGACAGGTCAAAGCGGGTATGGCGTATCCCCTTGACGATGGTATGCCCACCCTCGCCGCGTGCGGCAGCGAAGCCGCAGCACTCCCCAAAGCCGAGCCGGTCATACCACCACACCAGCGTATACAGGTTCTGCGTCGGGTCACCGGTGGCGCTGTAGTTGAACAACGGCAACGCCGCGCTGGTTAAAATCGCCACAGCGGAGAGCGCCAGCAGCGGACGCAGCAGCGCCGGCGTCTGGTAGACCGGTCGTGCATTTTCGGCTATGGCGTCGGTGGTTGGTTGGCTGACATCGCGGTAAATCGAGCGCAGGACTTTGAACCCGCTCCATACGATGAACGGAAAGCTGACACCAATCGCGGTGGAAGGCCGCCCAATGGCGATCAGACCTAACACAATACCCGCGATAAGACCCCAGCGCAGCGCATGATGCCCCCGTTCGATGCGCCAGAAAGCATACATAAACAGGGTGAAGCAAAACAAAGCCGAAGAATGACTCATCAACGTGGCGTTGAGCAACAAGGCCATCGGGGAGAAAGCCACCAAAGCCGCCGCCACCAGCCCCACCGACGGCTTGAAAATCTCCGCACCTAGCCGGTAAGTCAGCGCGACAGTGAGCATGGCGAAGAAAGCGTTGAGTATCCACATCTGCCCCAGGTTGACGCCCAAACTCAGCAAGAGAGGCCAGCCGGGGGCGTATTTGCCGAAGCGGTTGCTCTGCTCGATGCAGTCGGTTGCCTCCGGCGGGCATTCCTCGACGGTATAATCCAGCACGAACGGTTGCCAGAAGGCACGCCGGGCGTAATTCGCAGCCCCGGCGCGGATCTCTTCCTCGGTGCGAAAGTCAGGCGTCGGCACAATCACATCACCGTTGGCGAAGATCTTCGCCTGATAGACATAAGCCAGTTCATCTTCGAGATGTGGCAGGCGGTCAAACACCGCTCGGCTGACCAATGCCGCCATAAAGAAGCTAAAGAACGCCAGACCGAGCGCCAGAATCCGATAATACATCAGCAGTTTCCGTTAAGACTATTCATCGTCCGTATCATATCACGACGCCGGAAACGGGACGAGACGTAGTTGACACCCAGTACAATGCCTGTTTATAATGCACACGTTTCGACAAGATAAATTGCCTCTCACAGCCGGGGGGTAGCGAGAGTTTATAAGGACACAAAACACAATGAAAGTCATCCTCCTGGATTACGTATACAAGCAAGGTGTCGCCGGTGAAGTCATTGACGTCGCCGATGGTTACGCCCGTAATTATCTACTGCCGAAGAAGTTGGCAGTCAAGGCCACTGAAGGCGAACTGAAGCGGGCCAAGAAGCTGCGCCAACAGGCCACGGCCAAACGTGCCGCGCTGGAAAACCGCCTGAGCGAACTGGCGGAAGAAATCGACAGCGTCGAACTGATCTTCGGTCGTCGTGCGGCTTCGACCGGCAAGCTGTTCGGCTCGGTCACCACGCAGGAAATCGCCAATGCTCTGCTGGAAAAAACCGGCATCGACATCAACCGTCGCCGCATCAGCCAGCAAGGGCTGCGTGAAATCGGTGAGCACGAAGTCCCGGTGCGCCTGGGGACGGACATTTCCCCGACGCTGAAGATCACCATCGTGCGTGAAGAAGAACTGGTCGAGTTCCTGACCAAGCGTGCCGCACAAGAGGCCGCCAAACTCGAAGGTGAAGAAGCCGTAGAAGCCGCACAGGAAATTCTGGAAGAACTGGCGGAAGAAGTCCAGATGCGCACGGAAGACAAGGATTATCTGGTGGCGGACGCAGCAGAAACCGCCGCGTATGCCGTCGAAAATCGCATCGACGACGAAAGCGAAGCCGAAGCCGAGGAAACGGCTGAAGACGTGGTGACCACCGAAGCAGCGGAAGCCGTTCCCGAAGCGGAGATGGAAGAAGCACCCGACGCCGAGGCTGAAGCCGACGACACCACCCAGCAGTAAGCGATTCTTTAACGAGTCTTCGATGTGCCCCCGCGAACCTTCCGGGGGCATTTGATTTCATAGGTTGCGATGGATTCCCATGCACTAGGGCGCTATCTACGAGAAGCGCGAGAAGCAAAAGAACTGACACTCGAAGATGCGGTCAATAAGACCAAAATTCGACGGACTGTCCTCGATGCGTTCGAGCAGGGGAATTTCTCCGTGCTGGAAATTTCCCCTGTGCAGATTAAAGGGTTCATCCGCAACTATGCCAACTACCTCGGCCTGGATGAAGACCTCGTTATCCAATATTACCAATCCGCACAGGCCCCACCCCAGGGGCGCTTCGGGCGACGACAGCGTGAAAAACCGGCACGCCGCCGCGCCTCACAAGAGATGCCGGTCGTGCCGTCCATCACCGACACCAACCAGGCCGTGCCCACACCGCAGCAGGCCCCAACAATGGGCGAGCGCCGGGAAAACAGCCGTAAGCGGCGTTCCAGCCTGTTAAATACCTTGATCGGTGTTCTGCTGGCGTCTATCGCGCTGACGGTGATTTTGTACGTCGCCGTGCAGTTATTCGGTGATGCGGAAACGTCATCGCTGCCGGGTGATGTCGTCGCGCAGCCCTCCGAGACCAGGGCACCCACCTTTACCCCCTTCCCGACCCGTGCCATCGCCGCCGCCACCTTGCCGGAGTTCCAGCAGGATTTCGACGGACGCGGCATCGCGCTGACCATCGAAGCATCCCAACGCACCTGGATGCAGATCGACTCCGACGGCATCCAGCAACTTGCACGGATCGTGCCGCCAGGGGAGGTTTTCAACCTGCGTGCCAACGAAACGCTCACCGTACGCGCCAGCAACGCCGCCGCGCTGATCGTGATCTACAACACCGAGCGGCAAGGCGTCCTCGGTGAGCGCGGACGTGGCGTTGAATTGATGTTCACGCCGGAAGACATGCAGGTCAGCTACACGACCGTCGCCGAAGAAGCCCAAGCGGTGCCGGACACCTCAGTCACCGAGACAACGGCACCGGTTACGGTTGAATCACCGACCGCCGAAGCGACCGACTTCGTCCAACTCAGCCCAGAGATCACCGCAGAGGTCACAGCGGAAACCACCGCCGACCTCGCGCCCGTCATCGTCCCAACGGAAGCAAACGGCCTCCCTTCGCCAACACTGTTCCCGCTGGTGCCGACCACAACACCAATCCCGACCTCGACGTTGCAACCAACCATCGACATCAGCCAGCCGGCAGACCCGACAGAGACCGCGACGGCGACCCAACAACCGACCACCGCCGACGTCCCGACGGATGCGCCGGTCACGGCATCATCAACGGCGACTGCCACCACCCCGCCGACCGCGACACCGACAATAACACCAACTGAGGTCATCGAACCGACTGCTATCTTGCCGCCGCGTGCCACCCCAGCGGATGCCACGCCCACGAAATCACCGTCTTAACGTTAGAGGGATAACGACCCATGAAGAACAATTACTATCTGATGAGTTTAGGTTGCTCGAAAAACACCGTCGATTCCGAGAGCATCGCCCAGGTGCTTCACCAGAACGGGATGCGCGGCGTCGGCGACCCAACCGAGGCCGAAGTGATGATCGTCAACACCTGCGGCTTCATCGACGCCGCCAAGCAAGAATCCATCGACATGCTGCGCGAACTGGTCGAACTCAAGACTGACCGCCAGCTTGTCATCGCGGCGGGGTGCCTCTCGCAGCGATACGGCGGCGACCTCGTACAACACGTCCCCGGCCTAGATGGTGTGATCGGCACGCGCCGCTGGATGGACATCTTCGACCTCGTCACCCGCCTGCGGAATCGCAAACATCCCGAACCGATGTATCATCTCCCGACTGACGCCAAAGTCGTCGGCCTGGATGAACGCGGTGTGCTGCGGGCCAGCGTGCAAGGGGCCAGCGCCTACCTCAAAATCGCGGATGGCTGCCGCCGTCCGTGTGCGTTCTGTGCTATCCCGAAGATCAAAGGCACGGCGGTCAGTCGCCCGGTAGAGTCTATCGTGGCGGAAGCGGTGCGCCTGCAAGACATGGGTGTACAGGAAATTATGCTCATCGCACAGGACAGCACCGACTACGGCTATGACCTGGGCTTGAAAGACGGCCTCGCCCACCTGTTAGAAGAAATCGTCGCCGCCGCGCCGCACATCCCCTGGATTCGCATCATGTACGCCTACCCCGGTTACGTCACCCCACGCCTGATGGAAACAATGGCGAAACACCCGCAAGTGCTGCCCTACCTGGACATCCCCTTGCAGCATGGCAGCCGAGAAGTGCTAAAGCGCATGAAACGCCCGGCGAAAGTCGAATGGGTGTACGACACCATCGGCAAGCTGCGGGCGACCATCCCCGGATTGGCGGTACGCACCACCTTTATCGTCGGCTACCCCGGTGAAACTGACGCAGAATTCGAGGAACTGATGCAATTTGTCGAAGATTTACAATTCGACCGCGTCGGCGCGTTCCAGTATTCTTACGAGATCGGCACCCCCAGCGCGGAACTGCCCAACCACGTCCCCGATGACGTGAAGCAAGATCGCTACGAGCGTCTGATGGCGCTACAGCAGGGCATCAGCCTGTCGAAAAATCAGGCCCTGGTCGGCAAAACGCTGGACATTCTGGTCGAGGGACACGGCATGGGTGAGGACGAAGACGGCAACGATACCGGTGATGTGCTCAGCCTGGGGCGCAGCTACCGTGACGCGCCGGAGATCGACGGTTATGTGATCGTCGAGGGTGAACTGCCCGTCGGGGAAATCGTGCCGGTGCGGATCACCGGAGCCACGACATACGACCTGATCGCCACTGTCGAGACAGCGGGGCCGCAGGTCATCCAACCGGGGCAAGTCTACGGTGAAGGCATGATCGGCCTCGACGACGTTGAATAGGGAGCATCAACGCATACGGTCTCAGTGGGAATAAGACCAGTGCGTTAAAGCACGGCCTCCGGCGTTCACGGCAGAAGCATATTAGCTTTAGCAGTGGGCGTATGTCACTTTTACCCTATCCCTAGACAGGGAGGGTAACATGCCTGCTAATGCTTAGATACTACTTTATTTGTATACTTTGCGGCTTTGTAGGGGCAAGTCCCCCTTTCTCCGTCTACGGGGATAAGGGGGATTTATGGGGGATAGGGGTCAGAATAGTTGCATATGAAGCACCATCAACTTAACTTGACACATATGCGGAAGCCAATGTCGTCTCCCACGCGCTTTTATTATAATTACGTAAGAAATTCCCACTTCATAGAACAATCCACCATTCTAAACCGTATATTAAGGACAAGGAAACGTGACAGTACGTCGTGTATAATAGATATGATTGTGAACGGAGATACAAATCATGCGCGTGATTGTGCATACAGGTAAAGGTGGAGTCGGCAAGACCAGCATCAGCGCGGCAACCGCGCTACGCTGTGCGGAAATGGGTTTGAAGACCATCGTCATCAGCACGGACACCGCCCACAGCCTCGCAGACTCATTAGAAAAGAAAATCGGGCCGGAGCCGGTAGAAATCTACCCGAACCTCTGGGCACAGGAAGTTGACGCCCGTTACTCGATGGATAAATACTGGGGTAAGTTCCATAATTATATGGCGGCCCTGTTCAGCAAAAACGGCGTAGACGACATCGTCGCCGAGGAAGTGACCATCCTCCCCGGTTTAGAAGAAGGCGCTCATCTGTTGTGGATCAACAAGTATTACGAAGATGACGAATTCGATGTGTTGATCGTCGATGCCGCGCCGACTGCGGAGACATTGCGCTTGCTCAGCCTGCCGGATGTCACCCGTTGGTGGCTGACCCGTGTGATGACAATGGCACGCGGCGCTGCCCGCTTTTTACGTCCGATTGGGCGTGTGTTAGGTCGCGGCAACAACCCTGATACCAGTGATGAAAGCGCCCAGGATGCGTGGGAACAGGTCGAGAATCTGTTTAAAACGCTCGATAAAGTGCGCGATCTGCTGGCGGACTCACAGGTGAGCAGTATCCGGTTGGTGGTCAACCCGGAAAAAATGGTCATCAAAGAGACGCAACGCACCTACACCTATTTGAACCTGTACGGGTACGCGACCGACGCCATCGTGGTTAATCGCATCATCCCCGATGAAGTGACCGACCCTTACTTCAAGATGTGGAAGGACAAACAGCGGGAAAATCTGGATTTCGTCGAAGAAGCCTTCGGCGGCCTGCCTGTGATGACCGCGCCTATGTTCGGTGGTGAGGTCGGCGGGCTGGAAACACTGCGCAAGCTCGCTGATGAGATCTACGGGGATAAAAACCCGGCTGAGCAGATGTTCGACGGCAAAACCCACACCATCGAAAAAGACGAGACCACCGGACAGTACAAGCTATATGTGCCGCTGCCCTTCGTCGATAAAGAAGATATGGATCTGTACCGCTCCCGCGATGAGCTGACCCTGCGCGTCGGCCCCTATCGCCGCAATATCGTTTTACCGTATGCCCTATGGGATCTGGAAATAGCCGATGCAAAATTTGAAGAATCAACCCTCTGCATCCGATTCAGCGATAAATGAGGCCACTAACGGGCGTGCGAACGGCACGCCTACCCTGACAGACGATGCAGTCACCGTTGATCCGGTCGAAGAACCGGATTTTCTTGACCGTGTCGAAGCCCCACCGACAGACGAACCAGCGAAACAGAAGCCATCCGTCGGTGAAGTGCCCGTGCCGGAAGACAGCACGGTCGAAGAACCGGCGATCCGTCCCCGATCACTGCGGATGCAGTGGCGCTTCTGGCGCACACTGTTTTTCGCCGGTTGGTTGTTCGCACGGGTGCTGTTCTGGCAGGTTTACGCCAAACGGTATGTGCCGCGCTACGTCGACGAGAGCGAAACCCGGCGCTTCCAGAAGTACGCGCGCGAATTTCGTGACTTTGCCGTCAAGCTCGGCGGGTTGTATATCAAGCTCGGTCAGTTCATCTCCACTCGCGTCGATGTGCTGCCAGAGGAGATCATCAAGGAACTGGAAAGCCTGCAAGACGAAGTACCGACCATCCAGTTCAAGCACATCAGCCACGTCATCGAGCGCGAGATCGGTCCGATTTCCGAGCATTTCGAATGGATCAGCGAAGCCCCCATCGCGGCGGCGTCACTCGGTCAGGTGCATCGTGCCAAGTTACATAACGGCGACCGCGTGGTCGTCAAAGTGCAGCGTCCCGGCATCCGTACCATCTGTTTCACCGACCTCGCGGCGATGCGTGTGGTCGCCAAAATCGCTATGCGCTTCAAGTTTATCTCACGCCGGGCGGATGCCAACGCGCTCGTCGAAGAATTCGGCACGGTGCTGCTCGAAGAACTATCGTACAATCACGAGGCGTTCAACGCGCACCGCTTCGCGCAGATCTTCAAGCACAACATGGGGGTCTATATCCCCTCGGTGTACAACAACCTCTCCACCGATGAAATACTCGTCATCGAAGATGTGACCAGCATCAAGATCAACGATTACGCCGCGATGGATCGCGCCGGGGTTAACCGTAAGGCCGTCGCCAACCGTTTGATGGACACCTATTTGTCACAGGTGTTCGATGAATACTTCTTCCATGCCGACCCACACCCCGGCAATCTGTTCGTGTATCCGCTGCCAGTTGAGGACGAAAATGCCGACTTCGGCGAGGAAGGCCGTCCCTTCTACCTGATTTTCGTGGACTTCGGCATGACCGGCACACTCACCCGTGAGATCGCCGACGGTATGGTTAGCACGCTCGCCTCGATTTTGACCCGTGATACCAAAAAGCTGATCGAGAGTTACATCGAACTCGGTTTCATCCTGCCCAACGCCGATGTGCCGCGCATTGTCGAGGCGGCGGACGCGGCCTTTGACACCGTATGGGGCATGAGTATGACCGAGATGCGCGACATGGACTTCGACCGGGTCGCCCACCTCGCGGACGAGTTCAACGACTTGATCTTCTCCATGCCGTTTTACATCCCGCAGGATTTTATCTATCTGGGGCGCACGCTGAGCATCCTCAGCGGCATGTGTACCAGCCTTGACCCCAAGTACAACCCCTGGAAGGAACTCCAGCCTTACACCGAACTCCTGATCGCACGCGGCTTCGGCATCGACGCGAACGCACAGCAGCGGCTACCGGGCAACCTCCTCACCACGTCGATTGTGCAGAGCCTGTTCAACGGTAACGGACGCGCCGTGCTACAGAAGGTCGCGCAAGAGGCCAGCCGCCGCGCCCTCGGCCCGGTCGCCCGTGCCGACGATGCGCTGCAAAAACTCAGCTCCGGTGATATTCAGGTCGTCACCAAAATGGATCTGGCCTATCGCCATCAGATGAAGCGCATCGAAAGAGAGACACAGCGCAACGGACGCTCGATATTTTTCGGTAGCGTGCTGATTACCTCCACGTTGTTCTACATCAACGGCGACATGACACTCGCCATCATCGGTTATGTGATTTGTGCGCTCGTCATGGTGTTGGGCCTGCTGCGTGACTGATCCTACTGTGTTACACTCAGGAGAAATTGCAACTCTGTAGAGGGGGATATTATGCCGGATCGTTCGATTTTTATCACCGGGGCATCGTCTGGAATCGGGCTGGCGACGGCGCTACGGTTGCGAAGTGTGGGCTTTCGTGTGTATGCCGGCGTGCTGCCCGGTGAGGACATCGCCGCACTCACGCAGCAAAACTCCGAGGGCATTATCGTCGTCCCGATGGATATTACCCGCCCGGAGTCCGTCAGCGCGGCTTATGACACGGTCAAGCGGGGTGTGGGGGACACCGGCCTGTATGGTCTGTTTAATAACGCGGGCATCGCGCTCTCCGGCCCGTTAGAATTCATGCCGATGGAAGTGCTACAAAATCAATTCGACGTCAATGTGATGGGACACGTCCGCGTGACGCAGAAGTTCATCCCCTTGCTACGCCCGGCGAAGGGACGCATCGTCAACACGGTGTCTATTCTGGGGCGGGTGGCGACGGCCTTCGGCGGTCCCTACAGCATGTCAAAGTTCGCTATGGAAGGCTTTACCGACGCGCTCCGGCAGGAAATGCACCAGTTCGACGTCAAAGTGGTCGCCATCGAACCCGGCACCATCAGCACACCGATCTGGAAGAAAGCGCGTGACAACGCCGAAGAGATTATGAGCGAACTGCCACCCCAGGCGCAGCAACTCTACGGCAAAGACTATCAGGTATTCGTCGAGACGACCAAGCGCCAGCAATCACGCGGTATCTCACCGGATGAGGTAGCGAAGGCGGTCACCCATGCTTTCACCGCGCCGCGCCCCCGCACGCGCTACGTGGTCGGCTCTGATGCGAAATTATTAAACTTCGCCCGGATCATTCTGCCGGATCGCCTGCTAGATTTTATGATGCGTAAGCTCTACCCCACCCGCGAGGAATAAAAAAGGCGACCGTTGCGGTCGCCCTGTTACGCTTGCTTTACTCCACCTGCACCTTGACTTTGGTCTTGCCGGTGGTAGAAGGCCCGTCGTCGTCATCGCTGGCGTCCGTGCCTTCGCTTTTGCCCTTCTTGATCTCACTCATCGCGGCATCGACCAACACACGGAAGCCCTTCGTAAATTCCTTACTGGCCTCGCTGCCGTGCTTGCGGAAGCCATCCGGCAGCAGCGCCTCAAGTGCGCGACCTGTTTCTTCCAACGCCCGCCGCTGATGGTAGAGAAACTCCTCAAACGGGGTGCGCGGGGATTCGTCATTCGTCTCGTCGGTCATCTCAGGATTCGGGTTATCAGTCATCGGATTGCTCCATTAATTCCTGTCTTTGTACTTATTATAGTATACGCGGTCGCACGGTAAAAGTTGCCCCGGAAACACACATTCACACAATACATACAGGATTCTTACGAATCGGTCAGTAACCCTGTTCCAATTCGACCACATTCAAAAGCGGACGGTTCAAGACATAGCGTTCGAGGTTCTCCGCAAACAACGCCGCCGCCTTCTCGTGATAGCGCGAGGTATTGCCGGAAACGTGCGGGCTGATGATGACGTTGGGCAGCGTCCACAACGGGCTATCAGTGGGCAAGGGTTCCTGCTCGAAAACGTCCAACGCCGCACCGTGTATTTTTTTATCTTTCAGCGTCTTAATCAACGCCGCCTCATCGACCACACCGCCCCGTGCGATGTTAACCAACACCGCAGACGACTTCATCTTGCCAAGCACCGCCGCATCGACCATATGATGTGTTTCTTCGGTGAGCGGCACCGTCACGACCACAAAATCACATTCAGCGACCATCGTACCGAGCGCCTGCGGCGGGTACAACCGTTCGGGGATGTCCCCTTCGACGTCGCCCGTGCCTTCTTCGACGTAGTCGTCGTCTTCCGCCGGGTGCATCACGTCACGCTTGGTCGCCAGCACGGTCATGCCCAGCGCATCCGCCAGCCGTGCCAATTCCCGTCCGATGCTGCCATAACCAGCAACGCCGAGTGTTAGCCCGCGTAAGCCGTGTGGCTCAAAGACGTCGTAACGATCTCCGGGCCATTTCGCCTGCGCCTTGAATTCGAGCATGTGCGGCACGTTGTACATAAAACTGAGCATCATCGTCAGGCAATATTCCGCGATCTGTGTTGTGTGGATGCCGCTGCTGCTGGTCAGTTTGACCTTACCGTTTTTGATAATGGGATGTTCGAGGACGCGATCCACCCCGGCGAAGTGCGTTTGTATCCACTGGAGGTCGGGCGCTTGCGCCGGGGTCGGGAAGTGCTTCAACGTGTACAGCACCATCGCATTTTCGTAGGCCGATTCCGGCACATTGGGGAAGTGCCGTTCGACCTGGAGCTTCTCCGAGACACTTCTCAATTTCGTCATAATCTCGTCGGAAAAATCCATCGCAACAATCACTTTGATCGAGTCTTCAGCCATAGCAGTTCCTTCGCCTGTTTGCGTTTATCTGGTGATTGATTATAGCGTAGCGAGGGGGCCGGGGACGTGATAGAGTCATCGAACACTCAGATGGGAACCACAGAAAGAGGTGAGCAATGGGACTACTCGATGGCAAAGTGGCGCTAATTTTCGGCCTCGCCAATAAAAACTCAATCGCCTGGGGCATCACGCAGAAGCTCCACGCGGAGGGCGCGACCATCGCGCTCAGCTACGCCGGGCCGATCCTGGAAAAGCGTGTGATGCCCCTCGCGGAAAAGATCGGTTGTGACTTCGTGGAACAATGCGACGTCAGCGACGACGAGCAGATCGACGCGCTGTTTGCGAAGGTGGCGGAAACGTTCGGCAAGGTGGATATTCTGGTACACGCGGTCGCCTTTGCCGAACGCGACGACCTCGGCGGACGCTTCACGGAAATCTCGCGGGAGGGGTTCCATACCGCGCTAGACATCAGCGCCTATAGTTTGATCGCATTGGCGCGACGTGTCGAGCCATTGATGACCGACGGCGGCAGCATCATGAGCATGACCTACTACGCGGCGGAAAAAGTCATGCCGACCTATCATGTCATGGCGGTGGCAAAGGCCGCACTGGAAAACATCACACGCTACCTCGCCAATGACATGGGCAAGCAAAACATCCGCGTGAACGCCATCAGCGCCGGGCCGATTAAAACCCTCTCGGCGGCGGGGGTGCCCGGTCTGCGCACGTTTATCAAATATGCGGAGCAGGCGTCACCGCTGCGCCGGTCGGTTTCACAGGAAGATGTGGGCAATGCCGCCTTGTGGTTGGCCTCCGACCTGAGCAGCGCGGTCACCGGTGAGGTGATCCACGTCGATGCGGGCTATAACATCCTCGGTTTGACCGCAAGTGAGGAAGATTTGGAGAATTTGTAGCCGTCGGGATGTCCTGCCGGTAGGGGCGTTCTGGCAGGATGCCCCTACCGACAGTGGAATTATCTATTACGTTTCATCCATCGGTGGTAGCAGGGAGCGTAACAGCAATTTCCGCGTGCCTTCCGCGATGCCGGCGGCGAGCAGCGCCTTAGCGACATTTTCTACCTGGAATTCCCACACACCGGAGATGAACGCCGTCTCCCAGCTCAGGCCGAGGTTGTATTTCAACACGATGAAACCAAGCCCGAACACGAAGGCCGAGCCGATCAACCCCGCCAGCACCCGCCAGATCATCCGGCCGCCGAAACGTTCGGTGATGTAGCCGGCAGCGAACGCACAGGGGATGAAGCCCACCAGATACCCCCAGGTCGGCCCGGCGAACACACCGATACCGAGACCGCGTGCGTCCAGTGGCAGGTTAATCGCAATGAGACCTACATAAAAAATCTGCGAGAGCGCCCCATCACGCGCACCCAGCACCATCCCGGCGAGGAAAACCGCCAGTGTCTGCAAGGTCAGCGGCACCGGGCCGATTTCGACCGTCACCCGTGCGCCGATAGCGGTCAACAGCGTAAACGCGCTGATCGCCAGCAATCTTTGTAAAAAGCTATAATCGCGAGTCTGTGGTAATGTGCGAAGCATGAAAAAAACCTCTGCTTTCTAGTAGAAATAGATATGCCAAATGTGCAAACGCTTACGTGCGGTTTTCCGGCGTCGGCTCTACGATGACGCGGGAAAGTTCTAAGCCGTTGGGCACGCGGGTATCCGGGCTGCCTTCCAGGTTGAAATGTTCTTCGATCAACGTGACGACCGCCCCCTTACCGACCAACTCATAGCGCGTCACCCATTCATCGTTTCTTTGCACGTTGCGGTAAAAGCGTAGCTTGATTTTATCGTCCAGCCAGCGGAGTTTGCGCTTAGCCTTATCCAGCGTCATATCCGGGTCGGTGAGTTCTTCAAGCAGCTTATCGCGGTCTTCCTTGTTGAGATATGCCATTTGGTTGATCCTCATCTACATTCGCCAAAGTATCACATCATTGTATAATGTTTACCGGGCATAACCAACGAGAAATTCTATGTTTGAGCATACCAAAAGCGTCACCGAACTTACCAGTTACATCCGTAATCTCTTCGACGGAGACTCTACACTGCAAGATGTGTGGGTTTCCGGCGAAGTTTCTAACATGACCGCCGCCCGGTCAGGTCATTGGTATTTCACCCTCAAGGACAGCACCGCGCAGCTCCGCTGTGTGATGTGGCGCAGCACCGCCAACCGCCAGCAGATCACCCCCCAAAACGGGGACGCGCTGGAAGTTCACGGCAAGGTCGGCGTGTACGAGCCACGCGGCGAGTACCAGCTTTACGCTGACGCGGTGCGCCCGGTCGGGTTGGGTGAACTGTACCAGAAGTTCGAGCGGCTCAAGGCCAGGCTCGCCACCGAGGGGCTGTTCGATGCCGAACGCAAGCGCGAGTATCCGGCCTTCCCGCATCAGATCGGCGTGGTGACATCACCGACGGCAGCGGCCTTTCAGGATATTCAAAATGTGCTGCGGCGGCGTTTCCCGCTGGCAGAGGTCATCCTCAGCCCCTCACAGGTGCAGGGTGAAAGCGCCCCGACGCAGATCGTCCGGGCGCTGGAACGACTCAACCAGCACACAGCGGTTGATCTGATTCTGTTGTGTCGGGGGGGGGGCAGCATCGAGGATTTGTGGTCGTTCAATGACGAGCGTGTCGCCCGTGCAGTGGCGGCGAGTCGCATCCCGGTGATCGCCGGGGTTGGTCATGAGACGGACTTCACCATTGTTGATTTCGTTTGTGACCTGCGCGCCCCGACCCCGTCAGCGGCGGCAGAACAGGCCGTCCCGAACATCTTTGACATCCGTGAGGGCTTGCGCGTGCTCGATGAGCGCCTGTCGGGGATGATGTACGACACACTGCTGCTGCGCGAGGAAAACCTCAAGACCGCACAACGCACGCTAGCTTACACCTCCCCTAAACGGACGATTGAAAATCTACGTCAGCGCGTGGACGACCTCAGCGCACGGATGCAGCGACAGCAAAAAAGCACACTCGAACAACGCGGGGAACGCCTGAGCAACAAACGTGCCGCGCTCGAAGCGGCGAACCCGAAGGCTATACTTTCACGCGGGTATGCCATCGTCACCCGCAACGACGACGACCAGCGGGTGATCTCCGAATTGGACGCGCAACCCGGCACCGGCGTGACCATCCAATTGAAAGACGGCGAACTCAAAGCACGGATCGAAGATAAGGAAACTCATGAGCGATATAAACGAACTCTCTTTTGAGGCGGCTTACGCCCAATTGGAAGGCATCGTCACCAAACTGGAGTCCGGCGAACTCAGCTTAGAGGAGTCGGTCAATATGTATGAGCAGGGAAAAAAACTTTCCGACCATTGTCAGAAAATCCTCGATGACGCGGAATTGCGCGTTAACCAGATCAACGACGAGGGCGAAGTTTCCGCGCTGTAAATCCCACAAAAACCCAAATATATCCCAAATTTGGGATATATTTGGGATAAAATGCACCGTTTTGGATTAATTCCGGGCGATGCGCAGTCGTCGTAACACGACCGTGACCTCATCCAAACGCAACACCAGCGCCAGCACGAAGAATACGAGAATTCCCGTACCCGCCGCACCGAGTAAGCGCACGGCCTGGATGCGTTCTGACATCAACACGGCATCCACCCACCAGACGGCGACGCCCATCAGCAATGCGGCGACCAATGCCTTACCCGCCCCACGCAGCACGTAGCGGTCATTGACCCCACCAATGCGACGACTGAGCAACCACCACAACAGCGCGGCCTCGACCAGAGTAGTGATGCTGTTGGCTAACGCTAACCCCGCGAACGGCCCCCGCGCCAGCGAATCAGGGTCACCGATGAACTGGATAAAGATCACACTCAAGACGATATTAGACACCATCGCGCCGATGCCAGCCTTGACCGGCGTCCAGGTATCAGAAAGCGCGTAAAACGCCCGTGAGAGGATTTCTAGCAGGCTGTGACCGGCGATGCCAAGCGCGAAGAACGCCAGCGCCCAGGCCGTTGCCTGTGTATCAACCGGCAGCCACTGCCCGCGCTCGAACAATGTACCGATCAACGGCTCACCGACGATAATAAGGCCGACTGTCGCCGGGAACGCCATGAACAACGCCGCCCGCATCACCCCGGCGAGGCGATCTCGATAGGCGACCATGTCACCATCGGCGGCAAGGCGTGAGAGTGTCGGGAACACCGCCGTCCCCGCGCTCTGTGCCAACACACCGAGCACGAAGAACATCAACGTCCAGGCGGTGGTGAGCGCGGTCTGACTGCCGTTCACCATCGCAGAGGCAAACGCGATGTTGACCACAAAGTTGATCTGCACGACCGCCAGTCCCAACACACGCGGCCCCATCAGCACCAGCACCTCGCGCACCCCGGCGATGCGCCAGTCGAACAACAGACGCAAGCGCGGCCCTAATGCGCGTAAGCCCGGCAGTTGGATGCACAAATGCAGCACCGCCCCCAGCACCGCCCCCAACGCCAGCCCGTAGACGTTGTCCTGCGATGTGTTGTTGACCAGTCCCAGGGGTGTACCCGCCTCCAGTGGATCAATATAGGTGACGATGTTGGGCGCACGCGCCATCAACGGTGCGAACACCAGCGCCCCGATGATGATGCCGATGTTGTTCATACTCAGCGCCAGCGCGGGGAAGATGAAGTTCTGGTGTGCGTTGAGGATGCCCATCAGCAAACCGCTGACCGCAAAGATCATCGGTGTGAGCAGCATCACCTGCACCAGCTTGACCGTCAGGTCTTGCTCTACCGGGGACGCACCCGGCACCAGCATAGCAGGCACCAGCCAGGGGGCGAAAAGCGCGATCAACAGCGCCAGCACCCCCGCCGCCGCCGCCGCGAGTGTCATCACCGCGCTGGCAAGCCGCCATGCACTTAACTGGTCTTCTGCGGAGAGAAAGCGTGTGAACACCGGGATAAACGACGACCCCAGCGCCCCACCCGCGACCAGCACGAACAGCATTTCCGGGATGCGTTGTGCGGCGTAAAAAGCGTCTAGCTCCGCGCTGGCCCCAAACGTCGCGGAGATGATCGCAATGCGCACGATGCCCAGCACGCCACTTGCCAAAAAACCGAGCAGCACCACCAGCGCCGCCCGGAAAATTTGTGAATTGGTTAACGCCCCCGCCCGTGTCATCGTCGCTAGACCCGGTACATCTGGAGTTCGCGCTCGGAGGTGGCGTAATCCGGCAGAAACTCGCCAATCTTCGCCCAGAACGCCGGACTGTGGTCGAAGATGAACAGGTGCGCCAGTTCATGCACGATTACGTATTCCACCAGATGCAGCGGCAAATAGCACAGTGAAGCGTTCAGCGTGATATTCCGCCGGGAAGAACACGACCCCCACTTGCGTGTCATCTCACGGATTTGCACCCGGCCCACATCCGCGCCCATCGCGTCCGACCATTTGCGCACCAGCACACGGATCTCGTCATCGGTATGGAGGCGCTGCGGTCGTTCATCGGGCAGATGCGGCTCGAGCTTCGCCAGCCCTTCCTTGATGAACTTCTGGACTTTGCGGTTGGTGGGCTTCATCCAATGTGGGATGGACACGACGACATCACCGGCGGCGGTGATACGCATGGAGAGGCTGCGTCTGTTTTGTTGTTTGATTTGAATTTCCATGCATCAAAGGATACTACAAATGGTGCTAAGAGGGAATAGAGTCGAACGGACTTTCTCGTCGTTTTACCCGGTCGCGCAGCACGGTGACGGCTTCTGTGACGGCTTGCCGTTCGTTTATGGGAAGGTCAAGCGCGACGTACTCATCCTCGTCAAGCAGTGTGATCGTCCCATCCGGCGCGACGAACACGTCCAATGCCAGATCGTCCGATGTGATCGCACCAGCGGTGATGGTCGCCGGGCGGGTGATGTTGCAGTACCACCCCTTGATGCGGTCGTCGTCCACGTCTTGAATCTGAAAGATGTTGTAGTAGCGGTCACTGTAGAACCACTCCGTCATCAGGTCGCCTTTGCGGAAGGTCACCACACCAATATCGACCGGGCCACGTCCGAAACGCGCCTGCAAGCAGACCCACGTCGCGCCCCGCTGGATAACCTCCCCGTCATACTGCCAGACGTGCTCGCCGTTGTGATCGTTCTTGTGAACCGTGATCGTCGCCACTATGCCCTGCCCACCGTATGCACCAACAGCAGTTGACCCGTTCCCAGCGTGACCGTCGCCCGTTCCCCGCGCATGACGTTGCTCACACCCCGCGCCGGGCCAAATTCGAGCGTTTCGCCAGCCAGCGGATAGTACAGGTGGGCGGTACTGATCTCCGTCACCGCCCCGCCGACCGGGATCAGCGAGAGTGTATCGCCCGGCTGCCCGTCGATGGTGTGCGTGCCCGGTCGCAGCAGACGAATCTCTTGCTCGCCGGAAGCCAGCCGCACATCACAACCGGCGAGTTCCGGCAGCGCCAGCAGATAGACGTTCGCTAATGTCTGGTCAAAGCGCCCACCGATGCCGCCGATCACGCGCATCCAGCCGCAGTGCTGCCCGGCGGCATAACGTAGGGCTAATTCGAGGTCGGTAAAATCTTTTTCTTCAGGATGGTGTTGTATCTCTGCGCCGTGTGCCTTGAGGGTTTGTAGTTCATCGGGGGAAAGCGAGTCCATATCACCGACGACGACATCAACATGCCGTTCGTAGTGCCACGCGACCCGCGCCCCGCCGTCAGCGGCGATGACCAGCGGTGGCACGGCGGCCTGTGCCAGCGCCTGCCGTACCATCACGCCATCTTGAATATCGCCGTTAGCGAAGATCAGCGCCCGTTTCATCAGCTAGCGGGAACGCCTACGCCAGCGTTCCTTCAGTTCAATTTTACTGATGTCCGGCGTTTCAAGGAAGCTCGCCACCAACCGCTGGAAGGTATCGGCCTCCAACATGGGGAAGTGCCGCACATCCGGCAGGGGCACCGGCAGCAATTTCTCGTCTTTCCCTTCCGTCAGATAATTCCAGACGTCCTCGCTGGGTGAGCCGATGATCGGATCATCATCTCCATGTACGATGACCATCGGAATATCCAGCCCACGTAACACATCCAGCATTTGACCGGGGTCGAAGCTGCGCGTGGCAATGGTAATGACCTCATCGTCGGAGCGTGTCACATCCGGCTGTAACCTTTCAAATTCTGGCTCCGACTTGCGGAAGCACTTGGCAAGCAGTGATTCCATGCTACCGGAAAGCGCAATACGCAGCGGGTTGTTACGTCCGGCTTTCGCTGATGATGAGGTGTTGCCCGATGGCCCAAACTGATCTTTGCCGCTCAACACAGCGGCACCGCGTGCGAGTGCTTCCCGCCGCAAGCGGTCGCGGTCGATGGCGTTGGGGTTGCGGATGGTCACATCGCTCGCTGTGGGGACGGTCGGGTCAGCTTCGTTCTGCGGTAAGGCGGATTTATCCGCCAGCGGACGCCCCTGACCGACCTTTTTGGGCTTGCCGGAGGCCGAAGGCGGGGGCTGGTGCGGCGTTTTTGGTTGGCGGCTTTCCAACCCATCGACGTCAAACAGCGGCGCACTGATGATAAGCATCCGGGCGACGCGATCCGAATAACGGCGGGCAAACTCGATTGCGATCTGTGTGCCCAGGCCATGCCCGATAATCGCCGCCTTCGGGATGCCGAGTTGTTGCATGAACTCATCCAGCAGGACGACCTGCTGTTCAATCGCATATTTTTCGGGATTTTTGCTGGAGTCCCCGTAACCGAACAGATCAATCGCGTACACGCGGTATTTCAATTGAAGCAAACGCATCGTCGGGATCCAGTATCGCCATGACCCTAACCAGCCATGTACGAGAATTACCGGACGCCCGCCGCGTCCTAAGACTTCATAGTGAACCAGGTCTCCACCGACTGTTATGGCGCTCATAGATGTCCGTTTCCTGAGTCGATGTCAAAGCGTACCGTCGAATGCGGATCGGCTTATGAAACACCGATCTTCTGTAAAATTTCCGTAATACGTCGTGTCAATTCATCAGGTGCGAAAGGTTTCAAGATGTAGTCAATCGCACCAACTTCTAACCCGGTTGAGATTTCTTCATCCTGCCCTTTGGCAGAAAGAAACACCACCGGGATGTCTTTAATGCTGTCTATCGTCTTCATTTTACGACAGGCTTCGTAACCTGTGAGTTTAGGCATCCGCACGTCCATCATGATGAGGTCAGGTAAGACCTCCTGCGCACGTTGAACCGCCTCTTCACCGTTTGGTGCCTGTGTGACTTCATGACCAGCAAACGACAACGTAAAGTTAATCAACTCACGAATATCGCGCTCGTCTTCTGCTACCAGGATCTTCGCCATAGCGTGTTAATTGCTCCTACTGTTGGAAGTACCACCCAGTACCGTTGGTCTGATTTCCAACTGTTTCAGCGGTAGGGTAAAGTGGAACGTCGTCCCAACTTCGACTTCAGATTCAAACCAGACATCACCGTGATGCATCTCGATCAACTCCTTGACGATGGGCAGACCCAGGCCCGTCCCAGCGACCTCTAACGCCAGCACAACATCTTCGTTCCGCTGGAAACGCTCCCAGATTTTATCACGGAATTCTTCATCAATGCCGACCCCCGTGTCACGCACGGAGACGTGCATTTTCTTCTTTTGCGGGTCTGCCTCTGCGACGATTTCTATGGTACCACCCGCCAGAGTGTAGTTAAAGGCATTGTCCACCAGGTTATACAGCACCTGGAGCAGTTTTTTCTTGTCGGCCTGCAAAATCGGCAGGTCAAGGTTCGGTTCGAAGATGATGTTGAAATCCTTCTTCGTGTGACGGTCACGACTGAGTGCTGTTTCCACCGTCTGCGTGATGACCGCGTTTATATCAACCTCTTCGAGTGCCAGTGATTCGCCGCCGCGATCCAGTTCAGAGATGCGCAGCACGTCATCCACCAGGGACGCCAGCCGATCTACGTTGCGCTTGGCTGTATCCAACACATTACGCTGCATATCGTTGACCTCGCCGGTCGCGCCCATTAGCACCATGTCGATGTAGCCCTTGATCGGCGTCAACGGGGTGCGGAACTCATGCGAGACGTTGGCCACAAACTTACTCTTACTGCGGTCGGCCTCGACCTCGCGTGTCACATCACGGAACACCGACACCGTGCCCAGGAATTTATCACCTGTGTATACCGGGGAAAGATGGACACTCACGACCCGGTCACCCATTTCGATCTGCTCGTCGATAAACTCACCCAGTCCCACGCCTTGCATATCCGCAAAACGCTCCTGTAAGGTATTGGCCCAGGTGTCATCTACGCCAAGCTGCACGCCGGTAACCTGGCTCAACGGCATCCCCATCGCCTGGTCACGCGGCACCCGCAGGATGCGCTCCGCCGCGTTGTTGAACAGCACGATTTCACCGAGCGCATCAGCCAATACCACACCGTCGGCGATGCCTTCGAGGATGGCTTTGTTCTTCTCGGCCTCTTCTTGCTCCGTGCGCAGCAGTGAGCCAAGTCGCTCGGCCTGGTCACGGATGAGCTTGTAAAGCTCGGCGTTGTTGATGGAGGACGCGACCTGATTCGCCGCCGCCACCATCAAACGCAGATGCGATTCGGTAAAGGCGTTCGGCTCGCGGCTGAGTAGCACCATCACGCCGTGCAGTTCTTCGTTGGTTTCCAACAGCACGACCAACGCGCTCCGCCATTCCGCCGCACCGGGCGCGTTTTCGTCCCAGTAAGGCTGGCCGACTAATTCCTCGACGATCTCCACATGCTCGTCCTCGTCGATCAACCAACGGGCGATGCGCTCCGCCGGGTGATAGGCGTGTTCGCCGCCGTCGGGGTTCTCTTGCAGCGAGTGTGGGTTCAGCACAGCCCGGCTGTACAGTTCATCCGTGAAGGGGTCAAGCTGCATAATTACACCGTCCTGCGCGCTGACCGCCTTCGCGACCATGCCCAACGCACGCGGCATCAGGCGATCCATATCCAATGTCCGCGCCAGTTCAGAGGTGATCTGGTACAGCGTGTCGATGCGGTCGCGTTCCTCTTCGAGTTCGTGAGTCCGTGCCGCCACCTGTTCGTTGAGGTCTGCCGCAAAGTTGCTGATCTGCGTGAACAACCGCGCATTCTGGATCGACGCACCCAACTGCGGGCCGATGATATTCAGCACACGCTGTTCGTTCACGGTGAACGCGCGCGTCCGCACGGTGTCACGCACTGCCAGCACACCGTAGATCTCATCACCGGCGATGAGCGGCACGCCCATATAACTCTTGATGTCGCCCTCACCATTTTCGATGCCGAGGCTCTTACGCAGTTCCTCCGGGCTGAAGTAATCCGCGCCGAGGCTCAACGGGCGGCGATGCTTGATGATAAACGAGACTTCATCGTTGCCCAACGGACGCGGCGGGATTTCTTGATGCCCCTCGTGCTGCACCGACAGCGGGAACGAGATCATTTCGGTATCCGAATCGTAGAGCGCGACGTAAAGTTCGTTGGCCTTGACGACCTTCGGCACCTGTTTGCGCACGACTTCGATCATATCTTCGAGTTCAAGCGTGCTGGAGATCGCACGGCTGAGGTCGTTAATCAACATCGACTCCTCGAAGTGAGAGGCCGCCTCAGACGAAAGCTGCGCGTTCTCGATGGCGACGGCGACCTGCGTGCCGAGTGCCTGCGACAAACGCACCTCCTGCTGGGTGATGCCGCCTTCCTCGCCGGTCTGCTCTAACTGAATCAACCCGATAGAGCGTTCACGCACGACCAGCGGCACCAGCATCCGAGCGTTATCGTGGTTGTCACGCAACTCCGTTACTTCCTCTTGATAAGGTGTAGCGTCGTCGGATGCCATAATCACCACGACTTCGCGCTCACGCAGCGCCCGCAGCTTGGCGGGATAGTCCGACAGGTTGAACTTGGTGCCCGGTGCCATGATGCGGCTCAGGTCGCCGTCACGGTTCATATCAACCTGCACTTCGAGTTCGTGATCGACCTCATCCCACAACATGATGGCGCAATCGTCCATCTCCAACGCGCTGAACATCAACTCGACAATGGTCTTATACACGGAGTTTAAGTCGGTCGTCATCGAGGTGGCGGTCGCCGCTTCGAGCAGCGTACCGAGTTCGTTAGTTCGGTCAAAGGTCTGCTCGAACAGGTCGGCGTTGGCTTCGGCGATGGCAACCTGACTGGCGAAGGCCATCGCAATGTTTTGATCGACATCGTTGCTATAGAAGTTCGGCGTGCTGTGCGAAAGCATCATCATCCCGACGACATGCCCCTGGTTGACCAGCGGCACACCCAACCAGCTCTCGAAGTCTTCGTGTATCGGTAGCGCCGCCTCGATTTCATCGACGGTGCCCACCGAGACCGGGCGCTGATTTTCAACCACACGCTGCATCACCGGGTATTCGGAGAACAAATAGCGCACATCACCCTTAGTCGGTATGATCTCGGCCTCGCCTCCGCTGCCCTCCAGCACCAGGTAAGACCCGTTACGCCGCCAGAGCGACATCGTATCGTAGGGGATGAGGCGCTTCATCTCCTCCAGCGCCAGGGTGACCACATCGGCGCGTTCCAACGAGGATGTGATGCGTGTGGAGACTTCCGTCAGCGAGGCAAGCTGCATCGCACGGGCTTGAATGCGTCGTTCCAGCCTTACCCGTTCGGAAACGTCCTCGACCAGCAACACCGCGCCGCCAATCGTCTCATCATAGCGCAGCGGGTAGAGGTAGAAGTTGCTCATTACCTCGTCGCCCTCGCCGTCCAGCACGGTTTCGTTGATGTGTTCTTTCGGCTCACCCTCTTCGAGTACGCTGCGCAGATCTTCCGTGAGGAATTCCGCCATGCGCGGACGATAATCGAACAGATCGAAGCCGCGTATAGTCTCGTGATGATCCCAACCGTAACGTTCTTGCATAAAGCTGTTTGATGAGATGATGTGCCCGGAGCGATCCAGCACGACGATGCCCTGCTGGATCGAGTCCACAACGGAGCGGTTCAACACTTGCAAATTCACCGCCTGGTCGAACAACCGCGCATTCTGTACCGCGCTGGCGACCATCTGCGCCATACGTCGCAGCAGTGAGCGGTTATCGACAAATTGCTGCACATTTTTTGTGTTGCTGCCAAAATGGACCGCACCGAAGATCTTACCGCCGGTCATCAGGGGTAAGACGAGGCTGGTCTGCTCACCATTTTCGCGCCAGCGCATCAAATCGTCGTAGAAATCAACGTCCTCATCGCCGACAGTGTAGAGATAGTCTTCACCTTCAGCATAAGTGCGCTGTATCGCGGAGTTCCCAAGCGAGACACGCTGATCTTTGCTGACATCAATGGTTTCGTCGAGGCGGATGCGAGCGCGGGTAAGCTCGAAGCCCTGGTTGTCTACATCAGCAACCGCCAGCGTCATCCGGCTGAAGTCGAGCATTTGCCGCGCCCCTTCAGCCACCGCCTGGACGACTTCGGTGATATCCAACGTGCTGGAAACAGCCTCGAGTACCTCGTTCAACTGTGCCTCTTGCTCGGCACTTTCCACACTGCTGATGTAGAGCCGGGTGTTTTCGATGGTGTTCGCCGCTTGATGTGCGAAGATCTCCAACACTTCGACCGTCCCTTTATCCGGTCGCTGACCACTGAAAGGGCGGTCAAGGCTCATCAAGCCGATGGGGTTGCCGTCCGCGCCCCGCATGGTGACCAACAGCATATCGCCATCGTGCCACATATTTTTACCGCCGCCGTCCATCGTGCGCTTGCCGTCAAAATCAGTGCTCAGGGCGCTGATGTTCTCGACATACCACTGGCCGACTTTCTCCACCGGGAAGAAATACGACTCACTGATCTGATACTCCTCACGCAGCAACGTGTTGACACTCTGCCGGCTGATGACGTTAGACTTGCTCTTGTCGAAGACATCCAACGGCAAGCCGGCGTGCGCCACCCGGCGGAATACCTCGGCGTGTTCGTCATACATGCACATGACGATGGTGTCATAGCCGACACTCTGCTGCACACTGTAGGCCACACCTTCTACAATCGTCACCGGGTCCGCATTGCTTTGAAACATATGCCCCAACTCGAAGATGCGGTTCAACTGCTCCACACGGCGGCGCAGACGGTCGCTGCGCTCGACCTGTTCTTCGTAGCGGATGGCGTTGCCATAACCGAGCGACGCCTTCGATGCCAACGTCGCCAGAAATGCCGCCGCACGGTCATCGAAGTAATTGGCCTGTTGGTGATACAGATGGATCACACCGACGACTTGATTGCCGTAGAAAATTGACGCGGCGATCGCGGAGCAAACATTCGATAGCCCTGGGTCAAACGTGCTGAACTCATAATCGGTGATCAGCACGTTATCCGAACCACGCACGACCGCTTCTAGCTCAATATCGACCAACTGTGGCAGCTCATGCTCGTGCTGCAACCGGCGCGACATCTCCGGCGCGCCCACGTCGTCCCACTCGTCGGAGGCTCTGAGCAGCGCGACCGTGCTGCCATCAGCGCGGGTCGCTTTGACGGCCTGCTCTTGAATGACCGCCAGGATGCGGTCGAAATTGAGCGTCACCGTCAACTCGTTACTCACTAACGAGATCGCGTCGAGTTCTTCCATACGTCGGTTGAGGTTTTCACCCGTCGCCTCGAACATCAGCAGACGATCCAACGCGGAGGCGATCTGCGCGGCGACGACCTGCATCACTTCGAGATCCTCCTGTAGGTAAGGCCTGTCATAACGGTTGGCGATGCCAAGCTCGCCCAACGTGCGCTCACCGAAGATCAACGGGACGAGAATGGCATTTTTCAGGTGCAACCGCTGCGCGATTTGCTTGTATGTTTCCAGCGTGCGCGGGTCGTTAAACACATCGTTGCTGATGTAAGGCTGATGAGATTGCACCGGGCTGTATTTGAAATCCGGGTGATAAATATCCTGCACCACCGGCTCGACGAGTTCCATACCGTGTACCCAACGCGGATACGTCACCAGACTGCCGGTCTGCTGGTTCAACACGTTGACGAACACCGCTTCGCTTTTCATCACCTCGGCGATCTCCGCAAGGATGGGTGCGAACGATTCCTGCTCGGTGGAGACATTACCGGCGAGTTCCGCCACACGGCGCAAGCTCTGTGCTTGGTCCGCGCTGCGTTGTGCCTCACGAAACAAACGGGCATTTTCAATGATGGCCGCGGCCTGGGTTGCGAAGATCAACAACAGACGGGCGTCACTCTCATTAAAGTCCGCGCCACTAATCTTGTTAGACGCCTGCACCACCCCCAACTTACGACCGCTGGCGGCAAGCACGACGATCAAAGTCTTTTCTACGCCGATATGCTCGGCGAGTTGATCCAAACCGGCCTCATAGACCAGTGAGTCGATCTGAACGCGGTTGCTGTACCAATACCGATCCTCATCCCACAATTGCTCCATGACGGTACCGGGTTGGAGGTCAATCACATAATCCGCGATGGTGTCATCACGGATGCCGTAAAAAGGCGGCTGATTGACCAACTGTTTGCGCTCCTCGTCGTAGAGCAGAATACCGCACATCTCAATTTCAAGTTGTTTGGCGATACGCTCGGTGATCTCACCGTAGAATTCGGTTTCGTGGCTCAACGCGCCGATGGCGTTGGTGATCTCCTGCAAGCCGACCAATTCGGTATCCATGCGGCGTTCACGTTGGTAGAGCCGCAGGTTTTCGATCACGACCGCTGCCTGCGCCGCGAGGACGGTCAAGTTCTGAATGTCACGCGGGGTAAAGCCGCCTTCAGTCCGCTTGTTGCTGACGGCAATCGCACCGATGCGCTGGTCACTAATTTGCAGCGGCATCCAGGCGGTGTTCGTAATGCCGGAAACCTCCACCAGTGGTGCCAGCCCTAACGCCTCGACCAGCGGTTCGTCGGGCACATCGTTGGAAACCCAGTACGACTGGTTCATCCAGATGTCGTGCTGCGGGCTGTCTTTCGGCAGTGGGATCGACAACGACCGCACCAGCGCCTCCGGCAGACCGTGAAATGGCGGTTCCGCCAGCAATCGCTGCCGTTCGGTGTCATAGAGCAAGATGCCGCACATATCAGCGGAAAGCAACCGGGCGATGCGCTCGGTTAACGCGGTATACACTGGCTTGACGTGATCCGCGTCCTCGGATTGCTGCCGCCCGACGACTTGTTGCAAGCTCGCCAGGTCGTCGATCCGCTTCACCTGCTGTGAGTAGATAATCGTGTTATAGATCATATTGGCGACGGGTTTGCCGACCGCTTGCAGCAGCGACAGATCAGCACGCCGGTAGTGATTCGGCTTTTCGTGTGCGAGTTCCAGTGTGCCGATGAAACGTTCACCAAGCCGCAATGGGACGCCGATAAAGCTCTCGTAAGGGTTATGCTCGATAAACTTGGGCTGCACACCGGAAAGATCATCAAGGCTGTCAAGGAACACCGGCTTGAGATGCTTTGCCATCCAACCACTGATGCCTTCACCGAGGTTATAACGTCCGCCTGCCTCGCTCAGCGCGATCAGATAAGCCGAGTCACCGACCCACCCGCGCTGATGGAGTACCTGCCGCTCCTCGTCCCACAGGCAAATCTCGCCCGCGTCGGAGGGCAACGAGCGCATGATGATGGTCAACAGCGCGGGCAGCACCTGCTCCACGCCCATACTGGCATCGACGGTTTCGCCGATCTCGTTGATAAGCGACATGGCGAGGTTCATATCGAGCGAGTCGGCATTGTTGGATGTGGCGGAAAGCTCACGCATCACCACGACCGTGCGCGGGTTCTCCCCGTAGGGAATGCGATGTGACGACGCCTCCACCCAGCGTGTGCCCAACTGAAAGGACGTCTGCCCCTCACTGGCGAACAACCGCAGGAAGTTATCACTTGGTTCCGCCAACCGGGCGTAACGCTCCAGATGGGGCACATCTCCGTTCATATTGGCCCAGCGGCGCGCCGGTTCGTTAGCGTAGACCAGCTTCCCGGCGGATTCGGAGATCAACAAGCCATCGTTAATCGAAGCGGCGGGAACCTGACTCAACACATTTTCGAGATCGACTTGCAGTGCAGACGCACTGGAGTCTTCCCTCGGACGGGAGAGAAAATAAATCAGCGTGATAACAACAAGACCGCCGACGAACAGTATAAGCGCAATGTTCATAATGGATGGCCTCAGTACACGAACTTTACGGAATTATAGGGTGAATGGCTCACCAGGATGTTTGCAGCGACGGCCCGGCGCTTTCTCCACTGTCTATCCCCCCCCGTCGCCGGTCTTCCGCTGCCAATTCGGTGACCTCACGGATGTCAGAAAACTGGTGGGTTTTGGTGGAAACAGAGCCGATTGCCAGCGACATGAGATCAACCTGTCGCTCACCGTTCGGGCCATCCGGCACCAGGATATATTCACGTTCACGGTCGATAAACGAGTAATGCTGCTGGATGCCCTCATTGAAGCGCTCTACCAGGCGCTCTTGCAGGCGCTTGGGGTTGTCGCTCTGGGTAATAAACACGAAGTTATCACGCCCAGGGTGCCCGACATAATCATCCGATGTGCCAACCTCCTCGACGACTTCGCTAATCATCGGTGCCATGAAGCGCACGACCTCATCCCCAGCGACGAAACCATAAATCTCGGTAAATGGCTCAAAATTCTTGATCTTAATATCGAGATACGTCCAGTCGATGTTATCTCGCAGCAGGTTACGCAGGTAGTCTTCGATCAGACGCCCGGTCGGCAAACCCGATTTCGGATCGAGCTGGTTCTGCCGTTTAGCGGCAGTAATGGCATTTGCCACCCGAAGTTTAAGTTCTTCGATGTCAAACGGCTTTGTGACGTAGTCATCCGCGCCCAGCTCTAAACCGGCGATTCGATCACTACGCTCGTCTTTTTGCGTCAAAAAAATGATCGGGATGTGGCTGGTGCGCGTCGTCGTGCGCAACTCACGGCACACATCATATCCGTTCATATCTGGCAACATGATGTCAAGCATAATCAGTTCAGGGAGCTGCTTGCGGGTCATCGCCAGAGCATCCCCGCCGCGTGGTGCAACCTGGACCTCATACCCCTGTCCGGAGAAGTAAATCCGCAGCATGTTGGAGATGTCAAAATCATCTTCGACGACAAGAATACGGTCTTTACTCATACCTTGCCCTTTATTGTGGGAATCAACGATACATAACACTTCAAATATACACTAATTATATCATCAGCGCATATGAGTAGTATTGAAGTTTGGAATTGCTAACCCAATCATCGGTCAACCGTCAAGAAAGTGGTGACCATGTCTTACGCTTCTGGCTGGCACGTTCGCGCACCCTGGCGATGGCTGCTGGGGTGACGGCCTGCTCAAAACTGCGGAAGCCGGAAAGACGGAAGCCGTGCCGCGTGGCGATTTCGCCGATTTCCAGCACTTGCGCCACGCTGATCTCTCTACCGGTGGTGTAATCTTCGTAACGCCCCTCCAGAGCCAGTGCCATCGTTTCCGCCATACAAGCGTAAGCCTTGCCCGGCGGGAAGCCAAAGTCAAAGTTAAAGTTGACCGGCCCCGGCACCTCGACCATACCGCCCTCGATAACCAGTACATCATCGCGCACCTCGACCACCCGGCGGGAGACATCACGCGGCCTCGCCACATCACAGACCACCGCACCAGGCTTGAGATGTGCCGGCTCAATGATGGCGTCAATCGCGCTCGTCACCGTGAGGATCAGATCGGCCTCGTAGATCACGTCGATGTCCGTCCCCGCTGTGACCGTCGCCCGGTAGCCTTCGCAACGTTCGCGGATGGCTTCGGTCGCTGCCCCTCGCCGCCCGACCAGCAGCAGACGTTCACATTCACGGGCGAGCATCTCCGCGCAGGTCTTACCGATTGCGCCGGTCGCACCGACGACCGCAACGGTCGCCTCGGTGATGTCCAGTTCCATCGTCAGCGCGGCCTCTTTGATGGCCTCGACCGCGATATAGATGGTGTAACTGTCACCGGTCGTCACCGGCAGGTCGAGTTGTTCGGCGATGGTCACACCGCTATCACCGACGACGGACGTAAACGCACCCAAACCGAGAATACGTGCGCCCAATTTTTCCGCTTTGTGCCCGGCAGCGATGATCTTTTTGTAGACCGTTTCCGGCGGCATTGCCATCATGGTCGGTGGGGTCAACGGGCAAGCGATGAACCAGCCAGTCAGCCGGTTCTCGTCGTACTCTGAGACGATGTCTTCGATCTGCGAGATGTAAACGGGGGGAGCAAAACGAGAGAAAAAGTTAATCTGCCGTTCGGTGAGTAGCTTACCAAGCAGCGGCAACTTGCGTGAGACATCCCGCTTGATGTGAATCGGATGGATGATAAAAGCAAACGTATCTTCCACGAATAAGTTCTTTCCAAATAGGACGAATAGATTTGTTCGCAACGCATTGGTACATCTATTCTAATTATAGTGGAAGTGATACGCAGCAGGTTGTAACGATCTCGCAACCCCGTTAACGGCGTCCTACGATTGCCATCTCATCATCCATTGATCGTCTACCAGTCTTCCCAACTATCATGGAGTTCGGGCAGTTCCTCATCCGGGCGGGGGTAGAACCGCTTGTGAACGTCACCATGCCGGATGATGTGATGATCGCTTTCCTCAAAGGTGACGTTACGGCTAATCACACGACGTGAGGGCGACGCCACGATCACCACATCGGATTCGATCATACGACCGGGGAAAACCACCATCCCCGACCCGATGCGGCAGTTGTGCCCGATGGCACTCCCTAAAACGATCTGCCCGACACTGCCGAGTTCGGCGTCGATGTTGGCAGCGCGGATGGGCTTCTGCGCGATCAAGTTAAAGTCGGTGAAGGTGTTCCCCGCGCCGACAAAGCTGTTGCGCCCGATGACACACATCTGCAAGCAGGTGTTCTGCGCGATGATGGTGTTTTCCATCACGGCGGTCAGGTAAAGGGAGGCACGGAACGGCAGAAAGCACCCGTCCGCGACGGTACTCATCATCAGCACACAGCCAGCGTCGAGAGTCACGTTGCTACCGATGGTGCAATTGTCGATCACCACCCCCGCACCGATGGTCACGTTGTCGCCAATTTTCGCCGGGCCGCGAATGATCGCCGAGGGGTCAATCGTACAGCCGGTGCCGATCTCAACCGCACCGGAGGCAGTCAGGATCTGCTTTTGCTCGACGATGGCCCGCCACAACATCTTGACTTGTTTGAAAACACTTTGCTCGATCATTTTATCTAGCCGACCGGCACGTCCGAAGTTGCCGTAAATGATGGTCGCAAAATAGATGTGTACCCAGCTCTCGATGGAAATAATCGACCGCATCGGAGCGTAGTGCGTCAGGTCGCCCTGCTCCATCGTCATGAAGTCCGGCACACTGTAAAAGCCGATCTCGTGTGCATCGCTCGGCACAGTAACGGGGACGATCTCGTCTTCGTAGCCGTTGGGGAAGTACCACAAATCAACCATAAACACGATGCCGTCTTCCGTCGATGCCGGTCGAAAGCTCTTTTGCAGCGGCAGCGTGTAAGTGTGGAACGCCTTGTCACTCACCGGGAAGGACGCCTGACAGGCGTGACCGGTCTTACGGGCTTCATCGACAAAATACTGCAAGAACTCAATATCGAACCACAGGCTCTCTTTGTAGACGACGGACTCCCCTTTGACGCGGTAGAGGTCGTCGGCACTCTGGAAAACCCCGCCCAGGTCGATATTCTCGTTGAACACCTCGGAAAACAACACTTCCTGATGGATTTTGAGCGGCTCAACACCGATGGTCAGCGAACTCGCCGGTTCGTTGAAGGGTGGGATAGGACGTTTATCTTCGATAATATAACGATACATAACATTCTCCGTTTAACCATTGTGGAGGAAATCCCGGATGGTTTCTTGAAAGCGTTGGGGTTCATCCATCATCGGGAAGTGACCTGACCCTTCAAACTTGACGATTTTGCTGGTCGGGGCGCACTGTTTGAGGACATCGGCCTGCCTGGGGTCTACGACACGATCATGCTTGCCATAGATGCCGAGCAGTGGCATTTGGATCGCGCCGATCTGCTCGCGCAGGTCGGTTTCTCGCAGCGTACCAATACTCTGGAAAAACGAGTCTGCGGTAATTTTTGAGATGTCCGTCGCAATCATCTTACCCACCGACCGCCCATCTTTGGCGATGAAATAAGCATACGCACGGATGAACAGGCGCAGTAACACAGGTGTCGTCCACATGATGCGAGCGATACCCTTATAACCGGAGAACTTCAGCAGCAAGTTGAGCGAGTCCCCGTTGATGGGTGACCCGATCACGGTCGTCTTGACGATCTTCTCCGGTGAGAGCAGCGAGGCCGCCAGCGAAACCGTCCCGCCCATCGAATGCCCGATGATCGCCGCTTTAGGGATGCCGAGGCGATCCATAAATTGGTTGACGGAGACGACGAAGTTATCAACCGAGAAGTTCGAGTTACGGTCAAACGACTCGCCGAAGCCGAAGAAATCGAGCGCGTAGGTTTTGAATTCTTTACTGAGGGTTTCCAGCGTGCTGCGCCACAGCGCCCACGAGCCTAACCATCCATGCAGCAAAAGAACAGGGCGACCTCGCCCTAACGTTTCGTAATGGACGATGCCCTGTTCCGTGACCAAAGTTGGCACAATTGATTGTCCTGTAGTTTCGTCGAATGGAAACCTAAACCGAGGTGGTTTAGTCCATTTCCTCCAAAATCGTGTAGAGCAGTTCGAGCAGGACATCACGCACGCTGTCGCGTTGTGTGGCGACGCAAGGCAATAACTTGACTTCAGGCTCAATCCGCAGGGCGATACGCATGTCCTCCGGGTCCCACGCTTCGGGGTGATCCTGTTTGTTTGCGGCGACGACATAAGGGGTCGGCGCATAAGCGCGGAAGGTTTCCAGAATACTCTTGGCCTCGCGGAACGTTTCCGGTTTGGCGCTGTCAACCATGACGATGAAGCCTAGCATCCCTTCTGCCAGGATCTCCCACATGAAGTCGAAGCGACGTTGCCCCGGTGTACCGAACAAATACAAGACCAGATCATCATCAACGGTGATGCGACCGAAGTCCATCGCGACCGTTGTCGCTTCTTTTTCCTCGGATTCGGCAGTGCCTTTGGCGATCCCGCGTTCAGTAGAGACGACTTCAATCTCACTGATCGACCGGATGAATTCCGTTTTACCAGAGCTGAAAGGCCCCGTGACAACCATTTTAACAGTTTGCATAATTACCCGCTCTTCCCGTATGCTGTCGAGAACGACGTCGAATAAACCGACTCGATGACTACTAAATAGACTTGATCTTATCGATCAACTTGCTGACCACATCACGCTGCACCGGTTGTTGCCGCTTGCGTCGTGATGACCCGGCCCGGCGTGATGACGCCGCCTTCGGGTCCGCCGCTGGTTTCACCAGCATGACCAACCCGGCTTGCTCTAACCCATAAACCACCCGACGAATTTCTAATTCGGACATGTTGTTGGCTTTGGCGATCTGCCGGATCGTATTCTTCGGGTTCACGAAGGAGACCACCCGCCATTCTTCCACACCCAGGTGAATGCCCTTGAACTTCTCTTTCGGGTTTTCCGGGAACTTCAGCGCCATGTCCAGGTTGGGCAGATAGTCGATCAACTCTTGATCGGCTCGGATCCGCCGCGCCCCTTCGATAATCACATTTTCCAGGTCAATCGGCACCAGGATGCGATCACTAGGCGGCAGTGTATTGTCTTCAAACCGGAACGGCTCGTTGTTCCAGGACATCAGGTTATAAACGGTATCAAGCGTAAACTGCTGGATACTGTTCACAATATCGCTCTGAGAGACATAATTCGCACCGATTAAGCGCATCGCCAGGGCTTTATCACTGGTGCCCTTCGCACGCTCACGGATGATCGAGGTTTGCTGGTCACTCAGTTTACCGGCTTTGTTCAACATTGCCGCCAGGTCATTCTTTTGACCGGCCAGTGCGGCAAAGACGAGCTTCCCTGCCTTGAAAGCGATACTCGCCTTCTTGTCACCGGGAGCCATCTTCTCATTCTTCATGGCGTCTTTTTCACCGGTTGGCACGGCTTCATGGATCATCAATGTCCCTGTACGACCAGAGAGATTGATAAGATTTAGGAGTTGGGTCGCGCTAAAATCTCTGAGGTTACCTTGCAGCGGCATTCATGCCCCCATCAGCTATAAAGCTATACGATACTGCACTGATTATAGCCGGGTGATATAGTCGAGTCAACTGCCCCAAGACAGGCCTCAACTGCCATCGACTTCTGAACTATAATGTAATGCAGTCCATAAATCTACTCAAAAGGACGCTTATGAAACGTCTCTGGATGATCTTGATCTTTAGTTTCACGATCACCGTTCTTACACAGGATATATCACGAACCGGCTCATCAAACCTTGAGATTTCACAATCGCCGGAAAATACACCGACCGCAACACCAGTTGCGACGTTCCCTGACGACGTCAACCCGCTGACCGGCCTGACAGTCGAAGACCCCGCCTTGCTAGAACGCCGGCCTATCGTGGTGAAAATCTCCAACGCACCGCCGTTGGTGCGCCCACAAGCTGGCTTAAACCAGGCTGATCTGGTTTTCGAGCATTACGCCGAGGGCGGCCTGACGCGCTTCTCCGCTGTGTTTTACGGGCAAACACCCACCCGCGTTGGTTCGATCCGCAGCGCCCGTTTGATCGACCATGAAATCGTACCGATGGTCGATGGTATGTTGGTTTTCTCCGGTGGCAGCATCGGTGTGGAAACCTACATCTACGGCAGCGATGTGATCGACCCGGACTTCCAGCACGCACCACACCGCTACATCCCGGCCTCGGAATACGCCGAACGCGCCTATAAGGGCGTGCTCTACGGCTTGCCTTACTATTGGCGCGATGAGTCAATCCCGGTGCCGCATAATATGTTCGCCAACCTCGAAGCGATCTGGCAACTCGCCGCCGAGGACGGACATGGGCAGCGGGCGCGGCTGCAAGGGCTGGCCTTCGATGACGAAGCCCCCACAGACGACAGCGGCCCGGCAACTGACATCGACATCCGCTACCGCGCCACACGGGTGCGCTGGGTTTATGATGCCGACACCAACACCTATCTACGCTACGCGGACGGTGAACCACATTTCGACGCCGCCAGCGACACCCAGGTTCGTGCGGATAACGTGGTCGTCATGTACAGTGAACACGTCGCCACCGAAGTCATCGAGAGCCAATGGCAGGGCAGCATCAGCTACAGCACGCAGATTCAAATGTGGGATCAAGCCGATGTCGTCCTGCTACGTGATGGCAAACGTTATGATGGCTACTGGTTCCGCACGATCCGTGAAGACTTGATCGCGCTACGCACCGACGACGGCGAAGTGCTGCCGCTCAAACCGGGCAACACATGGTTTCAGATCGTCCGATTGCCCGAACAGCAAGACTCGGCGGAAGAATGGCTCACAATCGAGTAATGATCTATCATATGGTGTAGAAGCCAGTTAAAAAGGGTTAGAGAAGGATTTATGGCGGGGCAAACAACCATCGATAAGGGAATTCAGGCCATCCGACAGGGAAAGCATGTCGAAGGTGGGCGCTTGCTCAGGATCGCGTTACGTGATGAGAATCTGCCGCGTAAGATCAGGGCGATAGTCTTGCTGTGGCTGGCAGTGACGAAAAACACCCGTCAGGAAAAGCTCGATTGTTACAATCAGGCGCTCGCAGCCGACCCCGAGAACGAGCACGCCCAGCAGCAGCTCGCGGCGTTGCTCTCCGACGGGTTACCCCCCGTCCCCGGTGATACGCCAACCCAACCCGCGCCGTCCTCACAACCGGAAGAGACCACACAAAGCGCACCATCGAACGCACCACCACCGGGCGTTCCCGGTCAGGCCAGCGGCCCGCCGCAGGGTACCCCCACCCCACCAGCAAAGCAGCAACCGCAAGCGTTACGCTACAATCCGGAAAATCCCCCACGCACGGTCGGCATCCTCGGCGGCCCCAGCGGACCGGGCACCGGTTTTTTCGTCACCCGTGATGGACTGGTGGCGACCACACGCTTTGTGGTCGGCGGGGAAGAAGAGGTCACCATCGAATTAGAACGCGGCGAAACCATGCGTAAGCCGGTCGTGCGGGCATACCCCGAACTCGACCTCGCGTTCATCGACACCGAACTACGTGTGAACCAACTGCCGACGACTTACGCCGCGCCGGTCATCCCGGAAAACATGTCCCTGACCGCCCTTTCTCACCGACACCGGGCTATGTCCGGTCAGCGTCGGGCGACCCGCAGCGAGGTCAGCACGGATTGGTTCCCGACCACTATTAATGTGGTCAACGATGCCGGCGGCAACCCCCTCTATAACGACCAGAACACGCTGGTCGGGATGCTCACACACAACGCCAACCGCACCTCAGATTATGTATATGGCTTGAACATTCATACAATTTCGCGTTATGTGGAGTACTATATGCAAGAGGCGCGTGCCATTAAGGGTAAGCCGAGCTACTGTCCGCACTGCGGCTACTTGAGCCACGCGCTGACCGTCGGCGGGTATTACTGCGAGGTCTGCGGCGGGCTGCTGCCCCATGCACGCGACATCCGGCGGGCACCACGACCACAACTAAGCGGATTCTACGGTGAGAACAAACACCGACCCTGCCCGCACTGTGAAGCCCGCGTCGGTTATTACGACGGGCGCTGCCTGCGCTGCGGTCAATCACCACAAGCTAAGCGATAGAGAAGGATTTGATGACATGCTATTTTCACGCAGAAAACGGGAACCAGATGAAGAACCGGAACGCCGCCCGATGAGTTTGGAGGAACATGCCGATACGGTCGAGCGGATTCTTCTCTCACTCGGTGTGGATACCGACGGCGCTCGTATGACCGACATCTTACAGGGATTCGGTTGGACGTTCCGGCGCGGCTCGGCAGAGATCGAGGTGTATATTTCCGAGCAGGAAGGCATCGGCTATCTGCAAGTGCTCGCGCCCATTTTGCACATCCCGGCGACGGGTTTACTGCCGCTTTACCGCCACATGCTTGAACTCAACATGCAGTTGACCAATGCGTCTCTCGGCATTTACTACGACGTCATCTATGTGTTCAACGAACGCCCACTCGAAGGGCTGGACGCCACCGAGACCAACAACATCGTCACGTTGGTGGCCGGCTATGCGGACGACCTCGACAACCAGCTTATCGAGGAATTTGGCGGTCGGCTGTTTTCACAAACGTGACGTGAAAGCCGGGTGAGATGTTGCCCCTACCCGGCAACGATGGCTATTTGATTGACGCCGAACACGCCATCTAATCGTCGTTCTCCGGGCGGCGGCTCTGGGGGTCGATCTCAGTGTCAACGGCTGGACGCGGCTTGATCTTGATCCCGGTGGCGATTTTCACCTGCTGTGATTTGGGCAACGCCACAGTATCCGTGTTCGCCATCTGATGCTGTGCTTGCGGGTCGAGTTCGGTTTCCGGTGCGAGGCCGGGGAGTTTTTCCGTCATTGTGGCGTACTGCGCGGCGACCTGCTCGCTGTTAAGGGTCGGCGCAGTCTCTATTACGTCGGTTTGCGCCATCGGTGCCGGGGTCGCCTCGACCTCTTCACGCTGGGCGCGTGTTCGCAGCCAGACCAAACCGGCGCGGATGTCGTCCAGCACAGAAAGGAAATGCCCCCCTAACGCGACCAGAAGCGCCAACGGGATGGCGACCGAATACACCTCGCTGTAATTGTCGAGATAGTAAATCAGCGGTTCCATATCCGGGTTCTGCTCCCAGTTATCCAGATAGTAGCGCCAGCTTGCCAGCACCGGCAGATAGGTCAGCAGCGCGGTCAACGGCACAGCGCTCCAACTCCGCAACTTGAACAACGAGGTCACCACGAACCCGGCGGCGATACCCACCCCACCGAAAACGATCACGGGCCAGTACAACTCACCGAAGTTGCGTTGTAAATACATCCAGTGGAATTGCGCCCAGACCAGCGTCCCCAGCAGAAAGCCGACGGTCACACTGTAGATCAACTGCGCCCACCACGTCCAAAAGCCGCGCAGCCGTGCGGAGAACTCCCCGGCGAAGATGACCAACAAACCGAGGAAGAACCCGAACATCAAGCCGAGCGCAAGGGTGTTCGTCCACAATTGCGGCGTGAACAGCGGCCCGGTGCGGTAGGTTTGCAGGATGTTGAACCCCATCGCCAACCACCCGCCGATCAGCGCGAACATATAACGTGAGAACAACCCCCAGGGGCGTTCGGTCAAGCGGCGATAGGTGTTCGCCGTCCAGGCATAGAGCCGCCCGCGTGTTGCGACGATCTCCGGCAGTGAGCGGGCCTCGTCGCGCACCAACGCCAGCGCCCGCAGCGCGCCTGAATGTCCCTCGACCTGCTTTTTGACCAGAAAGCGCACCGCTTCCGTCGAGTAAATGCGCCCGATTGTGCGGGCGGCCTGTTCCGCGACTTCCGGCATGGCGTAATCCAGCGCGGTCTCTGCGATGAGCAGGTCGATCTCTTTTGAGTAGACCACGTCTTCCCATTCAACCTGCGGCAGAGTTTGCAAGCCTAGCCGCGTCGTGGTGGAAAGCATCTGCCCGCGATATTCGGTCTGGATGTCATAGCGTGCATCCGGCTTGAGCAGATGCGCTCGAACGCTCAGGACTTGCAGCGCGGCTAAACGGGCGCTGGCATCCGTTTCGATCTGTAGGGCTTTGGCGACCAGCTTGGGGATCTGCGGCGAATCGTCGTCCGGCAGTGTTTCCAACCGATACATAGAGCGCACCCGTGCCGGGGCGTTGCCACTGCGCAGCGCGTGCAGGCACACCCAACGCCGGTCATCGTTGCCAAGCTGCTGCCACCAGTAATCGACCGCGTGGTCGTATTCCAGCGCACCACGCAGCAGCATCTGACGGCCTTCGTCGTCAAGGTCGAGATCATGCTTTTCCGCCTGCACATAATAACCATTCATGAGCATGAAGTGCGTCACACCGAGCAGGAAACGCCCGTTCCCGCTTGACCAGTTGTGCCGCGCCCGTGCGTAAATATCCACCGCTTCGAGGATTTCCATCCCCTCGCCTTCCGGTGCTTGCATGTTGATCGCAAATGGATCGTAGTCTTCATCGGTAAAGTCTTCGAAGTTGCCCAGCGCCATCATCTCCAGGTTGCTAGATGTGATGATCACATCGCGCATCTCACCGATGATTTCCATCAGTGTATCCGGGCGGTCTTCCGGGTCAATCATTGTGCCACGCTGCAAGATCTCGTTAAACGCCAGCGGCACATCAGGGTTGAGCACCTCCAGCGCGGGCAGGGTTTCGTACTGCTGCATCTGTTTGAGCGCCAGCGGTGACTCGCCCTTGAACGGAAGCTGCCCGCTCAGCATGTGGAACATCACAATGCAAAAACTGTAGACATCGGCGCGGTGGTCGATGGTTTTGGACGTCATCTGTTCCGGTGCCATGTAAATCAGCGTGCCGGAGCCGGGGTTATCCGCTTTGCCTTCGCGGTTCAAGCGGGTGGCAAGGCCAAAATCCGCCAGATACGGCGATTTGTGGCTGTCTAGCAAGATATTGGCAGGTTTCAGGTCAAGATGGATCACATCCCGCGAATGGGCATAATCCAACGCCTGCGCGACCGCCTGCCCCAATCGCAGCGTCTCTTCCAGCGACAGCGGCCCCTGCCGTAGCAGGTCTTCCAACGACCCACCGGAGACATAGCGCATCACGATGTAGAGCTTGCCCTGCCGGTCACCAAAGTCGTAGATGGGCAGGATGTGCGGATGTTCCATCTGGGCGATGGTCTGAGCTTCATGCCGGAACAGCGCGAGGGGGTCGGTCTGCTGTGATAGGCCCAACGCCATCGTCTTGATGGCGACCATACGATTCAGCCGCGCATCCTGCGCCGACCACACATCCGCCATGCCACCACGCCCGATATGCTCGACAATCTCGTACTGATTGATCTTTACGCCGACATCCATAACCTGTTATCTTCCATGTCTAGCATCCAATTTTGAAACTGCGCCGTCACCATTATATGCGACTTCTCAGGCGCGTGTGTAATATCCCGCGATGTAGCGATAGAACTCCAACGTGCTGCGTGGGCGCTGCCGCCCGGCGTCGAGCTTACGCGCTAGCCCACTATCGCTAAAGGCTTTGGCATCGCCATTTTCTTCCAGCATGGCGATGTAGGTCACCAGACGCTGCATCGCCAGCCCCACTTGCTGTGTGTCCATCTCAGATTCGCTCAAACTTTCGGCTTCCTGAAATAACTCATCGGCCTCCAGGTCAACAGATTTGTTCACTGGCAATGCCTGAGTGATAGCACTCAGCAGCACGTTCAGGTTATGGATCTGTTCGCTCAGGCTGTGATGTGAGTGTCCCTGTAAGATGTGCTTGGTATCCGCTTTGGGCGCTGTGATGTTAGCCCGCCGCCGCCCGGTGAAACCACCGGAAAGCACCCACAACACATCGAGCGCACTGCGGGGGCGTGCGTCACCGATGACCAGCGCCCGTTGGTATTTTTCATCATCGCCGGAACGTCCGTTGCGGTACTGCCGCCCCAACCGCACGATCAGTTCACCCAGCGCCAATATCTCACGGACGAACTGCCGCCGGTCGTCACCACGTAAGCCACCGGGCAGCGCGACCAGAATGTTATCGAGTGTGTTCTGGCTGGGGTTGCGGCTGTCGTCGATATACACCGCCATCGTCTCGCTGATAAACTCGACCGCCTCCTGCACCACATGGAAATAACCTTCCAACGGACGATCACCCATCAGCGTGCGCACGGTGTAAGTCACCTCCAGATCGCGCTGGATGGCCTGCCCCAACTCCTTACCGAAATAGCGGATGACCTTCTGGGCAACATCATCTTCGGCCTGGCGCACATAAGCACGCAGCATTCCCAGCGCGGCGGCCTGCCCGCGCGGATTGCCCTGCATCTGCTTGTACGTCTCCGCCAGCATACGCACACCGGCGTTCCCCTGATGGCTGGCGGAAAGCGGCACGATCCGCGCCGCCCGCAACATCCCGTCCGCGTCTCCGGCACGGGTATAGTAATTCAGCACCCCCATGATGGCGGTCGGCGGGGTGATCTCCAAGAGGGTCGGCTCGTCAAGCATATAATCCACCACGCGGGCGGCGGCTTCGTCCATCTCAGCGGATTGGCGTTGACCACGCAGCGCCCCGGCGGAGGCCACGACGAACGGTAGCGCCTTGATCCCGTTTTCGTTGATCGCACCCAGCGCGTGCGCGGCGGCGGCGGGGGGCAGCGATGTCTCGGCAAAGACACGCTCCACCTCACGCAGATAGTCCTCCTGTAGATCACCGGGGTACAGCACCACCGATTGGTTAATCATCTGATTGGCAAGTTCGGCGTAATCCCCCGCCGCTAACCGGATTTGCAACAAATGGCGCGGGCCGTTCCCCTGCAAGCCGAGCAGCGCGTCCACATCCAACGTGTTGATGACGGTCAGCAAGCGCCCGGCGTTATGACTGTATTCCGGCTGCTGGATGTGCTCAAACATAGCCTTGAGCGTAGGCGTATCAATCATGTCGATGCGCCCCTGCTGCATCGCCAGTTCCGCCAAACGTAACAACACCGGGAAGATCTGCTCACCGAATTGCCGCGCCGTGTTGACCAGCAAGCCGTCGGGGAAGTCCGTGCCACGCTCACCGCCCAGATGCGCCCACGTCCGCACCACTTCCGGCGGCATCTGTTCGCGGAACTTCTTCCTGGTCATCAACCGGGACAGCATGTCCGTTTCCAGATGACGAATCGACAACAGAAAGACCTTCCCGGCAATTTCACTATCATAGGGCGTCAACGGGAGGACGTGCTTAATCACCGTCGGTGTGACTTGCTCGACCAACAAGCCCGGCCCGGCGTTGAGCAGATCGTTCATGATCTCGTTGACCTCATCGAGATCGTGTTCATCGACCACTTCCTGCAACAGCAGCAGTAGCGCCTGATGGGTAAGGTCTACCCAGGCTTTGCCCTCCGGCCCCAGTGGATTGTTCATCCACGAAACCAGCGTGTCATACAGCAACCACGCCTGCCCCTCTTTAAGCGCCTCGCGCATCTGCGCCAAGATCGACCGCACCAGCACCGGGTTACCGCGCAGGAGCAATGCAATCGGTTCGGCGTGGCTCATGTCTTCCATCACCAGGGAAAAACGCAGCAGATGCCCGGCATACAGCGTTCGCAGTTCGCCGTTCAGCGTCGGGTCATCGCGTAAGATCACCGCCGCCTCGTCTTTGTCAATCGGTTGGTTGTTGCGCAGGGCTTCGTCGAGTTTTAACCGTTTGGCAGCATATCCCAACGCCGCCGCCAGCCGATCCCCCTGATTGAGCCGCCAGCCAGCGATGGACGCCATCGCCTCATTTTGTCGGGTGACGAGTTCAGCATCCAGGCGAAGCTGACTGATGATGTAATGGCTGTAATCGTCCTTGAGTTCTACGCCGCTGACCTTGCCGGCCTGCCAGTCAAACACGACCGTGTCTTCCGGCGGTGGGTCATCGCCATAAAAACGGATTTGCGCATCGACCCTTGTTTCTGACAGGCTGTGGGTGGTGAAGGTCACCCCGAACCGCGCCGAACTCGGCAGCAGCGCCAATAACCCGATGATGAACTCCACACGCTCGTCAAAATCTGCCGGTGCCCCCTGGATAATCAACTGGGTGCCCTGCACAATCGACGCGAGCAATTGTTCGATGGTCTGGAAGCGATTCTTTGTCACCATCATCAACTCAAGGATCGAGTCGATCTGGTCAGCGTCGCTTAGGGGTTGGTCAGCGGTGAGCGCCAACGGCTTGAGCTTATGCACACCATTTTCGTAGACGGGGAGCGCGGCCTCAACCACCATCTTGAGTGTGTGGAGGTTGCCGCCGACCGCCTTGAGCACATCAGGTGTGGCGATGATGTGATGGTGCATGACCACATCGTTGGTGTCTTGCTGAGACTGGGTGAGGATAAACGGCACTTCCCGACTGCGACCGCGCACCAGCGCCCACGCGCCGCGCCCCGAAGATACCGGCGGCAGCAGCACACGCTCGACACACTGCGCGGCGAGCGCCTCCGTTACACCGGGCGAAGCGGCGAGAAGTTCCGGCTCTCCGGCGGGCTGAACGTCACGTACGGGTTGCCCGTAGTAGAAATGCTCAAGTAGATATTTTGCGCTGGACACGATAGCCGACTTTCTAAACAATGAATAAACATAAACTCAGTATAGAGGCTAACGGTCGTTTTGCGCATTAAACGAATCTCCTATTTATTCAGAATGATCCGTGTTCTTTATCTGCGTGACGGCATAAATCGGCACGATGCCGACTAAAATCACGGTGGTGACCACCAGAACGAGGCCGACAAGTTCAGCAAGCGTGACCATGTAGAACGGTTCCCTTCTCATTCGCTAAATCTATATACCATCAGACGCTCACCGTACCGTGAGGGTTCCAAATTGCGTGTTCCGCTAGGAAAATCCACACGAACGGCCTATAATGTCGAACGTCCTAATCCACAACACAATTCGAGGTCATATGCAGTCATCTCAAAAACCGCGCGCGCTTGCCCTGGTGGGTATGCCGGGCGCGGGCAAGACCCTGTGTGCGAAACATCTGGAAGATCGCGGCTTTTTTCAGTTTCGCTTCGGTGGCATCATCACCGGCGAAGTTACCCGGCGCGGCCTGCCCATCACACCGGAAAACGAGCGTGTCGTCCGTGAGGAGTTCCGCGCCCAGGATGGCATGGACGCCGTCGCAAAACGCGCCCTGCCGCATCTGAAAGCGGCCCTGCAAGAACGGGACTCCATCGTGATCGACGGCTTGTATAGCTTTAGCGAATACAAGACGCTGCGCCCCGAACTGGGCGAGGATATGGTGGTGGTCGCCATCGTCTGCTCACGAGATCGGCGGTATGCGCGGCTTGCGGAACGCGACGACCGCCCACTCACCCGTGAGGAAGCCGTCCGCCGTGACTACCAGGAGATCGAAACGCTGGAGAAAGGCGGGCCGATTGCCATCGCAGATTACACCCTGACCAACGATTCCGCACCGGATGACCTGCTCACCCAGTTAAGTCAACTGCTCGAACAGTTACAGTTCAACCCGTAACGCGCTGAGGTTTTCTTTCACCAGATTGCTGAGTTGTCCGGTCGTCATGGGGCTGATGTCAGAGACCGGACTGCCCGGTTGCAAATGTTTGATCGCGTTGTGCGCGTTCTGCCAGTAACCCCGCGCACGGACGATGTTCCCCCGCTGGGCGGCGATGTTGCCCAACGTAAAGGACGCTAACGGATGGTTCCGCTGGCAGTAAAGCGCGGCACGCAGGGCTTGCCGGGCGTCGTCGGTACTGTTCGCTTCGAGATGCAACATCGCTCGTAGATAGTGCGCGTCCGCCAATAATGGATCAATGTACAGCGCCGCGTCGATCTCCGCCTGGGCGCGATTCAGGTCGCCGCGATTGGCGAACACACACGCCAGCAGGGTATGTGCGGCGGCGTGCCCCGGTTCCTGCCGCAACAGATGATAAATCAACTGTTCGGCCTCGGTATAGGCTTCCCGTTGCAGGTGACTCACCGCGTTTTCGTAGATGTTCGCGTGGCCTGGCGGCTCGATTTGCACCGCCGGGATCTCCTGCGTCAGCGTGCGTTCGGTATAACCCGTGCTGCGCCGGGGCGGTGTCTGCGCTGGTTTGCGATACAACGGCAGACCGGGGAAGATATTCGTCTCCCAGCGCCGGTCAGCATTCGGCAGGGCTTCCGCGTGGCTGAGCAACAACCAACCCGCCGATTTGAGCGCGTTATGCAGCACATCAGCGGCGATTTGCATATGCTTCATCCCGAAGTAAAGCAGCACATTCCGGCATAGGATGAGATCGAACGTGAACGGCGGCACACTGTCGAACAGATTCATCTGCCGAAAGCGAACCAATCGCGCAATCTCCGGGCGGATTTGTAAGCCTTCGGGGGTGGCGTCAAAATATTGGTTCTGGAAGTCCAGATCGGTGTGCCGAAACGCCCATTTGCGATACAAGCCACGCCGCGCTGTTTGCAACGACCGGTCGTTAATATCAGTGCCGATAATGGTTAGCGTCCATCTATCGAGGTCGGGGATCAGCTCGCGCAGCGTGATCGCCAGCGAGTAGGCTTCCTCGCCGGTCGCGCAGCCCACACTCCAGATGTTCAGTGTGCGTGACTTTGCGTTGGCCTCTAGTAGATCGGGCAAAAGCTGCGTGCGCAGCAGGTGAAAATGCACTTTATCCCGCAGAAAATAAGTCTCACCGATGGTCAATGTGTCGATGAGCGCCTGCCAGTGGTCATGTTTGACGGGTGTCGCTTCTAACGTCTTCAGGTAAGCGTCGAGGTCGCCCGTCGCCAGGGTGAGTAGGGTATCCGCCAGTGCGCCGCGCAGTTGGGTGTGGGCGGCAATGCCGGTACGTTGTTCGATAAGTGCGCCGATTTTTTCCAGTGCTGGATGTATATTTCGCATGGATGCTGGTTCCTGATGGGCATCATACTCACATTATACGGGCGACATAACGGATAAAGTTGGGTGATTTCCCTATGCAATTAAATTGACAACCCGCCGCGCAGACTCTATACTCTGACTTTTGTACGACATTGTTTGCTCAGGAAAAACCATTTGCGAACTTATCTCATACTCTGGGTGGTGCTGTTCGCGTTTACGACATCCGCTCAATCATCGACCCTGCAACTCGGTGACCCGCCCGATATAAATTTCATCAGCATCTCCGCACCCGATGGCAACGGCATCGTCACCATCACCGGGGCACGGAACGCGGTCTTCCCGACGGCAGACGTCACCATCCGCAACCTTTACACCGGTGAGGCGGTCTATGTGACGGCGGGCATCACGGGTAGTTTTGTCGCGGAGATCTACGGGCCGGGGAACACGCCGTTCTGGATCAGTCCGGCGGAAGACCTCCCTGCCAATTTACGCGGTTTACCGGGGTCACTACCCGGCGGGCCGGGGACGATCATCTACGGCGATTTTGACAATGTCATCCCCACTGAGCCGACCGAAACCACGCAGATCATCATCGACGGTGTATTAGACGACTGGCCCGGTAGCGGCGAAGTCCGCGCCCTCACCAACAGCGACTCGTTCTACCTCGCGGTTGAGCAACCGTTGCCGGATGGTGCGCGGTTGGGGTTGACCGTTGACAGCCTCGAATTGATCTACGACCCGGCACAGCCCGGTCAAGTGCTGTTAGGTGCAAACGAGATCAACACCGCCACACGTTATGCCGAGGATGTGCTGGAACTGCGCCTTCCGCTGGCAGAAGCGGCGGCCCTGCGCAACGCGAACACCATCACCCGGCTGTATATCCTCAGCGAGGACGACGTCCTGCTTGAGGAACAGGCGATTGACGTCAACATCACCCAGACCGATGCACGAAATGGATTTGTCTATCCGGGCGGGCCGTTGCGCGACCCGGCGCAGACCTTCAACATTGCCGGGGAGACGTGGACGGCGGACGGACGCATCAACACGCTGGACGCCGTGCCGGGTGAAAATGTCACCCTCGAATTGGATGTCACCCTCGACGCCCCAGAAGCCACGCCCGATGCGCTCATCGGTGAATTGGTATGGCAACTGGTCGATGTGCCCGGCCTTTACACCAACAACGGCTGGTCGAACGTCACCACACCGTTAGGGTTGGGCATCGCCAACCTCAGCGGCGATGTCAACATCGCCAGCGTGACCTTACCCGATCTTCAAATTGTGCCACGCGACGAGTCACTGCTGGCGGCTTTGCGTTTTGACATCACCGTGCCGGATGACCTACCGCCGGGGCACTACGTCCCGGCATTTCGCGGTTACATCCAGCGGAAAGACGCGCCCCAACCCTTCGACGATGGCCCCGTCCTAACACGGACGCCGCTGGTTTTGACCACGCCGGAGGTCGAACGGACACGCCTGCTGTGGACGCTGTTCCACGATGACCCCGCCGACGGTGTGCGTGGTTTGATCGCCGAAGAGGACGCGGTCGCGCGATCACTCAACGGACGGGTGAAGTTCCAGCCGACACGCTACGTGCTGCCGCCGGGCACATACCCGGTCGAGCCGTACCTGCTCAACCTGATGCCCAACCAGTACGAGGTCGTCACCGCGCCGCTGCTGCCACTCGCGCCGCAAACCGGCGAGATCGAGGTGACTATCACCCGACCCAACGGCTCGACGGACACACTCGACGCCGCGCCCATCATCCAGAATCAGCTTTCCACAGCGGCGACCGACGAGCGCGATCGTTTCGGCGGACAAGCGCCACTCGATGTTTACCGGCTCACCACACTTCAGGACACCTACCGCAACTACCCCTTTGACCTGTACGGTGAGTACGAAATCCAGTTGACCGGTGCCGTCGAGGACATTTACGGCAACGAATACGTCGGCGGCGGTACCTATGTGGTCACGATCGCTGAACAAATGGAACTGTTGGCGGGGATGCTACCCGGTGCGCCGGTCGTCGCCGGGGAACCATTTTACCTCGGTGGGCGGGTGCTGCCGGAGTTCCCCGCACAGGTGACCGCTAACGTGCAGATCGCGCCTAATGATGGCGATGTCATCACGTTAGAACCGATCACGATGCAAGCGGATCGTTACGGCGCGTTCGCCCCACCGGAGCCGCTGGTTTTCGACATGCCCGGCGAATACGTCATCGACTACGAAGCACGTTACACCCTGCCGGACGGTCAACTATGGCTGACCGTTCTACGCAGCGCCGGGGTAATTACCGATCCCGATAGTTCGCTGGTCGCACATGGGCAGCGCGGTCTGGTTGATTTCAGCGGTGACTATCGACCGGCGTGGTACACGGTTTCCCGGTACGGCGAGGAAGCCGACCCGTTCATGTACGCGCCGTATTTCAGCGGTGATGTGGTCGTCATGGGCGCAGACGCTGTTAGCCGCGTCTACCCGGTGCTGCACGCACAGGATACACAAAGCGCCTACCAAAACTGGCTGACCGGCACGCTACCGAATTATCAATCACCGGACGGTTTGCCCCTCGCCGACCTTGCCGCGCTGCAAGAACTGCCGCTGCGACCGGTCTTAGGTGGGCCGCGCACGATTTACGGCACCGCCATTCGACCGGAATTTATCGCCAACCAGGCATATGCTTACATCAGCGCGGTGAGGCCGGGTGTGGCGCTGCGTCAGTTCGTTTCCGGCGGTGATGCACCCACGCTGCCCGCTTACTGGGACGGTGACGACCGCTACAACGGACAGATCGGCGCGGGGATCGAAGGGGATGCACCGGGCGATTACGCCTTCTTGTTCGGTGGGCTGGTGGTGCGCAACGCGGAAGCCGCGCTCAGCACGACAGCGGGGTATGCCGCGCTGGTCGTCGTCGGCGATGAGGACGCACAGCCGCGTGTTTACCCGCCCTTCCGCCCTGCACCAGACGGCAGCAGCCTGATCGACACCGCCGGGGAAACGGTCGATGCGTTCTTCGTCCCCACCGGCCTGCGACCGGGTCAGGTCATACCAGTCGGGGAAACGGTGCATATTGCCGGGCACAGCGCCCCCGCGTTGAACACAGCGGTCAACGTGACCGTGACCGCGCCTTCCGGTGAAGTCCGTGAGTTTGAAGGCGTCTCCAACTCGTTTGGTTATTATTATGAACCGGCGAATAACTTCACGGTCAATGAAAACGGGGTATGGACGGTGCGCCTCAACACACGCAGCCTCGGCCCCTCGTCCGATGGCATTGTCGAGCCGCCTTCTTTTATGGGCAACATCCTCGGTGTGGAAGACACCTTCCAGTTCTACGCCATCACCCAGGGCACACCGGGGCTGGCATGGTCGCCCGGTGACGGGGATGGTGTGCTACCGTTCCGCCCGGCATCACGTTATAACTTTACGTTGAACATCCCGCCCGAATGGACGAACATCGACGCGACTTATCACATCGGCACCCCAACCTACCCGACGCTGGAAAGCGGTGAGACACGCATCGGCGGTTCGACCGTTTCCTTCCAGTATGACCCGGTCGCGCTAGCGCGGACGTACCCGAACCTCGAACTCGAAGGCGAAGGCCCGGCGGCCTCGGATTTACGCACCATTACGTTTGTGATTACCGGGCGCGATCCGCTAGGTGAACAGGTGATCGCCAGCCGTAGCTTCGCACTGTTCCATGACCGTCTACTGACCTTTGAGGATGTTCCTCGTGAATAAGCGCACTATCTTTCGCCTGCTACTCGCCCTGCTGACCCTCTCGCTAGGGGTCTTGACGCTGGCACAGGACGACGATCCGCTACCACTCTATGTGCTGCCGGATGCCAACACACCCGTTTATACCAGCGGCAGCATGGCACTTTCGAGCAACGGTCGGTTGTTGGTGATGGCGAACATGCTTAACAACACCGTGTCACTGGTGGTGCCGCGTGACGGCCAACGCCTTGCGGAACTTGATGTCGGCGCAGATCCGCGCGCGGTCGCGCTAACCCCGGATGATAGCCGTGCGCTGATCGTCAATCGCGGGGATGGCACGCTCGCCGTGCTGGATATTGCCGAACAGGTCATCACGGACGTGTTCCAGGTGGGCACGCAACCCTACGCCGTCATCACCGATAACGACCAGACGGCTTATGTGTCTCTGCAAGGCACGCACGAAATCATCGAGATCGACCTGACGACCGGCGTCATCCTCTCACGGATCGCCGTCCCCGCCCTGCCGACCGGCCTCACACTATGGGGCGATCTGCTCTACGTCACCCACTTATGGACGGGTGAGCTTTCCCTGATTTACCTGCCGCAGAACAGCGTCACGCAAACCATCAGCACCGGCAACAGCACGGCGTTGTTCCAATCGTTGACCATCGACCCCGCCAACGGCCTCGCCTATCTACCGCAGAGCCGCAGCAATGCGGATAACCCCGCACTCACATTCGACTCGGCGGTGTTCGCGCTGGTCAACGTGGTCGATCTGGCGACGATGGCGGTCAACCGGGCGGCACGCATCGAACTTGATACGGCAGATCGACCGGTGAACATGCCGTTTGCGGCGGCCTATTCCGATGACCAGGCACGGCTCTACGTGGCGAACGCGGGCAGCAACGACCTTTCCGTGATCGACCTTGATACCGGGTTGTCGGTCGCTAACATCGACGTGGATGCCAACCCGCGCACCGTACAACTCAGCCGGGATGGCACACTGATTTATGTTCACAATGTCATCGACGGTACGGTGACGCTCATCGCAACCGGCTCTCTGCGCGTCGAGGATGTCATCGTCGTCAGTGATTTACGCCTCTCAACCGATATTTTAATCGGGGCGCAGTTGTTCCACAGTGCCGAAGACCCACGCATGGCGCGTGACCAGTGGATAAGCTGCGCGAATTGTCACTTCGATGGACAATCCGATGGGCGCGTGTGGCGTGGGGTGGATAACGGCACCTGGAATACCCCGGTGCTTTATGGCCTGGGCGAAACCGCACCCTATAACTGGCTGGGCGATTGGGACGAGATCGCCGACGCCGAACGTAAAATCCGGGCGTTGCAAGTCGGTGATGGCTTGCTCGACGGCCCGACCAACGCGCCATTCGGTGATCCACACGCGGGCCGCTCGCTCGACCTCGACTCACTGGTCGAGTATCTGGTGACGCTGCCTACCCCCACCGCCCCTAGACCGACCGATATAGCGCAGATCGAGCGCGGTGCGGCGTTGTTCGTCGAACTCGACTGCGCCTCTTGCCATGCCGGGGATGCCTTCACCGACGGCAACGCCTACGACGTCGGCACCGGCGGCACATTCGACACCCCGACGCTCAACTGGTTGTGGCAGAGCGCACCTTATTATCACGATGGACATGCCGAAACCCTGCGTGAGGTGTTCATCTTGCCGGGTGACCATCAGATTATCGACGATGTGACACCGGAAGCATTGGCGGATTTGGTCGCTTATCTCAACAACCTGCCGCAAAGTTAAGGCCATTTAAATTTCTTTTTGTATCTTGCAAACTGTTTTCGTTACCGCTATATTATTTATGATGCATATGATATAAATTAATCAACTCAGGTAAAATCATGAGCCTCAGTGATGCGATGCAAGACTATTTGGCCGAAACCTACCGGCTGGCTCACTATCAAAAAGACGATCCTTACGTTTCCACCTCATCGCTGGCAGAGGTCATGGGTGTTTCTGCGCCGGCGGTCACACGGATGGTGCAACGACTCAAAGAGGCCGGTTACTTAGAGCACGAACCCTACCAGGGGATCGCGCTTACGCCTTCCGGTGAGCGTGAAGCCCTGCTCAACATCCGGCGGCACCGGCTGGTGGAAAGATTCCTGACCGATGTGATGCGCTTCGGCTGGCATGAGGTTCATGAAGCAGCGGATGACTTCGGCTCGGTTGTGAGCGATAAGGTCGTCGCCCGTATGGAAGAAATGACAGGCTATCCACGCCGCTGCCCACATGGGGAGCCGATCCCGACCGCGGCGGGTGTGATGCCAGCGATTATCGACTATCCGTTGACAGAAGTGGAACCCGGTCACGAATATATGTTAAGCCGTGCTAACTCCCACGACGAAGACAAGCTAAAGTATCTGGATACGCTCGGCATCAAAACCGGCGTGAAGGTATTTTTGCTGGATCGCGCGCCGTTTGAAGGGCCGATCCAGCTTGAAGTCGGGGAGAAAACACACTTCATCGGGCACGCTCTGGCTAAAATCCTGCGGGTGTGCAGCATCGAAGAATTCAAGTTGATTTAAGGGCTGGCGGTCGGCTCCCCACGAAGAGCCGCCCAGCCAATGCACGCCCAACCCGCCAACAGTGCAGTGCCACCAATCGGCGCGACCGCACCCATGAAGCTCAGGTCGGCGATGGCAAGCACGTATAAACTGCCGGAGAAAATGATCGTCCCGGCGAACAATAGGTACCCGCCCCACATCACCCAGCGCACCGGATAGCGTGTTGCTAACCATGCCACGCCGACCAACGCCAGCGCATGATACATATGATAACGGGCCGCCGTGTTGAACGTATCCATCCGCCCGTTCGCCTCTAGCGTTGGTTCCAGGCCGTGTGCGCCAAAGGCCCCCAGCGCCACACCGAAAAAACCCAGGACTGCCGCAATAACGATAAATTGACGCGACATACGCTAATCCTCATTATGTCATTGACGTGTTATCTGTGAATTTTAGCACAAAACAGGCGCATACCAGAGGGCAAACCGCCCGACACAATCGTCGGGCGATGAGGGGAGAGAGGTGATGTTACTCAGCGGTCTGGTCACCACGCATGATCGCCGCCATATCTTCCATGTTGGGCTGTTCGACCGTATGAGCAATGGTCAGGCGAAAGCCATCAGGATCATGTAGGGAGAAGGTGCGGTCACCCCAATACTGCGTCTTCAACTCGGTTTCCGGCGTGATACCCTTCGCGTTTACATCCTTGTAGAAGGTGTCAATATCGACCTCGTCCGGGATGTAGATCATCAGGTCTACCCCTTCACCCCGGTGTTTTGAGGCTACCGGGTCTTTTGAGAGACCGATTGCAACGCCTTCACCCATGCTGACGAACGCGAAAGCGTTTTTGCCATCCGGGCCGGGCAGGCTGAAATCGTGCTTGAAGCCGAGTTTTTGCGTGTAAAAGTTGACGCTTGCGTCGAGGTCGGTCACGTTGAGGATAGGTGCAATCATGCGGTTTTTCTCTTTCTGTGTATGAGCGATAATTCAAGGATAGAACAATTTTTCTTACTTGTCAAACATTTGTTCTCTACACTAGAATCTTGGTGCGTTCTCCGATGCTGCGCTACACTAGATGATGATGATGATGAAATGTAGAATGCAAAGCAGGGTTTATGCGCGTTGGTGTTGATATTGGCGGCACCTTTACCGATCTGGTCTTGAGTTGGGACGGACGCTTGCAAATTTACAAGCTCCCCAGCACCCCGCAGAACCCGGCAGCAGCCATGCTTGCCGGTCTACAGGCGATCACTGCCGAGCAACTGCCTCTGTTGCAACGGGTCGCACACGGATCAACGGTTGCCACCAACGCCATCTTAGAGCGCAAGGGTGCAAAAACCGCGCTCATCACCACACAGGGCTTTCGTGATCTGCTGTTTATCGGCCGGCAGAATCGCCCGGTGCTGTATGCGCTGCATCCCCAACTTCCTCCCCCGCTGATCCCGCGTGACCGCTGCTACGAAGTACCGGAGCGTCTCGACCACCACGGCAATGTGCTTACACCGTTAGATATGGACGTTCTGGATGACGTGCTGGACGCCATCGCCGCACAGGGCTGCGAGTCGGTGGCGGTGTGTTTGCTCTACAGTTTCGTCAACCCGGCGCACGAGCAGGCCATCCGTGAGCGCATCATCGAGCGCGGCATGTTCGAGGCGTGGCAGGTCGCGCTCTCGTGTGAAGTGCTGCCGGAGTTCCGCGAGTACGAACGCGCCAGCACGGTCGCGCTGGAAGCCTATGTGCGCCCGGTCATGGGGCGCTACATCGCCGACCTTGAAAGCGAATTTCACCAACGCAGCCCGAATACCGGCCTACGGGTGATGAAATCCGACGGCGGGGTCATCAGCGCCGGACGGGTGAAGCGGCAAGCGATCCAAACCGCGTTGAGCGGTCCTGCTGCCGGAGTGATCGGTGCTTATCATCTGGCGAAACTGGCAGGTTATACCGACATCATCACGCTGGATATGGGCGGAACCTCGACCGATGTCGCGGTCTGTCCCGGTGAGCTACTGCGCCGCCCACAATCGGAGATCGACGGTCTACCGCTGCGCATCCGTCTGTTAGATATTGAGACGGTCGGTGCCGGAGGTGGCTCGATTGCACGGTTAGATGCGGGCGGGGCGTTGCGCGTCGGCCCGGCAAGCGCGGGGGCCGACCCCGGCCCGGCGATTTACGGGCGCGGCGGCGACCAACCGACCGTGAGCGATGCCAACGCGATCTTAGGCCGGTTAGATGCCGACCACTTCCTCGGCGGGGAGATGCGGCTCGATCTCGACACCGGGGCACACGTCATCGGTGAGATCGCCACACAGCTTGACATCGAACCGGCGGCGGCGGCACAGGGCATTATCGACATCGCCAACGCCAATATCGACCGGGCGCTGCGGCGCGTTTCTGTGGCACGCGGTTATGACCCGCGCCGATTTACACTGGTCGCCTTCGGTGGGGCCGGGGCGCTGCACGCCTGCGAGGTCGCCGACCAATTGCAGATGCCGCGTGTCCTCGTGCCACGCTTCCCTGGTGTGCTGTGTGCGTTCGGCTTGCTGGTCGCAGATGTGGTCATCGACTATTCACAGTCGGTTTTGCAGACGGTAGACGAAAACACACTCGATACCCTGGCGAGCCTGCTAGAAGACATGATTACACAGGCCCGCGACGACCTCACAGCGGAAGGCATCGAGCGCCCCCAACGGGATTACATCACCTCGCTGGATGTGCGCTATGCCGGGCAAGCACACGAGTTGAACATCCCCGCCAGTGACATCACCGATATTAAGGCGACCTTCCACGCGGCGCACAAGCTGGCTTACGGGCACGCGCTGGAAGATCGCCCGGTGGAAGTGGTGAACCTGCGTTTGCAGGCTATCGGTCAGGTCGCGCCACCCGACCTTGCTTCTGAGGCATTTACCGCCCAGGAGATCATCCCTGCCGCCGCCCCCCTGCTGGATGAACGGTTGGTACCATCCGGGGATTTAATGCGTCTGTACAATCGTGGAACATTAGAGTCAGGGATGCAGTTCAGTGGTTCGGCGCTGGTCTTCCAGTTGGATGGCACGGTTTACGTGCCACCGGGCTGGCAGGCATACGTCGATGGATACCACAACTTGATCCTTGAGCGATATAGTCAGTGAGGATTTTCTATGCACGAGGTCATTAAGCAGCACCAGTGGCGAAAAAGTGAGTTGATCGAGCGTGGGTTTGCTTACTACCAACGCAAAAAGCAGCTTGTATTGGCGGCACGCCTACCGGAGTCAGTCGCACCGATGGAGATTCACTATCCGATGGAGACGGTTATCGCGGAATCGGGCGACGTGATCTGCTTTGACCCCGGCAGCGAGACCCGCCCGACGTTGCTCGATTACGATCACTGGTCGGTCAAAATGAGCATTTTCCTACAAACCTACCGCGATTGGGACGAGTCGCTGAATCCTACAACCAGCGAGGCGCATCTGCTGGAATGCGGTTGTAAGCCCTATTACAAATCAATTGGTGTGTGGGCGCGGCGTTTGCAAGCCCCGACATGGATTCAAAGTCTAGAAAGCCCACAGCCGATGCTCATCCCTGAAGGGATGTGGCTCGCCGTCGGCCCGGAGGGTGAACCCTGGCACATCGAAGACGAAAAATTCCGGCAACGCTACATCATTGAGAGTTAATCATGCGCCTCGCTCTACTCTCAGACATTCACGCCAATTTGCCCGCGCTGGAAGCGGTCATCACGGACATGGCCCAGTTCAATGTCGATCATGTGGTGGTCGCCGGGGATAGCATCAACTGGGGGCCATTTTCGACACAGGTCATCGAGCGCATCATCAATGAACGATGGGCGGTCATTCGCGGCAATCATGAGATGTATCTGCTCGAATACCAGCGCGAGAACGTCCCCGAACACCGCCAGGTCTGGACGCTACCACCCTACCATCGGGCGACGATCCCGGCCTACTGGCAATATGTCATCGGTTCTTTGCCGGATGCACTGACGTTGTACTACCCGGATTTACCCCCGGTGCAAGTCGCCCATGCTGCCCCCGGTAATCACTTCACCGGCATCTACCCACAAACACCTGAACACGAAATCGAGGCCATGCTCGACGGAACCGAACCACGCACCGTGATCGTCGGGCACACCCATCTGCCCACCCACCTGCAAATCGGGCGTTGGCAGGTGATTAACCCCGGCGCGGTCGGCCTGCCGCTGAACGGCGTCCCTGGCGCGTCCTATGCGCTGCTCGACGGGGACGCGGACGGTTGGCGACCTACATTCCGGCACATCGAATACGACCAGACCGCGCTGTTCGACGAGTTCGAGCGCATCGAGCATGTCAAACATCACGGCTCGACCGGCTACCTCGCCATCAACGAGTTTCGTACTGCGCGTCCGCTGATCGTGGGATACCACAGTTGGATGACCGCACAAAACCCCCATGCTGACCGGGAGTCAATCGCTTTTGCTGAGCAATACGTCGAAAGCGATTTACGCTGGGAATACCTGCACCCGCTCTACCGGGTGAATCTGCCGCAAACCTACGATTGGAAAACCTGATGCCCGTCGATGCCATCAGCCTGGAAGTGTTCAAGAACCTATTCGCCTCCGTCGCCGAGGAGATGGGCGTCACGTTGCAGCGGGCAGCGTTTAGCCCCAACATCCGCGAACGGTTAGATTTTAGCTGCGCGGTGTTCGATGCTGAGGCGCGGATGATCGCACAGGCCGCGCACATCCCGGTACATCTGGGCAGTATGCCCGCCAGCGTGCGCCATGCGATAGCGGCCTTCGGACAGGACGGTTTCTATCAGGGTGATGTGGTCGTGCTCAACGATCCGTACCGGGGTGGCACCCATCTGCCCGATATCACGATGGTCTCACCGGTGTTCGCCGGGGGTGACCTGCTCTATTTCGTCGCCAGCCGCGCCCATCACGCCGATGTCGGCGGTATGTCGCCGGGATCACTGCCGCTGAGCACCGAACTGTACCAGGAAGGCATCATCATCCCGCCGGTGAAGCTGCGTTATAACGGCTGGCTCAGCGAGGGGGTGCTGGACTTGATCGTCGCCAACACCCGCGCCCCGCAGGAACGACTCGGTGACATCGAGGCGCAGCTTGCCGCTCATCGCATCGGGGAAAGCCGCCTCTTGGATATTCTGGTCGAACAGGGGGTAGAAAACACCGCCGAGCACGCCGCCGCGTTGATGGATTATTCCCGGCGGTTGACCGAGGCCACCATAGCGGCAATCCCCGACGGTGAATACACCTTTGAGGACGCGCTAGAGGGCGACGGTCAGGCCGAGTTCGATATTCCGATCAGGGCGACCGTGCGCGTGGCTGGCACCCAGATGACGGTCGATTTCAGCGAGAGTGCGCCGCAAGTCGCCGGGAACCTGAACGCGGTCGAGGCGATTGTGCAATCGGCGACATGGTATTGTGTGCGCTTGCTATCGCAAGAGGACTTGCCGGTCAATCACGGTTGCTTTGAGCCGGTCGAGGTCATCACCCAACCGGGGACGGTGCTGCATCCGCACTTCCCGGCGGCGGTGGCGGTCGGCAATACGGAAACGGGTCAGCGGGTGGTGGATGTGGTCTTAGGGGCGTTGAGCCAGGCGCTGCCGGGACGCATCCCTGCCGCCAGCCAGGGCACCATGAACAACCTCACGGTCGGCGGCAGCACAGAGGCGGGGCATTTTGTCTACTACGAGACCATCGCGGGGGGGCATGGCGGCGGTGCCGGTAGCGCCGGGATCGCCGGTCGCCACAGCCACATGACCAACACCCTTAACACCCCGGTCGAGGCGTTGGAATATGCGCTGCCGCTGCGTGTGCTGGAATACAGCCTGCGCGATGATTCCGGCGGTGCGGGGCGGTATCCCGGCGGGGACGGCATCCGCCGGGTGTACGAATTCCTCACCCCGGCGACCGTCACGCTCAACAGCGAACGCCGTCTACGCCAACCCTACGGTCTGGATGGCGGCGAACCGGGTACCACCGGGAAAAACACACTCATCCCGCGCAGCCAACCGCAAAACATCGGCGGCAAGGTGGCCCTTCAGGTCAAGGCAGGTAACCGGCTGGTGATCGAGACACCCGGCGGCGGCGGTTGGGGTCAGGCATAGTTATATAGGCTTTGCTCGATGAACATTATAGATCTGTGCATTCGAAAGCACATGGTCGTAGCATGGAGATAAGACTCATCCTCACCCCTTCCGAATGACCCGACCTGCGGTCGCGCTCGTCTCTCCAAAGTGTTGGAGAGGCGAGCGAGCAGGGGTGAGGACATCGAAAATTAAGGTTATTCTTCCATTCAGCCATCAGCCGGTCATCGCTCACCGGCAGCGTGGTGACCATAGACGGACAGACATCCGTGACCGTACATTAAAATTCTTGTCCTATACAGCGGAATGGGTCATGATAGGGGCAATTACGCAGGGGGAAATCCACACCATGTCAGATATTCAGACGCCATTCGTCAACCGGCAACAACTCATCAACCAATTTCAAAATCACCTGACTTCCAGCGGCGAACGGGCCGCGATCACATTCATCGGTCGGCGTAAGATCGGCAAAACTGCCCTGCTGCATCAGCTTCGGCAGCGGTTCACCGAGGGGACGATTTGCCTGTATGTCGCACTATCCGCGTCGGTGGATGAGGACACACTGCTGAAATCCATCGCCCAACAGACCATTGACGCGGTCACCGGGTTGGATTATGTGATGCGCGTTCCGGTCAACCTGCCCGAAGACGATGATGAAATCGCCCTGCGTGATTGGCTGGCGGATGAATGTCTGCCCCACCTCACGGATATTATGCGCTCCCGGCAGCGGTTGGCGCTGCTACTCGACGATGCACATCACCTCATCGACATGGTGCAGCCATCCGACGATGAAAGCCTCGCGGCCTATTTCTACGAGCGCATCAGCCCACAGATGTCCATCGGCCTGAGCTTGCCGCTACGTTATGAAGATCGACTCGATGTGCTGGCACCGTTAGTCCGCGCCCCACAGACTTACCGGCTCAACGCACTTACCCAGGAAGAGGCCGCCCCCCTATTTCTGGAATACGCCGAGCTTGCCATCCCCAATGAGATCCTCACCCAACTTTATGAGAACACCGGCGGAGAACCGCTGCTGCTGGCGGCCTACCACACACAGACGCTCGAACGTGAACTGCGCGTTATCACACAGCAGAACCTCGACGCGATCACCCCGGCAATCTATGCGGCGTATCAAACGTTCTTCCGTACCCGCTGGGACGAACTCGACGGGGAACAACGGTTGATCCTGACAGCCATTGTCGGCATGATCTACGACGACCCGCTGCAACCGATCCAACCGAGTCGCATCTCAAACTGGCTGGCGGCACAAGACTACACCGTCGATACAACCACGATCAACGCCGCGATGCGCGGCCTGGAATACCTGGAAATCATCGACGGTCAGGGCCGCATCCGTTCAAAGTTGCTGCGGCGCTGGTTAATCGAAAACGCGCGCCTGGAAGCGGAAACGAGCGGCGCGTTTGGCGGATTTTCACGCGAGGTGTTGCTGGCCGGGGTAGCCTTACTGGTCGCCGTCACGCTGTTGATCGCGGTGGCGGCATCACTGACTGAGGGTGACGCCACCAGCGCCAGTGCCCCACCGACTGTCACCCTCGTCCCTTGATGGACAAACCAATTAGAATTGTCCGAATGTGGGGGCAAAGCCCGTGTGCCTGCCCAGAGCGATTACGCCGGGTCACCCCTACTTATCCTCACCCCTTCCGAACGACACCAGCGCAGCGAGTAGGAGTGAGGACATTCAAAATTAAGGCGATCCGTTTACATTCGTCTATTAACTTTGCTCGTCGAGGCTCACCAGACACTCAATGCGCGGTAGCCCTTCGTGGTCGATGGTGTACACACGCTCGATGACCTCACAGGTCGCCAACACAGCACCATCGCGGCGTACCTCGAAGGCCGGGTGATCGTCCGTCGTCACCCAAAATGAATGGATCGTCTGCCGGAAGCGTACCCGTGAGCCACAGGCGGTCGCCGGGGGTTCGTCGTCTTCCAGTTGGACGAAGCTCGTCGTCCACACTTGTAAACAATTACCCGGCCTCAGACTGTAGATGGCGCGGGTGTTCCATTCTTCCACATCGTAAACAATCGAGTCCGCGTCGTCGCTGGTCAAACGCACAAAGTCGATCCCGCCCAGGTCGAGGCGGCGCTCTGATTGATTGAGCAGCACCAACGTGCGACCATCGTAGATCAAACGTAACTCAGCCGGTTGTGCTTCGGTCGATGACGGCTCCGGTGTGGCGGTTGCCGCCTCGGTTGGCGTATTCGTCGTGCCTTCCGTTGGTGTGTCCGTCGGTTGTGCAGTCGGTGTCGATGTAGCAGTAGAGTCTTCCGTCGCTATCGCGGTGTTGGTCGCTACTTCCGTCGGTGTGCGGGTGGCTTCTTCAGTCGCTTCCTCGATTGATGCCGATGTCGATGTGACTTGCGGTGTGGCTTCTTCGGTCGCTTCTTCAGTCGCTTCCTCGATTGATGCCGATGTCGATGTGACTTGCGGTGTGGCTTCTTCGGTCACTTCGAGTAGCGCCACTCCACCGGATGCGGTTGAACTGGCGTTGAGCGCGATGGTATCCTCCACGTCACCGTTATCATCATCGGCACCACCGAACAACAGCAACCCGCCAACCGCCAATACAATCACCGCGACGAACAACCCGACCAGCGCATAAATGATGCCCCGGTTGGGTTCGTCCTGGACGTGACGGGTCGATTTGGGATGTTTGGTATCCGCCTTTGCTTCGATCTCCGCGAAGATCGGATGTTTGCGCGACGATTCACGGATGGTCGGGCTTTCGTCCATCATGCTGCTGCCAGCAGATGCCCCCGTGACGACCTCCGGCGGTGGTGAATGGCGTGTCTGTGATTGCTGATCCTCGGTGCTATCCTCTAACACGTCTTCCATCGACGCTGATGTCCATAGTGACTGGGTGTCATTTTCCAGGTCATGGGTGTCCTCGTCATCGCTGACAGCAAATGCGCCTTCCAACGCCATGACAAACGTCTGCCCGGTGTTAAAGCGTTTACGCGGTTCTTTATCCAGCGCCTTCATGATGACGTCTTCCACCTGCGGGGAAATCTTGACATTCAACGTACTGGGCATAGGCGGCGGATCGCTAATGTGCTTGAGAGCCACGCTCATCGCGGAAACGTCCTCGAAGGGTACGCGCCCGGTCAGCATTTCAAACAACACAATGCCCAACGAGTACAGATCGCTCTGCGGCACGGCCTGCTTGGAAGAAAGCGCCTGTTCCGGCGCGATGTAATGCACACTGCCGAAGGTATTGCCGAGCGTGCCTTCCTGCGCGTTCAACGCCAGGCCAAAGTCCGTCAGCACGGCCTGCCCGCTTTTGGTCAACATGATGTTGGAGGTTTTCACATCGCGGTGGATTACCCCCTGCTGGTGGGCGTAGTCAAGCGCACTGCCGATGTCACGCATGACCCGTAGGATATAGGCATGGTTCATGTGCTTTTTGTTCTGGTTCAACTTTTTAAGCACTTCACGCAGATTTTGTCCATCGACGAAGCCCATCGCCATGTAATACAACGTTTTGGTCTCGTTTTGACCAAACTGATAGATACTGACGATATTCGGATGATCTAACCGGGCAATCGACCGCGCCTCACGTTGAAAGCGTTGGCGGTAATCTTCTTCGTCTTCACTGGCAAGCAGGTTGGGTTCAATAACTTTGACCGCCGCGTAACGATCAAGTGCGGAGTCATACCCTTTGTAGACACGCGCCATGCCCCCTTGCCCAAGCATGTCTTGAATCACATAATCACCGAGCGTTTGCCCGATCAAAGGATCGCTTGTAGCCATGAATTTTCTCGATCATAGTTTGCATTTAGTTACGCTGATACACTCCGATTATAGCGCCACATCCAAAAAACGCCCGGTGTGATTGCTTAACGTTTGCCCATATAAGAATTTTGTTTCTTATTTTTTACAGATGTGACAATAAAATTGCGGTATACTCAACACAGTTCTTTTCTAGGTACCAACGATTTGGATGCATCTGTGACACCTTCACCTGACATTCCAGAAAAAGAAATTCGAGAACGCTGTTCGAAAGTTCTGACCGCCTCGGCAGAAGAAGCCCGGCGACTCGGTCATACCTACATCGGTACGGAGCATCTGTTCATCGCGGCGACACGCAACGAAGAAGGCCCGACCTGTAACCTGCTACGTCGCGCCGAACTCAACCCACGTGAGGTACGCAACGAGATCCGCCGTGAGATCGGCACCGGCGATGGCCCACAGGGCGAGGTGCTTCCGCTAACACCACGCACGGAGATCGTGCTTTCGCTGTCAATCTTCCTGGCAGAGCAGGAAGAGTCTTACGAAGTGCAAGAACGCCACCTGTTGATGGCTTTGCTACAAGAGGGTGAGGGCGTCCCGGTGCGTAAGTTGATCGACCTGGGTTTTGACCTCAACCACTGGTTACAACGCCTCATCGCCGAGGAGCAGGACGATATGGTCGCGCCCATTTCCGACGACAGCGACCTGTTCGAATTCCTGGAAGACTCCGATAGTGAGTTCGACATCCCGCGCCCCAGCCGTTTGTTCGGGCTGCGCCACTCACGCGCCGCCGAAGACTCCGACGGCCCCCATACCCCACTTCTGGACAAATACGGGCGTGATCTAAACACACAGGCCAGCGAGGGGCGCATCACAGCGGCGATTGCACGAGAAAACGAACTGCGTGCCGTCGCACGGACGCTGGCTCGTAGCAAGAAAAACAATCCCTTGCTGTTGGGTGATGCCGGCGTCGGCAAGACCGCCGTCGTCGAGGGGTTGGCCCATGCCATCCACGAAGGCACCGCGCCGCCCTCACTGCAAAGCAAACGTATCGTACAGATCGAGATCGGTACACTGGTCGCCGGGACGAGCCTACGGGGGCAGTTCGAGGAACGGCTGGTCGGCATCGTCGATGAGATCAAAAAGGCCGGCAACTGTATCCTGTTCATCGACGAAATCCATACCATTGTCGGCGCAGGTGACACCATCGACAGCAACCTCGACGCGGCGAACATCCTCAAACCGGCGCTGGCTCGTGGTGAAATCATGTGCATCGGCGCGACCACGCACGAAGAATATCGCCGTGCCATCGCGCAAGACCCCGCCCTTGACCGTCGCTTCCGCACCATCGACATCGAAGAACCGGGCGAGGCCGACGCGGTAACGATCCTCCAAGCGCAGCGCGTCAAGCTGGAAGAACATCATGGCGTGGTCATCGCAGATCGCACGATAGAGGCCGCCGTCAAGCTCTCCGTCCGGTATATGCCGGATCGCCGCCTGCCGGATAAGGCGCTTGATCTGCTGGACGAAGCCTGCACACGGGTAATTATACGCACCACACACCCGGATATGGAAGAATTCCCTAACGACGTACAGGTCAACGACGTGACCGCTGTGCTTTCCGAGTGGACGGGCATCCCGGTGACGGAGCTTTCCACTGACGACAAGCGCCGCCTCGCCCAGTTGGAAAACGATCTGCTCTCGCGGGTGATCGGACAGGATCACGCGGTTTCGACCGTCGCCGACGCGATCAAGACCTCACGCGCTGGCCTCAGCGACCCCAACCGGCCTATCGGTGTATTTTTGTTCCTCGGCCCGTCCGGTGTGGGCAAGACGGAACTAGCGCGGACGCTGGCGCACTTTATGTTCGGCAGTGAGGACGCCATGCTCCGGTTGGATATGTCCGAGTTCCACGAGGCGCACACTGTCGCCCGGTTGGTTGGCGCACCACCCGGCTATCGTGATACACAGCGCGGCGGTCAGCTCACGGATGGTCTGCGCCGTCGCCCATACAGCGTCGTGCTGCTGGACGAGGTCGAGAAAGCCGCGCCGGAAGTGTTCGACGTGTTCTTACAAGTCTTCGACGAAGGGCGAGTCAGCGATGCACACGGGCGTGTGGTCGATACCCGCCACTCGATCTTCATCATGACCAGCAACATCGGCACGCAGGAAGGCGGTAAATCGTTGGGCTTTGACGCCAGCCCGACCGAACGTCAGGATTACTCACGCTATCTCAAGCAGTTCTTCCGCCCGGAGTTCATCAACCGGCTGGATGAAGTCATCACGTTTAACACACTCAGCGAGGAAACAGTCAGCCGCATCCTTGATTTGCAACTGGCAGAACTTCACGACCGGCTGCAAGAACAAAACATTGACATCGAATTGAGTGATGACGCCCGGCAGCTCATTCTAGAAGCAGGCTACGACCCGATCAACGGTGCCCGCCCGCTACGGCGCACGGTCGAACGGATGCTAACGCGCCCGCTCAGTAACGAGATCGTCCAGGAGCACTTCGAAGGCGGCGGTAAGGTGCGCGTCGAAGTGGACGACCAACAACAAATCACGTTCAACATGGTTGAGTAGAGAGATATGGCTCGCAAAGATATTCCACAGGCAAACCGCAACCCACTCCCACCGGATGACCCCGAAGCAAACGCCTTGCTTCAGATCCCCTGCCGGGAAGACGCTCACGATCCATTTGCGACCGATCCTAACGAGATGATCAGCCGGTTCGGGAAGCTGGCCTTACGCCGCAATGGCATCGACGACCTGTTCATGCTGGGGGATCTATGTGCTCGTGAGTCCATCACAGATGACAACCGCTTACTGGTCTTTTACGTCGGTAAAACGCTGATCGCTTATCGGCGTGCGGTGCAGCTTTCCCAGAACACCGTTGACCGCAAGTTGGCCCGTCGCGCCATCGATGACTTCGTGCGCTGGGTGGTACGCATCGCCGATACCAACCCCTCACGGCGAAACTTCGCCGTCGCGCTGTGGGCCGCCGCCGACGATGACGAGTACGGCGTCCAGCCGGACGCTCAAAACAATCATCTGCTGTTCGACATCCTCGAACGCTACCACAACATGACCGCACGCGAGGACGGGGCCCACGGAGGAAGAAGTCCTTCCGGCGTGAGATTGTCGGAAACTGACCAGACCATGATCGCGCCGGACACGTTATCACAGCAGATCAGCGATGCCTCGATGACCGTCGCCGATGTTGACCACACACAGGGCGTCTTTTCACGTGATGATCAGCAGAACGCCCCACTCGACAAGCAACTCGAAGAGAGCAATGTCGATATTGAAGAGTTCCGCCCGCAAGAGGCGACCGAGCAAGCGTCCAAAACACATGATGACCCGGTCGATACCACCAACTCATCCACCGTTGGCGTTGACGACGAACCAGCTCGCACCGGCGATTTCCGCCCCGGCGAACGCATCCGGGATCGTTACGAAGTCGCCGAGGTGTTGTGGGGTGGTATGGGTGTGGTCTACCTGTGCTATGACCACGAAAACCGTGAGCCGGTCGCCATCAAGAGCTTTCAGGGGCGCTTGCTGAAGCACGAACGCGCCGTCACCCGCTTCACCAACGAGGCCGTAACGTGGATCCGGCTGGAAAAACACCGGCACATCGTCCAGGCGCAGTTGGTGCAGCAGATCAGCGACAAGCCGCACATCATCTTGGAACACATCAGCGGGCCGGAGGGCATGGGGTCTGACTTACGTAGTTGGATCGACCACAACCGCCTCACGCTGGAAAAGGCGGTCGAATTTGGGTTGCATATCGCCCTGGGGATGCAACACGCCGTCAACAAAGTCCCCGGCCTCGTCCATCGTGACCTCAAACCGGCGAATATCCTGGTCACCCATGAGGGCATCGCTAAGGTGACCGACTTCGGGCTGGTTCGCTCGGTCGATTTTGACGACGTGCTTTCTAGCGTAGAAAACCCGGAAGAATTGCAGATCGACCCCAGTGACCGGCTGACTCGCGGGGGTGCGATTGTCGGCACGGCCCCTTATATGTCACCGGAGCAATGCCAGAAGCGCGATGTCGATATCCGCAGCGACATCTACGCCTTCGGCTGTGTGATGTACGAGATGCTCACCGGACACCGGGTATTCAAGGCGCAGAACCTCCAGGGATGGGTAAAAGCACACAACAGCAATCAACCCCGCTTCCAGACCAAAGATCAGGATAAAATCCCTTACTCGCTGCAATCGCTCACCCTGCGCTGCCTGGAAAAGAACGCCAACAACCGCCCCGAAGACTGGACGACCATCGTCGATCAACTTGCGGCAATCTATATAGAAATCACCGGCGAAGAACCCATCATCGAGATCACCGGGCCAGCCCTCGAAGCCCGCGAACTGATGGACAAGGGTTATTCGCTCACCGCGTTGGGGCGCTATACCGAAGCCCTGGAAGCCTACGATGAGGCCATCGGCCTGCAACCGGATTACGCCTGGGCCTGGGCGCGTAAAGGCCGCACCCTGCGCTTGCTAGAACGTTACGACGACGCGCTGATCTGCTATGACACCTCGCTGGAAATCGAGCCGAACTACGCCTGGGCGTGGAACGGGCGCGGCATCATCCTCGAACGGATGGAACGACTCGATGATGCGCTGGCCTGCTTCGAGACCGCCACCGATATCAACCAGAAAGATGTGTGGTACTGGTACAACCGCGCCGATGTGCTGCAAAGCCTCAAACGCTACAACGAGGCGATCCCGCTGCTCGAACACGGTCTGCGCCTTGACCCGGCACACCCCAACAGTTGGGCCAAGCTCGGGCAAATCCATCGCTTGCAAGAGAACTTTGAGGATTCCGTGCGTGCCTACCAGGAGGCCATCCGGCTTGACCCGAAGTACGCCTGGGCACACAACGGCTGCGGATTGGCGCTCAAAGCCCTTAACCAGACAAAAGAGGCGCTGCTCGCGTTCAAACGGGCGACCCGCTACCAGCCGAACGAGGTCTGGCACTGGTATAACCTGACGGAGATGCTGGTCGATATGCGCCGCTATCAAGACGCCGCACAACCGGCGCAGCAGGCCGTCCGCACTGACTCCAATCACGCCGTCAGTTGGGCCAAGCTCGGCCAGGTGATGCGCTACTTGCAACGCTACGACGAAGCTCTGGACGCCTATGACCACGCCATCGAACTTGAGCCGACCTCGGCCTGGGCGATCAACGGTAAGGGCATCGTGCTGGAACAGATGGAACGCTACGCCGACGCGCTGACGTGTTACCAGACCGCCGCCACACTCAAACCGAACGACCTCTGGCATTGGTATAACCAGGGTAACGTGCTGGTACTGCTAGAACGCTACGCCGACGCGCTGGAACCGCTCGACAAGGCGACGGAGATCTACCCGCAGCACGCCCGGAGTTGGGCGCGGCTGGGGCACGCGCTGCGCCACCTCGACCAGTTAGACGAGTCGTTGCGGGCGTGTAAACGGGCGACGGGTATCTCCCCGCGCTATGCCTGGGCCTGGAACGAACAGGGGATGACGCTGGAAGCCATGCACCGCTACGAAGAAGCCCTCGACGCTTATCAATGTGCCGGGCGCATCGCCCCCAGTGAACCGTTTTACATCTACAAACAAACGGATGTACTCACACACCTGAATCGCCATGCGCAGGCCGCCGACTTGCTTGAGCAAGCTCTGGATATGGACATCAACAATGCGCAAATCTGGGCGCAGTATGGGCAGGTGCTACGGCGCTTGGGGCGCTACGAAGAAGCCCTGGATGCCTACACCCGTTCGATTGAACTCGACCCCGGTCACGACTGGGCATGGAGTGGGCGCGGCTTGACGCTCAGCCAGATCAACCGTCATGAGGACGCGCTCACCTGCTTCGAGAAAGCAATCGCCCTCAACCGGGACAATGTATGGTATTGGTACAACCTCGCCGATGAGCAGCTCACGCTCAATTATGTCGAGGATGCGCTGGTTGCGCTCGATGAGGCGTTGCGCTTGAACAACCGTCACTATGAGAGCTGGGCCAAGCGTGGGCAAGCCCTACGCCGTTTGGACCGGCACGAAGAAGCCCTGGCGTCATTCGACCTGGCGGTGCGCCTGAACCAGCACTATGCCTGGGCGTGGAACGGACGCGGCCTCACGTTGAAAGAGATGAACCGCCGTGAGGAAGCCCTCGTCAGCTACGAACGCGCCGCACAGGAAGACCCATCCGTCGTGTGGTATCACATCAATCAGGTGGATATTCTGCTGGACCTCCAGCGCAAGCAAGAGGCGCTAGAGGTTATCGACGTGGCAGCGGAGCACGCACCGAATAACCCGGTCGTCTGGGCGCGGCGTGGGCAGGTGCTAAGACGCCTCAAACGCCACGAGGAGGGCATCAAAAGTTATGACCGCGCATTGGCCATTGACCCGAAATATGCCTGGGCGTGGAACGGGCGCGGCCTGTGTCTTTCCGCGTTGAACCGCTGGCAGGAAGCCAAAGACTGCTACATCACCGCCATCCAACACGACAGCAAAGACGTGTGGTTCTGGCATAATCGCGGCGAGTCGCTGTTCCAACTGGAAGACTACGAAGAAGCCGAGCGCATCTTCAGGAAGGCGCTGGAGATCAAGCCCAATCACCAGCCCTCCATCGAAAAACTGAAAGCCGTACAGGATATACTTAGAAATCAATGAACGGATTTACGCCCTTCGGACGGATGAAAAAAGAGGTGTCGATCACCTTCATGAGCGGCCCTCAAGACGGTAAAAAATTAAACTTCGAGCAACCCACCATCGGTGAGGAAAAGATCATCTCTATCGGGCGGCGCGAAGGCTGTGATATTCACATCCCATTTGATAACCAGATCTCGCGCCTGCACGCTCGTATCGGCATCGTCTCCGTGCCGACCACCAACACCGACTCCGCCAATCGCCCCTTCGTGTTGACCTTCTGGTTGGAGGACGGCGGCAGCCGCAACGGAACTTACGTCGAAAAAGAGGGTGAGCCGGTCACCGGGCGGGTGAGCCTGCGCCCCGGTACGCTGTTCCGCGTGGGCCGCACCTGGATGCGCCTCGACATCCCCATGACTTACAGCGAGTAACCATGCAAAAGATCACAGACGCCTTCCAGACCGGTGACGGCCTTCGCATCCAGACCGTGCGCTGGCTGACGGAGGCCACACCAAAAGCCATCGTCTTACTCGTACACGGCATCGCAGAGCACGCCGGGCGCTATGAGCACGTCGCGGAGACGTTCACCGCGACCGGCTACGCGGTCTATTCGCTCGATCATCGCGGTCACGGCAACAGCGAAGGCGACCGTGCCTACCTGGACTCGCTCGATCAGGCGGTGGATGATCTCGAAGTGTATTATCACAACATCCGTGATGCCCACCCCGATACACCGATCTTCGTGCTCGGTCATAGTATGGGTGCGCTCATCAGCCTACATTTCGTACTGCGCCACCAAAAAGACCTCGCCGGCTGGATTTCGTCCGCGACACCACTCTATGTCGATCTGGAAACCCCGCGCTGGCTGCTTGGTTTAGGGCGGATGTTGCGGCGCTATCTGGCGCGGGTACATCTGCTGCCGCTGGATGCGATGTCTATCTCGCGGGATGCAGCGGTGGTTGAGGCTTACAACGCCGACCCGCTGGTGTATCGCCGCCCGACGCGCATCGGCACCGGCATGAGCATCGTGGATGCCGCCCGCACCGGGCGTGAGCGATTGCAAGAGCTAGCCCTACCAATTTACATCGTACACGGCAGCAGCGACCAAATTGCCCCACCGGAGGGCAGCCAATATCTCTGTGAACATGCAGGGACAGACGACAAAACACTCAAGCTCTACCCGGGGTTATATCACGAATTGCATAACGAACCTGAGAAGACTGAGGTACTACAAGAGATGATCGACTGGCTCGACGCAATAATTAAATTGTGATTAGGATTACGCCCACATTGTATAAACAACGTAAATTTTGTTGCGCAAAGCGAAGTTTTTTGCTATCTTCATCCATAGCTCATCTTGTTAAAAATACACTTCAGTCAATTTATGGGCTGAATAAAATATTACGTGCTTTAAAATAAGGAAATAAAATATGGCTGCAAAGCCTATTAAACTACACGTCAATGATATTTCGTTAAGTTTCGGTGGCATTAAAGCACTTCAGAACGTTGATTTCCAAGTCGAAGAAGGACAGATCTTCTCCGTCATCGGGCCGAACGGTGCCGGTAAAACCAGCCTGATTAACAGCGTCAACGGGTTTTACCATCCACAGGAAGGCTCGATCATCTTCGAAGGGCAAGACATCAGCGATCTGCCCCCTTACAAACGTGCGCAGATCGGCATCTCCCGTACATTTCAAAACATCGCGCTCTACACCAACATGACCGCGTTGGACAACCTCATGGCGGCGCGGCACATTCACATGAAAGCCAATATGTTGACCGGGGCGTTCTTCTGGGGGCCAGCCCGCAGCGAAGAGATCGAACATCGTTACCGCGTTGAAGAGATCATCGACTTCCTCGAAATGGAAAACATCCGCAAAACTATCGTCGGCAACCTGAGTTATGGGTTACGCAAGCGGGTGGAACTCGGTCGGGCGCTCGCGCTTGAGCCGACTCTACTGCTGCTCGATGAGCCAATGGCAGGGATGAACGTCGAGGAAAAAGAAGACATGGCACGTTTCATCCTCGACATCCACGAACGGCAGGACATGACGATCATGCTGATCGAACATGACATCGGCCTCGTGATGGATATTTCACATCGCATCGTAGCGATTGACTTCGGTGTGAAGATCGCAGAAGGCACACCCGATGAAATCCGCCAGAGTGATGCCGTCATTAAAGCTTATCTAGGTCAGGAACAATAGATTATGGTTGTCAACGAAAAGCCACAAGTCGCAAAACGTAGAGATGCGGTTGTCTACCAATCACCGATGCAACAGCAGGTAGACCCGCCCTCCCCTGATGCGGACACGATCCCGAAATTGTTCTTACAGCGCGTCAAGGAACTAAACGACTGGGTGGCGATGCGTAAAAAGCGCCTGGGCATCTGGCAGGAATACACCTGGCAGGATTCCTACGATCATGTGCGTGCTTTCTGTATGGGGCTGGTCAGCATGGGGCTAAAGCGTGGCGATAAGGTCGCCATCGTCGGGGAAAATGACCCTGAGTTCTACTGGGCGGAAATCGCGGTGCATTGTGCCGGTGGTGTGACGACCGCCATCTTCACCGACGCCAACCCGCAAGAACTCGAATACGTCGTCAACAACTCCGGAGCCGTCTTTTTACTGGCGCACGATCAAGAACAGTGCGACAAGGCGCTGGAAATCCGCGATAAGTTGCCCAACATTGAACAGGTGATCTACTGGGAAGAACGCGGCCTGTGGGATTATGACGATCCCTGGTTGATGGAATTTGAAACCGTCGAAGAAAAGGGACGCGAACACGTCAAGAAGCATCCCGACCTGTTTGAGAAAATGATCCACAAAGGCAACGGCGAAGAATACGCCATCTTTAGTTATACCTCCGGCACCACCAGCCTGCCCAAAGGCGCGATGATTAAGCACAAACAATTGATCTACGCCCGTCACCAATCAAAAGGATTGATCCCAACTTATCCAAACGATAACTATGTGTCGTTCAGTCCGCTAGCGTGGATCACCGAGCAAGGCCTGGGCCTGACTTCTCACTGCTTCTTCGGCTTTCAGGTGAACTTCCCCGAAAGCCCGGAGACGGTACAGACCGACATCCGCGAGATCGCGCCGAGTGCGTTGCTGTTCCCCAGCCGCTTATGGGAAAACTTAGCCCGCACCATGCAAATGCGCGTGAACGACAGCACATGGCTCAACCGTGTGCTCTATCGGATGTTCATGCCCGTCGCCTACAAGATCATCGACCTCGAAGACGAGCGCAAATCCATTCCACTACATTTGAAAGCCCTGCGGGTGCTGGGTGAATTCGCCGTGCTGCATCCCCTGCGGGATAAAATCGGCATGACGCGGATGCGCGATGCGTTCACGTCCGGCGCGGTACTCAGCCCGGATGTGCTGCGTTTCTTCCGTGCGGTCGGCGTAGAACTGCGCAGTATCTACGGCTCAACGGAGATGCAAGGCGCGACCATGCACTTCCCCGGTAAGGTGAAGCTCGCCAGCGTCGGGCAGATTATGCCCGGTACCGAGATCAAGATCGCCGAAAACGGCGAGATCCGCGTGCGGAGTGGGTCGGTCTTCGATGGCTACTATCAACAACCGGATAAGACCGAAGAGAGCTTCGACGAAGACGGCTTCTTCAAGACCGGTGATGCCGGTTACGTCGATGAGGACGGTCACCTAATTTACCTCGACCGTGTGAAGGATATGATCGAACTGGCAAACGGCGAACGCTTCAGCCCGCAGTACATCGAAGGCCGTTTGAAATTCAGCCAGTACATTCAAGATGTGATGGCGGTCGGCGGGTTTGATATGGAGTACGTCACCGCGATTGTCATCATCGACTTCGACAACGTCTCCCGCTGGGCGGAAAAGAACCGCGTCCACTTCACCACCTATGTTGACCTGACACAAAAAGAAGAGGTCTACGAGATCGTGCGTAAGGAAGTGGTCCGTGTGAACGAAACACTACCGGAAGCCGGGCGTATTCAGAAGTTTGTCATCCTGCATAAGGCGTTCGACGCGGACGAGGCCGAGCTGACGCGCACGCGCAAGCTGCGCCGCCGCGCCCTCGAACAACGCTACAGTGAAATCCTTGACGCGCTTTACAGCGACAGAGAAGCAGTCAAGGTCAAAGCAGAGGTCAAATATCGTGATGGGCGCACCGGCACCGTCGAAACCGCCGTCCGTGTGATGCAAGTCTAAAGTACATTATTTGAATAAAGGGATTTACCGTTGGCTCAATCCGTTCAATCTCAAAAAAATGCCGGCTCTAACGTCGATGTCATCCAGCTTTTGCGCTGGGGGGCCTACTTCGCCGCGCTGGTACTGTTTATCGTGTGGATCGCCCCCATCGTCGGGGACAACACCAACGCCCGGTTGCTACAAGCGACCATCCAGGGTGTGTTCATCGGCGGGGTATATGCGCTCGTCGCGCTAGGCATCGTCATCATTAACAAGTCGTCCGGGGTGTTTAACTTCGCGCACGGTTACATGATGCTGCTGGGCGGCTTTCTTTTTTACAGCTTCTTTACCACATTTAGTGTCTCTATCATCGCGGCAGGGTTGATCGCCCTATTGACCGTTTTCATGGTATTGACGACCGGGGGCTATCGCGCCCTGGCTGACCCTCGAAACCTCGCCATTGGCGCGGTCGCGGTGGTGGCGCTCACCGTGTTGATGACCATCGAGGGTGACGGCTTCCAGAAGTGGATACGCGCCGGCACCGGGGCAATCGCCGGGTCAGTTTTGCTCGGCGTGGTGGTGGAACGCTTCACCATCCGCCCGTTGATCGGTCAGCCGTTGTTCACCGCCGTGATGATGACGCTGGCGGTCTCTCAGGTATTGCGCGGCATCATCCAGATGACGTGGGGCAGCCTTGAGACTCGCGTGCCGATTTTCGCCACAAACGACCCGCTTACCGGCCTGCCGCAGAGCCTTTCGCCCATCCGCTTAGATTGGCGCGATACATTCATCGACGGCACGATTATCATCCGGCAAGAGCAGCTTTTCGCCTTCGGGTTGTCGCTGCTGGCGTTCATCGTGTTTATCCTGTTCTTCCGCTTCACCAATGTCGGCTTGGCGATGCGTGCCACTGCGGAAAACCAACAGCTCGCGCAATCCGTCGGGATGCGTGTACGGATCATCCTGGCGGTGGCCTGGGGCATTGCGGCGCTGCTGGCGAGCACGGCTGGCCTGTTGCAAGGTGGCGCGTCCAACCTATCGCTGAATTTGCCGCTGCTGGCATTGGCGGCCTTCCCGGCGGTGCTGCTCGGTGGCCTGGAATCCATCGAGGGTGCGCTGGTCGGCGGTTTGATCATCGGCCTGGTGCAAGAATGGGCGACCCTGCTCTTCCCCGGCACACAGGCAGGTACAGAACTCGCGCCTTACGTCGTGCTGATGGTCGTCCTCATCATCCGGCCTGATGGTCTGTTCGGGCAGAAACGTATCGAGCGAATATGATTTTCGTGATAAATTATCAGTGGTCAGTATTTAGACAAAACTCTCACAATCTGACCAATTGCACGAGTAACCAACAACTGACGATTAAAAACGAGCAACTATTAACTGAAAGCTAAGCACTAAAAACTAGTAACTAAAAGACTGAGGACTTCTTGTTATGGCAGCAATTCGCCCATCGGGTGTATTTGATAGTGATTACGGGCAAGACATCGCGCTTAACCGTACCCTGACCGATAAACTGATCTCCAACGGCCTGGCGCTGCTGCTGCTGCTGATACCAGTGCTGGTCGCCGGGGAAATCTTACCGGCACGCATCGTCGGGACGATCAACCGCATCGCCATTCTGGTGATCGCCGTGCAGGGGTTGAACATCCTGGTCGGCTACACCGGGCAGATTTCGCTCGGTCATGCGGCCTTCGTCGCGGTCGGCGCGTACAGCGCGGCGAACTTTATGCGTGGCGTTTCCACCATTGATGGTGGCCTGGTTACCGGCATCGTCGAAGGCGGCTCGACCATCATCCCGGCGATGCCCTTCTGGCTTGCCGTGCCGTTAGCGGCGCTTTTCACGGGTTTAATCGGCCTGTTCTTCGGCTTGCCATCGCTGCGCGTAAAAGGCTTTTACCTGGCAATGGCAACCCTGGCGGCGCAGTTCATCATCCCCTGGGTGATGAAAAACCCGCTGGAAGGCGTCACCAACGGCGGCGTCCGTGCGCTGGAAGCACCCGCACCGAATGTGTTGGGTAACTCGTTCACCGGGCAAGCTGAGGTGTATTACATCATCATCCCGGTCGCCATATTGATGATGCTAGCGGCGCGGAACATCATCCGTACCCGTGTGGGTCGGGCGTTTATCTCCGTGCGAGATAACGACCTCGCCGCCGAGTTGCTCGGCATCAATGTTTTTGTGTATAAATTACAAGCGTTCTTCCTGAGTGCGCTTTACGCCGGTGTCGCCGGGGCGTTGATCGCCATCCAGAACGACACCGTTTCCCTGGAACCATTCAACCTTGATTACTCGATCCAACTGCTCGCTATGCTGATTATCGGCGGCGCGGGCTTCCCATTGGGGGCGTTATTCGGCGCGGCGTTCTACGTCTTGCTGACACAAAACGTCGTCCCGGCGATCATCCCGGAGTTGAAAGAAGGCTTACCGGAGCTGCTGCCGTTCATGGATGCAACCAGCATCGAAGCCGGCCTGACCCCGTTCTTGTTCGGTCTGGCGCTGGTGCTGTTCTTGATCTTTGAGCCGCGCGGTATTGCACATCGCTGGGAGATCCTTAAAATTAGTTGGAAGATCCGCCCTTACTCATACTAGGGGATAGATCGTGTTTGCTTTTAGCCTGTAAAGGAGTTGTTTCACCAATTCGGAACGTAACACCGAAAATAAATGTACATTTGCTTAAACTATGAAGGGACATCAACATCTTATGCGTAAACTACTATTTCTTGTTCTCGCTCTAGCGTTCGTCTTCGCACTTCCGGTGGCAGCGCAAGACGAAGGTTCATCCGACTTGCCGGATTTCATCGACCGCACCGAGTGTGAAGTCGATTTCTCCGGCGAGACGATCCCGCTGTATCACTTTGGGGACATCAGCCAGGCGTATGCGGCGATCACCCAGCCACTGCTGACCGGCATCGCCGATGCGATGGACTACTTCAACGAGCGTGGTGGCGTCTGTGGTGCCAATCTGGAACAGATCAACCGTGATACGGAAAACAACCCGGATCAAACCCAGGCGATCTACGACGACTTCTCCACCCGTGACCCGGAACCGCTGCTGTTCGTCCTCTATTCCTCACCGGATAGCGAACAGCTCCGTGACCAGCTCGCCGAAGACGAAATCCCGGTGCTTATCTCCGCCGGTTCCGTCGAGGGGCTGTACGGTGAAGAAGGTAACGAACCCGGCTGGATTTTCGCCACCAACCCGCTCTACATCGACCAACTCGGTATGTTCTGCGAGTACGTCGGCAGCAACCCGGATAGCTTCTCCGAAAGCCCGACCATCGGCTACATTAGCTGGCCTGGTGCGTTCGGCGAAGCCGCCTTCACCGAAGAAGGCATCGCTTACTGTGAATCGCAAGGCGTCGGCTTTGTCGAGAACCCTGAACTGTTCCTGCCGACCGCGACCGATGTCTTCACCCAGGTGCAAAACCTGGTTGACCAGGGCGCAAACATCCTCTATACCAATACACTGGCCTCCGGCCCGCCCGTGATCGCCCGTACCATTGTTGAACTCGGCCTGGAAAGTGATATCGTGCTCGGCAGCGTCAATTGGGGTATGGACTCCTCCGCCGGTCTCATCGACCAGCAGACACGCGGCGAGAACGGCCTGCCCGCGCTCGATGGCATGTACGGCTCCTTCCCCTTCTCCTGGTTTACTGAAGCCAACATCGAAGGTATCGCCTTCCTGAATGAGCAGTTCGCCGCCTACGCGGAAGAAGAAGGCCGCAGCCCGGAAGATCAACTGCGCCTGCGTAACATCTCCTACCTGCTCGGTTGGACGGTGGTTGACCTGTACATCGAACTACTGACGCAGACCGCCAATCGTATCGATGCGGAAACCTACACCGACATGACCGGCGCGGACGTCTACGAGACACTGCAAAATGTCAACTACAATGCGGTCGGCATCCAGCAGATCAACTTCGAAGATGGGGAACTGCGCGACGTCGAACCGAACCGCATCGTGCAGTACGGCTTCCTCAATGCTGAGGGCACCGGCCCCGCCACAAGTGGCGCGGAAGCGAATGTCGAAGGTGGCTTCTTTAAGCCGATCATCGTCCCGCTGATGGAGTTCGAAAATACACCTGATCTCCGTCCTGGCATGATGGAAATGGAAGAAGAAGAATAAGCTGAATAACAGCTTTTAAGAATCAAACCTATGGGGCAACCGCACGGTTGCCCTGTTTGCTAAGTAAAGGGCAATCCCATGTTGAGTATCAACAATATCGAAGTCATTTACAACAGCGTCATCCTTGTGTTGCGTGGTGTATCGTTTAAGGTGGAAACGGGTCAGGTGGTTTCCTTACTAGGACCTAACGGCGCGGGGAAATCCACCACGCTGAAGGCCATCAGCGGCCTGCTGAAAAGCGAGCTTGGCGAGATCACACGCGGCAGCGTCACCTGGAACGACGAACGCATCGACGACCAACCCGCCGAGGACATCGTGCGCGAGGGTATTATTCAGGTGATCGAAGGTCGCCCGCTGTTCCAACATTTGACCGTTGAGGAAAATCTACACACCGGCGCGATGGCCTGGAAGGGCGGCCGTGAGTTCAAGCAAGACCTCGAAATGGTTTATCATTACTTCCCACGCCTTAAGGACATGCGTAAGCGCATCAGCGGCTATCTTTCCGGCGGTGAGGGACAGATGCTTGTCATCGGGCGGGCGCTGATGGGTCACCCCAAGCTGATTATGCTCGATGAACCGTCACTAGGACTCGCGCCCATGCTGGTGAAGGACATCTTTAACATCGTGCGAGACATCAAAGAAGGTGAAGGCGTCTCCGTGCTGTTGGTGGAGCAAAACGCCCGCGCCGCGCTTGAGCTGGCAGATTATGGCTATGTGATGGAAAACGGGCGTATTGTGCTGGATGGCCCCGCCGAACAACTGCGCGAAAACGAGGACATCAAAGAATTTTACCTCGGCCTGAACACCTCCGGTGAGCGTAAAAGCTACCGCGATGTAAAACACTACAAACGCCGTAAACGCTGGCTTGGTTAATCATATTCATGATGTAAAACACTACAAACGCCGTAAACGCTGGCTTGGTTAATTATATTCATAAGGAGGGAGAACGACTTGTCCACATCATTTGACGACCGCATCCGCGAATTAGTCGCCTATGCCTACGAAAAGGCCCCGGCGATCAAAAAAATCATGGACGACGCCGGGGTCGGCCCGGCAGCTATCCAGTCCGCTGCTGACCTTGCCAAAATTCCCGTCACCAGTAAGGACTCGCTGGTCGAGATCCACCAGGCGAACCCGCCCTTCGGTGGCTTCCTGACCATCGACCCGAACACGCTACCGCGTATTTACATCTCGCCCGGCCCCATCCTTGACCCGCAACCCCCCAACCCCGACGGGCAAGAGGCCGCGCTAGAACCGTTTAAGTACGTCGGCTTTGGCCCCGGTGACCGGGTGTTGAACACCTTCACTTATCATCTGACACCCGCCGGGATGCTGCTCGATGAGGCGGTGCGCGGCTGTGGCGCAACCGTCATCCCGACCGGCCCCGGTAACAGTGACCTCCAGTTGATGCTGATGACATCGCTCGGTGCCTCCGGTTATGTAGGCACACCCAGCTACCTGATGACGCTGCTCGACAAGCTGGAAGAACAGGGCGTGCCTAAAGAAAACGTCCCGGTGAAGAAAGCACTTTTCACCGCTGAACCCTACACCCCGTCGCAGCAGGCGCGGTTCGAGGGTGTATACGGCATGAAGACCACATCGGCTTACGGCACCGCCGACCTCGGTTTCGTCGGTTATACCAGCGAGGGCGTGCAGGGCTTTTGCATCATGGGCAACATCTATTTGCAGATCTGCGACCCGAAAACGGGTGAGATCGTACCGGACGGCGAACAGGGCGAGATCGTGGTCACCACGTTCAACAAAGCCTATCCGTTGATCCGCTTTGGCACCGGCGACCTGGGCGCACTCTCACCACAACCCCAGTGCGACGGTCAGCAGTTGCTCGGCCTGTACGGGCGCAGCGGTGACGCGATCAAGGTACGCGGGATGTTCCTGCACCCGGCACAGTTGATGGCGGCGAAGACGCAGTTCCCGCAGATCAAACACATGCAGGCCGTCATCACCCGCCCCGGCAACAACGACCACGTCTTGATCCGCGTGGAGTTAGACGAAGGCGCGGACGGCACCGACCTCGGCGAACAACTCAAAGAACTGGCGAAGGCCGCGGTGCGCCTGCGCATCGACGAAGTCGAGATCGTCGCCCCCGGTGAGATTGACCCCAGCGAGCGCATGGTGCAAGACCAGCGTGACTGGTCATAGCGCACGAAAAGCGTAACGTGGAGAACACACCGGCTCCGCGTTATGCTTGCCCCTGATACCATATAGCACCACATCCGTTGACGAACCCCCGTAGAACGTTTACGCTGGACAGGTTCTAAGCCATCACAGGAGCAACCATTGAACAAAGCAGCGTGGGCGGCCTTCTGGGCGGTCGGGTTCATCTGGGGATCATCGTTCCTCCTCATCAGCATCGGCGTGGAAGACGTCCCGGCGACACAACTCGTTCTCGTGCGGGTACTCATCGCCGCCATCGGCTTAAATATCGTGCGCTGGTTTCGTGGGAAGCGCCTACCGCGTGATTGGGGTACCATCCGCGCCTTTATCTTGATCGGCGGCGGCAACGCGGCGATCCCGTACACCCTCATCTCTCTCGGTGAGCAAACCATCAGCAGCGGGATGGCGGCGGTCTTGCAGGCCACCGCTTCATTTTTCACGTTGATTATCGCGCATTTTGCCTTCACCGATGAGCGCATGACATGGCATAAGGTCGCCGGGTTGATCCTCGGCTTCATCGGTGTGATCATACTGTCGAGTTCGTCGATCGAAGGCGGGGAAATCAATCAGGAAATCCTGCTCGGTCAGTTGGCGATTGTGGCGGCGTCGTTGTTCTATGCGACGTTTATCGTCTACAGTCGCAAGGTGATTACCCGTAACATCGACCCGATTGTGATCTCATCGGGCACATTTTTACCGGCGGTGGGTTGGGCGTGCCTGTTCATGCTGCTAGAACCGCTGCTCGGTGGTCGGGCGTTCGTCCCACCGGTGGAGCTACCGGCGCGGGCGTTACTCGCCGTGCTGGTGCTGGGCTTCTTTAACACGTTCATCGCCTACTTGTTTTTCTACTTCATCATTCAACAACTGGGGTCATTCCGGGCTTCGATGGTGACTTATGTGGTGCCGGTGGTCGGGCTGGTGTTGGGCGGCATGGTCGGCGAGGAAATTACCCCGGTGATGATTATCGGCGCAGTGATGATCTTCATCGGCATCGCGGTGGTAAACGTCAGACCGAGGCAACTTCTGCGTGTGTGGCGGGCACGCAGCGTGCAGATACAAGGCTCGTAGCGGTGCAGAAATGGTTGATCTTCGGTGCGTGGACGCTCATCCTCGGTTGGGGATTTCTGTTTACCAACATCGCCACCGATCAAATCTCGCCGATTGAACTCACCACCGCCCGTGCTGTAATTGCGATGGTCGGCTTGCTGGTCTTTGTGCAGGTTCGCGGCATCGCGCTGCCCTCGGGCTGGGCGGTCGTCAAGGCGTATATCGTGCTGGGGGTCGCCAACCGTTCGTTGACGTTCATTCTGTTCGCCTGGGCGCAACAGCAGGGCGTCAGCAGCGGCTTGAGCGGCGTTCTGGTGGCGACTAACCCGCTGTTCACCGTGATGATCGCACACGTCGCCTTCGCCGATGAACGCCTGACCGTGACCAAAATCGTCGGTGTGCTTCTCGGCTTTGCCGGCGTGATAATCCTCGCCAGCCGCAACATCGACGGGACACAGGTCGCGCTGGATAATCTGCTCGGTCAGGGAGCGATTGTGCTGGCGGCGCTGCTGTTCGCCTGGACGACGGTCTACACCCGGCAGACTTTGCGCGACCAGCCGGTGTCACCGCTGGCGCTCGCCGTCGGCGCATCGACGGTCAGCGGTGTGTTTATGATCGCGTGGTTTTTGGTCAGCCTGCTGTTCGGTGCGACACTCCCGGCGATTAGCACGCTGCAAACAGACACACTCGTTTCTATCTTCATGCTCGGTGTGTTTAACACGTTGATCGCGGTGGTGCTGGCGAACTACGTCATCCGTGAACTAGGCGCGAGCCGTGCCAACATGCAAGCCTACATCGTCCCCATAATCGCGCTGGTGCTGGGTGCGATCTTCCTGGATGAAGTGATCGACCTGACCGTCATCACGGGGTCAGTCGTCATTCTGCTCGGTGTGGCGATTGCGACATTCGGCTCACGGATGGGTCGTGCGTTAAAATTGAATCGGCAAAGCAATCTATAGGAGAAAATACCATGCCAGAAATTTATTTTGACCGTTACTATCGCTATGATGACCTGACGAACCTGCTACGGGCGTTCGTGGACGAGTACCCGCAACTCACCCACATGGAAAGCATCGGCAAGAGCTATGAAGGCCGCGACATCTGGGTGATGACCGTGACCAACTTCGCCACCGGCCCCGCCGAGGACAAACCAGCCTTGTGGGTTGATGGCAACATCCACGCGACCGAAGTATCGCCCTCCACAGCCTGCCTGTACCTGCTTAACAGACTGGTCACACAGCACGGCGACGACGACGAGGTCACGCGCTGCCTGGATACCCGTGTATTTTACATTTGCCCGCGTGTGAACCCTGACGGCGCGGAAATGGCGCTCGCTGACAAGCCGCGTCTGATCCGTTCTAGCACGCGCCCCTATCCGTTTGACGAGGAACCGCTCCCCGGCCTGGAGCAAGCCGACGTAGACGGCGACGGACGCATGTTGCAGATGCGCATCGAAGACCCCAACGGCCCGTGGAAGGCGCATCCCGACGAGCCGCGTCTGCTGGTGCGACGTGACCCCACCGAAACCGGCGGCACCTACTACCGTGTGCTGCGTGAAGGCATCATCGAAGATTATGACGGTGTGACCATCAAACCCAGGCGCATCAAAGAAGGGCTAGACCTCAACCGCAACTTCCCCTCGAACTGGCGGCAAGAGCACGAGCAACGCGGCGCGGGTGTCTATCCCACGTCTGAGCCGGAAGTCCACGCGATTGTGGAGTACATCGCCCGGCACCAGAACATCACAGGCGGGGCGGCCTTCCATACATGGAGCGGGGTACTGCTACGTCCTTATGGCACGCAACCAGACGAAAACTTCCCCGCCGAGGACTTGTGGACTTACCAGAAGATCGGCGAAAAAGGCACGGAGATCACCGGCTACCCGCACATCTCGGTCTATCATGACTTTCGTTATCATCCCAAAGAGGTGATTACCGGTGTCTCCGACGATTGGATGTACGATCATCTCGGTGTGTTCGCGTGGACGGTCGAGATCTGGAGTCCGCAGCGGCAGGCCGGTCTTGAGGATTACAAGTATATCGAGTGGTACCGTGAACATCCCTTCGAGCAAGACCTGCAAATGCTCAAGTGGAGCGATGAAACGCTCGACGGCAAAGGTTACATCGATTGGTACGAATTCGAGCATCCGCAGTTGGGCAAGGTCGAACTCGGCGGCTGGGATATGATGTACTGCTGGCGCAACCCGCCACCGCAGTTCTTAGAGCAGGAAATCGCGCCCTTCTCCGATTGGATGATCTGGCATCTGCTGATCTCCCCCCGGCTGGAAACGCACAGCATCGACGTGACCGCACTTGGTGAGGGTGTGTATAAGCTGCGCTATGTAGTGCATAACACCGGCTGGTTGCCGACCTACATCACCAAAAAAGCACTGGAAAACAAAATCGTGCGCGGTGTCATCTGTGAGATCGACCTGCCCGATGATGGTGCCACGCTCAAAAGCGGCAAAACCCGCGAGGCGTGCGGGCAACTCGAAGGCCGGGCATATACATCCAGCACGCTCACCGTTTGGGGCGGTGGTGATGCCACCAGTGACCGCACTAAGTGCGAGTGGGTCATCGAAGCCCCTGCCGGGACGACGGTTAAAGTAACGGCGAAGCATCAACGCGCCGGCACCGTGCGTGAAACGATCACGTTGGCGTAACCCTGATTTTCGTTGTCAGATATAGGTACACGATGGTATAGCGGACGGGAGAAAACCCGTCCCATACGTGCCAAGTTAAAACGATGATCTTCAACGTGCAGCTCTTCTGACCCCTTCCCCCCAAGTACCCCCTCATACCCGTAGACGGAGAAAGGGGGACTTGCACCTACAAAGCCGCAAAATGCACGACCAAATTAGCATCGAGGCATTAGCAGGCATGTTGCCCTCACTCTCTACGGGGAGGGTAGGCTGACCGCAGATCAGACCGA
>DAOTTX010000288.1:0-17683 GCA_034437515.1 Anaerolineae bacterium
ACGGAAGCCTCACGCCCGAACGCACCGGTGAATGTGCTGGTGGGCCTGGAAGTGCTCAAATCAGGCTTCGGTTGGAGCGACGCGCAGCTTGAGGAGCAGTTCAGTTACAATCTGCAAGTGTGTTACGCACTGGGCTACCGAGATGTCGCGGTAGGGCATTTGGAACTGCGAAAGGTATACAACTTTCGGCGTCGGCTGTTGCGGGTCTATAGTGAGCATTTCGCCGAAGAAGCGGCACAAATTCGGCTGAAAACTGGCGAGGAATTACGCGCCGACGGCCTGCAATCACCCGACGATCTGGAAGCGACCTATCGCAAAAAGCGGGACGGAGGCCATCAGGGCTATGTGACCAACGTCACCGAAACCTGTAATCCGGATAATGATGTGAAGCTCATCGTGAAGGTGCAGACCGAGTCGAACAATACCGATGACGCGGTCATGCTGGAAGAAGCGGTGCCTGATCTGGTCGAGCGCACTGATGTAGATGAGATGTACACCGATGGCGGCTACAATAGCGCGGATGTCGATAATATGCTCAATGAGCAACATATTGAGCAGTACCAGACCGCTATTCGCGGTGGCAACTCCGCCGGTGGCGCTGAGGCCAACAAAATGTCTTTGCTTCTGCTGGAATTCGTGGAATAGACCATACCCCTATTCGCCTTGCTCGTTTCCACCCAAAACGTCAGAACGAGAAACATCCCGGTGAGGGCCGGGATGTCTGGTTGTCGTGGATAGTACAGGTTAAATCTTGGTGCGGCCTGCTCCGAAGACACGCCCCGGCAGGTTGTAGCCGTACTGCTTGAACTTATCGACAAATTTGGGGCGAAAACCGCTCGGTTCCAATTCACCGCCGCCTTCGTGCGAGTAGCCCATCTCTTTTTGACCGGGTGTGCGGTAGATGAAGATGTCTTGTAGCGTGACGTTTTCGCCTTCCATGCCCTGAAGCTCGGTCACCTGCGTCACTTTACGACTGCCGTCTTTCAAGCGAGACTGCTGCACGAACAGATGAATAGCTGCGGCGATCTGCGAGCGGATCACCATGATCGGCAAATCCATACCGGCCATCATACATAGTGTTTCCAGACGAGCGACGGCGTCACGCGGACTGTTGGAGTGAACGGTGGTCAGCGAACCATCGTGACCGGTATTCATCGCCTGGAGCATGTCCAGCGCCTCGCCGGAACGACACTCACCGATGACCAGCCGGTCGGGGCGCATACGCAGCGTGCCCTTGACTAGATCACGGATGCTGAGCATCCCCTCTTTTTCCGTACCGGGGACGGGCGGTGCGGTTTCCAGACGGACGACGTGACGCTGCGCGAGGTTGAGTTCCGCCGAGTCCTCGACGGTGATAATGCGCTCATCTTCGGGGATGAACGAACTCAACACGTTGAGCAGCGTGGTTTTACCGGAGCCAGTACCACCGGAGACGACGATATTCAAACGAGAGACCACACACGCCTCGAAGAAGTTGCCGACCTCACGACCGAACGAGCCGAACTTAATCAGGTCATCGACGGTCAGGCGCTTTTCCGGGAACTTACGAATAGTGATCGTGGTGCCGTTCAACGCGGAGGGTTGCGAGATCACATGCACACGAGAGCCATCCGGCAGGCGAGCATCGACCATCGGGTTGGCCCGGTTGAGCGAGCGTTGCAGCGGACGCACGATGCGTGTCGCCGTCCAGAAGACGTGTTCCTCATCGTCGAACACGACCTCGGTTTCTTGCAGCTTGCCCTTGAACTCCGCGAAGATCACTTCCGGCCCGTTGACCATAATTTCAGAATAACTGCGATCCTGCACGAGGGGTTCAATCGCACCGAAACCGAGCAAATCGTTGAACAGCGCCTCGCGCAGTTCCTCGAATTCAGCCTTGCTGAGTTGAACACCCATTTTTTCCAGCACGGTCTTCAACCGCCCGACGATTAGCTGCTGCTTTTCGGTGTCATCGCGTTTCCAGTCGTCCGACTCATCAGGGAAGGCCAGCAACTTGGTGCGCAATTGCTTGCGCAGTTTTTTGACTTTGGTCGTCGTGCGGCGTTTGGGCGGCACCACATAACCGGTATCTAGCGTTTCGCCCTCGTCGTGCTGCCCGGTGGTGAGACTTTGCGCCGGTGCTGCTGCTTTTTCCGGTGCGGGTTTTGCATCGTCAATATCCGCAAACGGATCTTCTTCGTCAACATCTATGCCACGAAAGGCGGCATCACGCGCGGCCTGTTCGCTGTCATCCTGCCGTTTTTGGTCTTTCAACCGTTTAGATAAAAACGATGATGGCATCTCTTACCCTCACACTAAATTCTTGTGATAACTTTACTTAGTGTAAAGGGAAAATTCATCGTTCATCGTTAAGACTTGCTCTATTTGCAGATCTTAACGCTCATTAAGGGCGTGGACGCCAATCTGCGGCGAGTTCATCACCGGGCAGGTCGGTAATCTGCCGGATGCTCGCGCCGTCGTTGTCCATCACGTACAGATCATAGTCGAGGCCACCATCCCGGTTAGACGAGAACACGATACCGCTGCCATCCGGTAGCCATGAGGCGTGCGTATTGAACACGTCCGCGTTCGAAGACCTGACCAACACCTGCATGTTGCCGCCGTCCGCGTCGATCTGATGAATTTCCTGCCCTTGATTCGGCCCGGTGGTGTAAACGATCTGATCGCCGGTCGGTGACCACTCCGGGAACAAGATCACGTCGTTGCTGGTGAGCAACGGGCGCATCTGCCCGACCTCACCCTCGACATTTTCGCCCACATCCAACACGTACAACGTCGAGCTGTTGGTGAACGAACTGTTATTCTGTAGTTCGCTCAACACAAACGCAAGGCGCGTGCCATCCGGTGACCATGTCGCATAGATCAAATCGGTGCCGTCTTTGGTATCGACCGGGATGCTGTAGCTCTCGCCGTCCACATCGCTGATGACGATGCGATAGTCAAAGCTGGGGCCGCCCTGGTGAAAGGCCAAACGTTCGCCATCCGGTGACCACGACACCATCGACTCGTTGAGGTCGTCGTAAAACGGACTGCGGGAAATATCGAGCAACTGCGGCTCCGCGCCGATTTCGCTCAATCGGAAAAGGTCAAACGGCCCCTGTAGCGATTGCGGTTGACGCGGGTTAGAGTGGTAGATCAACTGCTCACCGTCAGGCGACCATTCCGGGTAACGTTCGTAGGCTTCGGTGTGGGTGATGGGTTGCCCGATGCCGACGCGCATGTCCATCAGGTAGATGTCCCAATCTTGCGGGAAGTCATAGCTGTACATAAACGCGACCTGATCGCCGCGTGGCATCACCTGACCGAGCAGTAACGCGGGGAGCAAAAGCAGCGTAGCGACCAGCCATCCCCCGGCGATGACGCGCAGCACCCACCGGGAATAAAAGAACTTATTCGTCTCCATCGGTGGCCTCCGGTGCGGGTATCGGTCGCCATGCGGGGAACAGATAATTAGCATCGTTGGGCGTCACGCGCCGGGCATTTTCGCCGTCAGCATCCATAATATAAATATTCCAGAAGCCTTCCTCGTTGGACATATACGCGATCTGTTCGCCGTTCGCCGCGTAGACCGGGTCACCGGTGAACACGTCGCCCTCACCGAACGGGCGCTGGTCCCCCCCGTCAGGCGACATCAGATACAGGTCAAGGGTGCCACCGGCGAATGTGTTCTCTCGTTCGGAGACAAACAGAATCGTCTCGCCATCCAGCGACCACGCCGCATGAATGTCGTCAGCCTGTGCGTCGGTCAACCGGGTGATGCTCTGGTCGGCGAGGGTCATCAGGTAGATATTTTCGTCACCATCTCGGTCGGAGTTATACGCGATGCGGTCGCCTGCCGGTGCCCACGCGACGAACCAATCGTTCGGCCCGCCGAGGCCGTCCTGCGTGAGGCGGGTGCGCTCACCGGTCTCTGCCACCAGTGCGTAGAGATCAAGGTTGACCGCGAAGCCGTTGGCTAGCGACGAATACACCAGGCGTTCGCCCGTCGGTGACCACATCGGGTCCCAGTCAAACATCTCATCGCTGACCATCTCCGTGAGGGCTTGCAACGGGTTCAGCGTGCGAACTTCACCACCGGGGCGCACCTGTGCCGGCCCCATCTGCCCGGTACGATTGCTCAGAAAGTTGATGGCTTCCCCGTTGAGTGACCAACTGGCGAAGTAATCTTGCTCGCCGGGGCCACCGTCGGTCAGGTTGGTGAGGGTTTCGTCCTGGTCGAGGTAGAACAGATCCCAACTGCCGTCCCGATCAGAGATGAACGCCAGACCATTGTTGGCGCTGCTCAACGCGATAGGATCGGCTTGCAGGCGTTGTACGAATAAAATAATTCCAACAGAAACAACTATTAACACGACAGCGAGGCCGCCGAGCAGCAATAATCCACGTCTAGACATCGTCAAGTGGCGCGTGCGCCTGCTCCTCTTAAAGATAGCGATCAAGTTGTGACGATGCCGGGTGACATATCACCCGGCTAGACTGATTATAGGCGATTTAGATTAAAAGGGGATGTCATTCATATCCTGGGAAGGCGGGGCGAAGTCGTCGTTGTTGCTGCCGCCGCCGCCCTGATTATTCTGGCTGCCGCCACCGCTGTCCCCGCTGAGGAACTGCACACGATTGGCGACCATATCCAAAGAGGCGGCAGCTTCCCCAGCATTGTTGGTATAAGCGCGGGCGGAGACGTGGCCGATGCACATCACCTGCCGTCCCTTGTTGAGATAGCGATTGACATTTTCCGCCTGCGTGCCAAAGACGCTGACGTTGTACCAGGTCGTCTTCTCGCGCCGTTCGTTGGTCTGGCGGTCGTTCCAGCTTTCGTTGACGGCGACCGGGAAACGCGCCCACGCTTTGCCGCTCTGTGTATACTGTAATTCGGGGTCACGCCCCAGGTTGCCGACGATAATCGTCTGATGCCAGGTCATTGGTTCCTGCTCCTCTTTTTACTTTTCACTGCTTGCCGCTGCTGGCAGCACATTTTTTACTATTATACGTGTGAATGGGCGATTTGACGAACAAACCGCGAACATATATTCTATCATAGACGTGATGCTTGTAAGCCCCTAACTTTTAGGGGGCGGGAGAGGCCAGTGCTTGCCGTCTGAATTGTGGGCGCGGTCGCTTTTGGATGAGCGTAGACTGCCCTTCTCGCACAGCATCCATACAAGATATGTCTTGCCAAGCGGATTAAAACGCGGTTAGACTAGCAGAGACTCTGTCAGTTGAGATTAAGGATGCTGCCCGTGCGCACAGAGGACGCTGCATTTCCCAATCATATCCGGTCGCTGCTATTGTGGTTGGTGGGGCTGGGCATGGTCGCCGCGCTGATCGCCGCGATGTTCAGCGGAGAACGCAGCCCGGAAACGGTCATGAACATCTTCGCCACGCGCTTCCTGGGTATTTTCATCGAGGCCGCGCCGTTTCTGCTGTTAGGGGCGGTGGTCAGTGGTTTGCTTGAGGTCTGCATCACCCGTGAGGACATCGTGCAATGGCTACCGAAGAACCCGGTACTGGCGACGATCGCCGGGGCGTTTATGGGGTTTGCCTTCCCGGTGTGTGAGTGTGGGGTGGTGCCGGTGACGCGGCGCTTGTTCACCAAAGGGCTACCGATGTCGGTCGGCGTGGCGTTTTTGCTGGCGGCCCCGGTGATGAACCCGATTGTGCTGGTCAGTACATATATCGCGTTCGGCTGGGGGCCGATGCTGATTTTACGCTTCGTGGTGACGGCGGTGGTCGCGATTGGCGTGGGAGTGGTGTTCGCGCTTTCCGCACGCCCGCAAGAGATCTTACGTCCGGTGTCAATGGCCCCGGCGATGGGCGGCAGCCCCAAGCTGGATATGAAGCGTGGGACGGATCAATTGGAAATAGAAGCGGCAAATCCGTCGTTGAAAGACCAACTCTACCGGGCGTTAAAGATCGCCAACAACGAGTTCTTCGAGATGGGGCGCTTTCTGGTGATCGGTTGTCTGCTGGCGGCGTTGCTACAAACCGCCGTCTCGCAGGAGACGCTGCTGGCGCTCGGTGAGGGGCCGTTGTTTTCCGTGCTGCTGATGCAGGCGCTCGGCTTTATCCTGAGTGTGTGTTCGACGGTGGATGCGTTCCTCGCGCTGGCCTTCACCGGGACGTTCACGGGCGGGTCGATCCTCGCATTTTTGACGTTTGGTCCGATGGTGGATATCAAAAGCACGCTGATGTTCGTGGGTGTTTTTAAGAAGAAAACAGTCGCGTATCTGATTTTGCTGCCGCTGCTGATGACGCTGCTCATCGGGTTGTGGGTGAACCTGTTCGTGGTGATTTAGCTTGGGACGACCGATGGAAATAACAGAAAACATGCAAGAAGCACGCAGCGACGAGGAAACCGCACAGATCCGCAATGAGGCGATTAAAGTCGCGGTGCTGGTGGGCCTGGCGTTGTATTTCGCCTATAACATCTTCAGTGGCAACCTGACCAACTACATCAACCAACGGTTTGCGTGGTTGTCTTACGTGGCGGTGGTGATCTTCGCGGCGCTGGCAGCGGCGAATGCTTACGCGCTCTACAAGCGTGATTTCGCGCCGACTTACGACGGGCATACCGGGCCGCTGCACTGGTCGGTGATCGCATTTGCGGCGGTGCCCCTGCTGCTAGGCACGCTGATCCCCTCGCAGCCGTTGGGCGCGGATGCCATCAACGGCGGGGTGAGCCTGAGTGTCTCGACGGTGAGCGCGTCGTCGTCGCTGGCGCGTGCGCCGCAAGATCGCAATGTGTTGGATTGGCTGCGTGTGTTCGGCGCGGAGAACAGCCCGGCGAGCTTTGACAACCAACCCGCCGACCTGATCGGCTTTGTATATCGTGAGCCGGACTTCCCCGAAGGACATTTCATGGTAGCGCGGTTCACGATGAGCTGCTGTGTCGCGGATGCGCAGCCCATCGGCCTGCCGGTATATGCACCGGAGCAAAACGCCGAACTGGTTGCCGGCGAATGGGTGCGAATCGCTGGCGCGTTCCGTGCGGATTTGTTCCGTGACCAGCGCACACCGATCATCCAGGCGGCGACGGTTGAAGTCGTCGATCAACCGGAGCATCCATATCTCTATCCGTAGTAGCAATCTCCCTGGGGGACCTATGACCACGACGGCTAAACCGACCCTCAAGCGCACATCGTTAGATAGTTGGCTGCGGCAGCTTGGCCTGACGCGCTTTGACATTACCGTGATCCTCACCGTGTTGCTGCTGCTCGGCGCGATTGCCGGGACGCTGCTGTTCGGTGTGGAGGACTTCGGCGGGGTACAGGTCGCCTACATGCAAGAACCAGACCGCGCCGCCGGGGAGAGTGGCACCGGGGAAATTTATCTGGTCAGCATGGAGACGGGCAACACCCGCCAACTGACCGACAGCGCCGGTATCATCCTTGACTTTGACGTGAGCGGCGACGGCGACTCCATCGTCTATAGTGAGCGAGACACCGACACCGGACGCGCCGACCTTTACCTGATCAGCCTGCTCACCGGGGAAACGCGCCAATTGACCAACTGCATCATGCAGGATAGTGACTGCCTCGCGCCGGAGTTCCGACCGGATGGACAGATGATCGCCTACGAGCGTATCGACTACAACAGCGAACTCGGCCTCGGCGTCAGTCCTAATCGTATCTGGTTGCTCGACCTCGAAGCCAACGCGACCGCGCCGCTGTTCGAAGACTCGCAGATCCTCGGTAACACGGCGGTCTGGGCGGATAACGGGCGGCGTCTGGCGATGTACGATAACAACTCACGCGGTATCGTGATCTACAACTTCGACGCCAACACCGACAACGAAGACGAACTGGTCGGCTTTATCCCGTCGGATATGGGGTTGGTCGGTGAGTTTTCACCGGATGGCACGCGGATGATCTATCCGGAGATCGTGATCGAGGATGGCGGGGCGCGGTCGTACCTGCAACTGGCGGACTTCACGACCGGCTTTTTGAGCAACGTCACCGACCCCGGCGAACTCGCCGACGATCAATTTACTGACTGGTCACCGGATGGACGGTATATCGCCATCGGGCGACGCTATGACACCCAGGCCACGCAAGTTTACCTCTATGACACCCAGGCCGGCGGCATCGAACCGTTGGGTGACATCTTCGACCCGAAGTACAATCATTCGCCCTTCCAGTGGAACGCAAGCAGTGATCGGCTGGTGATCCAGCGGTTCCAGATGTTTGACGAGAGCGGCGGCTTCTACAACAACGGTCAGCTTGAAATCTGGGCATATGACCTGAATACCGGGCAGATGCAAAAACTGGTCGAGAACGCCCGGAACCCGCAGTGGGTACCGGCTGTTGACTAATCTGTGACCAACGTCTTATAGACAATTACCATCCTCTCATTGAAAATATTTGTAGCGTTCTAACAGACTGGTACAATGACAGACTATAACGAATCACAAAAACGACCCGAACAATCGGCCCGGTCGCTAATATCACCGGGACTGCTCTTTTTGATGATCCCGGCGCTGCTGGGGTTGCTCGTCGCCGGGGTGATGCTGTTCGCCGGGGAGCGTATCGACAATCAAGCGGCGACCCCCGGCCCGGCGCAAGAGGTCATCAGCGGCGGCGGCGCGGTACGCCCACTGCGCGACTGGCAAGCGGACGACTTCACCCTGCCCGCGCTGGACGGTGGCGAGATCACCCTCTCGGATTATCGCGGACGGACGGTTTTCCTCAACCTGTGGGGGACGTGGTGTGAGCCGTGTAAAAGAGAGTTCCCCGCGTTTGAGCAGTTTGTCAACCAACAGGGTGCGGACGGCGCGGTGCTTTTAGCCGCGAACATTGACGAACCCGCCGATGTGGTGCGCGACTTCCTCGACAACGAGGTCGATGTGCAGAACGTACCGGTAGTGATGGCGGGGTTGGACTTCCTCGACGACTACCCGGCGCGGAACTTCCCCACCACGTATGTGATCGACCCGACCGGCGCGGTGCGCTTTTTCAAGGTTGGTGAAGTCACGCTCGATGACTTAGACGCTTATTTAGATGCCATCCAAACAACGGAGTAAATCATATTGGACATTGGACGCGCCCTACAGTACGCATTAGACGACCCCGACTGGCAGAAAAAATTAGCCATCGTCGGCGCACTGAGTTTCACCAGCCTGGTCTTGATGCCGCTGTTGTTTCTCGGCCTGGTGCCGCTAGCCATCCTGCTGGGCTACGCATTAGACATCATCAACAACGTGCGCGACGGTAAAAAGATCATCCTGCCCGCCTGGAAGGGTCAGAAACAGTACGAAGCCTACATGAAACGCGGTTTCGGGCTGCTGCCTGCTTTCATCCTGTATAACCTGCCGCTGCTGTTGATGAGCTGCTGTCTGTTCGTATTGCAGGCCGCGCTTGCCGGTCGTGTCGCGGAGAACGCGGCGGTCTTTTCGACGTTGTGCTGCCTCGTCCCGTTGACGTTGATCTATATCGGCTTTACGTGGCCTATGATGGCGCTGGCGACCGGGCGCTACGCACGCGGCGAATCCGCGACTGTGTATTCTCAGTTGATTCGCCTCTCAGATCAGGTCGGTCAACTCGGCAACCTCTCCGCCCAATGGGTGCTGGCGAGCTTGCTGGTCAACGCGGGGTTGCTGCTGGTCAACATCGTACCCGTGTTCGGGCAGATCGTCTATTTTGCGCTGTTGATGCCGGTGCAGGCGCATCTTGTCGGGCAGTACGTCAAGGCGGCATCCAAACAGAAACCCGCACAGAAAAACAAAGCCGTTCAACCCGGCTGATGCAACACAGACCCCAAGACGTCATCGCTTCCATCAAACAGACGTTAACCACATATTTTTTGCTCCGCTGGACACTGGCGAACGTCACCGGCTGGATGTTGGGCATCGTCGCGGGGGCGTTCCTCGCGGATGTGCTGGCAGGGTTGCACATCATCGCGGTGTTCGCCGGCGGTGCGGTGACCGGCTTGATCGTCGGCGGGATGCAGTGGTTGGCGCTGCGTGCGTCCCCGCAAGAAGACAACATTCGCCCGGTGTGGGTGGGCATCAGTGTGTTGGCGGCGCTGTGCGCGGTGATCCCGACCATGCTGGTGACACCGGCGATAGTGTTCGGCGTGACGGTCGGCTTCGGCGTGATGGGGAGTGTGTTCGGCGCGTGCTTCGGTCTGGTGCAGTCCCTCGGCTGGGAACGGTCGCTGGAAGCGGGCGCGTTCTGGGCGCTGGTCAACGGATTGGCGGGGTGCCTGTGCAGCACCACGATGGTAGGGTTAAGCAGTCCGGTATTGTGTGTGCTTGGCCCAGTGGTTTTCGGGTTGGTCACAGGGGTAGCGTGGCTACGCCGGTCGGAAATTTGATCATGGATTGCACATCCACATGTGGGTGTATAATCGTTACACGTCCCCGTTCGTAACAATACAGGTCACAAATGACATTTATGACAAAACATCCACGCTTGCAGCGATGGCTTCGCCGCCTGCGACCGACCGACAACACCTTACTGCTGCTGCTGGCGGTGCTGGTCGGCGTCACGACCGCGCTGGCGCTCTACATCTTTCGGCTGGGGATCGAGTTTTTCCACTGGTTATTCGTAGAACAGATCGCCGGTGACCTGCTGGCGTTTCTCGGTGATTTGAGCATCGTTTTTGCACTGGCCTTCGCCGGGTTGCTCATCGGTGCCATCAGTACGCGCTTCATCGGGAAGGAACGCTATCACGGTGTCGCGGGGATCATGGAATCGGTCGCGCTGACGGGGGGGCGGCTGCGCTACCAGCGGATGCCGTTTAAGGCGCTGGCCTCGGCGATGTCGTTGGGGGCGGGGGCGTCCGTCGGGCCGGAAGACCCCAGCGTGCAGATCGGCTCTAACCTGAGTTCGTTCTTCGGGCAGCGGTTGCATCTCAGCGAAGACCTGACGCGCCTGCTGGTCTCCGCCGGGGCAGCGAGTGCCATCAGCGCGGCCTTTAACGCCCCCATCGCCGGGGTGTTCTTCGCGCTGGAAGTGGTGTTGCATGGTGAACTATCGACTGGCTCGGTTTCCGTCGTAATCCTCGCGGCGGTGGTGGCCTCCGGGGTGACGCAAGGGCTGGACATCGGTGAAGCGGCAATGGGGCCGTTCGATTTCACGCTCACCAGCATGGCGGAACTGCCGTTTTACGTGCCGTTGGGGTTGCTGCTCGCACCGTTCGCCGCCTATTTCATCAAGAGCGCGTACTGGCAGCACGATCTGTGGCATCAACGGTTTAAGCTGCCGGGGTCGTTACGGGTGGCGCTGGCGGGGGTACTGGTCGGCGTGGTGGGCATTTTTCTGCCGGAAATCCTCGGTGCCAGCCGGGAGACCATGAATGAGGTGCTGCGCGGTGAGGCCGAATACGTGATCGCCGGGTTAGTGCTGCTCGGCGTTGCCAAGCTGGTGATGACGACGATTAGCCTGGCGGCGGGATTCGTCGGTGGGGTTTTCGCACCGTCGCTGTTTATCGGCACACTGCTGGGCGATGCCTATGGTAAGGTCGTCACCGAGTTATTCGGTACGCTGCCCGGCGACGAACGCGCCTACGCCGTCGCGGGGATGGCGGGGATGATGGCGGGGGTGGTGCGTGCGCCCATCACGGCGATTATGCTGGTCTTCGAGCTGACCAACGATTACCGCTTCATTTTGCCGATTATGCTGGTGGCGGTGATCTGCATTTACGTCTCCGAACAGTTTGAGCCGCACGGCGTCTACGAACTCGGTCTGGTGCGTGACGGGATCAAGTTGCGGCACGGGCGGGATGTCGATCTGATGCAGGGCATCTCCGTCGAAGAAGCGATGTTCACACCTGCCCCGACCATTCATCAGGACGCCAGCTTAATCCAACTGCGAGATAGCTTCCGCTTTCATCATCGTAACGCGCTGTGTGTGGTGGATGACGAGGATTATCTGGTGGGCATCGTCACCCTCTCGGATTTGCAACGGGCGTATGGCAGCGACGAACCTAACGAGGACTTACGGGTGGCGGACATCCACACGCGAGATGTGACGACGGCCTACCCCGACGATGTGCTGTGGACGGCGATCCGCAACATGGCGGCGCGGGATGTGGGGCGGCTGCCGGTGGTCAAGCATCGCTCAGACAAGCTGGTGGGGATGCTCAACCGTCACGACATCGTGGATGCGTACAACACCGCCATCCAGCGCAAGTTTAAAGACCAGCAACTCACGGAGCAGATCCGCCTGAAAACGCTGACCGGGGCGCACGTCTTTGAGATGCACGTCAAGCGCAACGCCTCACTGGAAGGCAAGCAGATCAAAGAGATCAAGTGGCCGCCGGAAGCGGTCGTCGCGTCGATCCAACGGCACGGCAAGCTGATCGTCCCGCATGGTTGGACGGAGATCAAACACGGTGATGTGATAAGCATCGTCGCTGACCCGCATTCGGAGTTCGCGTTGATGAGCCTGTTCGGGTATAAAAAACCGCTGGTGTAGCGGCAACCTCAGGGCAATTGCATCGAAACGCACTTGAACAGCGATTCTCGTTTTGATGCTCATGCAGACCTCGTTTAAATCTCGCTCATAGACAGGGGAGGCTTAATGTCTATGAGTCTCAAGGTACTTATGGCATCCACCCCGCCGTATCTGTTCACGTCCCCACGAGTGCTGACGATTTTTGAATTTTGGACTTTGCCGCTAGCGCACGGTGATTGTCGCCGGGAGGACGAACAGGTCATCACGGAAGGTGCCCGCGCCGGTCGGCGGCATCCGCACGAATGCGCCTTCCAACTGACGATACCACCCCACCAGCAGACGGTACTCGCCCGGCGGCGCATCCTCACGCACGGTGAGCGTGCGCTGCTCGACGAAGGGCGCATCCCACACCCAGCGCGAGGTCGGGTAGCCTTCGACCACCCCATCGGACTGTGCCGCAAGCACGTTGTCATCATCGAGAAGTTGCACGGTGAGAATCCAATCATCCGATGCCAGCCCGCCTGACCAGTGCAGGTCAACATCGAAGGATTCGCCCGGCGCGACCTGGGTCACATCCAACGTGTAACCGCTGAGTTCGAGCGCGGCGGTCGGCATGGTGTAGATCACCTCGACCGGCACATCCGGCGCGGGTACCTGGTAGCGCGGGTCGATCAACGCCGGGCCACCCACCAGCAGCAGATCAAGCGGTGCGCCCCCACCATCGACCAATGGCAGCGGGTCATCGTCGCCGGGGGCGAGCCAATCCAGCCGCAGCAGTATTTGACGCGGGTCAAGCGGCGTGGATGGGCGTTCATCCAGCGTCACAGCGACGGCAGCGCGATAAACCGCCCGGTCGCGCAGCGCGTCCGTCGGGGCGCTGCCGGGGTAGACCTCACTGTGACCGAGCCGTTCCTGCGTGACTGCATCCACCACCGTGACCAGCAACGCCGGATTGTGTGGATGGGCACCACTCAGGTACAGGTCGAAGCGCAACCGCTCACCAAACATCACCTGTGATTGCTCGAACGCAATTGCTGATAGCGTCAGCGTGCCCACCTCGGCGACCGCCGCGTCGATGTGTTCGGCAGCCACCGGCACGGCGGCGACCGTTTCAATCTGCGGGTAAGCGGGCATAAGTGTCTGTGCCGGGGTGACGACCGTCAGCCCAACCAGCGGCAGCACCAACAGCACCGACCAACGCCGGAGCAAGCGCCACCATCCCAACACCAGCAACGGCGCAAAGCCGACCAACGCCGGAAACAACAAACGTCCGTAAGAAATATCGACACTGCGCGTGCCGATCAGCAGCACGACCGTTACCACCCCACAGACCAACACCAGCAACCCGGCGATCTGCTGACGGTCACGACGACGAACCAACAACAACCCGACCACGCCTAACACCGTGATCCCCGCCGTGTAGAAATACACCCAACCCGGCCCGTAGACCGGCAGATGCAAATGACCGAACATCATCCAGAACGATTGCGCGATGCGCAGTAGTTCCGCGCCAAACACACCCGATGTCGCGGCGATCTCGTACTCGCGCCCCCACAGCGACCGGGTCGCGCTCAAGGCCAGCGGGTCGCCGTAGAGATCCCAGTTGCGCAGATACCACCATCCCGCCGTGACCGCCGCCGCACCCAACGTGGCAGCCGCCGTGACCAGCGCCCGCCACCGGGTGAAATAACCCCGCCAGACACCCACGAGTAACCCGGTGAACACGATTCCGAACAACGACAGGCCGGTCAGCTTGGTGAGCGCAATCGCGCTCAGAACGGCACTCAGCGCGATCATGTCGCCACGCTTGATCGCGTGTTGTTGCCACAGGCGCAGCGTCCAGTAGACCCCGGCAGCATAGAGCATGGTCACCAGATTGTCATTGTTCACACTCGCGCTGATAGAGACGAAGGTCGGGATCGACGCAGTGAGCAACAGCGCCAGCAACGCCGGCCAGCGTGACTCGAACAGCAACCGCGCCGTGAGGTAAATCAGCACCAGCGTCACCACGCCGAGCGCGATGCTATAGCCGCGCAGCACATAGACAGCGGTCGCGGTGTCGCCGTCGGGGTCACCGGGCGCGTGCAGCCACTTGTTATGATTATCCGCCGTGACCCCACGTGTGAAGATCAAACTATTGGAGCGCAGATAGTCGTCCACGTCATCGCGTTCGGTGAAGCTGACCAGTAGCGCCCCCACTGTGTAGTAAAGCGGTGGCTGATGGCTTTCTATCGCCCAGAGCTGGGCCGGGTCGGTCTGTTCGGCGACGACTTCCCGGCTGTTGATGCGGGGCAGATCGCCCGTTGCCAACAGGTGATGCACATACAGAAAGTGCGCGGCCTCGTCCGCCGCCTCGAAGACGGGCATCACACGGGCGTAGTTGATGGCATTAGCCACGAAAAAGGCGATCACCAACAGCGGCAAATAACGGGTGTAACGCGACATACGGCGCTCTTAGCGATTACGAGACAAAACATGAGCGACCTCTGGGATGTGCAGTCGCTCGTGTTAGCGTAGTCTAGCCGGTGTCAATTTTCAATTCTGAGCTATGTCAGTGTGTGCGACCCACCCGGATCAAGCACGATGGGTATGGCGTCGGTCAAACTGTTGACGCGGTTAGCCCACTCGGCGACGTCCTGCATAATCGGTGGGAAGGTGTTGTAGTGCATGGGCACCACCACCTGCGGTCTGATGAACTCAATCGCTCGCAGCGAGTCCTCTAAACCCATCGTGAAGTGGTCACCAATCGGCAAAAAGGCCGCGTCGATCCCCATATCACCGATCAACTGCATTTCGAGGAACAGGTCAGTATCCCCGGCGAAATAGAGCTTTTTGCCCGCGTGCATAATCACGTAGCCGTTGGGTTGCCCACCGTAGGTGCCATCCGGGAAAGACGAACTATGATGCGCAATCGTCCAGCGCACGGAGAAGAAACCGGCGTCGAACGTGCCACCGGGGTTGACCTGTACGACCTCTTCCAGCCCGTTATCGAGATAATAATTCCCCATCTCGAAGTTGCAGATGACCGTCGCGCCGGTGCGCTGGGCAATGCCGGGCACGTCTGCGACGTGATCGTAGTGTGCATGGCTGACCAGAATCACTTCCGGGGTGACCTCATCGGCAGACATCGCTCCCAGCGGATTGTCCGTCAGGAAGGGGTCGGTGATGACCTGACGTCCGTTGAGATCGAATAAGAAGGTGGAATGTCCGAGCCAGGTAAACGAAATGCTCATAAAAAGTTTCTCCCATCTGATAGAGATAATAAATAGGTTGCGTTGATGGTGCTTGGCTAGCGCAGTGCTGGCAGGGCAATTGTAAAGGTTGCGCCCTTTTCCAGTCCTTCGCTTTCCGCCCAGATTCGCCCCCCATGCGCATTGACCAATGCGCGGCTGATGCTCAGGCCGATGCCCAGGCCACCATGCTTGCGGATCATGTGATCTTCGATCTGGTAGAACTCCTCGAAGATGCGTTCGAGTTTCTCCGGTTCAATGCCGATGCCCGTATCTGTAATTGTAATCCATATTTCGTTTTTCGATTGGCGACGTGCCTTAAGATTAATCTTGCCGCCCGGTGGGGTAAAGCTGGCGGCGTTGTTCAACACGTTGACCAGCGCCATTGAGATGCGGCTGCTATCAATGTGTAACGGGGTCTCACCGTCCTCACAGACGATGGTCAGTTCGTGGTCGGTGTCGGTCAACGAAAGCACATCACGCTGGACGTCATCGATCAAGTTGCTGAGTTTGGTCTTATGCCGACTGAGATGTTCGGGCTTTTGCTTGAGGTAACGCAGATTAATCATATCCTCGATGATGCGGCGCAGTTGTAGGCCGCTGCTCATCACTTTGGTGGCGTGGTTTCGGGTGGCCTCGTCATCAGACTCTTGTAGAAAACTGGCGTACCCCAGGATGATCCCCAACGGTGTGCGAAGTTCGTGGCTGGCAATGGCGATAAAATCACTCTTGAGCTTGTCAAGTTCGCTGAGTTCTTCGTTGGCATGTTGCATATGCAGCATCAACTGTGCGACCTTGATGGCGACGGCGGCTTCGTTAGCGAGCAAGGTCATGTTGTCGCGGTCGGCTGCCGTCCACGGCAGGTCACGTTTGTTGACGACTTCCAGCACACCAATCGCCTTGCCCTGCTTGCCGGTCTGGTCACTGGCGATCATCGGCACGCCTAACAACGACCGGGTGACAAAAGCATTATCCTCATCGACCTTGTTGTAATGGCGTGGGTCGCTGGTCACATCGTTCACTTCGAGGACACGTTTTTGCCGGAAGATCGTACCGGCGATGCTATCCAGCGGAACGGGCTTGTCGATCAGGTCTTGTGATACGCTGGTCGTCGCGGCGAAGTATAGTTCTTGCAGCTTGTCGTTCCACAACAACACGGATGCCGCCTCCGAGTTGGTAATGGCTGCGGCGGCATCCATCAGGTAGTTAAGCAGAGTATCAATCCGTACCTCTGCGCGTAACAACGCGGAGTTCAATACACTGCTGACTTCCAGCAAGCGCGTCAGCGTTTGAACCTTTGCTTCTAATTGAGCGATGTATGCAGGTGTCGTTTCGCTTTCCATACGCGACCCTTAAGGTTTTAGCGTTTCCTCATTAGTGTAACACTCCCAGGCACTTCCTATGATAGCAAGTCGCACGAGGTTGGTGATAAAAGAGTTTCCCCATCAAGATATCTCTTTATAAAGATAGTAGCAGTAGTAGGGGCTGTGCAAACTGTTCAAAACTTTGTAATGTGTTTCGTCATTTGGGATTATTATCGCAAGTGTGTGCTCTATAACCCAATATTCGCATGTTATTACCCAAGTCAGTGACCGCATATTGGGTTATCTGGGATAAAAGTTTTGAACACCCCCTGTGCAAAACTTTCGACAGAACGAGCGTTCCTGTGTATAACTTTCGACAGGTTGTCTTGACTATATCCCAACTTGGGTTATCTGTTCAAAGTTTTCGACAGAACAGGGGTTCCTGTTCAAAGTTATGCACAGGTTATGCACAGGTTTTAGACAGGGTTTTGAACAGGAACAAGCGTCCTAATCGCCCAAATTTGGATTAAATTGGGATATACTGTGATTTCTTGGGATAAAAGCGTTAACACGAAGTTAAATATCCCAGGTGATTTTGGGATATATCGCGGGAGTCACGCCGCACTTACTTGGGATAAACCTTAAGAAGCTGTTTGAAAAGCCCTCACCCTGTTTCCCTCTCCCCAGGGAGAGGGACTTGAGAACGATTTTCTCCCCTTCTCCCAGCGAAGCGTTGGGGAGAAGGGGTCGGGGG
>DAOTTX010000289.1:0-22555 GCA_034437515.1 Anaerolineae bacterium
CCGCAAGCTCGCCGCCCGCCTCGCCGAAGCCAAAAGCTAAAACAACCAATCAGGGTTTTCAAAGCCGCAGTATTCTTGAATAGCACCATAGACGTGCATGGCGAGTTCGGTGCGCTGGACGTTCACCGCGCAGACACCATAGGGCAACGTGTTGAGGCGGGTGTTGCTCCCTTTCTTGACCTGTGTTTTCATCAGAGCATCAGGAGTCAGATCCAACAATCTAACCCAGTATTGCTCGGCGGCGAGGATATTCGATTCTTCATGAACATGGATTTGCAACTTGATAATTTCATCATCTACGTGAAGTTCCTCGCGTAGAAAGCGCATCCAGACCAGCAGCATATTCGGGTCAGAATTGACAAAACCTAACCTATTGCGATTTTTCGCCCCTTCTGCCCAATAAAGCATACAACCGATCATATGCAGTCGGCTTCCCTCACGCGCCCTCTCGCGTCCCGCCTCCTGAAACGTAATTCGCATTTTCAGAAACTTCTCGCGCACCGCCTCACTACCTGCTTTTTGTGCTCTCAGCTTGGCACGTTTGTTCTCCTCGATGTTTTCAAGCTGCGCCTCGCTCAAATCCACATCACGAGTCCACGTACTGACCGAACTTTTCGACACCTGCAACCGCCTGGCAATTTCTGGGACGGTCACGCCCAAACCACGCAAACGGATTGCCTCTAAGCGTTCCTTCTCCTTTTTTCTCATGCGGCTCCCCCTGCATATGCAAACGAACTCTTGTTAAAATCGTACATGGCAATGCTCCTAACACGATTGTGTTGTCACGCCCCTGATTGTTTACCCAATCAGGGGCAACCCAATAAACGATACTTTAAGTATAACGTATGAAGTGACTCCCGACTACAAAAATTTACGTTTGTAACAGGAATCAAAAAAGACTTCCGCTCTGGAAGCCTTCTGTAAGAGGTGGTGATAGGAAGACTCGAACTTCCAACCTCGCGATTATGAGTCGCGCGCTCTCACCAATTGAGCTATATCACCGAAAACAAAGGAAGTTGCGGAGGCAAGATTCGAACTTGCGACCTTCAGGTTATGAGCCTGACGAGCTACCACTGCTCTACTCCGCCCCATCATAATAACAGTGGCACCTCCGCCTGTCAACGGCAGATTGTAGGAGTTTTATAAGATCAATCGCGCTCTATATTCTCTAACATTGAGGCACTACGCAGTACCTCAGAGATGCGCTATAATCAATTTTTACGAACTAGCGTTCTATCACATATTCGCCGGAATGCGAAAGGTCACAGCAATGCCTCCGTTTCAACTCGTCTCAGATTTCAAGCCTACCGGCGACCAACCCCGCGCCATCGAGCAACTCGTCGAAGGCATCCATAATAATGAACGCAATCAGATTTTGCTCGGCGCGACGGGCACGGGAAAGACCTTTACCGTCGCTCACGCTGTGCAAGAACTCCAACGCCCGACACTCGTGCTGGCACACAACAAGACCCTCGCTGCCCAACTCTACGCGGAATTTAAAGATTTCTTCCCGGCAAACGCGGTCGAATACTTCGTCAGTTACTATGATTACTACCAGCCAGAAGCCTACGTGCCGCGCTTTGACCTACACATCGATAAGCAAACGCAGATCAACGAACATATTGACCGGCTGCGCCTCGCCTCGTCGGCCTCGCTGATGTCACGCCGAGATGTGTTGATCGTCGCGTCGGTGTCGTGCATTTACGGCATCGGTGACCCGGTGGCGTGGGCAAAGGCAATGATTGATCTCAAGGTCGGCTCATCGGATATGCGCCGTGACCTGATTTTACGCAAGCTGGTGACCATCCAGTACACGCGCAACGATATGGACCTGGCGCGAGGCAACTTCCGCGTACGCGGGGATACGCTCGAAATCTTCCCGGCCTATGCAGAAACCGCCTTCCGGGTGGCAATGTTCGGTGATGAGATTGAACGCATTACAGAGTTTGACCCGCTCACCGGCGAAGTCTTAGAAGAATACCCGGAAATAACAATCTTTCCGGCGAAGCAGTTCATCAGCGACGAGGAAAAAACACGCAAAGCCCTGCACGACGTCGAAAAGGAACTCGAAGCGCAGATCAAACACTTCAAAGACGAGGGCAAACTGCTGGAAGCCCAGCGCATCGAACAGCGCACACGCTACGACCTCGAAATGATCCGTGAGGTGGGGTATACCTCCGGCATTGAGAACTATTCCCGCCATCTGGACCAACGACCGCCAGGTAGTCCCCCCCATACACTGATCGACTACTTCCCGTCGGATTATCTACTGGTCATCGACGAATCACACATGACCATCCCACAGGTGAGCGGCATGTACAACGGCGACCGCGCCCGCAAGCAAACACTGGTCGAATTTGGTTTTCGTCTGCCCTCGGCAATGGACAATCGTCCGCTCAAGTTTGAGGAGTTCGAGCAACGAATGGGGCAAACGATGTACACGACCGCGACCCCTGGCCCGTATGAGTATAAAGTGTCGAATGACCGTGTTGTGCAACAGATCATCCGTCCGACCGGCATCATCGACCCGGTCTGTGAGGTGCGCCCGGTCGAAGGCCAGATAGACGACTTACTGCAAGAGGTCGCACAACGGGTTAAAAACGGGCAGCGAGCGTTCATCACCACACTGACCCAGCGTATGTCAGAAGAACTCGCCGGCTATCTCAACGAAACCGGCATCAAAGCGCAGTATCTCCATGCTGAGATTGATACTCTAGAACGTGTCGAAATCCTGCGTGATCTACGTCTGGGCATCTATGAAGCGGTGGTCGGCATCAACCTGCTACGTGAGGGCATCGACCTACCGGAAGTTTCGCTGGTCGCCATCCTCGATGCAGATAAAGCAGGCTTCCTACGCTCGGAGACGGCGCTGATTCAGATCATCGGGCGGGCGGCACGTCACATCGAGGGAAAGGTGCTACTCTACGCCAATAGCGTCACCCCGGCGATGAAAGGCGCACTCGGTGAAACCGAACGCCGACGCAAAATCCAGCAGGCACATAATGAAAAGTACGGTATCGAACCCGCCAGCATCGTTAAGCAAATCCGCGACCTGACCGACCGCGTCAAAAAGATGGTCGGCGAAGAACAAATGCCGGAAGGCAAGGAGATCAAACTCTCCGAGCTTTCCGCGAAGGATATGCACACGATGGTTAAGGAGCTAGAGAAAGAGATGAAGAAAGCGGCACAAAACCTCGAATTTGAGAAGGCCGCCGCCCTGCGTGACCAACTCTTCGACCTACGCGGCACCATCGCGGAAAAAGAAGGCGCGACCGGCAGCCTGATCATCGAATAGTACCTAATAGACGCGCAGCAGCAAGCCCTTGAGATATGCGCCTTCGGGGAAACTTAACGCAACCGGGTGATCGGTGCCGGGGCCGAGATGCTGGACGACCTGGGCTTGCCTGCCACTATCCGCGAGTGCGCCGAACACGATCTTCTGGAACAGATCGGCGCTGACCAACCCTGAGCAGGAAAATGTCAGCAGATAGCCACCGGTTTCGACCAGATTCAGCGCGTTCAGATTGATGTCTTTGTACCCGCGAGCGGCCCGGTCGATCTGCCCTTTGCTGTGGGCGAACTTGGGCGGATCAAGCACCACAATATCATACTGCTCAGGCGCATCACGCAGATAATCAAACACATCAGCCTGCACATAGGTAAACGCCTCTTCGGGGAACTCATTCAACGTTGTGTTCTGTCGTGCAAGTTCGAGCACATCCTCGGATGAATCTACATTGATGACGTGTTCTGCGCCGCCCTGCACAGCAGCAAGTCCAAAGCCCCCGGTATAGCTGAACAGATTCAGCACCCGGCAATCCTGGCTGAGAGACTGTATGAGCGCCCGGTTGGGTGCCTGGTCAAGGTAGTAGCCAGTTTTGTGTCCATTGAGAATATCGACGTAAAGCATAAAGTCCTCATCAATGACGACGCGCCTGGGTGGCACCTTGCCATGCAACAATCCAGTGACCTGATTCAAGCCTTCTTTCTCGCGCACCTCCACATCACTGCGTTCGTAGATCCCATTTGACGGTGAAATCTCCGCCAACAACGCGGCGATCATCTGTTTGCGCCGGTCAATGCCAAGTGTAAGTGCCTGTAAGACCAGATAATCCGCGTAGCGATCCACGACCAGCCCCGGCAGAAAATCACTTTCCGCGTTGACCAGACGACAGGCCATACGTGGGTAGGTCAGGCGACTTTCTCGCGCCATGACCGACCGACGCAGCATCCGCGCCCACCACGCCTCGTCAATGGGTTCGTCCTCCCAGGTGAGCATCCGCACCCGAATCTGCGATTGTGGATTCCAGTAACCACGCCCCAGGAACGCGCCATCGTGCGCCCGCACCGCGACGATGTCACCGGGTTCGGGATTGCCTTGCACCGCTTTAACCGCACCAGAAAACACCCAGGGATGTTGATTCAAGATCGGTTTTTCGCGTCCGTTTTTCAAGAGGATGCGTGTTTCACTCATGATGGATGACTGCTTTCGCTGCAACAGAATTTCACCGCACTATAGCAGGCTTGCCACGCTTTACAAGCACGAGTAAACTTTGCTTCGTTACCCGCTTGATAAAGAGGTGCTTGCTTGTCCAGATTACAAACATTACTGCTCATATCTCTGCTGATTTTAACGGCCTGCGGCGGCGATGAAGACACCGACGAAAACGGTGAAGTACTGCCTACGATTATGGAACGTACAACTATAGAAGCAACTCCAGAAATCACCGAAGAAACAGAACCCGTTGAGATGACCGAAGAGGTAATCGCAGTCGTCACTTCGCCCACCGAAACGGAAGAAACACCGGAAACAACCGAAATTGTAGCGGAAACCGCAAACACAGAAGCCACTGACCAACCAGCCACCGCGACCCTGCGACCGCCCGACCGTCCGCGGGGAACCGCAGCACCGCCGGTTGCCTCCGCGACACGCATCACCAATCCGGATGTCGAGAACATCGTACCCGGCGGCCTGGACGACAACTTCAGCCTGAGCGTCAGCGGCTACACCGAATTCACCGCCGATGAAGGCACCAGCAGTTACAGTCGCCAACCTGACCCGACACATTACACACTGGTGCTGTTCGCTGGCGAGTTAGAATTTTCCCGTCAGGTGACGTTCGAATTCGGCACAGAGATCAACCCCGGCACCTATGACTTAACCGGCGGTGAAGATTACATCGAGGGTGAAGTCATCGCCCGATATAGTGACTCCGACTCGCGGACAGATATGTTTATCCGCTTCACTGATAACCTGACCGGCACCCTGACGTTAGAAACGGTCGGGCAAACCATCAGTGGCAGTTATGAATTCACAGCGGAAACCACCTCTGAGGAAGGCAACACACTCACAGCGACGGTCACCGGTGTGTTTACCGATGTACCGATTCAGAATTAGTGCGGCTATCGCATCGGGGTATCTATCGGGCAGGATGCGCTCACTCCGCTGATTCAATTTTCAACAACTCGAACACATCGACGCTGCCGATACCCTTGAGTGTGGTCGGCTCTAGTGGGCGGTTCTCGCAACGGTCACCGAGGCGCGTCGCTGTCGTCTTGCTGATGTAGATTTGCCCCGGCCCGGCAATACTACACAACCGGGATGCGAGGTTCATCAAGCGGCCCATCGCGGTGAAATCTGTGCGGATGGGCGGCCCGAACTCCCCGGCGATGGCCTCACCGGAGCTGACACTTAGCCCCATCTGCGGCAGTTTGATGCCTTCTGCTAACAACGATTGGCAAAGTTCTTGATGCGCTGACTGCATCTTGAGCGCACACTGCGCCGCGACCATCGCGTGATCGTCCATCACCACCGGCGAGCCGAACAGCGCGATAATCTCATCACCGACGAACTTGTCCAGCGTACCGCCATACTCGAAGATCACATCGGTCATGCGAGCGAGGAATTTATTAAGCGAACCGACCAGTTCTTCGGGATCAGTGTGCTCCGCCCATTCAGTCGAACCGCGCAGATCAGCGATTAGAATACTCAAGTCAACCCGTTCGCCGGTGAGGATGCTATCGTCGGTACGTTCCAGCAGACGTTCCAACACTTTTGGATCCACCGAGCGGCTCAACACCCGGCGCATCCGGCGGCGCTCCAACCGTTCAAAGATCGCCGTATCCACCTGGCTGGTGATGGCGGTCAGCATACGGCGGTCTTCCGCACTAAAACCGCGTGGATTGCTGCTGTTGAGCGTGCCGAACACACCGAGAATGCGCTCATTGAGGATCAACGGCACCGCGACGATTGATCGCACTGCCCCGTCCGATTGGTTAGAGTACACTGGCTCGGCTTTTTCCAACGCCTCACGAGAAAGCCGCCGGATCGCGTCATAATACACCGGCGAAGTGAGCAACCCCTCCACAGTCGTTGCCTTGAGTTCGAGCCGTTCTTCTCTGGTCTCCGTGTAAAGCATCAGATAGCCGATTTCGCTGGAAACGGCGCTGCACAACTCACGTAAGACCTGCTGCATCATCGTGTCGAAATCAACATCACTATCGCGGATCTGGTCAATGCGATAAATGGCTTCGAGTTCTTTGTTACGCTGCTGGAGCTGCTGTGTGGTGCGACTATAGGCCACTGCGGAATCCATCTGACTCATCATCGCAAAGAGCAAACGGTGATCCGCGACGGTGAAGGTCGGTTTGCGACCAACCACGACCGACCCCAACTTCACGCCGCTGACCACCAACGGTGCCGCCAGGAGATTCAACCCGCTGATGCTTGATGGCGTTGCGATCTCCTGTGGCAAATTGACCTCACCGCTCAATTCACGGATGCGATCAATCGCCTCAAGCGGCAGATTTTTCTTATCCACGATGCCGCGCAGGAGCATATCGCCGTCATCCATATGACTGAGCACGACCATGCACAGTTCGGCGTGGAAGTATTCGATCAACACAGTCGTAAACCCGGTGATTAATTCGTTCTCGTCCGGGGTGAGGTCGCGCATCCGGTCGATCTCATAGATCGCTTCGAGCTGCATGTTACGGCTGCTCAACTGGCGGGTATTGCGGGCCTGCACAATTGCGGAGTCGATCTGGCTTTCGGCAATTTCGAGCAATTCGGCATCGGCGGTGGTAAACGGCGCAGATTGCCGCGCCAGCACCAGCGCGCCGAGAGATTGCTCGTTTTCATCCTGAATGACCTGTAGGGCGAGGGTATACGCCCATGAGCCACTTGGCACGCTCTCCGGCACGGTGAGCTGTGCCGCCGCTTTACAGAGCATGTTCGCATCGGCCTCAGCCATGCCGGTGTAGACCAGACTTTCAACCATCGTGTGCTGATCGTCAACCGATGCTTCTTCCCAGAGCATCACCGCGCAAGCATCTGCCGTAAAGCGTTCTTTCAGCAGATCGACAATTGCTCGAAACATCGCATCCGGTTCGCGGTGGATTTCCGCCGCATCACGGGCGGCGTCTAATGCGAGGACGAGTTCAAGCTGGCGTCTCTTTTGTTCTGCGACATCCATAATCAATTTCCTGAGCGGTATATATGCGCGTTCATTGTAGCTTGATTAGTGTTTTCTTGATAGCAAGCAGAGGGTCAGAATTTTCTAACTGAGTAGTGGAAAGGCTCCCCTGCGTAGTGTATAGTAGATTCAGCTTATACTAGCGCAGAATTTAGGGTTAAACTCTTGACGGTCGATACAAGCAAAGAAACCAGACTGGTCTTACGTTACCAGGACATCCGGCAGCGGGAATACGAGATGATTACCCACCTGTTGGAGTTGTTGCCAAAAATTGAACAGATCGACGAAACACGAATCGCACAGGCGCGAGATGCCCTGTTCCACGCCGACCACCCCTATCTGATGGTGTTCGTTGGCGCGTTCAGTTCGGGTAAGTCGAGCTTAATCAACGCGCTGCTCGGCAAAGAGCACGTCTTACGCATCGGTGCAACACCCACCACCGACCGCATCAACATCTTACGTTATGGCGATGAACCACAACGTATGGACTCCGGTGGCGAGGTCGATACCGTTTTTTTCCCTTCGCCCTTATTAAGAAAAGTGAGCTTTGTAGACACACCGGGCCTGGAGTCCATCTTCAAAAATCACGAAGAGATCACCAACCGCTTCTTACATCGCAGTGATGTGGTGATTCTGGTCATGTTGGCGACACAGGCCATGAGCCAGCGCAACCTGGATTACATCCAGCAACTACGCGGCTACGGCAAAAAGGTAATTATCGTCATCAACCAGGCTGACTTGCTCGACGAAGAAGAACGCGAGACTGTGCTGGAATATGTGCGTGACCAGAGCCAGGATCGCCTGGGCTTTGAACCGGAGATCTGGCTGGTTTCCGCCAAGTTGGGCTTACGCGCACAAAAGGCGCGGTCGGGCGAGTCTATCGTCGTGGAAACACCGCAGCCAGAGCCAGCAGAAGCCCCCTCACCAGAACCTGAAGTCGTCGTCGCTGACGAGCAAGCACCCGACGAACTCGAAACCGCGACAGGTGCCATTGTCGAAGCATCTGAAAATGATATTCAATCGACGGATGATGCGGCTATCACCGAAGATGACGACACCGAAGCGACGGAAACCGCCCCCGGCGCAATCGTCGTGGAAACCGCCCCACGCGAGGTCGAAGTCACCACACCGGTCGATCCAGAGAAGTTATGGCACGAGAGCGGTATGTATCTCTTCGAGGAGTACATCGAAAATCAACTCGGTGATGTTGACCGCCTGCGGCAGAAACTACAAACCCCGCTGCAAATCATCCAGAACGTCCATCGCACCGCGCTGGACTCGGTCAAATCTAACCAGGCTGTGCTGGACAAATATCAGGGCATTTCGGAGAATGTGCAGCAGCAATTGAACGCTTACCGCCGCGAAGAAGAAAAGATCGTGCGCGAATATACCGAAATGGCGACGGCGAAGTTCAGCGAAGCCGCTGATCGCGGCGAGTCCGCCATCCGTGATGTGTTCCAGCTTTCACGGGCATTCGGCGCGGTCGGGCGCGGCCTGACGGACATCATCGGTATCTCACGCCTGTTCCGGCGTGGGGCCAAAGCGACCTACGCCCGCACCGCATTTGAGCGGCATAAGGTCTATGAGCCGCTGAACCAATTGCCCGTCATCGGGGATAAGGTCGGCCCAAGACTGGAAGGTAAAGACCTGCAAGACATCGACGATCTGGTAAAGTACGCCCAGAACGAGATCAAAGGCTTGCCGGAAACCATCCGGGGCAAGGTGATCGGCAACATCCAGCCACCACTGAAATATGACCGCACCGCTATCGAAGAAATGCGCCCCCAGCTTGAAAAGATTGAGCAAAAAGCACGCAGCGACTCAACCGAACAACTCGATGGCACGCTGCGGAGTGTGTTCTTTGGGCTTGCTGTGTGGGAACTGGTGCTGGTGCTGCTAGTGATCGTCATCGGCATCGCCGGGGAACTTTCTCCGTTGATTATCATTATCTTGCTGGTGGGGGCGCTGCTGGGCATTCTAGCGACGCCACTCATCGGGCGGTTGATCGGGACGAATTACGCCAACAACATGATGCGGCTGCAATCAGAATATGTCGAAGAACTAACGAAGGCCACCGACAAACAAATCGAATATGGAATGCGCCTACGCCGCGATGTGATCTCCCCGCTGACGCGACTGGTCGAAACCCAGAGCAACATCCAACGTGAGCAGTTGAACAAGCTGCAAGCCATCAGCCAGGAGATCACCGAGATCGAAAGCGAACTGAATAAACTCGGCAAGCGAGGCTTACTGGGGATTCGTGGCTAAGACTGATGCTACTCCAGATAAAGAGACGGAGTTTTTAATTTATGGTCGATAAAACAACTAAAGCACTCAGCGGCCCGCTCGTCGCGCTGCGCGAAACCGAAGTTGATCTGCTGGGTGATATTGCCGGCACACTGGCAGAGATGGACGAAGCCAGCAGCGAAGATCGTAAGCGGCTGCTCGAAGTCGCCCGTGACCTGCAAGAGATGTTCTTTCTGGTCGCCATTATCGGGGAGTTCAACGCCGGGAAATCGACGTTCGTAAACGCACTGCTCGGTGATGAACTGCTGCCGATGGGCATCACCCCGACGACGGAAATGATCGAATTGGTGCGCTACAGCGAAACCGCAGAGCGTAAGCCGACCCTGCAAGGTGAAAGCCTGCGTGTATGGGCGCACCCCAACACCGGCGCGCCGGGTGTCGCCATCGTGGATACCCCCGGCACCGGCTCGATATTCCGGCGGCACGAAGAAACCGCGATGGAGTTCTTACACCGCAGTGACATGGTGATCTTTCTGCTTTCCGCTAAGAAAGCCTTTGCGGAAACCGAGCGCATCTATCTGGAAATGGCGAAGAACTACGGCAAAAAGATCATTCTGGTGATGAATCAGGTCGATTTGCTGGAACCGGAAGAACAACGGCAGGTGCGTCGCTTCATCGAACAGCAGGTGAAAGAGTCGCTCGGCCTCCAACCCTTGATCTTTATGGTCTCCGCCCGCGAGGCGCTGCGGGCGGCGAAAGGTTTAGAAGCCCCGCGTGGTGGTGTGGACGCGGTCAAAGCACATCTGCGGGGGGTATTTTCCGAAGCGCCCCCCGCCAAACAGAAGATGCTAGCACAACTCGAAACCGCCAACCGGATCGTCAAGAAATATCAGGATGAGATCGAAGATAAGGCCAGCCTGATTAAATCGGATACCCTCAAAGCACGCGAGGTGCAGCAAGAACTCGACGCGCAATCCGTCGGGCTGGATGCACAGCTCAAAGAAGCCCGCGCCGAAGTCGATAAGGTCTTTCAAGGAATGCGGCAGCGCGGTTTGAACTTCATCGAAGCTAACCTGTCTATCCGCAAGATCACCGGCACCGCCAGTCGAGAGAAGCTCCAGGCGGAGTTTCAAGATGTGGTGGTCGGGCGGGCCGCCCGTGATATTCAAGAAGCCACCAACGGCTACATCAACGCCGTTGTAGACCAAAGCCGGAGCTATTGGCGCAGCGTCATTGATCGGCTTAACCGCCTGCGCGACCTGCTCGAACAGGAAATCACCGGCCTGGACGCCAATATCTACGCCGAACAGCGCGAAGGGCTGGAAGAAGCGATTCGCATCGCCGAGGCCGAACTCAAGACTTACTCTACCGGCAAGATGATCGAAAACATGCGGCAGGAATTCGAAGTCAACATCAGTGGCTTCCGTGTGAATACGCTGGTCGGCATCGGCGGCTTGACGGTCGCGCTCATCGCCTCGGTGGGCACGCCCGGCCCATTGATCGGCGCGGGGGCGGCGGCGCTGGCACTACCAGCGTTCGTGATCGCCGCACCGTTGGCGGCGTTTGGCGGTTACCGGGCGCTACGGCATTACCAGCGCATCACCAATGACCTGAAAAAGGAGTTTTCCGAGCGTATGGACAAGCTCGAGGCGACATATTATGAAGCCCTCGATGACCTGACCCGCAAGGAACGCACCCGCCTCAGCCAATATGGTAAGCAGGTGCTCACGCCGATCTTCAGCCGTCTGGAAGTGCTCTCCAAACGCTACGAAGAACAAACGAATAAGTTCGACAACTACAACCGTCGCATCGAGACTTTGCACAACGGCATCGAAGGCAGCTAACCTCAACATTATGTGGCGACCGGCTTGTTTGGTCGCCACATACCAAAACTCAAGCCTAACAACACCCAAAACACGATTAAAATAGGTGTGATCGTCCCGACGAACACGGATTGACTCTATGTCTCAAGATTTCACCCCTGCGCATAAACGGCAAAAACCCTGGATCAAGAAACTGGAATTCGCCGCAGTAGTCTTCGGCCTGGCCTGGGCCGTCGCCTATCCACTGATGACACCCTTTAAACCGGTTGATCTGGAAATCTTCCTCAACGCCGGGGCCGGGCGTGACCTGACCGGTTTTTACTATGCCCCCTGGATCTTGCCGTTCTTCCGCTTGCTGGATTTTCTGCCGTTGACGCTGGCGGCAATCGTGGCGAATGTCATCAGTTGGGCCGGGTTTTTATTCGCGCTGAGTGTGTTCAAGGGCGATAAACTGTTGATGTTCATCAGCTACCCGTTCTTGATGCTCACCTATTACGGGCAGGTGGACGGCATTTATGCCTTTGGCCTGGCGGCGATGTATCTCGCGCTCAAACGCCGTAACAACTTCCTCGCTAGCCTGGGCTGGATGATCGCTATCGTGAAGTTTTACGTCGGCATCCCGCTGGGGTTGGGCTTGCTCTATTATTTCGCGCCGGATAACCGTTCTCGCCTGCGGGTGATCGGGCTGATCGGGGTCTATGGTCTGCTCTCGCTGGTGTTATGGCCTGGCTGGATCGGTGATCTGTTAGCACGCAGCGCAGAGGTCGCCCCGAACACCGCTTACAGCATGGACTTGTGGCGCTACACCGGGCCGGCGATCCTGCTGCTGTGGGTGCCGGTACTCCTCTCTCATAAGAAAGATTTCGTCTGGTGGACGGCGACCTGGGTGCTGACCGTCCCCTATCTCTACGTGTGGACACTCACGTTCTTGATTATGCTCCCGATTGGTTGGGTCGGATGGGGTGTGCAGATCAGCTACGGGACGGGCTTCGTCCTCTCAACGTTCTTGCAGATTATCCCTTTGGTGATTTACCTGCGCTGCTGGTGGCGTAGTTGGCGCACCGATCGACTGAGCGAATGGATCCAACGGTGGCGGCAGCGACCACAAACACGAGGAAACATACCAATGCAGCCGATAAAAGATCTTGACTAGAAAACGGCATAATGCTCTAATACATTAAGAGGCATTACAAGGCGGAGAGACGTTTCTCCGTCTTTTGAGTCGGTAGAAAGTCAACCAATTATGACACTAGAAGAACAAGCAACAACCATTCTTTATGTGCTCCTCGCCGCATTCCTCAGCATGTTAATCGGCATGGAACGGGAACGGCGCGACAAAGATGCCGGGCTGCGTACCCATATGCTCGTCGCCATCGGTGCCAGCCTGTTTACATCACTTTCCATTATCGCCTTCCCTGACGCGGATACATCGCGGGTTGCGTCGAACATCGTCACAGGGGTCAGCTTTCTCGGTGCCGGGATCATCTGGCGGGGCAAACGCAAAGTCCACGACCTGACGACGGCAGCAAGTATCTGGGTCACGGCGGCGCTAGGTGTTGCGACCGGTGCGGGGGCCTGGCTCGCTGCCATCGGTGTGACGATCATCATCTGGTTGGTGCTCGCCGTGCTGCGCAAGATGCCGATCCGCACTGATAATGATGTCAGAAAGAAGCGCGGCGACCTCGATTAAGCTACAAGTTATGCACCTCTTGCAGCCGGTCGATCAAAACGTCAATCTCCGGTTCTTTGGCATCACTCGTGCCTAACGGATCACTGACATGATCTTCGCCGAGCAACGCATAGGCGATGTTGCGCCACCCGTGCCCCAGCGCGTTCAGGTCATAGCCCCCTTCCATCACAAACACAACCCGACCGCCGCATAGAACCTCCGCCATGTGAATGAGTTCGCGGGTGAGATTAGCGTACCCCAATAGTGAGAGGTTCATCATCGCCAGTGGATCAACCCAGTGGGCATCGAACCCGGCGGAAACCAGGATCAAGCCGGGATTGAAACGCCGCGCTGCTGGCCAGATCACCTCTTTGAAGATGCGGTTGTAATTCCCGTCACCGTGCCCGGCAGTCAACGGAATATTCATCGTGTAACCACGCCCATTCGCCTTGCCCGTTTCGCTGAGCATCCCGGTGCCGGGATAAAACGGATACTGATGTGTGGAGACGAATAACACACTATCATCATCGTAGAACATATCTTGCGTGCCGTTGCCGTGATGCACATCGAAGTCGATAATCATCACGCGCTCGATGCCGTGTGTCTGCTGCGCGTGCCGGGCAGCCATAGCGATATTCCCCAACAGGCAGAAGCCCATGCCCCGCTGCGGAATCGCGTGGTGACCGGGTGGACGCACTGCCGCCAATGCGTTATCAGCCGCGCCGGTCAGCACTTCATCAACTGCCAGCAGCACGCCACCGGCAGAAAGGCGGGCAATATGCGGCGATTCCGGTGTAGCATAGGTGTCTGAGTCAAAGCGTATACCATGATCCATATGAGCGATTTGCTTCAACGCTTCCAGATAATCTGCATTGTGAACAAAGAGAATTTGCGCATCGGTAGCAGGCTCCGGTTTGAGTTTTTTCATCCGTCCGGTGAGGCCGGTCTGGTCGAGCTGCTGCCAGACCGCTTTAATCCGTCCGGCGTGTTCGGGGTGACCGGGCATATCATGCCCAACGTAATGGGCATGGGTGATGTAGGCAGTAGTCATACAGTATTCCAATCATAAATGACGTAAAGCGTATAATCTTTTATAATTCAGTTAGGTGAGATTTTACCATCCGCGACGAATAGGAAACAACCGTATGCAGTACGAACGGCTGGTCACCTGGGCGAAAGAAGTCTGGGAAGCGCGTAACATCGGCAAGGACACCGTGACTATCTGGGCATCCGCAGAATGTAGCAATCAGATCGCCCAACGACAGATCAAAACCGGGCGCAAACTACGCGGCAAAGCAAAATACGACGGCGTAGAAACACTCGATTGTCCGATCATCATACCCATCAGTGACTGTGGGTCACGTGGCAAGAAGATGTTGCTCACGGCGACCTCTGGCGCGTATCTTTTCAAGTTTATTGACACGGAAAACGACGATACCTTCGAAGTCATCTATGCCAGCTCATATTTCGATGACGATGTGCAGGATCTCACGGCGATTGCCCTCGTCCCACCGGATCGACTGGAGACGTGGGCCGCGTTCGAGTTTGCCTGTGCTAAAGCCGTCAGGCCACGCATCCGGCGGCGGCGCGATGTGTATATTATCGGTGGGACGGATGCGTTCTTCGACCCAACCGTCGATTGGGAAGATGTCATACTGTCCGAAGACCTCAAAGCGCAAATTCATGACGACGTCGAAGCCTTCTTCGAGGAGGGCGTAGACATCTACAAACAACTAAAACTTGCCCCCTTCCGTAAGTTGTTGATGGCGGGCGTCCCCGGTACGGGTAAAACGATGTTGTGTGCGGCGCTGGCGAAACTCGCCATCAAGAAAAAGCGCGTGGTCGTCTACGTCAGCGGCAGCGACCGCGACGGCGCGACCTTCGAGAAGATTCAACGCGCATTCCAGGCGGTGGCAGCGGCGAAGTACCCGACGCTGTTGGTCGTCGAAGAACTGGATGCGTATCTGCACGGTGAAGACAAGGCTCGCATCTTGAATGTGCTAGACGGGATCGAGTCACCCAATAACCCGAAGGGATCGCTGCTGTTGGCGACGACCAACTACCCCGAAGCTATCGACGAGCGCCTGACCAAGCGCCCCGGCCGATTGGATCGTATCTTCGTCATACCGACCATTCAGGACGAAGAACAGGCACAACGGATGCTGCGGCATTACATGGGCGAACATTGGCAGGACGATCATAAGACCATCGTGCCGGATCTGGTCAATCAACCGGGGGCCTTCGTGCGTGAGGTCGCGTTGCAAGCAAGGATGCTCGCTGCACATGAACGCAAAACCGAGGTCGCGCTCACGATGTTAGAAAAATCCGTGAACAACCTGACCGTGCAGATGAAATCCGACAGAGACTTCCTCACACAGCGCCGCCCGATGGGGCTAGGCTTTGATGGCAACGCGACGCCCCGGCGCTTTGGCAGTAACTACGATTCAACGGATTGAGGTAGGTCTTCCAATGGTGTCTCACGCGGATATTTTATGATATAGGCGAAGCCGTTCATGATGATGCGCCGGTCTTCTTCGTAATTGATCGTGATCGCCCGGTTCACGTCCTCTGGGTAGAACTGCGCCCGTAACACGATCATGCCGAAAGTCTGCGCATCAATCAGTTCGACCAGTGCGCTGCTGTCGAACGCGCCCGCCTCCCATAAAATTTTCAACACCACCGGGTTCGTAATCACTTCCCGGTCGGCGGCGTAGGTGAAACCGGCTTCCTCACTCAGCACCAGCACATCATCAGGGATGGCATCCATCAAAGCGACGATCTCATCCCCGGCGGCACGGTCGGCATCGGTGAGGAAATGTCCGATCTGTGCGTAAGCAAACGTGATGTAACCGTCGGGATCGTAATAACCGTAGCCAGTGTTGTCTTCGACGCCGAGGATGTCGGCGACCTGCTCAAACGGCGCGACATTGGTCGGCATGTGCAACACATCGCGCCCATAGGCGACCAACGTCAGCGGCAACACAATCATGCCGATCATCGTCAATATCGGCGCAAAACGCCGTAGCGGGTCAACCAGCAGCCGGGTATAGAGGTTTGCATTGAAGCGCCAACTACCGTTAAACGTCCGTGCGATGAACACCCCGGTCAACACGCAGGCCGCCGCAATTGGTGTCGCGTAATAACTATCGCCTGCGCCCCATGTCCCCGCACTGTATCCGTTGAGTCCCACCGTCACCACAAACCAGATCGAATAAATCGAGATGCGGTCGAAATAGACCTCATAGAGCACCATCAAACCGGCAGGGATGAGCAACCAGAAGTGCAGGTTGATAAACATGCGGAACAAACCTTCCGCCTGCCCTAGATTAAACTCTTTGACGTTGGCGGTGATGGTTTGAACCCACCAATTGCCTTCAGTGGCGATGTTCAAGCCGAGAAAAATCAACCCACCAACCAACGCAAAACCAATCCCCCATACCAGCGCCCGGCGCGGACTGTGAATGAACGTATAGAGCAGCGCGGCAATCGCCGTGAACGCGGCAAGCTGCTTGGTATACCCGGCAGCGATGAGCAGCGCAAAGCCGAGCAACAGATAACGTCGCCGGCGTGATGTGTCGTCTAAGGTGTTGGCCCAGCCAAGAACAGCGATGCCAAGAAGCTCGAACATCACCATACCGATGTGCTGCCGGAACAACGGACCGATATGATACACAATCGGCGAGGCCAACCATGCCAACCCGGCGATACCGGCAATCAGCGCGACGGTGCCTTTGTGTCGGTCGCTATCACGAGTCGCTTGTTTATAAACCGCGAAGACAATCACCGAAGTCGTGACCAGCGTGGTCAGAAAGCTATAGAGCCGCCCATACCACAACGCCGGGCCGAAGATCCACGCCAGCGGTACTAAAATGACATGATACAGCGGTGGGTAAATGCTGCCATAAAACGGATACGTCTCGATGTTTGCATAAGGGAACTCTCCCCGGCTGAACATCATCACATCGTGGAGTTCAAAGCCCTCGCCCTGGTCATAGTCGTAGGGGAACTGGATCAGATTGGCAGCGTAGGCCACGTACACCACCAGATAGAAAATCATCATCACCAGCGCCACACCGAGCAATCCCTGACCCGTAACCCGTGCAATCCTGGCGAAGCTAATACCTTGTTCTGTGTTTGCTGTGGTGTCTACCATAAGATCATGCTGTATCATCACCGAGCGGAAGCAAGCTGAGGCCGAACAGCACGAGCACCACCGCCAACGCCAGCGCGATTCGCTGCGCCGGGCCGATGCCACCTTCTGTGCTCGACCGGATGACGTCAATCGCCAGCACACCGACGAACGCCAGCAGACCAGCCCCAACGCAGAGTATCCCAAGTTCACGTTTGGTCAAATGTTTATCAAACATGGGCGGCAGTATAGCAAAAAAACCATGTTTGCTCTATGGGGACTACCACGACCGGTAGAAGCGGTGAGAATGGTACGCGAGTTGCTCATCGGGTTAATTGTCCCTGTGGAAACGTAATAGGTTTAGGTAGACTAATGACGCTTTGACAATCTGGTAAGGGAAGTAGGTTTGCATGACCACATTGATTCTATTGGTCGCTTTGACGTTTGCGATGGGCGTCACGCCGTTGGTGCGACAACTCGCGCTGCGTATTGATTTTGTCGCCGTGCCCAAGTCCGACCGACTGCACACCGTCGCCACGCCGATGATGGGTGGGGTCGCGTTGTACCTGGCGCTAACCGGGGCGCTACTGGTGTTGACCGCCGTCCTGGCAATCTCCGACTCGCCTGAACTTGACCAGACATTCAGCCTTAATGAAATGCTGGTGGTCATCCTCGCGGGAACGGTGCTAGCAGTCATCGGCCTGTGGGACGACCGGGTTGACCTGCCCTCTAAACTCAAGTTAGGGTTGCAGGCTGCACCGGTGATCGTGTTGTCATTCTTTACCGATATTCAGATAAACATGCCCCTACCAGAAATTATCAACGGGGTCTTGACCTGCTGCTGGTTCTTGTATCTCATCAACGCCTACAACTACACGGACAACATGGACGGCCTCGCCGGGATGATCGCCACCGTCGCCGCGATGTTTTTTACCGTCATCGCGTTGGTTAACGGTCAGGCTTTGCTGGCGACCCTTGCCGCCGCCGTCGCCGGGACGTCGTTCGGATTCCTGCGTTACAACCTGTTCAAGACCAATCAAAAGATCTTCATGGGTGATGTCGGCTCGATGTTTCTCGGCTTTCTGCTGGCGGTCATCGGCCTCAAGCTGACCTTTCCGGCAGAAAGTCCCTGGGTCACATGGCCTGTGCCGGTACTTGTCCTCGGCGTGCCCATCTTTGACACCGGGATGGTGTTTGTCTCCCGTTGGCGGCGCGGACAGTCATTCTTACAGGGCGGTACCGATCATCTCTCGCACCGGCTATCCCGGCTGAACTTCGGGCGCTACGGCACCCCGTTCGCGGTCGGGATGCTCGGTAGTGCGTTGGGCTGCACCGCAATCATCGTCATGCACAGTGACCTGCAAAATGCGCTGGCGACTCAGTTGATGGTTGGTGGATGTGCGCTCTATTTACTCTACAAACTGGAGTTCGCACAGTCTCATACTTTCATCACCGGGCGAGAAGCACCCGTCGAGAATGATGAGACTGATGAGGCCAAAGAAGAAAGACAATCGCTCCCTCAGCCAGAATAAGCAAAAGAGACTTGTGCAGTTTACCGGCGAATGTTCATTGAGCGCACACCTTTATTTCTACCCGTGTGCATGTTATCCTTTGGCCTCACAAACCACCGAGGCAAGGGAGATAACCAATGCTCAAAACACATACTTGCGGTGAACTACGCAAGTCTCATGCAGGCGAAACAGTCACCCTGGCGGGATGGGTCAATCGCCGTCGCGATCAGGGTGGTTTGATTTTTATTGATCTGCGCGACCGTTGGGGAACGACGCAGGTCGTCGTCGATGAATCCGATATGGAGGAAGCGCATCGCATCGCCAGCGATGCCCGGTCAGAGTTCGTCTTGCAGATCACCGGAATAGTGCGTATGCGCCCGGAAGGGACAGAAAACCCCGAACTGGCAACCGGCGACATCGACATGGTCGCCAAAGAGATCAAAATACTGAATCCCTCCAAGACACCGCCCATTTATATCAACCAGGACGGCAACGAAAAAGAAGTCGAGCGGATGCGCTATCGCTACCTCGATCTGCGTCGCCCGGTGATGCAGCATAACATCATCACACGGCATGAGATCAACAAGTTCATCCGTGACTTTTTACACGACGAACGCTTCCTTGAAATCGAAACTCCGATTCTGTTCAAAACCACGCCAGAAGGCGCTCGCGACTTCCTGGTGCCGAGCCGCTTGCAACCGGGCAAGTTCTACGCCCTGCCACAGAGTCCGCAGCAACTCAAGCAATTGTTGATGGTCGCCGGTTATGAAAAATATTTCCAGATTGCGCGATGCTTCCGTGACGAAGACCTGCGCGGTGAGCGCCAACCGGAATTTACACAGTTGGATATGGAAATCAGCTTCGTCGAGCGTGAGGACATCATTCAACTCAACGAACGGCTGGCGCTGGCACTGGCGGATCATGTCGTGCCGGAAAAGGAAATTCTCTCTCGCCCCTTCCGTCGCTTGACCTACAACGAAGCGATGGATCGCTACGGCAGCGACAAACCCGACCTGCGCTATGATCTGGAAGCCATCGACGTGACCGCCCTCGCCGGACATAGTGGTTTCGCGGTGTTTAATAAAAATGTCGAAGCCGGGAAGATGGTTAAGGTCATTCGCGCACCCGGTTTATACCGTGACCAGGAAACGCCTGAAAAAACCCTCAGCGGTGAGAAGCTCAAAAGGTTGATGCGTAGCCTCGAAGATATGGTCAGAGCGGAGGCCAAAGCGAAGGGACTCGCCTGGATGGCGCTACCGCTCGAAGAAGAAGGCGAAGTCAAAGGGCCGATTGGCAAATTCTTCACCGTTGAGCAGAAGCTGGAACTATTTGAACTGACCGGGGCTGAACCGGGTGACATTTTGCTGTTTACGTCCGATGAAGATGACATCGTCTATGCGGTCGTGGACAAACTACGCCGCCATCTGGCAAATCATCTCGACCTTGCCGATCCCAATGTGCTCGCGTTCGCATGGGTCGTGGATTTCCCGTTATTTTACTGGGACGAAGAAGAACAGCGGTGGGATCCATCGCAGCATATGTTCACCGCCCCGATGCCGGAAGACCTCGATCTGCTCGACAGCGACCCCGGCAAGGCACGCGGCACACAATACGACCTGATCTGCAACGGCTACGAACTCGCTGGCGGCAGCATCCGCATTCACGAGCGCGAAATGCAAGAGAAGATTTTCCCGCTCATCGGGCAGACGATGGAAAACGCGATGGCGCAGTTTGGGCACATTCTGGAAGCGTTTGAATATGGCGTCCCGCCACATGGGGGCATCGCGTGGGGTATTGACCGGCTGGCGATGCTGTTTACCGGTGCGCCAAACATCCGTGAGGTGATCGCGTTCCCGAAATCCCAAACCGGTGCCGATGTGATGGCACATGCGCCCTCACCACCGGAACCGGGTCAACTTGAAGCCCTGTACATCGCCGTCACCGCAGAGGCAGACGACCTCGAAGACACAGTCACGGAAGAATAAAATAAAACGATCTAAGGGCTGGCACGATGGTGCCAGCCTTTTGCTCAGACCGATGCTTGATCGTGTTGCTGGATTTGTTCACGCAGCCAGGCGATGCTCTTTTTAATGTCTGCGGTCACATGCTCGTAGACGTTGGGACGTTTATTGGTATGCCGTCGGACAAATAGACCGATGATCGGCATCAGCAGATTGTTCGGCAGCGTCACCACCCCATAGATCGGGCGGTCTTGCGGCATTGCGGTATAAACCTTCTGTGCATAATGGCGCACATCCGCGTTAAAGCTCTGACGTTTACCTAAGTCATGGCAGATTGCAATCGGGCGATCTACGGGAAACTGCCAGGCTGTGTCAGTCACCACACGCGCCCACATCCGCAATGCCCCCGGCGTTACACTTCCGTCTGTTCTGATGATGGCAATTCTGCCCGCATCAATCCAGATCCGTTGAACCCCATAGTCATAAATCGTCGGTGTATTTTGGCTCACTACATTACATTCCCATTGTGTTTGCGTAACCCTATTATATGGGAAATACTGACTCCATTCGCACATCATAACAAGACTCGTACCCAGGTTAAGAGTGCCTAACAGCCACCCAGAACCGAAGTACTATGTGACATACATCAGCGGTGCTTTTCCCCAAGAACATAACGATTGTCACCCAGGTTGGTCTTTACATGAAGTGCCCCCTCTGTTATAAATAAGCCTACCTGCTATGTGCGTGATGGCGTCTTCAGTTTTGAGCCAACACCCATATAAAGGGAACCGCAATACACTGTGAAGGTGATAGGCCTGAGCCAAGACCGGAACAGTGAAAAGTAGGTACCCACCTGCGAAAGCAGGTTCAAACCTAAACGCCCACACGGCATAGCGGGAGCTTTTAAAACAATCAGGACAACCCATTGTGGTTGTCCTGTTTTCGTTTACCTTTAAAAACTTCTATACATACATTGTTTGCTCGGCATATTTTTCTTACTATTGAATCACGTAAAACAATATTTCCAAAGATGGAGGGAAAATGCGAATTTCAATCGTGCTCGGTCTCTTTATAATTCTCGTGCTGGCGGCTTGCGGTGGTGAGAATAGTGACAGTGAAGAAGCTGCCAACGAGGATACGAGCGAGCAAATCGAACAAAGTTCAACCAATGCGAGTTCTGAAGATACCGGTGCATCTGCTGATAACGCGCCTGTCGTCCAGACCGAAGAAGAAGACGTTACACCACCCATTGCTGAAGAGGTATTTACTACACCTTATCTAGCAGACTACGACGAAATTGTCTTCAGTGCAGACCAATCACGCATCGCCCTACTGAACGAACAAACTAATGAACTACAGGTCATGGATGCAGCAACAGGCGAGGTGCTTACCACACTCAACCCTGACCCAAATTGGGTGAACGATGGTAACAATCGTGGTCTGGCATTAAGCAACGACGGTGCGCTGGTTTCGGTATGGTATTCTGGACGTGGTTCTAACGTCGATGGCATCGACTCTGGCGCAATTTACGACGTTGAAACCGGCGAGATCGTGCAGGCATTCAATTATCCTTACGCAGTGTTGCATGTCGTGTTTAACCCCACCGGCGAACGTTATGCCATCCTCTCCACAATACCTTCGCCAATTTGGAAAACAGCGTTGAATTCGCCAGAAAACATCAGAATTAGCGTGAAAAGTTGGCTTATAAGAGGTCATAAAGTGTCAAATTTTCGCTAAAAT
>DAOTTX010000290.1:0-2019 GCA_034437515.1 Anaerolineae bacterium
AATGCCCATGAAATTACCGTACTGGTCGCCAGTTGTGTCGGTCAAAACCGGTGTTACTACGTTCCACTTTTGCAACATGGATTCCCAATCTAGCGACGTGGTTCGTACCCCAATGTATTTTCTTGATGGCACCTGCTTGACAACCACATCACGAACATGCTGCCCCTGTTCTCGAATATGTTTCAAACGTGATTCGATCACGCGAATACGGCGCATTTCTGCCAGCACCTGCTGCTCAAGCTCCGCCTTGCGTAGAAGCAGCATGCCCTGCATTTCATCCACCGACACGTCGTCGTTGATAAAGCGTTGAATCTGATCCAGCGATAGGCCTAGCTCTTTGAGTGCCACCACACGATTGAGCGTCGTCAGTTGCGTGGCGCTGTAGTAGCGATAGCCGGTCTTTGGGTCAACTTTTGCCGGTTGCAGCAGCCCGATCTCATCCCAATGCCGCAGTTGCCGTCGGGAAACCTGAGCCATCCGTGCGAATTCACCGATTGTGTACATGCTATCCTCAATTCGTAGTCATTGCAGGTGATAGGCTCATCATATTGCGTGAGCCTACCATCTGCCAAACTATGGATACTGATTACCCGAGGAACACACGCCAGAACCCAAGTAATTCACCCCCGCCGTAAGTCGGGTAGGCTTCCTGTAGCGCGGCAATGACGGACGCGCCGTCAGTCGCATCGGCTGCAAGTTCATCTGCCAACTGCAAGTAAGCAATTGCCGACTGGACTTCGCCGCGCGTGGTGGGCAACCCGTGACCGACAAGCAGTAAATCATCATTCGTTGTATCGCTGCCCAACCCTTCCAGTGTCGCAATCCAGTTGGCACGATCCACACCGGGGAAGAAATGCGCGTTGTTGTAAATCAAGTCCTGGACGATCCACACGTTGGCTTCTGGTAGATGAATCGACAGGTGCTGGACGGCTTCTGCGTTGTCATCCACGCGATATTCAAAAGCGATACCGTCAATCTGCTCAGACTCGGCAGTTAGTGTTCCTTCAGGCAAGTTGGGTGTCTCTGGCATATTTTCTGCACCAATGACCGATTCCATCAATTGGAGATAGGTTGGCAGATTCGTTTCAACGGTCTGTGCGATAGTCTCCGTACTGGCGAACGGCACATCCGTAAACTGCGTTGCACCCGCCCAGTGATCGCCGTGTTCGTGGCTCAAGATGACCCGTTCGATTGGCTTGCCGATGCTGTCAACATAGGCACGCCAATCCTGTGCAAATATCTGTACGAATTGGGTATCGACAACAACGAGTCGATTCGGGGTTTCAATAACGTGCGAGGTCACCTGCGCCGACGCATCGGGCGCAACATACGTATGCAGCGTGACGGGACCACGCCGAGTGATAAATACGCTGCCCAATGTCGGATTAGACTGCGCCCGAACAACGTTGGTTCCAAACTTCACACCGATTGCCGCTGCCACCGATGCAACACCGATTCCCTTCAAGGCATTTCTACGTGAAATCATCCTGTTTCTCCTCTTAGCACATAAAGTTTCGTGAAATGTCTGTCTGCGAATTTGCTCGCTGGCATTCGAACATCTTGTTTGAATGGCAACTTGTGCTTCGCTGATTACAGGGTGCAGGTTCACATAATGTGAAGGTCAATCCATATTGCCGATGTCTCATAATCTGTTAATTTTTGACCATAACATCCTATGCCCACAAACAGGCAGCCTGACGTAAAACCGGGTTAAACCCAAATCGCCCTCCGGTTTTACCGGTTAAACCACCCTGTCCTACACAACCGAAAGTGAATCTCATGCCCAATCTTCCCGATCTGGACTGGCAGCCTGTCCTGCTGGTCAAAGTCACCCGTGAACCCTTCACGGGCACACGCTGCGGTGTGCATGTCAGTCGCGCACACATGGCACTTCATCCCGACGGCGTAATCTGCGCCGCGTGGGACATCCCCCTGGAAGAGCGCGTCTATCCACGTGCGCGTCTCGTCGGCTGGAAGCCCCTGCGTGATGTGCCCTTCACACCACCGGTGCGCTTCGAG
>DAOTTX010000291.1:0-3333 GCA_034437515.1 Anaerolineae bacterium
ATTGCAGCACACGGTCCGCTATTGAGGACATTGGCTGAATTCTGTCATCAGATGCTTGTATGAGCTATAATTCCAGAAAATACAGGGGCCTCTTTTTACCCAGACCTCGGATTCCGCTAGAATAGTGATTGCAACCTATAAAGAGGAGTGGTTATGACAGATTTTGCGCCCCCCGCGAGCATTCAGGAAGAGGTACTGAGCTTTTTGCTGACTTCGCCAACCCCGCAGCAGGTGATTGATTTTCGGGCGTCGGAAGCGGCACAGAACCGGCTGCGCGACCTGTTAGACGCAAACTGCGCCGGGACACTGAACGGGAAAGAACAGGCTGAGCTAGACGAAGCGATGCAGATGGATCATTTCGTCACGCTGTTGAAAGCCAAGGCACACCTGAAGTTAAAGGACGAATGACTTACATCCCGGAGTGGCTACGCCAGCAGGTGATTGAACGGGCGAACGTCTGCTGTGAATACTGCCGCATTCACCAACAAGACCGCCTCTACGCGCATGAAGTCGATCACATTATCCCGACGAAGCATCGCGGCGAGACCACAGCGGATAATCTGTGTCTGGCTTGCCTGATGTGCAACCGTCACAAGGGCAGCGACTTCGCCTCGTTTGATCCTGAAACTGGCGCGATTACCTCTCTGTACAACCCTCGTCAGGACGCCTGGACAACGCACTTCCGGTTAGACGGCGCACAGATCATGCCGCTGACCGCTGCCGGACGGGTAACGGTCTTTATCTTAAAGTTGAACACGCCGACGCGCCTGAGCGAACGCACCGCGCTGCTCGCCGCAGGCCGCTACCCCTGTGAGACACAGATCACCCGCTAATCAACCGAAAAGCGCGATGAGGTGTGGATTCAGGTTGCAGCACACGGTCCGCTATTGAGGACATAAAACATGAGCAAACGATGAGCGCCTGATGCTGGTCAACGATTCTTTGACCAGCGTCGTTATCCTGCAAATAAAGACTGATCACGGAGGATAACTCATGGCGTTAATCGAAGACCTGATCGTTGCCGACTATGGCACCTTTGTCGGTATGAAGGGGCGGCGCTTGCGCGTCAACGTCCCGGAACAAAAACCGCTCGACGCACCGCTGATGCACCTGCGCAGTGTGCAGATGCTCACCCGCGCTGCGACCATTAGTGCCGCGGCCATCGCTGCCTGCTGTGAGCATGGCATCCCCATTCACTTTATTGACGCGGTCACGGGCAATTACGCAACCGTACTCTCCCCCCACCTGACCACAGTCACGACCAACCGCCGCTGCCAGATGGACGCGATCAACACCCGGCGTGGTGTCGCCATCGCCCGGCAGATCGGCGCAGGGAAGGTGCGCAGCCAGCTCGTCAACTTGCGTTACCTGGCGCGCCGCCTGGAAGGTGACCTGGCCCACGAGTTCCACCTGTCACAGTTGGATCTTGAAGACTGCGCCGCCCATCTGGAAACGGCCCGTGCCGAGTGTTTGGACGACATCCGAGCAGAATTGATGGGACTCGAAGGGCGTGCCGGTCGTGTGTACTGGGAAACACTCGCGCTCTTAATCCCTGAGGCGTATCCCTGGCCCGGACGTACCGGACGCCACGCGACCGACCCGGTCAACAGTCTGCTGAATTACGGTTACGGCATCCTCTATGGTGAGGTGCAGAACGCCCTGACCATCGCCGGGCTGGAACCCTACATCGGCCTGCTGCACACTGACCGCCCCGGTAAGCCCAGCCTCACGCTGGATCTGATCGAGGAGTTCCGCGCCCCGATTGTAGATCGTACTTTGATGGGGCTGCTCAACCGGCAATTCACCGTCACCATCGACGACAACGGACGGCTGACCCGTGAGACACGCCGCGCCTATGCCGACCATATCCTCTCCCGGCTCAATGCGCAGGGTGTCTATCAAGCCAAGCGTTACCAGCTTCGCTCGATCATCCAGATGCAGGCCCGGTTGTTGGCGGCGGCCTTCCGCGGGGATGCCCATTACGTGAGCTATACCGGAGGCTGAGGACGATGATCCATTTACTGGTAATGTACGACGTCACCGCTAATCGCATCCGCAATAAAATCGTGGATATCTGTCTGGATTACGGCCTGGACCGTCACCAGTACAGCGTGTTTACCGGACGCCTGAAACCACGCCAATATCATGCGCTGGCCCGCGAACTGGCACGGCAGACCGAAGACGACGGCTACGTGCTGGTCGTCCCGGTCGCCGCCGATGACTGGCAGCGCCGGATTGAGATGGGGGTGCCCCTGCATGGATAAAAAAACGACCGATGGGTATCTACGCATCAACGAGATCAAGAACCACATCTACTGCCCACGCATCCCTTTCTATGCCCTGTGCCTGCGGTTGGATCGTGAAACCGCGCTCTCCCGGCTAGGGATCGAACGTGAAGGGCAGGTCAAGCAAAAGATGAAACGGCGCAAGCACGCACTGCACGCCGTGCATCCCGGTGAGCGGCACTTTGACGTTCCGATCACCGTAGAGTGGCTGCGGCTGGTCGGTCATCTGGATGAGCTTGTTGAGACACCCGACGGTGTTTATCTGGTCGATTATAAAGACACCGACCGCGATTACGGTTACTGGAAGGTGCAGATGCTGGCCTATCGGCTCGGCATTGAGGCGCTGGGTCGCAGGGTTCTGGGCTGCTACATCTATACCATCCCTGACCAGACCTATCATCCCGTAAAGCTCACCCGCCGCGAGGAAAATCGACTCGAAACTATCGTCACGGCGCTGCATGAGCTGGTCGAGCGTGAGGTTTGCCCACCGCCGACGCCCCACAGCCGCAAATGCCTGACCTGCCAGTATGTCCGGTTCTGCAACGATGTTACATAATTGTGACGCGATCTGAAACTCCCCCGGTGATGCGTACACGAAACGGGTTTCAGATTTCCGGCGGCTGCGGTGACATTCTGGCCGCGCCCGCCGGAAAATCGACCGTCTCAGTGGCGATCTGCGCGAATTTGCACGAATTTAGGTGTAAAGTGACCTTTTTGTGCTATAATTTCAGAAGGATTGCAGCACACGGTCCGCTATTGAGGACATTGAAACTTGTCTTTCTTGTTGCCATCGTCTTTGACGACAGCGTTATTGCAGCACACGGTCCGCTATTGAGGACATTGAAACCGCGCGGGCATGAGAGCTACATCATGCGTGCAGAATTGCAGCACACGGTCCGCTATTGAGGACATTGAAACTCTTAGCATCTGGCGCATCATCTCCGGCGCGTCCTTATTGCAGCACACGGTCCGCTATTGAGGACATTGAAACAACATAGTCATCGCGCGACGATGATGTAGCGAAGATTGCAGCACACGGTCCGCTATT
>DAOTTX010000292.1:0-2451 GCA_034437515.1 Anaerolineae bacterium
GCCGAGCCAGTGTGCTGCTTCTTGAGAGATGTCAGTGTAGAGTTTTCGCAGGTCTTTCTCAATATTACCAGGGGGGCTTCCCAACTGGCGTAGTGCAATCGGGTCTACACCGCGAACGGGCATTTGCCGTACCCGATTCACGTCCGGCGCATTCCAGAAAGCGGCTGTAGTCAGCGGTGGATTATATTCGTCGGCTGTCGTCTCATCATCCGATAGCCCCAGGTCATAACCCTGCAATGCCTGCATGATCGCGTCACGGTTGCGTCCGCGTAGGTGAAAAAGGATAAACGGGTCGACGTCGAGTTGCTCTGCGATGAGGTAATACACAGCGGCGGCGTGCTTGCAGGGATTGCCCCAATCTGGACAGGAACAGGTAAAGTCAATATCCTTCTTGCTCTGCGGGAACAAAGATAATCCTGTGTGTTGGAACACCGCTTCGATGTCACCGGGCATCTCGCCTGCCAGCAGCTTCGCCGCGTAGATTGCCTGTTCCGAAAGGCTATCAAATGCTTTTTGCCATTGTTTGTCATCCAATGCACGTAGTTCAATGGCGGTGCGATACTGCCGTCCCTGACTGCCTCTGACATTGGCATAAATCATGCCATGCGAAATCTCCAGAGACATCACCGACCCATTGCGGGCATAACGTTTACCGCGATCTAGGCGTCCACCCATTCCCAGGCGTTCCATAACTTCAACCCACTGCCGCCCCCACCACTCACGCCCGATGGCGCCGCGTTTGCTCTTGGCGCGGATGGGGCCATGAATGACAATCGCATCAGCCGGGGTTTTGTAATCCGCCAGTGTTGAATCATCTTCGTGGTCATCGTCAAAGTCATTGTAGTGCCAACCCATGTTTACTCCTCCAGTGCGTTGTGTCGTAGCGCGACCAGATCACGCAATTCGTTATTATCAAGTTCAGAAATCCAGCTTTCCCCACTGCCAATGACGGACTGCGCTAATATCTGCTTCTTCTCGATCATTGCGTCGATGCGTTCTTCCAGTGTGCCCAGGCAGATGAACTTGTGTACCTGCACATCCTTTGTCTGCCCGATGCGGAAAGCGCGGTCAGTCGCTTGATTCTCAACGGCAGGATTGTACCAGCGGTCATAGTGGAAAACGTGATTTGCCGCCGTCAGGGTTAAACCTGTACCGCCCGCTTTTAGTGAGAGGATGAACACGGGCGGCCCCTGCGGCGATTGAAAGCGCCTGACCATTTCATCACGATGCTTTGATGGCGTGCCGCCGTGCAAAAACAGCACTTCATCAACCAGATACTCGCGCAGATGTGTTTGCAGCATATCGCCCATCTCCGCGTACTGCGTGAAGATCAGCAAGCGTTCGCCGTTATCGCGGATTTCGTCGATCATCTCGGTCAGGCGGTCAAGTTTGCCGCTGCGTTCTGGCAGAGGCGCGGAAGCCCCTTCTTTCAGGAAGTGTGCCGGATGATTGCAAATCTGCTTGAGTTGGGTCAACATCCGCAGGATATTGCCGCGCCGCGCCATGTCTTCGTCAGCCGATTCGACGGCTTCTATCGCCTCGCGCACTGCCGCCTCGTACAGCGTGACCTGTTCCGGCGTCATGGTGCAGTAGACTTTGTTCTCGAACTTGTCCGGTAAATCCTGAATGATGGACGCATCCGTTTTAACGCGGCGCAGAATAAACGGCGCGGTGAGCTGCTTCAGGGATGTTGATACCTCCTCGTCGCCGTAGCGTTCGATAGGCGTGGCGAAGTTTGACTTAAACGCCTTCTGTGAGCCGAGATAACCGGGGTTGAGAAATTGGAAGATCGACCACAATTCCGTCAGGTGATTTTCGACGGGTGTGCCAGTCAGCGCGAGCTTGAAATCTGCCGGGATGGCGCGTGCTGCCTGTGCCTGCTTGGTAGATGGGTTCTTGATGTTCTGCGCTTCATCTAGCACCATGTCTGACCACTTGACCTGCTGAAAGGCTTCCATATCACGGCGCAGCAGCGCATAGCTGGTCAGCACCACATCGACATCTGCCACCGCCTTGATGAATGCTTCCCCTTGCAAGCGATTTGCACCATGATGGGCCAGTACCTTGAGCGTCGGCGCGAACTTGCGAATTTCATGACGCCAGTTGCCGACGACAGATGTTGGGCAAACCAGCAAGGCAGGCTGCTTCACGTCAAGTTGTTCGCGCTCGTATAGCCAGACGGTAATGGTCTGTAACGTCTTGCCAAGCCCCATGTCGTCCGCGAGACACGCCCCTAATTTCATTTGCCGCATCTGTGCCAGCCAGCCAAAGCCACGAAGCTGGTAGGGGCGCAGTGTTGCCTGCAAACCGTCGGGGGGGGGCGGCGGCGGTGTCTGTTCGGGGCTGTAGAGCCTGTCGAATACATCTTCGAGCCAGCCCTCAATTTCTGTACTCTCAACTTCGATACCATCCACTGTGGTTTCCGACGCCTGGTTTTTGAGGGCGTCCTCT
>DAOTTX010000293.1:0-1530 GCA_034437515.1 Anaerolineae bacterium
GTAACCGTTCAGGGGGTAGACGCAGTCGGCAGCAAAGACGGTGCTGGTCGGCCCCAATTGGCCGCATCGCAGGCTTCAGTGAGATAGTCCAGCACATTGCGCTTCTGTTGTTTCAAGGTACTAACGACTGTCATGATCCGTTCAGCAAAACGACTGCCGGCTTTGCTCTGGGTTCCAAAGCATATCTTGCGCCAGATGACGCCTTGGCGAACCTGTCGCTCGCCCAGATTGTTGGTAGGTTCCACGCCTTCGACATGCACGAAGGTCCATAACGCCTCCTCACGTTTGAGGATGTCACGACAGGTACCCCCGGTCTTGTCGTGGGCACACGCAGCTCCCTGTCGGAGCAACTCGCCTACCTTCTGCAGGACGGGTGCCATTTTTGCCTGGAAGTCCGCACGAGACATTGTTCCATCTCGTATCCGGTGCCACCAGTCGAACATCTGGTCACTTTGGGCTAGGATAGCTTCACCGATGCGCGAGGATTCTCCTCCACGCTCAACGAATGCTTGAAAATCACGCAGGAGATGAGACCAACACAATTGTCGCAAGGAAACGGACAGCCAATTGTAGGCTGACCAGCGGTCAGAGCTCAGAATGCCGCTGAAGGTTTCGCCTAGCATTTCTCTGGCGACTTTCCCTCCGCGACTGCATCGAATGAGGAATACCGTCGCCTGGGAAGTAGCCGCCACCCATAGCCAGGCCTTCTCGTTGGCCTCTCGCCAGCCCGTCTCGTCCATATGGACCACCGGTTGCTCTTTAACATACTCGCGAGCTTCCTCCACCGGTTCACTGACAGCCTCACTGGTGCGTTGCTCTAGCGCACAAACCGAGCCTACGCTGATGCCAGCCTGGAAGAAGTCATCCATAACCTCTTCAGTGTCTCGCTTGCTCAGATGGTAGCGACCACTCAACAGAGACACCATCGCCTGCAAACGCGGTCCGAAGGCCCCTTGAGGAACACCAGGGGGCAACTCGGCACAGGTCGCGGTACCACATTCTGGGCAAGACAAGACGTGCTGACGGTATTCGACTACCTCGGCAACTACAGGGGGAATCTCTGTGACCTGGTGCCGGTATGGCTCTGGGTCTTGTCCTCTCAAGGCATGTCCGCACTTGCGGCACGTCTCCGGCTTGAGCTCGTGGCTGGCTTTGACTTGCTCTATCGGCACCAGCTTCCGCGTTGTGCCTTTGTGGCCTGGTTGTCCCCCTCGCTTGCGTTTGCCCTTGGCGCGCTTGCGCGGCTTTGGAGGAACACCGGGGCCGTCGCTGGAAGGAGGCTGAGAGGAGTTGCGCGAGTTGCGGTTGACCTGCTCACGCAGGGCTGACACCTCTGCCTCTAGTTCCTGCACGCGGGCAACCAATTCCAGGACAAACTCCTGGACCGCGAGTGGAGTCTGTGCCCACTCCCTCTGGGAAAAGGGCGCTTGCTCTGGATGAGTATCCTGAACCATAGTGTTACCCTATCATACTTGCATCTGAATATCGCTAGAGAAGCACCAGAAAGTGCCTGGAATCCGGAGGGGGGGG
>DAOTTX010000294.1:0-34349 GCA_034437515.1 Anaerolineae bacterium
ACGAGCCACCCGCCGATATGTCCTTTGAGAACCCCGGCACCAACCCCTTTCTTGATACCGCTGACGACAACCTGAGCACCTTCGCGCTGGACGTGGACACCGCTTCCTATACCGTCGCTCGCAATTACCTGCTCAGTCGTGAACTTTTGCCGCCAGCAGACGCCATTCGTCCCGAAGAATTTGTCAACTATTTCGACGCTGGCTACGACTCGCCGGGCGGTGATGACGCCTTCGCCATCTATTTGGATGCCGCGCCCGCGCCCTTCGGCTTTGAAGATCACCAACTGCTGCGCGTCGGCATTCAGGGGCGCTATGTCGCGCCGGAAGACCGCGACCCGGTGTTTCTGGTCTTCGTGATCGACGTTTCCGGCAGCATGGACATGGAAAACCGTCTCGGTCTGGTCAAGGAATCGCTGTCGCTGCTGCTCGACGAACTGCGTGAGGACGACCGCATCGGTATCGTGGTCTACTCGGATAACAGCCGTGCGGTATTGCAACCGACCCCCGCCAGCGAACGCACCACCATCGACGCCGCCATCAACACGCTACGTCCCGAAGGCAGCACCAACGTGCAGGCCGGGTTGCAGATCGGCTATGACATGGCGACCGAGAACATGCGCGAGGGCGAAAACACCCGCGTGGTCGTGTTGAGTGACGGCGTCGCCAACGTCGGCATCACCGAAGGCAGCGCCATGCTGAAGACCATCGAGGCCAGCGTGGAACAGGGCGTGACACTCAGTACCATCGGCTTCGGCCTGGGCAACTATAACGATGTGCTGATGGAAGAACTCGCCAACAACGGCGACGGTAACTATTATTACGTCGATGAGATCAAGGCGGCGCGGCGGGTGTTCGTGCATAACCTGACCGGGACGCTGCAAGTCATCGGTTACGACGCCAAGATTCAAGTGGATTTTAACCCCGATGTGACCGACCGCTACCGCTTGATCGGCTACGAGAATCGCGCCATCGCCGATGAAGACTTCCGCAATGATGAGGTCGATGCTGGCGAGGTCGGCGCGGGGCAGAGTGTGACCGCGCTTTACGAACTGGCCTACGAGGACGGCGAGGCCGGTCAGCGTGTGGCGGCAGATGACGTGATCGCAACGGTTTACGTCCGTTATGAGGACGCCGAAACCCGCGAAGTCGTGGAGATCAGCCGGTCAATCCGTGTGGAGGACGTGCTGGCGGACATCGAAGACGCCCCGGCGACTTTCCGGTTGCACGCGGCGGTCGTGGAGTTCGCCGAATTACTACGGGGTAGCTTCTGGGCGGAAGACGGCACTTACGGCAATGTGCTACGGCTGGCGGAGTCCGCGCAGGCTGACCTGAACGGTGATGCCACGCTTACCGAAGACGTAGACGAGTTCGTGGCGATGGTACGCAGCGCCATCCGTGCCGAGGATCAATAGCGCAGCCAACGTGTTCTGCGTGCCGGGTGCCGCGTGCTACACGCGGCACCTTCGGCGTAACCGGCGCTGATAAATCAGCCGGTTACGCATTCTACTCGACTTCTGTGATGAGTGGTGTGGTCTCGTAGGGGGTGGTGCGGCGCATCAAGGGGTTGAGTGTGTGGTGCCGCTGCCGGATCGACCAGACACGCAGCGCCGCCTCCAGCGCGATCTTAGAATCCATCTTGGATTCGCCCCGCTGCCGGTCTGGGAAGTGGATCGGCACTTCGACCACCTTGTATCCCAACCGCACCGCACAATAGGCCATTTCGACCTGAAAGACGTAACCGCTGCTTTGCACCCGGTCGAGGTCGAGGCCGGTCAGTGTGCTGGCTCGCCACAGACGATAGCCGCCAGTCGCGTCATACACCGGGATGTGCAAAATGGTCGGCACATACAGCCGGTTGGCCCACCAGCTCAGCAACTTGCGATAGACCCCCCACGACGGATCAACACTGCCGCCGCGCACAAAACGTGACCCCAGCACCATGTCCCCGCCGCTTTCGAGCGTCTCAATCATCTGCGGGATGTACTTTGGTTGGTGAGAAAAGTCAGCATCCATTTGCAGCACGTAATCCGCGCCGAGCGCGAGTGCCTGCTTGAACCCCGCCCGGTAAGACGGCCCTAACCCGGTCTTTGCCGCCCGATGCAGCACATGCACCCGTCCGGGGTGTTGGGTGGCGAGTTGATCGGCGAGTTGTCCGGTGCCGTCGGGGGAGTTGTCATCGACGACCAGGATCTCCAGGTCGGTGACGGGTAAAGCGAAAAGCGCCTCGACCATCAACGGGAGGTTTTCGCGTTCGTTGTAAGTTGGGATTACGACAATGGTTTTTGGCATACGAACAGCATCCAGCTTAATTAATTCTGAATGCTCAGTTTAGAGGATGGCTTGGGACGTTGCAAGTGCAGGTTAATTCGCCATGATTTGATAGAGCAGGTCGAGCACCGCCTCGCGCACGGTGTGTAATTGGGTCGCCACACACGGGACAATATGAATTTCATCGGGGATGCCCAACCCCATCCGAATGTCCTCGACGCGCCAGGCCTGTGATTGATCTTGTTTGTTGGCGACCAGCAGCACGGGCACCTTCGGGTGAAAGACCCGCGTGGTCTGCAACACACTGACCATCTCACCGAAATCTTCGGAGCGCACGCTATCCGCGACCACGATAAAACCATCGGTGTCGATATACTCGATGATCTCACGGCACCACATGAAGTCAAAGTTGGCCTGTGGCGGCGGTTCGATGAAGCGCACTTGCAAGCTGTCGTCCACATCAATGTAGGTGGAGCGCCAGCCGTCTGTTTCTTCGCGGTTGGCGTTCAGTGCTTCGACGAAAGACGACTTCCCGCTGCTAGGTAAGCCGAGCACGAGAATCTCAATAATTTGTATATCAACACCGGCAGACATAGACGTCCTCTAAATGATAAAACTGTATTCTCCTAAGAGTGTATCATGAACATTGTTAACCGATTTATAACATTGCTGGATTGTGACAACATTTTCGGATTCTGTTTAGGTTTGCTGGATTTTTTTCTCACGATACGGGCGGTAAGCCTTGATCCAATCCTGATCGATCTCACGGATGAAGTCCTCGGCCTTCTCTACGAGTGAGCGATTGCCGATGAAAAGCGGGGTGCGCTGGTGCAGTTCGTGTGGTTCGATGTCGAGGATGCTGCCGACTCCGTCGGAAGCGTAGCCGCCCGCTTGCTCCGCGATGAACGCCAACGCCTGTGACTCGTACATCAACCGCAGCTTGCCATAGGGCTTTTTCTTGTCTTTGAGTGTGCCGGGATAGAGGAACACCCCACCGCGCAGCAGGTTCCGGTGGAAGTCCGCGACCATCGAGCCGATGTAGCGGTTGCCGAGTGGTTTGCCGCCCTCGCCATAGATGCCCTGCAACCATTTGACGTAACGCCGCACACCGGGCGTCCACTCTTTTTCGTAGCTGTGGTTGACGCTGTAGTAATTGGGCGGGTGCGGGAGGCGAATATCGGGGTGGCTGATCAGGAACTCACCGAGGGAGTTATCCAGCGTGAAACCGTGTACGCCCTGTCCGGTCGTGTAGACCATCATCGTGCTAGAACCGTATAGGACATATCCCGCCGCAGCCAGCCGTCGCCCCGGTTGCAGCATGTCCTCCATGGTGCCGTGTGTGCCGGTGGTGATCTTGCGATGGATCGAGAAAATTGTACCGATAGAGACGTTAACATCAATGTTCGATGAACCGTCCAGCGGGTCGAACAGCAGCACATACTTGCCGGTGTCATAGTGCGGCGGGATGTCGAGGATGCTCTCGTGTTCTTCGGAGGCCATCCCCGCCAGCCTGCCGGTGTGGTCGTTCAGGCGAAAGATGGTTTCGTCGGCGAAGACGTCCAGCTTTTGCTGGCGCTCCCCATGCACATTTTCGTCCCCGGCTTCACCGAGGATGTCAGCCAACCCGGCGCGGTTGGTCTCTCGTGAGATAATCTTGGCGCTCAGGGCGATGTCATACAACAAGCTGGTAAAAACGCCGGTCGCGGTAGGGTATTTTTTCTGTTGGTCTAAAATGTGACGCTCGATGGTCACGATGGGGGAGGACATTTTAAATCCTTATTTTATGTTTTTAGTTTCGGGTGATGTTTGACGACTATGGGTCACTGAATGCGGATGAGGCTCCAGATCGGCGTAGGGGGCGCGACATCTCGCACCCCCTGACCGCTTAGCGGAGCTTCCACACCGTCCCATCCGGGCGATCTTCCAGCATGACGCCCGCCGCTGCCAGTTCGTCACGGATGCGGTCGCTGGCAGCGAAGTCTTTGTTCTGCCGCGCTTGCTTGCGCATCTCGATCAGTATCTCGATCAACCTGGCTTCACGGTCACGGTCGCCGGTATCAGCGGTATCCTCGGTGACGACCACCCCCAACACATCACCGCCCAATTCCTTATAGACGGCGGCGATAGCATCCAGCGTGGGCCGGTTGACCGGCGCGTCACTGTTGAGCCGTGCGTTGACCTCGCGGGTGAACTCCTGTAAGGCGGCGATGGCCTTCGGTGCGTTGAAGTCGTCGTCCATCGCCTCGGTGAAGGCCGTCCGCGCCGTCTCGATCTGCGCGGAGAAGGTGTTTTCGCCGTCTGCCGGGGCGTCCCTTTGCATCTGCCGGACGAGCCGCGCCGCGTTGTTCAGCCGCTCCCAACCGCTCTGCGCCGCGCCCAGTGCATCCGGGCTGTAGGTGACCGGGTTGCTGTAGTGCGCGCTGAACACAAACATACGGATGACTTCGGGCCGGTACTCCGAAAACGCCTGTCTGAGCGTGACGAAGTTGCCCAGGCTCTTGCCCATCTTGACTGGCACCCCCTCCGCATCGGCGACGTTGAGCGTGCCCACCAGCATCCAGTAATTGGCGAAGGGGGCGTCGTTGGCGCATTCACTCTGTGCAATCTCGCATTCGTTGTGCGGGAAGATGTTGTCGAGGCCGCCCCCGTGAATGTCGAACGTCTCGCCGAGGTATTTCTTCGCCATCGCTGAGCATTCGATATGCCAGCCGGGGAAACCCTCACCCCAGGGGCTATCCCACCGGAGGATGTGTTCGGGTTCGGCCTTCTTCCACAGCGCGAAGTCTTGCGGGTTGCGCTTCTCGCTGCGGACGGCCTCACGGGTGCCCCCGGCCTGCTGTTCGGGCTTCCGGTTGGAGAGCTTGCCGTAATCTGGATCGGTGGTCACGTCGAAGTAGACGCTGCCGTCGCATTCGTAAGCGTGGTCTTTTTCGATCAACGTTTCGACCATCTTGATCTGTTCGGGGATGTGCCCGCTGGCACGCGGCGAAATATCCGGGCGCAGCACACCGAGCGCGTCCATATCCGCGAAGAAGCTGCGGGTGTATGTTTCCACAAGTTGCATGGGCTTGGCCTGTATCTGCCGTGCCCGTTTGAGGATCTTGTCGTCGCCCTGGTCGGCGTCGTCGGTCAGATGCCCGACATCGGTGATGTTCTGCACGTAAAGCACATCATAGCCGCTGTGACGCAGCCAGCGCACCACCAGGTCAAACGAGACGTAAGAGCGGGCATGGCCCAGGTGCGCGTGGTCGTAGACGGTCGGCCCGCACACATACATATTGATGCGGCCCGGTTCAATCGGTTTGAATGCCTGTTTTTCGCGTCCGAGGACGTTGAAGATTTTTAAAGACATGCTGTTCCTTTCGCTTTCAATGTGTTGTCAGTTGGCTGAACGGTGTACGTACATCTAGCACGACAACATCGCGGGTAGGCGTGTGTGTGCCACGACCGGTGGCACACACGCCTGACGTAGTTCAGTTGATAGCGATGGGAACGGGTTTGATTTACCACGTTAATCCTACTTTCGGTCCGACTTGGGCACGGCGAAGATCATTCGCCCGGCCTCACGGTTAATCAATTTGGTGACCTCGACCGTAAGCGTGCGGTCCATATAGTTGCGTCCGCTTTCCACGACGACCATTGTGCCGTCATCTAGATAGCCGACACCCTGACCGGGGTCGGTGCCTTCCTGGATGATGCGAAGTGCGAACGACTCGCCGGGGATGTACGCTGCACGGACGGCGTTCGCCAGCAGGTTGATGTTCAACACATTCGCCCCGCGCCCCTCGGCGACTTTGCTCAACGGGAAGTCATTGGTCACCAGAAAAGCGTTCATCTGCAAGGCGAGTACCACCAGCTTATCATCGACCTCGGTTTCGCCTTCGACGTCATCGTCGATGATCTTCACCACCGCGACGTTATTACGTTGTAGCTCGTTGACCTTCATCAGACCACGCCGCCCCCGGTTACGCCGCAGCGTGTCGGACGAATCCGCGACCTGATGCAGTTCGGTCAGCACAAATTTCGGGATAAGCATCGTCCCACCTAAAAAGCCGGTGCGGGAAATATCCACGATGCGACCATCAATTAACACACTGGTATCGAGCAACAATTGCCGGCTGCCCTGCATGGTCAACGCCTGGCCCCGGTTGACCCCGGTTTGCTCACCGAAGGTATCCAGCATTTCACGCGCTCGAACCCTAAAGACCGTGATGCCCAGGTAAGCGGCGACGACCGTCACGATGGACGGCGCGTAGTCCCCAAAAGCGCCGGGGAGCTGTGCCAGGGGGTAGGCGGCGAACAAGGCCATGAGCAGGCCGATCGCCCCCCCCAGCAGCGCCATAAGAAACAACTCAATCGGCAGTTCTTTGATGCTCTGGTTGGTGTAGCGTAACGGCCTGACTGTGATCCAGGGTGTCATCACCAGGCCGAACAACGCACCGACCAGCCCGAAGATAAATGAGGTGGCGTCAGCGGGGAGTGCCAGCGGATCAGCCGCATCAACACCGATGCGTGCCCCGACCAATGTGAAAACGAACATCCCGACGATGCGGGACACAAATTCAGCGGTTGTCATGTTTTTCTCCTGGATTTGCGTACCCCGATTTACCGATAAAACTGGTGGCGCTTCTCAACGCGAGGGCAGGGCAAATCGCGATAATGAATAGGTGTCACCAGCGGGGACGGGGTAATGAAGAACCCGCGCCACAAAGATGCATACAAAGTATACTTTCTATGACCAGCAGGTTCAATAGATCGGTGAGAATCTTGGAACTTTACTTTAACGATACAGTGAAGACTCTACTGAAAAAAGGTCATTTTGCCGAAAATTTGACCCGTTATCACACCACTTTGAACCTCTATGATCCACTTTTTCGAGTCATATTGAGTTCTTTCAGCGGAGTCAGTGAATGGTCTACTAATATAATAGTAATGACATCATCGTTTCGCCAATGATCTCGCGGTGATTTCCATAAATGTCCAGCTCAGCCGCTCGACAGACGAAAAGCGCCGCCTATACATCATGGATTCCATCCAGGATATTGACCAGGTGCTCAACATTCTCTCGGAAGAATCGCTGCGAGATTGGCGCACTCACTACAATCAACGGTAACACTGGCCTCAAGTGCCCCTTCCTCTGACGTTTCAAATCCGTTATAATAATAAGGTCAAGAGGGTTCACTACGGGCATAAAATTATGATGTGGTTAAATTGCACCTCAAAGCAGCGCCCATAAGTTATACTGAAAATGTGGAAACCCAGGGCAATCGCATATGACACGTTTGTGCAATCTGTCGTAGGCAGACACACCGGTCTGTCCCGACAATAGCTGCGATCATTTGTAGGGGAGCGCACGCTTGTACTCCTCCTGCCCCAAATGCAATTGCCCTATGTGGAAACCGTCATGCGTTGTCAACGATAGGTCGAGGATGATACAATAATATCTGAGATGAAAAGATTCAGTTGCAACCACGAACGTAATCATACCGCTTGGCCCACCTGTTACGACGGTCTGGCTTGTGTTTTCCTGTCTACGAAAACAAAAGAGTAACCTTATGGCCCGTGAAACGGATACACGCCACATCACGCTGGTTGACCTGCCCCTCATTCGGCGTTTGGGCAGCAAGGCGACGGTGTTGGATAATACAATCGAGTTTACGCAAGATGTCTACGAGCCGAATACCTCAACGCTGACGAACATCCTGTTACCCCAGCGCAGTCTGGTTACCCTGGTGAGCCGGTCGGCGAAGAGCCAGGTCGTCGGGCAGGTGCGTTTGCCGCCCGATGACCAGAACGCACAGATCGTCTACATCGCGCCTCACCTCGACGAGCACACCGACAATACGCCCTGGTTGCATCTGCTGGATGCGATGGCGCGTGAGGTCGGGCAGCGTAACGGACACGCGCTGGTCGCGGAGGTCGCCGAAGATGCCAGCTTGTTCGAAACCATGCGTAACGCTGGTTTCGCGGTTTACGCCCGGCAGCGCGTCTGGCGGCGTACCAATGGGCATTTCGACTTGCCAGAAAACCACGACCTGATCCCAAGAGCGGTGACGGATGTCGATGTGCCACAGGTTCACGCATTAATCGCCAGCATCGTGCCAACACTGATGCAGCCGTTCTACCAGCCGCAGGGCGAGTTTGAAGGGCTGCTCTATCGTCATGACGGGAGAGTTGCCGCGTTCATCGAGGTGACGACCGGCAAGCAAGGGATTTATCTCTCGCCGTATGTGCGTGAAGACCATGCCGATGATGTGCCGATGATGATGGTGAACGCGCTGCGCCAACTGCCGCGTGCGGAAAAACTGCCGATCTATGTGCGGGTTAGCCGCTATCAAGAATGGCTCAACCTGCCGCTAGAAAAGCTCGGCTTCGCGCCTGGGCTGCGTCAGGCGATGATGGTGCGCCACATCACGGCGGGGGTGCGTCATGCACAGTTCAAACCGGTGCATGTCGAAAATGCGGCGGTAGCTGGCCCGGCGAAGTACCCGCCGAACAACACTCGCAACACCGAAACAACTCACGTTTTCGACAGATAAGATCACTATGGTGAATATGGAACGACGTGTTACAGATAACATAGAAGAACTTCAGCTCGTCCTACCACGCTACTTGAATGAGTCGCTTGATGGGCTAGGAAACACTGAGAATCTGCTGGAAATTGTGCTCGACCTGGGGCGCATCCCGACCGCCCGCTTCGTTGATGGTGAAGTCGAACTTTCTGACGGGGAAGTGACCCGTGTGGATATTGACGCTATCGTCACCAACGTGGGCGAGTTCGACGCGGACAACCGTGCCGGGATGGAACGTACCTTGCATCGCATTTCAGCAATCCGCAATCGTAAGAGTGAGATCGTCGGCCTGACCTGCCGCGTCGGGCGGGCGGTGTATGGCACGATTGACGTCATTGAAGACCTGATCGCCTCCGGACAGAGTGTGCTGCTGTTGGGACCGCCCGGCGTCGGCAAGACCACCCTACTACGTGAGGCGGCGCGTGTGCTGGCGGAAAAGAAGCGCGTGGTCATCGTGGATACCAGTAACGAGATCGGCGGTGATGGCGACGTCCCGCACCCGGCAATCGGCAAAGCCCGCCGGATGCAGGTTTCTCACCCTGAACGCCAGCATGAGGTGATGATCGAGGCGGTGGAGAACCATAACCCCGAAGTCATCGTGATCGACGAGATCGGGCGCGAACTCGAAGCACAGGCCGCCCGTACCATCGCTGAACGCGGGGTGCAGCTCATCGGCACGGCACACGGGAACGCATTGGATAACCTGATGCTCAACCCGACGCTGTCCGATCTGGTCGGTGGCATCGAGTCGGTGACACTTTCCGACGATGAAGCCCGGCGACGGGGCACCCAGAAGACCGTGCTTGAGCGCCGCGCCCCGCCGACCTTTGATGTGCTGGTCGAAATCCAGACACGCGACCGGCTGGCGGTGCATGAGAGTGTCGCCGATGCCGTTGATGGCATCTTGCGCGGACGTCCGCTGCCGGTAGAACTGCGCACACGCAACAAGAACGGTCAGATCGAGATTGAGACGGTGCAACCGGAACTCAGCAACACGGTCAACCCGGATAAAGAAGGACGCAATCGTCCAAACGGCAGCAACGTCCACACGGTCAGGCCGCCGAAGGCGTCACGCAAGGATTATATCCCGCGCACGACCACCGGCACCGAGTTGGAAACACTCGACATCTACGCCTATGGTGTGGCGCGTAACCGCCTTGAGCAAGCCGCTAAACGGTTGCATGTGCCGCTGGAAGTCACCGAAGACCTGGGCAAGGCGACGGCGGTCGTCACGTTGAAGAACTACTATCGCCGCCGCCCCAAGTTGATCGTCGATGCGGAGCGACGCGGGATGCCCATCTATGTGCTACGGGCGAACACCGTCAGCCAGATGGAAAACTTCTTGATCGACTTCTTTAATCTGGAGGTCAACCCCCTCGACCCTTTTGGGGAGGCCCTTCGGGAAGTTGAGACGGCGATTTTGCAGATCCGGACGGGGACTGCATACGTCGATCTCGATCCACAGGATAGCGCCATTCGCCGCCGTCAACACGACGCGGCTCGCAAGGCGCAGCTTGCTTCCCGATCTTATGGGCAAGAACCCAACCGTCATGTACGCATCTTCCGCGCCGACCCCCAATAAACGACAAACCGGGCGTGAGGACAAAATCCTCACGCCCGATCTCATCTAATTGTACGACGACCACAGTTTGCGTGGCGACAATCTACTCGCTGCGAACCGGAATCTGGTTGATGTCCGCGCCGGGTTCGATCTGCGCGTAGCGTGCGGAAACCCAACCAACCACACCCTGATAGTTGATTTGCCACCAGGTTGCATCGGTGTTACGTCCGATCACAGGTGCGGTGCGGCCTGCGGGGAAGTTGCCAATGTCCCTGAAGCTGGTATCCGGCCCAGTGCGGATGTTGACCGTGTAGGGCGTGGCGGTCGCTTGATAAAGTGTGCCTTGCGGTGGGGTATCGGGCGCGTCACCGCTGTTGATGTTGACGTTACGGATGTCTATCCAACCGCTGACGCCGCGCACTTCAATCTGTACCCAGCCACTGTCGGCGGTCAGGCCGAGGAAGGGATAGGTCTGGCCACTGGTCATAGTCGTCAGCACATTGGAGTTATCCTGCGGGGTGGCGAGTAACCGCGCTGACGCCGAAGTCACCGTTACGCTTTGTGGATTGACCGGGTTGGTCGGTTCGTCCGGGATGCTAATACCGTCGATACCAAAGTCCAGGAAGGCCAGGCCGCCTGCTTCGTAGTATTCCACGCGGACGGTGTGCAGCCCCGGTGCGAGCGTCAATTGTTCGGTGTAGGTGACGCCGCTGGCGATATGCCACTCGTTAATGATGAGGTTGCCATCCACGTAAACGCGCACACCGTCGTCCGCTTCCGCACTAAATTGGTAGTTGCCGCCGTTGAGGTCTAACGTCGCCTCCCAGCTTGCCGACCAGTTATCTACCGGGATGGTGGGCGCGGGTGAGCCGGTGTTCCAATCCTCGGAAGGTGCGTCCTCTTCGCGGATCACCGCTGGTGCGCCGGAGAGATTCTGATTGGTGTAGTAGCGGGCCGTCCAGACGCCGGTCGGTGTAGCGGGGGGTAGAATTTGCGAGTCAAACGGAAAATCCGGGCCGCTGGCACCATCGGCGAGGCTTTCAAACGAGAAATTGGCGAACGCTTCCTCGTTGATCTCGCGGTAATCCACCTGGATGTGATGGACGCCTTCGGTCAAGGTGACATCCCGCGTGATGAGTTCATCGACGACATCCGTCTCGAAGGTGTCGATGACGATGTTACGAAAGTCGAGCGTCACGCTGATGTTGTCGTCTGCCAGCGCGTAAAAGCGATAGTCACCGGCCGGCAGGCGAATGTCGGTCGCCCAACGCACGGAAAATGTGTCCGAGCTAACGTTCTCGCCCGGTGCGCCGAAGCCCCAATCAAACGAGATGTCGGCATCGGTGCGGGTGAAGGCGGGCGGCTCTTGTAAAATCGCGTTGTCAAAGTACTGCCCCTGCCACGTCGCATCGGTGAAGCTGTCCTGCGCGGTGGTGGTCGTGGTCGTCACCATACCGAGCAAGGCGGCGAGCAGCACGGGAATAAGTAATCGTAAATGTTTCACAAAAAATCTCCTTGTACGATAGCAATCGTTTATGACTACTATACCAAACGGAGAGTTAAAATCACGTATCACACAGATGAAACACAGACAAGCATCCGATAAGTAGATGCCTGTCGTTCTTCGGCTTGCTATACATGACCCATAAATTCATCGCTAGAGACTTTCGACGTACCACCCGCCGCCGGTTTGAAACCGGGCGGTTAGCATAGGTTCTGTGCAATGTGGGTAATGCTTAGCTGGTCACGCAAAAGACACGCGCACACCGCTATATTTGACGCCGTACCAGGCCAGCGCGGTGGCGATGACCGTATCATCATGACCGCCGCCGGGCGCACCGTAGCGATACCCGCCACTCGGCAGGCGTTCCAGCCCATAAGAGGCCAGTTCGTGCAGCAAGACATCATCCGGCAGCAGCGCGATCTCGCCGCGTTCGATGGCGAGCGCCAGCGCCTCGATCAACGGGGACTTGCTGCGGACGGTGGTCTGGAAGGGGCGCACGGGCAACCCCTCGGCTTGCAGTTCCTCAATGTTCACCGCGCCGATGCTGTTGGCCTCCGCCCAGATGACCGCCGGGTTCCAGCGTCGGCAGACCGTCGCCAGTCGCCCCCGCTGCACGCCCCAGCCGACCGTGTTGAAGCGATCCAACGCGACCATTTGCCCGGTGTGCGCGTCGAGCACGGCGATGCAGGTGTAGTCATGTTCGCGGCCCCAATCTACCCCGGCGATGTAGACTCGCCCAGCCTGTGGCTGTGCGTCCGGTGGGGCGGTCGCGGCCTGCTGCACCCCTCGGAACACCTGCCCGGCATCGGCGACGAATTCGGCCTCGTATTCCTCACGATAGACGCGCTCCGGTGTGCTGCGTCGGATGCTCGCCAGTTCCACCGTGCTGATGCGCGGGTTGGCTTGCGACGGGAAGCGGAACGCCGCCCAATCCGGCTCGTGTGGGTCACGTCCGCGTTTGTAACACTCGTAGAACCAGTTATGCCCGCGTGGTGTGGAAAGAAACAGCGCGGCCCCGCGCCGGTCAAGCAGCATGGGGCGCACCACTTCAGGCCACACGGCAGGCTCCATGAAGGCGGCCTCGTCCAACACGGCGAAATCTAACCCGGCCCCGCGCAGATAGTCAGGGTTGTGTGTGCTGCGGATCTCGATCACGCCGCCGCCGGGGAACTCGATGCGCCGTTCGCTCTCGCTAATCGCCACTTCCGTAACCGGACGCAGCACCGCTTTCAGATCTCGCCAGACCTGGCTCGCCATCGTGTACGTAGGCGCTAGCCACCAGGTTTGCCCGCCGCGCCGCGCCCGCTCCACCAACAGAATCTTGCCCGTCTCCGTCTTGCCGAAGCGACGACCGCACGCCACCACCCGAAACCGCGCCATCGCGTTCAGGATCGTCTGTTGCCCAGGGTGGGGTGCCATGAATGGAACCGTCGGGATATTTGTACTCAAAGCGGATCACCTTTTCTTCGTGCTGTTCTACGGTTTGTTTCAGATAGTCCTCAACTTTCAAGAAACGGTCGATCACCACACCCAACGCGGACGATACCTGATTCAACGGCGCATCGTCGATCAGTCGTACCATTGTCGCCGCCAGTTGCAGCGCGTCGTCGGCGAGTTGTTCGTGCAGCGTCTCGATCTTCTCGATTAGGCGCTCGGCTCGCCGTTCGTGATGTTGCTGTTGCCAGCGTTTGAGCGTGGTTTCGGGGATGTCCAGCGCCTTGCTGACCTGCGTCACATCCTCGTGTTGGAGGCGCTCCAACGCCTCAATCTTGATCCGTTCCGGGTAAGCCATAGATGACTCCTCGCTTGATTTACGTTCAGGAGCCTCAGCATAGCACGGGCGTTTACGCTTGAGGGTGCAATAGTGCCCACAGTGATGCTCACATTAGTGTCGTCTCAGACTGTAGCACGCCTTAGTTTGAACATGGCATGGTAAGATAGGTAAAAATTGGATGTAAATACGATGTCTGATGACCTGCTTTTCATTAACGACCCACAACCGACCCGCGCCGACGCGGTAGAGAATCGTCGTGTGCTGTTGCGAACCGCACGGCGGCTATTTGCACAACAAGATGTCGAAACCATCACGATGACTCAGCTCGCACAGGCGGCAGGGGTGGGCAAGGGGACGCTGTATCGTCACTTCAACAACAAGGCGGAGGTCTGTTACGCCCTGCTCGATGACGAACAGCGCCAGCTCCAAAATGAGACGCTGCAACGGATGCGTGCCACCACCAACCCGACGGAGACGATGCGCTGGTTTTTAGAAGGGGTGGTCGATTTCGTCGTGCGCAACGATCAACTGCTCGCTGCCGGTTTGCAGGAAGGCAACGTCACCGCGTTGACCTTCCCCGCCCATGCGTGGTGGCATACGACCATCCGTGGCTTGCTTGACCAAATGGGCATCACCGGCGACCAGGATTACCTCAGTGACACACTTTACGTCATGGTCAACGTCGAGACCATTCATTACCAACTTCACACCAGGGGATACACACGGCATCGCATCGTTGACGGGATTTTGATGTTGTTTGCACGATTAACCAACCGTAAGGATTACGCATCAAGCCAATTAGAATAGCGTTTGTACTTTAATATAGCGTGCGTCACTATCGGAATACGTGCTAAAATGAGTTACTAAAAATCAGAAACAAAACTCAAAGTTGGAGGATCAAGCGTGATTAAGTGCCCAAACTGCGGTCACGAAAATGCAGAAGATGAGAAGATTTGTACCTACTGTGGTGCCTTGATCGAAGGTGTGCAGACGAGTGTTTCTACCCGTTCGCTAGATGACACTGATTTTGAAGAAGGTGTTCCCAAGTGGGGGTCGGCACGGTTTAACGCCCGCACTAATCTGATATTGGGTGTCGAAGGTGCTGTGCGGACGATGATTTTCGATGCGACGGAGATCGAGCAAATTGTTTTCGGTCGGGTGGACCCCAAAACGGGCGAAGCACCGGAGATCAATCTGAGCGATCACGAAGCGTTGGAAAAAGGGGTCTCACGTCGTCATGCGGCAATTGTCCGGCAGGAAGGGTCACTTTACCTCAAGGACATGGGCAGCGCCAACGGGACGTTCTTAAACGGGCAGAAACTTGTGCCGAACCAACCGCGTGTGCTGCGTGATGGTGACGACATCCGTTTGGGCCACCTGACGGTGCGTATTACGTTTGAGAAAGCGTCGTAAGGACTGCCCCGGCTATACCCGGTTTGCACACAGGATGTTATACTCTGCTGGCGCATGTGCGATAATTTGGGTAACGGCAGACAATGGCGATTGATCGAACCAATGAAGAATGGCTGAACGAACTTAAGCAAGACGGTCAAGTGCAGGCGGCCGCAATCCAGGACTTACGCGAACGACTGAAACGCAGCATCCTTTACTATCTGGGGCAAGACCGCAGTGACCTGCGTGATCTTTCCGGCAAAGAGCTTGAACGCATGGCAGACGATCTCTCGCAAGATGCGACGCTGCGCGTGATGGATAACCTGGATAACTTCCGGGGAGAGAGCAAGTTCACAACCTGGGCCAACCGCATCGCCGTGCGGTTGGCGATTAGTGACCTGCGCCGGGCACGCTATAAGGACTTTAGCCTGGACAACATGACCGCAGACGGCGAGATTTTCCCCTCCACCGCAAAATCTGCCCCTACGCCCAGCCCTGAAGCGTCCATCGAGCAGACAGACGCGCTGCTGAAGGTCAACCGGGCGTTAGAAGAAGCCCTGACCGAACGCCAGAACCGCGCCCTGGTCGCCGTCGCCATCAAAGGCGTGCCGATGGATGTGGTCGCCGAGCAGATGAACACCAACCGTAACGCGCTCTATAAGCTCGTCCACGATGCCCGGCGCAAGCTCCGCGCCCATCTGGAAGCCGAGGGCCTCTCACCGGATTACATTATGAACCTGTTTGATTAAGATCACTGCTGCTGTGGTACGACCACAAGATAGCGTGGTTACGATATTTATTACGAAAAGGCTCAACTTTTGAGCCATAGAGAGCTAATTTGAACTCATTAGTAGACGTTTTTATTCCTCAAAATGTGATAAAGTGGCTTAAATTTGCCCGTTCACGTTATTTTGCAGCTATACCCCTGATATGTAAGTCCCTGGGAAATTCCAACATATCATACCCCATGAAGCCGTAGAATCAAAACAGGGTGCGTTTACTAACGGCGACTGACCTTCTCGGTGAGTAGGGGTTGCTCTTGCCGGATGGTGGTCGTCGCGGTGGTGCCGATGACGTCGATCATCTCGATGACCGCGCCCGGCGGCAGATACGCACGAGGCCACGGGCGCAGCGTGACCATCGACGGCTCGATGACCGCACCGGGGGTGATGTCCTGCGTGGCGATGACCACCTCCACCAGTCCGGCGTGGTCGCTCGGTTCGCAGACATCCAGCAGTGGCTCGAACCAATCACCGACTTCTCGCGGGGCGACCGTGCGCGTCAGGAACGGCTCAAAGCAGCCGATCTGCGCGATAGCCACCTCTCCGGCGACGGCATCGACATCACCGACGTATGCTACCGGCAGCGCGGCGATGGGCCAGCGTACCAACCGCACCGCCTCCGGTGGGATGGGCGCACCGGGCGGCACGGGTTGCACCGCGATGGCGATCTCTCGCATGGGTATGCCGGTCGGTTGGGGTGTTGTGGTTTGTGTCGGGCGGGGTGTGCGGGTCGCGATGGATGTGGGCAACGGCGAGGGGGTCGCGGTTGGGGGCAGCACGACGACCATGCCCTCGTCAATGCGTGTGGGCAGCAGTGTGATCTCGATGATCGCCGGTGTAGGGTCGTTATGCGGCGGGGTACACGCCACCAATAGCACCGCCAGCAGAAGAAACCATTGCCATCGCATCTTGAAATCCCTCGTTTTTACGCATTCCTCTATTCTGTTATAGCGGACGATGCCTGTTCGGGCAATGCGATGGAAGTCCTGATCGCCGTTCGAGATTGGTTCTAAAATGCAAAGGTGCTGTAAGTTCAGGCGGCGATGCGCTCACACGGGGCGCTCAACCACCCCGGAACACCAGCCGGTAAGACGTCACCGCCTGTCCGCCACCTTCGAGATTGCACGCCCCGGCGACGATAGGCCGCGTCACCGGGTCGGAGAGGCCGGGCATCTCGATCACGTAAGAGATGTCTTCCTCCATCTGGAAATCGGCGTAACCGGGGCCGCGCTCCGGTTTGAGGCCGGTGTAAAAGGTGCTTTCGCCCCCCGCCCAACTAACACGCACCGGCAGACCCGGCAGCGGCTCCCCGTTGAAGTTCTGCACGCGCACCTCGATGACACCGGAAAGCTCAGCATCGCAGAAGGTCGGCAGGCCAGAAACGAGCGAGAACGCCTGTGGTGATGGCTCGGTCGGCACGAAGGGCGCGTCGGTCGGTGTGGGGAACTGCGTCCCGGCGGGCACGGGTGTTTTGGTCGGGTCGAGCAGTGGGGTGGGTGTGGGCAGCACTACCATCTCGGTCGGCTGGGTCTGCGGCACCGGGTCGAGGGGAATCAGGTCATCCGCACAGCCACTTTTCCCCTGTGTCTGGTAGAAGAACATCATCGCACGCACAGAGCGCAGGCCGGTGTTATCCTGCACATAGCTTGACCGCGCCAGATCACACGCGATTGCCGCGACCCGTTGGATCGGATCCGGCCCGGAGAGGCGCAGGTCGATTAGCTGGTTGACGGTGCGGTCGAGGTCACCATCATAGCCATAATGCAGTGTGATCGCCGCGAGATAGGCGTTGCGGTGTTCATCGCGGAGTTGCCAGGGGGCGGTGTCTAACTCCGCGACCGGCGCGACTTCCCAGGCGTAATACAACCCGCCGCCGACCCCCAACGCCAACCCTAACAGCAGCATAAACCAGGAGATCGACCGACGCGGACGGTCATAACGGCTGCGGCGTCGGCGCTGGCGTGCGTTGCTTTTCGTGTTTGTGTCTTCGCTCATTATTGGACGTTATCCGGCACCAGCATACGATAATCCATCATCGGCTCGGTGAGGCGACCGACGCTTTCTGACAGCGCGACCAGAAATTGAATCTCTTCAAGTCCGCGTGAATTGGAGATAAAACGCTCGGTCGTTTCCTGAATATAGAGCGGGATGTTCTCTTCACCGAGGATACGCAGGCGGTCAATTGCCCCCTGTACATCCCGGTCAACCAGGTAACCCGCCGCGACCATCACGGTGTAGTCGTCTTTGTAGCGCCGGTCTAGGGCGCTGGCGGGGCTGTCGAGATACTCAACCGGGAAGGCTACCCAACCGACGAATAACCCCGCCCCGACGCCCAGAACCAAGCCGGCGATTAACGAAAGGAGAAGACGAGACATAGACGTTCCGTTGTATTGCTAACCATCAATGATTTCGGGTGTGGCTTCTGGTGTCGCCTCTGGTGGCGGGACGGTGTTCGGGTCTACCAGTAAGTTACCGGGGTCAAAGACGTCGTCACAGGCCAGCCCTTCCCGCAAGCCCCAGGCGACCACACCAGTCCGCACCGTGCGCAGCCATTCGTTATCCTGCGATTGTGCGTCAACCACCAGCGTTTGACCGCGTTCTAGCGTGCTGATAACGTTGGCGTCCTCGCGTGGCTCGGCATACAGCACATAGTTATCTTCACTGGTGGAGCAGACCGGGTCATACAGCGGCACATCAGTTGACTCTGTCAACGTGTTGCCCAGGTCGTCCTCTGCCACCAGAATAATTGTAAGTGGTTCGGTCGGCAGGCCGCGCACCTCAAATTCACCTTCCATGCCATAGCTTGGCTGGACGATGTTATTGGTATCCAGCAGGCCCAAGCCTTGAATTTGTGTTTCGGTCGCACCTTCCACCCGCCAGCGCACGGTGATGGGTTGTACCACGTTTCGGGCGACGGCTTCCGGTTCCACATCGAAGAACGCGACCACCAGCGGTGTCTCTAATTCGATGATCAGCGGTTCCTCGATGGTCGTGATGCGACCGCCCCGCGCCGCTTGCAAGTCGATGCTCAACGGCCCATTGAAGCCGTCGGTGTCGATCTGTGTACTGCCGTCAGTCGCCGGGATGTCTATCACGATCGGTGTGCTGTTGACCACGACCGTCACCGTATCGGCGTTCTCGACGTCCCAGTTGATCGTCAACGATTCCCCACGCACGAAGTTCGCACCGTCAACGGTAAATGACTCGATGCTCGGCGTGGGTTCTACCTGGGAGAGCAACAGCAGCGCCAACAGCAGCAATCCGCCCACCGCCAACAACACCGAAAACGTCGCAAACATCGCCCATTGCGGCATCAGCGCGGATTCGACGTAGCGACCGGGCAGCGCGGCGAGGAACGACGCCTCATCTCGTGAGCGCACCATCAAATCGAAGTCGTGTTCCTGGTCACCGCCGAAGTAACGCCGCTGCACCGGGAGCACTTCGCCCTTAATCACCTGCCGCTGACCGGGTGCGAGTACGATCTGCGGTTGGGGCAACTTGAAGCGCAGCGTTCCGTCTTTGCTGCGTCCCATCACGAAGATGGGGAGGCCGATGCTGCCCTGGTTGTGCACATGCAAATGGAACATATCATGCGCGGTGATGACCTGGCTCGCCAGCGCCACACCAAAACCGTTAAACGGCAAGATGCGTACACCGGTCGCTGCTTCGATCACGGCATCGGAGTTGTCCTTCTGGGCGACGGTAATCGTCACGGGGTAGTCGCCCGGTTTGCTATCACTGTGGAGGAACGGCTTCACGTTGATGAGCACCATTGAGTTATCATCCGGGCGCACCTCAAGCTGTGGGCGGTTGATCCGTGCCCAGCCTTCCGGTAAGCCACTGAGCTTGACCGTGAAGGTCATCGGCTGGTCGGTCTTGTTGTAGATCGCCAGTTCAATCGACGTGTGCGAACCGGGTGGCACCGCGATCTCCGGTCCATAGATGTCAACCTGGAAGCCTAAGTCCTCTCGCACGAACCGCTGGGTGTCTTCGTCGAGCGTGTCCATCGGCATGGTCGGTTGTTCGTCCATACGGTGATAGATCATGCGCAAATGCCCGATCTGGATTTCCTCACCGCCTTGCAGCAGTCGCGTCTCATTGTTTGCCAGCCGGACACCATCGACATAGGTACCATTGGCGGAGTCCATATCGGTAATTTCAAGGGTGCCATCGTCCTGCGCCGTCAAACTGAAGTGATAGCGTGAGATCGTGTCGGTATCGAGCACGATTGTGCAGCCGCCGGCCCGTCCGACGGACATTGTCGGCTTATCCAACAGGTAGGTTTCAAATTTGCCATCAGGCCAGAAAACATCGAGGCGACCATACGCCATAACACTTGCTCCGAAATATCTGCGTTCATCGTGTTAGTTGTCAGCCAACAGCAAAAGCCGTTTGCACTCCGACACGCCAGACCGTGAACTAAACACCAAAAACTGAAAACTAATAACTATCCATCATTCTAACCCGCCGTCCCCACCCATGAGAAGTGAGAAGCAGGAAGACGGATACAGTACGGCACTTGTATCTCTTCACCATCCCGCGACGTCTTACTACATCCACACCCGGTGGACTTTGACCTCCCCGGTAGCGGGCGACACAATCGCTGAGCGAGTCGGGTGAGGTGGCACGATCCTGAGATCGTGCCTGCGGGAGCACATGCTAGTAGCGGCGAGACTACCCGCCGCGCACGAACTCATCGCTCAGCAGCCCATACAGCAGCATATCATGACGCTCGCCGTCGCGCTGCAAGAACTGACGAAAGGTGCCTTCACGCACGAAGCCCAGCCGCTCATACAAACGGATTGCACTTTCATTATACGCGAAGACGGTTAACTGTACGCGGTGCAGGTTTAACTCGTCGAAAGCGAAGGTCAATAGTAGGGTCATGGCTTCATGCCCGTAGCCTTTGCCGCGCTGTGCCGGGTCACCGATGGCGATGCTCAACCACGCGACACGGTGCGCCCACAGGATGCTTTCCAGCTTGAGCCAACCGAGGAACGTTTCCCCGGTGCGGATGGCAAACATATAGGTGTTGTCCTCTTTTTGCTCGCCCTCGAACCACTTTTCCCAGTGGGCGGCCCCACGCGGGTAGGCCGGGGTCGCGTCAAAGAGCCGGGCGAAGGTACTGTTCTGGTAAAATTGGGTGATAGCGGGTAAATCGTCTTTGGTGAGTGGAGTCAACCGTACCTGTGTTCCCTGGAAAAGTTGATTGGTCATGAGTAACCTACGAGTTTATCGTTCGTTTAATCCTATGATGCTTGCAGCAGCGCCGTGAACTATGGTAGACTCAGTGCATTCTTGTATACAGGGCTAATCTGCGTAAAACGTGAAAAGATCGAAACACCCTCCCCGATGTACCTGGCGGTTCGCCCCCGGTGATATGTTGAATAAAAGGATAAGACCTCTTGGACGACGGCAGTTTATCTAGCTTGCTGGCAATATTTGTATTGATCGTGCTGCACGCGGTCTTGACGATGGCAAACGCCGCGTTGATGAATGTGCGGTTGGGCGCAATCCGTGAACTCGCGGAGAATGGTAACAAGCAGGCCGAGCGGCTCATTGAGATGAGCGGTTCATCACACGTCAACGCGACCTATCAACTTTTGATCATGCTACTGCGCTTTGCGGTCGCCGGGTTGACGGTGCTGGTCATCGCCGACGCTATCGTGGACGAGAGTGGGATGAACGCCCTGACGACCCAGGTCATTGCGGCGTTGGTTTCCGCGTGCGTCATGCTGGTCTTCGGTGATCTGGTGCCGGAGGCGGTCGGCAGCACCTACGCCAATAACCTTGCGATGGTGTCTTCCCGCTTGTTCCAGGTGTTGAACTTTGTGTTCGGGCCGCTGTCTCTGGTGCTGCTTAAAATCAGCCAGATCATCTCGTCACTGTTCAAAAGTAGTGGCCTGGTCAACACCATCACCGAAGAAGAGATCATGTCGATGGTGGATGCCGGGCATAGCGGCGGCTCTATCGAAGACGAGGAAAAAGACATGATCTACTCCGTGTTGCAACTCGACCAGACCCGCGTGAGTGAGATGATGATCCCCCGTATTGACATCGTGGCGGTTGACCTGGAGGACACGCTGGAAGCCGCCCGCGAGAAGTTTGTCGAATCCGGCTTTTCGCGTATCCCGGTCTATGAAGACAGCATCGACCGCGTCAAAGGGGTGCTTTACGCCAAGGACCTGCTCGAACATTGGCGCAAGGGTGACTCGATGAACCTGCCCATCAGCCAATTGATGCGCCCGGCGTCCTTCGTGCCGGAGACCAAATCCGCCGATGAACTGCTCAAGGAACTGCAATTTTCCAACGTACACCTTGCTGTCGTCGTGGATGAATACGGCGGCACGGCGGGGCTGGTCACCATCGAGGACATTATCGAAGAGATCATCGGGGACATCCGCGACGAATACGACCTCAACGAAGAGGCCGATTATGAGATGCTCGGCGAGGGTGAATACATCGCCGACTCCGGCATCGACCTTGACGACCTCAACGAATTGCTCAATATCGACCTGCCCACCACAGATATGGACACACTCGGCGGTTATCTCTATACCCACTTCGGGCGGGTGCCGCTGGTCGGTGAAACCGTCGATGATCGTTACTTCAGCATGAGGGTCAAGTCGGTCGAGGGACGGCGCATCCGCAAGGTGCATATCGTGCGTAAGCGCCCGGTCGAAACCGACGATCAAGAGCAGGAACCCGTCGTAGAGGTTGAAAATGATGACGAATGAGCAGACCCTCATCCAGCAGGCCATCGACGCCAGCCAGCACGCCTACACACCCTATTCCGGTTATCAGGTCGGCGCGGCCCTGCGTACCCCCGCCGGGATGGTCTACACCGGCTGCAACGTAGAAAATGCCGCCTATCCCGCTGCGATCTGCGCGGAACGTACCGCGTTGGTCAAGGCGGTAAGTTGTGGTGATCGTGAGTTTGACACACTGGTTGTGGTCACGCGGAACGCGGGCACACCCTGCGGCCTGTGCCGCCAGATGCTGTATGAATTCGCGCCGGATATGACCGTTCTCATCGCGGATATGCACGGCGAAATCCACCAGCGCACGACCTTACGCGCTTTGCTGCCGGATGGCTTCGGCCCGACGGATTTACAAACCTGATGGCGAAACGGGAGCGGACTTACCGCACCGCGGCGGTGATCCTCAAACGGCGGGACTTCGGCGAAGCGGATCGCCTGCTGACGATCATCACACCCACATACGGCAAAACTGATGTGATCGCCAAAGGCGCACGTAAACCCACCAGCAGGAAAACCGGGCACGTCGAGCTATTCACCGGGGTTGATATGCTGGTGCATCGCGGACGTAGCATCGACATCGCCGCCCAGGTGGAAATGGTGCAGCCGTATCTCGAACTGCGTGAGGACTTACAGCGCGGGGCTTATGCCAGCTATGTTGCTGAACTGCTGGATCGTTTTACCATGTTCGGTGAGGAAGACTTCCAGGTGTTGTTTACGCTGGTCAGCCAGACGTTCGCGCATCTGTGCATCGAATCGGACCCGCGCCTCGCCACGCGCTATTATGAAATTCGCCTGTTGGACGAAACCGGCTTTCGTCCAGAACTCAACCGCTGCGTGTTAAGCGGTGATACCATCCAACCGGAAGACCAATTTTTCAGCGTGACGGAAGGCGGCGCGGTCAACCCGAAGGCCGCCATGCACGCCACCCATCTGATGCCGATCAGCGTGGATGGGTTGAAACTTCTACGCCATATGCAGCGTAGTGATTACCGGCAGGTGCGTCAGTTGCACATCAGCCCGGCGCTGCATCAAGAGGTTGAGCACGTGCTGCTAGGGCAGATCACGAACATCCTGGAAAGCCGCCTGCAAAGCATCGAATTCATCCGTCGCATCCGTGCATTTGATTAATCGCTTGCAACTTCGTGATTCGTTTGGGAAAATGCGCGGCGAACAATTGTCAGCCCGAACTTGCGAAACTAGGGTAAAGTGAACTTGAACGCAAGCCGGTGAGAGGGTATTCACGCATGGCGCAGTCAAAACCGACGTTAGATTACATCATCTATGTAAAATCCGACGCAAATGCTGACCCGGATGGGTTGGTGATGCGGGCGTTAAGCGCCGACCTCTCCGAACAAGATGCGAATCTGTGGCGCGGCTTGGTCACACTTAACGCTCGTCCGGGCTTCATCGGTCGTGAATCGGAGTCGGTCGGTGTGTTCAAAGGGCCGGAAGAAGATTACATCTTAGCCCGTGCTTATCATCCCGAAGATGTCGAGCCGGTCACGACGGTGCATCAGTACATCTTGATCCCGGCCAAGACCTTACAAAATCTTTCCAGCAATATCCCCCGGCTGCTAGAGCAAATCGGCAGACCGTCATTGCCATCAGCGGGTGAGACCATACTGCCCTCACTTGACCTGATGGCTCCGCCGACCTGGACGCTTGATGAGCGCCTGAGCATATTGAAAAAATTGCTGAAACGTCACGACATGGAAACGCTGTTCGTGTTGTTAGGCGCGGCCCTCTCTCAGCGGCGGTTGCTGGTGCGCGGCTATGATGACTCACTCGCGGAACGCCTGATGCTAACGTGGGGACTCATGCTATTGCTGCCGATACCCGCCCGCCCGTATCTGACGTTCGCTACCTATGTGCAGACGGCGAAGAACCTCAAAGGTCGTGTCGTGTTCAGCGAGTCCAGTGAGGAAAACAACCGTTGGCTCGCGGACTTCAACACGGATACCCTGCCCCCTTTAGACGCTGCCGAAACCCCGTATCTCAATTTGCTGCGCGGCTTCTGGCAAGGCGACCTCGATGTCTTTGCTATGCAACTGCGCGAGCTGGAGATCAACGCCCGCACCTTGATGGTTGAAAAATCTATGCAGGAAGGGCTGCAAGCGATCTTTGACCGTCACCAGCTTGATAAACAGGTGACCGGTGAGGTCAGTGATATTTCCATCGACGCGATCAAAGCCGTTTTAACCGGCGATACCCGACCGGAAGGCACCCTGCAAGACCACTACATCGACCGGTTGGTGCAGTACGCACTCACCGAACGTGAGGCCGAGGCTGTGGCGATCATCACCGGTTACATGGAGGACGACGCCGCGACCGAGTCACGGGTGCTGGCAGAATTGCGCGGTGCGCTGGAAGGCGTGCCCGATGATGTCTACTTTTTCATCCGCACGTACCTTGCAAACGGCATCGAGGAGCAGTGGCTGCCGCTGCTGCATGACGCCGCTGAAATCGCGCTGCAACGTGCCATCGACGATGACGACCCCGGGACAATCATCACCTGGCTGAATCTGATCGCCCGTGAACCGGCGGCCTACCAAATGCGTGATGTGCTGCGACAGGGCATCACACAGGCTCAAGTCAAGGCGCGTGAGCACGGTCGGCTGGGCAGCGGACTGCTGGTGTTCGCCGCCAAGCGCACCTCGGAACTCATCGACTCCCTGCTCAACGATGAGGCATTGGTCACGGCGGTGGCGGCCCCGCTCGGCCCCGCGTTGCGTGCCTTCGACCCGGAAGCATTCATCGAGGTGATGGAAACCAACCGGGACGCCGCGCTGCTTGTCGGTGGTCAGGCCGTTCAACGTGCGCCCGATGACCCTGACGCCGCCGCACTATTCACATCGGACACGATCGACTATCTGTGGGCGCTTTATTTTGAGGGACACGGCGAATATCTGCCGCAGGACTACCAACCGGAGACGATCATCAATCGTTTGATCGCCGGGGCCGGGGCGTGGCTGCCACTGCCCACTCATGAGACGTTGTATACGCGCATTGTCAACGACGGTGTAGACGACATGCTCAAGAAGCTGGCAGGGCAGCTTGAAAACGAGGAACGCCAATCCGCGCTGCTGGTCGATGCGTTCCGTAACAGCGCCACCCCCGCCGAGGAGGTCATCGTACGCTGCGAGATGCTGTACGACAATGACCTCCTCAACCGGCAGCAACTTGTTGATATTTTCCTGACCTTGGCGGCAAATCGTGATTGGGATACCACCACCCGCCCGTTGATCGAATGGGTGACGCGCCACATCCAGCAAGACCAGACACTACAGGTCACGCTTGACTCGCTGTGGCAGATGCTGCGCCATGCCAGCGGCGAGGACAAGCTGGATGCCGTCGCCGGGGTCGCCACACGCCACATCCTGACCGACATCGAGCAGATTCAAGACGACCGGGAACTCATCGAAATGCTGGCACGGCTGCACAACTATCTGACGTGGAGCAAGACACTGCGCACGTACATCATCAACTGGTGGCGCGGCTTCGTGCAAGCACAACCACTGGCACGCCTGCAACAGATCGACCGGGTGATGCAAAAACGTAAAGACCTCAGGGACGAATACGCCATTATTCAGACGACCATCGCGGTGCGACGGATGCTGAGTAACCGTGATCTGATGGACTTCGCCGCCGCAGTTAAGGCGACGTTTAACCTGTTGCAAAGCATCTCCGAGTCGTTTGACCCGCTCGAAAAGCAGACCTTGCAGTTCGACCCGGTGACCGTCCGCACGGAGATGGACAAACACGGCGCATCCCTGACCCCCGACCAGGGGCGAGTGCTGGCGAAAAACCTGCGCGAACTCGCTCAACTCATCATCAGCATGAGCGAGAGCCGCAGCCGCCCGAACATCATGCGCCGTGATGAAGACGTCGAACGCCAGCTTATCAGCGGTGACCAGCAACCCCAGAGCGCCATCGACATAATGCGCTGGCTTTCCGGTTATCTCAACGGTTACCAGCAGGGCAAAATCGACGAGACAGAATAACTGACGGTCAACGATCTCACCCTACGGGGAGGGTGGGCTGACCGTAGGTCAGACCGGGTGGGGTTCAAAAGCCTAAACTGACAGCTATGTGACCTTTTGCCGTTCATCCACCGACCCCGCGCCACATCCTGGCGAACGCCCCACCGCCACGCCAGGAGAAGGGGAGATCGATTTAGGGTGAGGGCGATGTCAAATTCTATTCTTCACCCAAAACGTGAGGAGCAAAAAACACAACGGTCAGGGTGAGCAATTTTCTTCAGGAATACGCGGCGCAATTGCTGGTACATCGCCTTCGTGCTAAGATGTGACGTGTGCATTCATCAGCCAGAGGACTCTACACACATGCGTCGAGGCGCGGTGCCTTTTGTCATTTTCAACATCTTGATCTCGGCGGCGGTGGCCTTTGGGGTCATCACGCTGATCGGTGATAACGACCGTGAAGCGCGGATCGTCCCGCAGACGTTCATCGTCGTGCATACGCAGCCACCGGTCACCCCGCAGGTGATCGTGGTCACCACCACACCCGGCCCCGGTGAGGTGCAGCGGTTCGATGTGCCGGAAGCCCTGCGCGAGGACAACGGTACGGCGGTCAGCGGGCCGGTGCCCACGCTCGACCCCGATTCCGTCGATGAAGAAGGCAACTCGCTCGACGCTGATGGCCCCCTACCAGCGGGCTGCATCGAATACACCGTGCAAGATGGGGATACCCCCGCCGCGCTCGCCCTTGAGTTCGATGTCGCGCTGACCACGCTGCTGCTGGTCAATGACCTGACGGAAGAAACCGCCACCCAGATCCAGATCGGTCAGGCGCTCATTATCCCGTTGGAAGACTGCCCGGTCGATCAGTTCATCCCGGCGAGTGTGCGGACGGACGCCCCCGCCGAGACGACCGCCGAAGTCACGGCAGAGATCACCGAAGAAAGCGGCACCGCCACGCCGACCCCGACTATCCAGCCGACCGTCACCCTCGCGCCGACCGCCGCCGATGCCAGCATCGCGCTTAGTGTAACCGGCGTCGGCGATGTGACCACCGAGAGCGTCGAGATCAGCAACACCGGCGACACGGTCAACATCGGTGGCTGGCAACTCAGCGACGGGCAGGGCAACACCTACACCTTCCCGCCGGATCGCCTGTTGTTCAGTAATGCGTCGATCACGCTGCGCACCGGCATCGGTGACGACAGCCTACCGTTGATCGCCTACTGGAACCAGGATCAGGCGGTGTTTAGCAGCGGTGATGTGGTCGTGCTGACCGACGACGAAGGAGAAACCCAGGCGTCGATCCGCTTGCCGTAAATGTGTGACGCGAGTAGGCTTATTCACAAACTTTTTCGCATGAGGGATCAACCATTATGAGCGGACGTAGTGTCTTGTTTTTAGTGATTATCGTCGCGGCGATCAGTGCCGGGGCGACTTATTTTCTTTTCGGCGGTGATGAGAACACCGAGAGCGCGAGCGAGGACGAGGCCGCGCAGGTCGCCGCCAGCAATCCGCAAGACGAACCGCGTGAGCGATTGGTCACGTTTGAGCGCGTCATCACCGCCACGCCTGACCCCAACGTCATTATGGTGACGGTCACGCCTAATGGGGACACCACCACCAACCCGACACCCGTCACCGGTGAGGATGGCGCGGAGGTCACACCGGAAGCGCCCGCCGCGAGTGAGGCACAACAAGCGCGTGCAGGGACGGCGGACTCACTTGATACGAGCTTGATTGACGAGACCGGGCGTTACATCGGTGATGAGAGCCAACTACCGAGCGGGTGTGTACTGCACACGGTCGCCGATGGTGAGTTCCCTACGTTGATTATCGAAAGTTACGATCTGCCGGCGGAAGCGACCTTTACTATGATGACGATGAACGGCCTTTCCGAGGAAACCGCGACTCAGATCCAAATCGGTGATCAGTTGGTGGTGCCGTTGGAAGATTGCCCGGTCGAGGCGTTCTTAGAGGCACAGCCGGATGGCACCGTCGCCGAGGCGACCGAGGAAGCCACTGCCGAGACCACAACCGATGACGCCGAGGCGACCGAGGAAGCCACCGCCGAGGCCACACCCGACGTCACCGCCACACCGACCATCCAGCCGACCGCCACCCTCGCGCCGACCGTCGAAGGCTCCACGGTGGAGATCGCCAGCATCATCCGTGCCGGTGAACTCGAAAGCGAAGGTATTGAGATCATCAACAACGGTAACACGGTAGACATCAGTAATTGGACGTTAAGCGACGGCGACGGTAATACTTTCGTCTTTCCGCCGGAGCGCCGCCTATTCGACGGGGCCAGCATAACCGTGCTGACGACGGAGGGTGACAACACCGCCATTCTGCTCTATTGGGGGTTGGACGAAGCCGTCTTTGAGCCGGGGGATGTGGTCGTGTTGGCAGATGCCAGTGGTAACGTCCAATCATCGCTGCGCATCCCGTAGAATCGAAGTGGCGGACGTGCTACCTATCACGTCCGCCACTTCGAGATACAAAAGGGGAGATTTATCCGGCTACATCAGTGCCGGCGCGGTTTGCAAATTTCCGGTCGCTTCCAGCAGTTCGTGGATCTTGGGCCATACGCGGTCGTCAGGCATCAGCCATTTCTTCCGCAGTATCAAGTCACGGTCGATCAAAAGCAGGCCGGGGTGACGATCCATCTGGTAATGCCTGTGAACCTCGCCGTTGATATCTGCGAGCAGTTGGAACGGAACCGGCAGCGGACTGCTGGTATGGAAGGCATCCAGTGTGTGCGGGTAATCCCGGACGACCAGTGCGATCGGCGTACCCTGTTCTGCGAATTTAGACAGATGACGCTGTAACCACAGGATGCGCCGTATACTGATCGGATGCCATATATCACCGATGAAACCGAGCAGAACTCCCGCCTCACCCATCAGTTGTTCCAAAGGAATACAGTGATTAGTGTGGTTGGGTAGGGAGAAGGCCATCATTGGTGTATGGAGTTGGGGGCCAAGTTCAGCAGTTTCAAAGGTCATGAATTGTCTCACTTTACGATCTCATTAATGACTTAACGTTAAAACAATTATATATTGTGTCACAATTCAAAGTCAATGCAGTTACAATTATCCAACCTGAAATTTGCGTTCTTCATAAATAACATGAGGCTGCGAAACCGTCGGTTTTGCAGTAAGATGTTTAAATCATCCGTTTCAGGAGGAATAAGTATGCTGCGAAAGTTTACGATGCTATTGGTGCTGTTGTGTTTGGTCGTCATCAGTGCCGGTGCCCAGGAAGACCCTACAACGACCGACGACGACGGCACCGCCGACCCTCAATCGACTGTCGATATTTTTACAATCATTTGTGAGACGCAAGCCATCGTCAACTTTTCGGGGACGATGCTCAGCGGTAACGATATTTACTTCCAGGTGTTTTCCGGCGCGGGTGGCACCGGCGACGCTCTGAGTGATCTGCGCCGTACCAACGTCAGCGGGGATTACACTTTCTCCGAGCGCATCAACTATCCCGAAGGAACGACGATTCCGGCGGCATCGGTCGGCAGTGTCTACGTGACGCTCTCAGAAGCGGGGGATCCGGGCGACAGTTTTTACAACGAATACGTCGATGATATTCAGGACGGTTGCGCCGAACCTTTGTATCCTATCGGGGCGAGCACGGTCAGTGATGGCACTATCTCCCCGGATGGCGACGTAACCTTCGGGGGTGGCAGCGGCACGCGCACCAATATCCTGACGCCGTTCGGCGGTATGCTGAACCCCGGCTACACCCCGCCGGATAAGAGCGCGGTCGTGATTGGCGCGCGTGAAGACTTTGAACTCCCCCGGCAGGAAACACCGGGGCTGATCTTCGCGGAATGTGACTTTTATCCCACAGCGGAGCCGGGCATTATCTATGATACAGACGAGGTCATTATCTTCTGGTCGTGGTTCACCCGTACCGAGGCGCAAATACTCGACCACATCGAAAACGTGGACTATTCCATCACTTACTTCAACCGGCTGACGTTGCCCCGCGTCACCCGTACCGAACCGGAAGTCATCAACGGTAGGTGGTGGACGTTCTGGTATTCGCGGTTGGGCAACCTGCGACCGGGTCAGTATTACATTGAGTACAAAGTTCGCTGGGATGAACCGGTCTTCGACGGCTTCGAGGATTTCGGCCCCGGCACCGCGACGCCGGAGATCGTCACCGGGTGCAGTTTTGATGTGCGTGAAAACCCGGACGACATCGACGTCAACACGAGTGGCTGGCCTAACCTGGGCGGCTAAACGAAACCATGCGGGGTGCGCTGGTGACGGCGCACCCCGTTAGGATACTCGCAACTCTGCATGCTTCACGGCTAAAGCGCGGACTCGTCCAGCAGCGGCAGCAAGTAGATCACCGGTTCCTCGTAAGGGTGGGCGGCCCGGATCGCCGCGCAAACCGCCTTCGCCCTGTTACGATCACAGAAGGTCTCGATGCGCCATTCATCCTCGGCGTTGATCTGGCCCTTATCCCCGGTGTGCGGGGTGGCGGCGGCATCCGGTTTGAAGCGCCCCAGACCCGCATTCGTGAACGCGCAGTGTGTGTAATGCCCGATGATGCCACCCCCCGCGCCGGAGATCGCGTCAAGCACGGTTTCCAGCGCGTCTTCGGGGACGGTCGTCACGATGTAAACACGTTCCGCTGCCATCGGCTTACGCCTCAAGGACTTGATAGGCGTTGGCGGCGTAATCACGGGCGGTGCCGCTGACCTTCTTCAGCTTGACGCCATAGGCTTCCGCAAGATTTTTCTCGCTTTCCAACAGTTCGACCAACTGCTCGATGTCTTTATCGCCGGTGTCATAGCGCAGCGCATCGTTGATGAGTAGTTCCGCGATGGGCACATGCGGGCGGCTCTGCATCAACAATCGTGATAGATCAACGATGGTGCCGATGATGTTCTCACGATCCTCTTGCTCGTAGGCGAGGTGTAGCGCCTGCCGGTAGCGCATCACGGCTTCGCCCAGTTGTTCGGCCTGGTAAGCGGCGTAGGCCAAGCTGCTGAGTTGCAACGCTTCGTCTTCTTTGTCGTTGAGTTCGCGGGCGATATGCAGCGCGGACGTATGATAATTCAGCGCCTCTGACCAGCGATCCAGATCACCATAGGCGTTGCCCAGGCCACCTAACACACGGCCTTCGTATTCACGTTTGCCCTGCGTGCGGAACAACTCCAGGGCTTGCTCCCAGGTATGAATAGCGGTGTCCGCGTCGCCGTTGTCGAGTTGGGCATAGCCGAGTTTATAGAGGATGATGGCCTCGTTTTGTGTGTCGTCGCTCTGCCGGGCGATGCTCAGGGCATCGGTATAATCACGGGCGGCGGCGTCACTCTCACCGAGTTGCTGCCGGGCATCACCGAGGGTGGTGAGCATATGCATCCGCGTCTCGCGTTCGCCAAGTGTTTCCGCCAGCTTTGCCCCGCGTGTGGCGTTCATCACCGCCGCCTGCGAGTTATGCGTTTTTGCCATCAACGCTGCCAGCATGTCGAGCGTTTCCAGTTCGCCGGTTTGATTGCCGTTTTGCTCATGCAGGTTGAGGATCTCGTTGTAGGTGGCGATGGCTTCGTTTTCCATACCCTGCTCAACTTGCGCGTTGCCGATGGCGTTCAGGGTGCGGAGTTGTCGCTTATCATCACCGGTTTGCTTGGCGGCGGCGAGTTCGTTCTTGAGCGCGTTGATGTCACCGAGTGGCAGCGGGGCTTCGGTCGTGGTCTGCGCGAACAGTGTCTCCGTATCGGATTCGATGCTGCTGAGGAAATCCGGTACGGCGATGGCCTCGTCGTCTTCGTCAATCTCGGCCTCGGTGTCCACTTCCTGGACGTCAGCTTCGATCACATCATCTTCGGGCGGGGGGGCCTGTGTGCGCTGCATCTTAGAGGCGTACTCGGAGTCTTCTACCTCTTCGAGCGCGTCCTCGTCGATCTCATATTCGTTGCTCTCGTCGGCCTCAACGTCGAGCACATCGACGTCGGGCGGCGGCATCTCCTCCGGTGGATACGCCGGGAACGCCTGCGCGGAGCCGGTCAACGCACGCATTTGCAGCAGTTCGTAGACGTAACCGCGCTCCTGAATAAAGTCCCCGGCCTGCGAGAGCAGCACGACCAATTCGTTGACGCGGTCGTTCTGCCCATGATCTGCCGACCAACTCGCCGCCGCCATGAAGTTTTCCATCTCTTTGGCGAGCTTGTCGAAAATCTCTTTCGTGCCCGCCTGGTACTTCTGGGCGTATTGCATGCTCATGTCGCGGAACTTCTCACGCAGGCTGTCCAACTTGTTGGAACGCTTCAAGCCGGCCTGTGCAAATTGATGCGTCAGGCGGTGCATGGTGTAATACGGGTCACCGTAGCGATCCGTCGTGCGAACGAGATGCAACTGCGTCAGGATCTTCATCGCCTGTTTGACCGAATCCAGTGGCGCACCGCTGACATTTGCCAGCAACTCAGCGGAGGCTTGCCCGCTGAACGACGCACCCATCATCAAGACCAGACCTTGCAGCGCATTGTTAAGTTTGCTGAAGGCAAATGTGAGGGCGAAAACCGGATTCACGCTCCCGGCAGATTGCGCCAGCGGTTTGAGTGTCGCCAGCAATTGCGCCGGTGTGAGTTTGTTGGCGACCATGCTACGTGCGGCGATCACGATGCCGATAGGCATGTTCCCCAGCACCTTCGTCACCCCGTAGATGTCCATATCGTGTTCGGATGTGGTCAACCGGGCTTCTTGTTTGAACAGCGCCGCCGCCTGTTCGGCTTCTAACGGCTGGACGCCTAACGCTGCCCAGGGACCGTCGATCTTTGTATCGTTGGTGATGACCAGCGGCACCCCGCTGACGCACCGGCTGATAAAGCGATTGGCGACATCCGGTTGGATGAGGCCGTCCAGCACGACCAGCGGCTTGTGTGACCGCAGCGTGTTTTCCACTGCGGCGATCAGCGACACCGGGTTGTCGCTGGTGATAATCTCGTTGACCTGATAGGCACGCCCGACACGCACCAGCAGGTCTTCCAGCCGAGGATTATCGACGGGCAGCCACAACACCCCGCCGGATTGCTGGGTGTAAGCCCCCGCGAGTGTCGCCGCCATCGCCGTTTTGCCCGCACCGGCGGGGCCGTATAAGAGGACGGGAGTGTTCTCTTTCAACTGTCCGTAGATCTGAGCTAGTGCGGCATCTCTGCCGACCAGCTTGGTCGGGACGGGTACAGGCAAGGCCTGTACATTTTGAATTGCTGTTTCATGCGGTGAAAAGTCAGCCATGGCATACCCACCGTTGTTTATAAATAAAGTTTTCTCACATATTTGGAGTATAACATTGCCCTATCATCACGGCAATTTTCCCATATCACCATGTAGGGTAATCGCCGCAAAATGCACTTGATTGTAAGGTCTGTTTCTGGCAAATGCTTGGACGCCCCCTAAATATATCTATTCACCTTGCCGTGATTCTATGCACGGCGGACGACAAAAATATCGTCACATAGCTGTCAATTTAGGCTTTTGGACCCCACCCTCCCTGTCTACGGGGGCAAGGGGGATTTTAGGGGGGATAGGGGTCATAATAAGCTATACGTGGCTTAACTTGACACGTATGGGACGTACTTCTCCACGTCTGCTAACAGAACACACGGCTACAGGGGTGAGAACATCGAAAATTAAGTCAATGGGCTGGACGCATCCAGCCCGGAAGATGACTCGTCATGTGGGCTTGATTCAGAGGTGGATATGGACAAACCAATTAGAATTGTCCGAATGT
>DAOTTX010000295.1:0-27052 GCA_034437515.1 Anaerolineae bacterium
CATCAACGGCTTCGATGAGAGCGCCCTGCCGAATGCGCTGGTCTACGACATCGCCGAAGATCGCTACTGCGATAGCGACCCGAACGCGGACTTCCCCTTCAACCTGGAGAAATTCTGCGAACACACCGTCGTCAACACCTTCACCCCGCCGGAAACAGGCGACCTGGCAGTCCAGAAGTACATCGACGTGGATCGTGACGGCGTGTACGACTCACAGACCACCGACGAAGTCGGCGCAAGCTGGATGATGACCCTCTACCAGGACGGTCAGAAACTGACGGACGGCCTGACGAACGCGACCGGTCAGATCATCTTTGAAGACCTCCCGATCGGCACCTATCAGGTGTGTGAAGAAGATCGTGACGGTTTCACCGCACTCAGTGGCCTGTGTCAATACGTCGAAGTGACGACTGACGGTCAATCACCGCTGCCCCTCGTCTTCCTCAACCAGGAAGTGTTCGAGCGCGTCAGCCCTGTACTGGAATGCGTGATCGACAACTATGACGGCACCTACACCGCACGCTTTGGCTACCTCAACGCCAATGATGAGAACATCAGCATCCCCGTGGGTGAGGACAACTACTTCACACCTGCACCGCAGGATCGTGGACAGACAACGGACTTCGTGCCTGGACGTCAGGTAGAGGTATTCGAAGTTGACTTCAACGGCAGCAACTTGGTTTGGACGCTAACCGGACCGGACGGTGCAACCCGTACCGCGACCGCCAGCGCCGACAGCCAACGCTGCGACGATCAACCGACACCCACACCGGAAATCACACCGGAGATTACTCCTGAAGTGACGCCGGAGATCACGCCAGAGGTGACACCAGAAATCACGCCGGAAATCACCCCTGAGGTCACACCGACCGAAGAGGTGACGCCCGAAATCACCCCTGAGGTCACACCGACCGAAGAAGTGACACCTGAAGTCACACCGACCGAAGAAGTGACACCTGAAGTCACACCGACTGAAGAGGTCACACCGGAAGTGACACCGACAGCGACTCCGACCGAGCCGACTGAAGAGCCGCCGACTGAAGAGCCGCCGACTGAAGAGCCGCCGACTGAAGAGCCGCCGACTGAAGAGCCGCCGACTGACAATGGTCTGACGACGCCGGACGCGAACACCATGCGTGTGAACGGACAGGTAAGCAGCGGCGAAGTTCGCCCGCAGTTCACCTGGTCAGCAAGTGGCGGTATGTGGTACCAACTGGTGATCGTGGACAGTAGCGATAACTCCATCGTTGATACCTGGGTCGAGGCAGCAGCCATCTGTGCCAACGGTACCTGCGGCTTCACACCCGATACCGACATGCTCCCGGCAGGCTTCCTGAGCGATAGCTACCGCTGGTGGCTGCGTGGCTGGGCAGACGATGTGTTCACCAACTGGAGTAACGCGGCGACCTTCAACGTCACCGTACCAGCACCGAACGCACCGGTCGGCCTGGGCATGGGCTGGGATAGTACAACACCTGTCCTGAGCTGGACGGCAGAACCGAATGCCCTGTGGTATCAGGTTTACCTCGGCACCAAAGATGGACAGCAGTTACACTTCCAGTGGCACAGCGCCGCAGAGATGAACTGCGCCAGCCAGACCTGTACCCTACCATTGAGCATGACTCTGCCGCTAGGTGAGTATGTCTGGTACATGCAAGCCTGGGGACCGGGCGGCTACAGCATCGGTGGAACGCAAGGTTGGGCGACTGGCCCCGCGTTCACCGTAGCACTGCCGACCCTGCCCGGTGGCCTGAGCGCGACCGTAAGCGGTGGACAGCCGACCCTACACTGGTCATATGATCCGCACGCACAATGGTACGAGATCTACCTGGGTAGCACGAGTGGACAGCAGTTGCATCTGCAATGGCACAGCGTCGAAGAGGCGAATTGTGACGGGCAGACCTGCTCACTACCGCTCAACGTGAACCTTCCGCAAGGGACCTTTGTCTGGTACATGCGGGCCTGGGGACCCGGTGGCTATAGCACCGGCGGGACGGACGGCTGGGCAACCGGCAACACGTTCAACAGCTAACCACCGGCAAGTTTAAGTCAAAAAGAGAGGCACGGTTCCCCCGTGCCTCTTTTGTTTCCGGCTCATGTCATGTATAGAAAGGGTCAATTCTGGTATGCGGTGGCATAGATAGATGATTTTACCCAACGAGAATCGGATGACGGGAACGGTTGTAGATGGTTGGCTCCGATTGCTCGATTGAGCGCCGGTGGGTGACAATACAAGCTGAATGGTCATTGGTATTGACGCCCGGTGAGGTGAGGCTCTAGGAGCGCCTATGACAACTTCATTCCGTTGTATTTGTCCCTTATTTGTGCTATCATCATGACAATTATTTGAGGCTGACCAGCGGAGAAAATTTCTTGACACAAGCGGTTGAAATCACCGAAGTTGGCCCGCGTGATGGCCTCCAACGTGAGCAAACACCCATCAGCACAGATGACAAGATTCGTATGATTAATGCGCTGGTTGCGGCGGGTATTCGCTCGATTCAAGTCACGTCGTTCGTGCATCCCAAATATGTACCCCAGATGGCGGACGCAGAAGCCGTCTGCCGGGGCATCGACAAGCAAGACGGCGTCATCTATAGCGGCCTCGTGTTGAACCCCAGAGGGTTAGAACGCGCTGCCGACGCCGGGTTAATCCACGTTGATATGTCCATTTCCGCGAGTGACAGCCACAGCCGTAAGAACGCTAACGTCAGCTTAGACGAGGCGCGGGCGAACTTCAAAGCGATGGTCAAATCCGCCGATCAAATGGGTATGACCGTTCGTGCAGGCATCCAATGTGCATTCGGCTACTACGAACCGGACGTGACCCAGGCGCTTGTGCTTGACATCGCCAAACATCACCTTGACCTCGGTGTGGCGGCGCTGGCACTAGCCGACTCGACCGGCATGGCGAACCCCCGACAGATCAAAGCGATGCTGACCGCGCTGCACCCTATCGCCAGTGAGAAGCCGGTCGTGCTGCATCTGCACGATACACGCGGTATGGGGTTGGCCAACGTCACCGCCGCGCTTGAGGCAGGTTGCACCCGCTTCGACACCGCGTTCGGCGGGATGGGTGGCTGTAACTTCATACCTGAAGCCCTGGGCAACATCGCCACCGAGGACACGGTCAACATGCTGCACGCGATGGGCTACGAAACCGGCATTGACATCGCTCAGGTTGCCGCCGTATCAAAGCTACTGCAAGATCGCATCGGTCAACAACTGCCGGGCAAACTCTATCAGCTAGTAGGCTAAACCATCATGGAACAGACCACAGCGGAAAAACTCATCTCGACACATGCCAGGCGCAACGTCCACGCCGGGGAACTCGCCATCGTCGATGTGGATGGTGTGATGGCGACCGACGCGACCGGGCCGTTCGCCATCCGTGCGTTTGGGCAGATGGGCGGAGCCGAATTATGGGATGCGGAGCGCGTCTCGCTCATCCTTGACCACGCCACCCCCGCCCCTAACGAGCACATCAGCAATTTACACCGGATGCTGCGTGAGTTTTCCGTGAAGATGGGCAATCACTTTTATGATGTGGGCGAAGGCATCTGTCATCAATTGATGGTGGAAAACGAACACGTCAAACCGGGGGATTTGTTCCTCGGTGCGGATAGCCACACGCCCACCTACGGTGCGTTGAACGCCTTCGCCGCCGGGGTCGGCTCGACCGACCTCGCCGCTGTGATGCTCACCGGCAAGACGTGGCTCAAAGTGCCGGAGTCGATCCGGTTGGAGCTTGTCGGGCAGCTCCCGCCCGGCCTCAGCGCCAAGGACTTGATCTTGTTTCTGGTCGGTCAGGTCGGCCTTGCCGGGGCGACGTACATGGCAGTCGAGTACACCGGCGAAGCCATCCGCGATTTTACGCTTGCTAGCCGTATGGTACTCGCTAACATGGCAGCGGAAATGGGCGCGAAAACCGGGCTGGTCGATCCTACCGGCCTTGACCTCTGGTATGACTGGGAACCGACCACGTCCGATGCTGACGCAACCTACGCCATCAGCCACACCTTCGACATCTCCGCCCTCAAACCGCAGATCGCCGTGCCTCACCTGCCGAGCGATGTGGTCGATATTGACGAGGCACTCGGTCAAAAGGTCGATCAAGCATTTATCGGCTCGTGTACCAATGCCCGCCTCGAAGACCTGCATATGGCGGCGCAAGTGCTGCAAGGCAAGCAAATCGCACGCAGCGTGCGGATGCTCATCGCCCCGGCCTCCCGCCGTGTTTATCAAGACGCTTTAGCAGACGGCACCATACAAACACTCTCAGCCGCAGGTGCGACGATCATCACTTCCGGTTGTGGGCCGTGCGTCGGGACGTTGGGCGGCATCCCCGCCGATGGTGAGGTGATTATTTCTAGCACCAACCGTAACTTCCAGGGACGCATGGGCAACCCCAACGCGGAAATTTATCTCGGTTCCCCAGCAGTGGTCGCGGCGTCCGCCCTTACCGGCGAGATCACCAACCCGGCGGACGTACTCGATACCACCATCGAATGGGAGATGCTGTAATGCTCAACGGCACAACCCACGTTTACGGCGATAACATCGACACCGACCGCATCATCCCCGGCAAGCATACCAAAACACTCGACATGAGCCAGCTTGCCGCGCACGTCCTCGAAGACCTTGACCCGGAATTTCGTGAGCGCGTCCAACCGGGGGATATTCTGGTCGCCGGGCAAAACTTCGGCGCGGGGTCTTCGCGTGAGCAAGCACCGATTGCGCTCAAATCCGCCGGAATCAGTGTGGTGGTGGCGCGGTCGTTTGCGCGGATCTTCTACCGCAACGCCATTAACATCGGATTGCCGGTGGTCGAGGTCGCCGCCCATGATTTCGAGATCGGGCATCAGGCGCAGGTCGATCTCGAACGTGGTATCGTGGTCAACCTGACGACCGGCAACACCCACGACGCTACCCGTATGCCCCAGGTGATGATCGACATCTTAGATGCGGGTGGGTTAGTCGAATACCTCAAGCGACACGGCACCTATCAAATCGAAGGATAACAAACTTGGACGATTCACAGGTATTACCGCTGGCAGGCATCCGCGTGCTGGAATTTACGCACGCCGTCATGGGGCCGATGGCTGGCCTTGCATTGGCAGATTTAGGCGCTGAGGTCATCCGGGTGGAACGTGCGCCAGAAGGTGACCCTACCCGCCGGCTGAAGGGGTTCGGCACCGGCTATTTCACCTTTTTCAACCGCAATAAGAAAAGCATCACCGTAGACCTCAAAACCGATGCCGGGCGTGAGATCGTGCTCAAGTTGGTAGGTAGCGCCGATGTACTGATCGAGAACTTTGGCCCCGGCACCATGAACCGGCTCGGCCTCGGCTACGATGTGCTACACACACTCAATTCGCGCCTGATCTATTGTGAACTCAAGGGCTTTATGCCCGGCCCCTATGAGGAGCGCCCCGCGCTGGACGAAGTCGTGCAGATGATGTCCGGGTTGGCTTATATGACCGGCCCACCGGGGCAACCACTGCGGGCGGGTGCGTCCATCGTGGATATTATGGGCGGCACCTATGGCGCGATGGCGGTGCTGGTAGCCTTGCTGGAACGGCAAAAAACCGGACGCGGCAAGCTGGTGAAAAACGGCCTCTACGAGACAGCGGCGTTCATCATGGGGCAGCACATGGCCTACAGCGCGATTGCACAGGTCGAAGTACCGCCGATGCCTGCCAGGGTTAGCGCATGGGCCATCTACCGCACCTTCGCCACCACCGACGATCATCTGGTGTTCGTCGGCATCACCAGTGATAAACATTGGCGGCGCTTTTGTGAGGTATTCGGACGCAATGATCTGCTGGGGCGGGACGACCTCGCCACCAATAACCAGCGCGTTGATGCGCGTGACTGGCTGCACCCAGAACTCGAAACGTTCTTCGCCGGGATGACGAAAGCGGAGATCATCGCCGGGTGCGATAAAGCCAACATCCCGTTTGCACCGATTGCGCGGCCCGAAGACCTGTTTGACGATCCGCAGCTCAACGCGGGTGGTACGCTGCTCGATGTGACTTTAGAGGACGGCAGTACCACCAAACTACCACGGCTGCCCATGCAAATCGAAGCCGATGACTTTGGCATACGGATGCAGGCACCACGCATCGGCGAACACACCACCGCCCTACTGCGTGAACTTGGCTACAGCGATGATGACATCACACAATTCGAGGCCGAGGCGGTCACGGCGAACGACGGTTAATCTTTCGTCCAGGCAGCCGCGTAATCTCGTGCATACTGGCGGATGCTACGCGGCTGCATCCCGATGACCTGTTCGACATCGGATGTAACCGGCGCAGCAAGTTTCTGCTTGACCGGCGCATACAGTTGTAAGATCCCCTCGGCGACGGCTTCCGGTCGGCCTGCTTGCTTCAACACCTCGCGGAATTTGTCATCCGGCATATTGATATACGTGATCTCGCGGCCTAATGCGTCCGTGAGGGCTTCCGCGACGTCGCCATGTGTGATCGCTTCGCCGCCGGTCAACACGTAGACATTGCCGGTATGTCCGTCTTCAACGAACGCCGTGACCGCGACGTCAGCGATGTCACGCACGTCGATAAAACTTACCGGCTCCTCACTGGCCGGCAGCGCGATACTATCGCGGTTTTTGATGCCATCGGCGTAAAATGTGTTGAAGTTCTGCATGTAGAAGTTCGGGCGCAGGTGTGTGTAGTTGATGCCACTGGCCTCGATTAACTTTTCACATTCGCCGTGAGTGGCACTTGGTTCGTCGATGTTACGCATCCCCGAAAGCCGCACGATATGATGCACATTGCTGTCTTTTGCCACGTCCAGAAAGGCTCGCACCATCTCCACGACCAGCCCCATCGTCGGTGTGACCAGAAACACCCGGTCTACGCCGTTGAGTGCCGCCCGCATCGAGTCGGCATCGTCGTAGTCAAAGCGGATGGTCTCGTAATCGCCGTCCCACTCCATCGCCTGCGCCACCTGCTGGACGCGGTCAGCGTCACGCGCCGCCGCCTTCACCGGCTCGTCCCGTTCCAACAGTGCCTTAACGACCTCACGCCCGACGTTACCAGTCGCACCGGTAACCAATATTTTCGCCATGATGTTTTACTCACTCTCGTTATGCGTTGCTGTCTTTGCTACTTAGCGGATCAAGCAGTTCACGCAGACCGTCACCTAAAAAATTAAAGCCGATCGTCACGATCATAATCGCCACACTCGGTGCGGCGGCGATGTGGGGCGCACTGAGGATGTACTGCCGCCCTTCCGCGAGCATGACACCCCACTCCGGCACGTTCGGCTCTACACCCAGGCCGAGAAACCCCAACCCCGCTGCTGCCGGGATCGTAATGGCGACATTTAACGTGGCCTGCACCAACACCGGGCCCAGCGAATTAGGGATCACATGGCGGCGTAAGATATGCGGATCAGTCGCGCCGAGTGCGTGTGACGCCAGCACAAATTCCTGAGCGCGGACGCTCAACACGGTGCCACGCATCAACCGGATGAACAATGGAATCGACCCGACACCAATCGCCACGATGACGTTGGTCAGGCCCTTACCCAGCATAGACGCCAACAGAATTGCCAGCAGAATGCCCGGTAGTGAGAACATCATATCCACAATGCGCTGGATAATCATATCGACCCAGCCACCATAATAACCGGAGATCGCACCCAGCGACACACCGACCGTAAACCCGACGAACGTCGCCGCGACACCCACAAACATCGAGATGCGGGTGCCGTAGATCAACCGAGAGAGGATGTCACGACCGAGAAAATCCGTGCCGAGTAGATGCGCCTCCGAAGGCGTTTTAAGTGAATTCGCCAACCCGAACGCATCAGGATCATAAGGGGCGATCAACGGTGCTGCCAGACCGATCATCAAGAACGTCAAAATAATCGTCAGGCCGAACAACGCCACCGGACGGCTGAGAAAATGTGCCGTCACCCGCCGCCAGAGTGATTTTCCCTGGTGGATCTCCGGCACAGCGGCGATAGGGGCATCCGGCGCGAGTACGGTTACATCAGTCATAACGAATCCTCGGGTCAACAGCGGCGTAGATCAAGTCTACGAACAGGTTCGCAAACACAAACACGACAGAGATAAACAGCACCACACCCTGCACCATCGGATAATCCTGGTTGAAAATGGCTTCGGTCAATAGCAAACCGAGGCCGGGCCAACCGAACACCGTTTCGGTCAACACCGCACCGCTGAGCAAACCACCGAACTGCAAGCCGAGTACGGTTACCACCGGGATCATCGCGTTACGGAAGGCGTGCGTTTGGATCACACGTCGCCGTGTAAGCCCTTTTGATCGCGCGGTGCGTATGTAGTCCTGGCTGAGCACTTCCAGCATTGCGCCGCGTGTGATGCGCGTGATGACCGCCAGAAAGATCAAACTGAGCGTGAGGGCGGGTAAGATCACACTACGGATACCCTGCCCTGCCCCTGCCGCCGGGAACCAGCCGAGATTAACCGCGAACAGGACGATCAGCAACAAGCCCAACGCATACGATGGCAATGAGATACCCAACAACGAGCCAACCGAAATCAGCATATCTATCCACGATTTTTGTCGAATCGCCGCGATGATGCCCAATGGAATACCAAGCACAATCGTCAAGACGATGGTCACGAACGCCAGTTGAAATGTGTATGGCAACCGGGCGATGATGTCATCCATAATGGGGCGATCACTGTAGATTGACTTGCCGAAGTCACCTTCGACAAAATCGCTCATGTAAATGCCATATTGCACGTAGATCGGCTCATCTAAACCGAGGCGATCACGCACCGCTTCAACTTCTTCGGGAGAAGCGGTTAACCCGGCGACCAGTCGCGCCGGGTCACCGGGGAGAACGCGCAGCAGCAGAAAGACAATCGTCAGCACGCCGGCAATCGTCACCACTGCACCAATCAGACGTTGGAATAGATAGCGTCCCATGAATCTCTCCCCGGAATCGAAACTATCCCCCGGCAGCCGCCAGGGGACAACGTGTGCTTAGGACTAGGAATCACTGGGACGCGCATAGATCGCGTCGAACTTCTCACCCACACGGAAGGTCACGCCTTCCAGGTCGGCATCATAGACGATGGGGTAATCCTGGAAGTGCAGGAACAGCCAGGGCGCGTCTTCCCAGATGATCTCCTGCGCTTCGCAGAGTGCCTCCGCACGCGCTTCTGGATCACTGTTGGTGAACGCTTCGTCAAGCAGCGCACTGTATTCGGCGTTGTCGTAGTAAGCGGTGTTCAGCCCACGCGGCGTGATCTGTGTGTTGTGGCTGACGAAGTACATACCAAGTGCGGCATCCGGCCCAGTCGGGGCGAAGCCGAACATACTCATATCGAGTGTTTGCTGCTCTGCTGGCAGGAACAGCGAACCGACGTAAGCGCCGTAATCGCTGGTGGTCGGTACCGCGTTAACGCCAATCACACCCAGGTAAGCGGAAACCGCCTGTGCCACCTGGAAGTCTTGCAGGAAGCGCCCGGTCGGTGCGGCGAAGTTTAACGTGATGTCGCCGGTGATGCCGGCTTCTTCCAACAGTTCCGTAGCGCGGGTGGGGTCATATTCGTAAGGCCCGGTTTCGCAGTAGCCGAAGGCGTCTTGGCTGACGATAGAGGTTGCCGGTGTCGCCGCACCAAACAGCAGATCGTTGGTGATAGCTTCTTTATCGACCGCGTGGTTAAGCGCCTGCCGTACCAACGGATCACTCAACACCTCATCGGTGGTGTTAAACGCGATGTAGATCGCACGATTGCCTGGGGCGATCAACATCTCGACCTCTTCGTTTTCTTGCAGCGATTGAATGTCGGAAACAGGCGGCAGCACGGTCATATCAACCTGGTCAGCGAGGATAAGACTCTCACGGGTGGCGGCTTCAGGGATGAACTGGAAATCTACCGCGCCATAATATGGCAATTCACCCCAGTAATCCTCGTAGCGGCTGAGCGACATACCCTCCGGTGTCAGTGCCTCGAAGGTGTATGGCCCGGTGCCGATCGGGAACTGGTACACACTCTCGCCGGGGTTGTCTTCACCTTCAGCGACGACATATGTATTACCGAATTCATTGATCGAGTTCGGGGAAATCGCACCGTAACCGGTGAACAACAGGTTCGCCAATACCAGATCGGCGGTGAATTCCGTCTCGACCAGCAGCGTAAACTCATCGACCGCTTCCGTATTGCTGACGAGCTGCTGAGTGAAAGGGTTGGCTCTTCCACGCACGACCGGGTCTTGCCAGCGATTCAGCGAGAAGGCCATCGCCTCCGCGTTGAACGGCGTCCCGTCGTGGAAGGTCACACCTTCGCGTAAGTTGAACGTGATCGACTTGCCATCCTCGGAAACGTCCCAGCTTTCCGCCAACCCCGGCAAGATTTCGCCGGTGTCATCGGTGGTAACCAACGTTTCGATCACATAGTCGAGCATGTTGGCGATGATGCCGGTGGCGACTGTCGGTTCCAGATCACGGACGGAAACCCCAATTGCAATGGTGAAAGTTTCCTCCGCACCGTCGTCTTGCATGCTGACCGGCACAACTAAGAATACCGCTAACATCAGTAATAAAAATATACGTGGGTTAAACTTGAGACTTTGCATATTATCTCCCCTTTTGTGAAAATTTGCTCTGAGTGAAAATTTGATATAACATTACATCAATATGACTAATTCTAGCCCATATGATACCAATCAACAAAAAATTGTGCGAGTTTCTGGAGTTGTTATGACAGATTTATCCCCAAGTCAACATCTTGACCGCTTTTTAAAGGCGCGTGCTAACCTCAATGGCGAGGATGCTGTTTTCTGGTGGAAGGGTTATATTTACACTTACATCCCCGGTGAACCCAGCCAGCGTATTCTGGGTACCGAAGGCTTTAATATCGGTCGCATCGAGGCGGTAGACGGCGGTTATCAGATGATCACCCGCGAGGTCAACTTTTACAGCAACATGGAAACGGGCGAAATCCTCGAACAATGGCACAATCCGCTAAACGATAAGACCGTTGATGTCATCCAGGTGTGGAACGACCCCGTCAACCAGCAGTTTATGGAGAACGGGCCACATGGCGCTTTTACCATGCCAATCGAAGACCTCGGCAACGGGCAAACCTGCATGTATTTCGATGTGATGCTGGCCTATCCTTCGCCGCTGCCCCGCGGCGAATATCCATTAAACTCACAATCTGATTTATATCAGGGTGCGGAATTGTTCCAGTTTTTCGTGAACAAAGACGAACTGGAAGACCCCAATACGACCGACATCATGTGCAGCAACTCGTGGACGCGCATCGGCCCCTGGCTCCCCTGGATGGAAATGGGCGATCATCCCGGCAACCTGGTTTATCAATGTCGTGGGTCAAAGTTGGCGGATGGCTTCGAGGCGCTGCCACAGCACATGCAAGATTACGTGATGAAGCACCAGCCGAAATATGCCCGATCACCGGAAGCGTTCAGCACACCCAATGAAACCAGTTGGACGTACTTCAAGAAGCTCAAAGTTGAGCAAGGATAACGCCATGCCCGAAGTGTTATTGATTACGCAGAGCGACATCATCCCCGGTAAAGAAGCGGACTACCGGACATACATTCAAAAAACCATCCCGTTGATGGTCAAATATGGCGGCGGGGTCGCCTTCGTCGGTTCAGGCATCCCCGGCGGGACGAACGAGTACGGTACCAACGCCGTGTTGACCTTCCCCGACCAGGAATCGCGCGATCAATTCCTCGCCGATCCGGAATACAAAGCCCTTAACGCTATGCAAAAGGGAGCGGTCAAAAATCTACATACCGCACATTTCATCCCGCGTGGCTCCCAACCGGAAACCGTCGCACGGCAAGCCTTTGCGCATTTCCAGCACGGCCTCGCCACCGGGGAATGGCAACCTTTCCTCGATATGCTCAGTGACGATTTCCATTTTCGCTTTCCGCGTGGTGATTGGAAAGGTGAGCATCACGGCAAAGAAAAAGCCGCTGAATTCTTCGCATATGTACGCCAGGCCTACCCCGATGGCCTGAACGTCACCGATGTGCAAAGTGTCGGTGTGAGTGACAACACGGTACTGTTCGAGTTTCAGGACGAGGGTAAGTTACGCGGCGAACCCTATCACGGGCGTGTCGTGGTCGCCTTCGACGTAAAGGCGGATAAGATCGTGGCCTATCGTGAGTACTTCGGCGCATGACGATCAGTGGCGTATACGAGATGTGCATCGGCACCACTGACCCGATGATCGACCTGCAATACTGGCAGCGTTACGGCTACCGGCTGGACAAAATCGGCACGATTGAGGCGAAGACAGCACAAAAGCTGTATGACGTCGATTCTGCTACGAAGAGCTACCGGCTGGCGCATCAGGCCGCCGATCACGGTTTGATCCGTTTGATGCACTGGGAAAACCCGACCAACGACGGCCTCAATATGACCTCCATGCGGGCACTTGGTAATCGTTGGGGGGCAATGCTCACCGACGACATCTTCAACATCATTAACCACGCCGAGGACGCCGCCGCACACGACCTACCGATCTTTTTTACACCGCCCATCCGCCAGCAGATATACAGCGCACCCGGCGGCAAACCCTTTATCGACGATGCGCTGTGCGTGCGTGAGGTGATTATGCTGCAACCACACGCCCGGCAGGTGATGTATCAGCGGTTTGGTTATCGCATCCCGAATTACGGCGATGTTAATCCTGAGTCGGCTTTTAAATCCAGCCAGATCACACATTTCGGTCTGGTCGTACAGGGCGATGATAGCATCATCGACTTCTACGAGGAAACACTCGGCCTGCTCCGCGCAAGAGATAACCTCGCCAGCCCTTATGAGAAGGTCAAAGACGGTGCGAATGTGTTCCAGTTAGAGCCGGGCGAGAAATATATGTGTACCGACTTTGACGATCCGCGCTCCAGCACCAACCCAATGCTGGCTTACAGCGGGCGGCTCAAGATCATCCGCTATAACGATGAAGCCGACCTATCGGCGTGCTACGAGCAAGCGCGACCCGGTTCGCTCGGTTGTTCGTTATATACCTACCGTGTGGACGACATCAACGCCTACCATGCGCGTGTAAGCGAAAGCGCCGCAACGGACGTGACACCAATCCACGAAAATGAGTTCGACGAGTCGTCGTTTTCGTTTACCGCACCAGATGGTTATTTTTGGACGATACTTACCTTATGACGACCTACTATCAAGCGTTGGCGCTGCAAACAAAGTGCTTCGCCGTCAACGGTATGAACGCCACCGACGCCCAGGAACGCATCATGGCGACCATTCAGCGCGTCGGGGTGCAGATCCGCGCTAGTAAGGCGTTCATCGGGCAAGACCTCAAGCTCATCGTGCTACCGGAATACTTCTTGACCAGTTTCCCCACACGAGAAACGATCACGCAATGGCAGCAAATCGGCTGCATTCCGATGGACGGTGCGGCTTATGACGCGCTCGGCGCGGTCGCGCAGAACAACGATGTCTATCTTTCCGGCAATGTCTACGAGCGTGACAAACACTTCCCGAAGTTGTATTTTCAGACGTCGTTCTGCATCGCCCCTTCCGGTGATGTGGTGCTGCGCTATCGTCGTTTAAACAGCATGTTTGCACCCACACCCCACGATGTCTGGGATCAATACCTCGACATCTACGGGCTTGAGGGAGTCTACCCTGTCGCAGATACCGCTATCGGACGGTTGGCCGCGGTCGCCAGTGAAGAAATCCTCTATCCAGAGATCAGCCGTATGATGGCGATGCGCGGCGCGGAAATTTTACTGCACTCGTCCAGCGAAGCATCCAGCGCCCAGCAAATGCCCAAAGAGATCGCCAAACGCGCCCGTGCCATCGAAAATATGGCCTATGTCGTCTCGGCGAACAGCGCCGGCATCGAAGGCACCGGCATCCCAGCGGACTCGACCAATGGCAATTCCCAGATCATCGACCCCAAAGGACATGTTCTCGCCGAGGCCGCACAGGGTGAAAGCATGGTCGCCTATGCAGAGATCGACCTGGAGGCATTGCGCCGTTTCCGGCGGCGTCCGGGGATGGGTAACCTGCTGGCGCGGCAGCGATTCGAGCTATATGCGTCGATGTATGCCAATCACAGCTTTTACCCGGCGAACACCCTCAAAGACGGCATCGAGGATAAAAGCAAGTTCCTGAAGCAGCAACTTGAAACCATCCGCAAGCTCACCGAGGACGAGGTGATTTGATGGCGACCATCGCAGTACGCAATCCCCGCACCGGCGAGATCGACACACACATCACCCCCACCGACACTGACTCCCTGCACGACATCACCGACCGGTTACGTGCAGGCCAACGGACATGGCAAGCGGCGAATGTCGAAGGACGTGCCGCCGTCATGACCCGCTGGAAAGACGCCATCGCCGCGCATAAGGACGCGCTGGTCAGCGCCTTGACACACGATACCGGACGTGCCCGTGAAAGTGGCCTGGAAGTCCTCGGCATCATGGGTACGATTGACCGCTGGTGCCAGCAAGCCCCCGCCCTACTCGCGGAAAGCGACCCGCAAACGACATCCATGCCGTTTGTACAGGTGCGGCAGCAATACGTACCCTATCCGCTGGTCGGCGTCATCAGCCCGTGGAACTTCCCGCTGCTGCTCTCACTGATCGACACTATCCCGGCGCTGTTGGCAGGCTGCGCGGTCATCGTCAAGCCGAGTGAGGTCACACCGCGCTTTATCGAACCGCTGCAAGCGACCATCGAAGCTGTGCCCGAACTGGCAAATGTATTGGCGGTCATCCCCGGCGGTGCGGAGACCGGGCAGGCACTCATAGACGCAGTGGATAGCATCGCGTTCACCGGCAGCGTGGCGACCGGGCGTAAAGTCGGCACGGCGGCGGCGGCAAACTTCATCCCGGCATTTCTGGAACTCGGCGGCAAAGATGCGGCTATCGTGCTGGAAAATGCCGACATCGACTATGCCACCAGCGCGATCCTCTGGGGCGCGACCAGTAACGCCGGGCAAGCGTGCCAATCCATCGAGCGGGTGTATGTACAGCGGTCGATCTATGACGACTTCATCACCGCGCTGACCGCTAAAGCGCAAGCCTGCACGTTGACCGTCGAGGGCGGCCCCATTGGGCCGATCATCGCCGCCGACCAGGTACAGATCATCGAGAATCACCTGCACGATGCGCTGGAGAAGGGCGCTGTCGCACGATGCGGCGGTGAAGTCGAGTATCACAACGGGGGGGCATACTGCCGCCCAACGGTGTTGACGGATGTCGATCACACGATGCAGATCATGCGTGAGGAGACTTTCGGCCCGGTGCTGCCGGTGATGGCCTTCGACACCGCAGAAGAAGCGGTCGCCCTCGCTAATGATACGCATTACGGCCTGAGCGGTGCAGTCTTCGGGACGGAATCGGAAGCTCATGCGGTCGCCCGACAGATGGACGCCGGAGCCATCAGCATCAACGATGCGGCACTCACATCTATGATCTACGACGGTGAAAAGACCTCGTTTAAGTCCAGCGGATTGGGTGGATCTCGCATGGGTGCAAGTTCGATCAAGCGGTTTCTCCGCACCAAAGCGTTAATCCACAAACAAGGGGATGGCGACGATCCCTGGTGGTTTGATGAAGTCAAACGAAAAAATTAGGACAGGAGAGCGAATTATGACCACACGAACCTTTGAAAAACAAATGATGCCCCTGCTTGCACGGCATGAGGGCGACTGGTACGGCTATTACACCCACACAGACGCAACCGGCAACACGATTGATGAGCATTACTCACACTTGATCTCGGCGTACCCCGCCGATGGCTCGTGTGACTATCATCAGATTAACCGCTATCTGTGGACGGATGGACGCAAAGAAGAACATCTCTTCCCCGGTAACTACGACGAAGACGAGAAGCGCATGGTCTTTGATACCGAACGTATCTACGGCTGGGCGCGTGAGGTCGATGAGCGTCACGTCCAGTTGATGTTCACCTACAAAGGTGGTAGTGATAAATACGTCTACGAATTTGTGCATCTCAGCGACGATGGTCAGCATCGCACACGGATATGGCATTGGTACGACGGAAACGGTGAGGTCTATCAGCGCACGCTCATCAAAGAAACTCGTGAAGCGACCGAAGCCCATGAACCCATCAAGTAACATTATTGAGGCGATGCCCTTACTCGTCAAAAACGGTGGGGATTAGTACGGCATTTATGTTCATATGGATGTAGACGGCAACGTGCTCGACCAGCACAGAAGCCACCTGATCCCGACGTTTGAGGAAGGCACCACGTAGTATCACCAGCGCAACATCTACACCTGGGATGATGGTCGTGAGGTCGCCTATGATTTCGTCGGAGAATATCAAGATGGCGTGGTGGTCTACGATACCGAGCGCATCTGGGGCCGTGCCTGGGAAGCAGGCGACCGCACACTGATCCTGTATTTCTACTACAAGGACGACCCGGAGAAATACATCTACGAGTACATTCACCTCAGCGATGACGGCAAACATCGTACACGGGTATGGCACTGGTTCGACGAAAACGGCGAGGTCTACAAACACACACTCATCAAAGAGACGCGCACACCACCAGTTTAGGCAATGTGCGCTGGTATGCCATCGGATCGCGTCACGGCTCTGTGGGTTGTGTGTTCACCACTTCGACGTGATGCAGCAACCCACGTTGATACCAACGGCGCAGCATCAATAGCTGGCGATCATATAAGATTTCCATCGTGTCGATGCGCGTCCCCTGTGGTGTGTAGACCACACTTTCCAGCAGCCAGCCGAATCGCCTGGCTTTGCCGTAGAGTGGTTGCTGCATGGCCCCACCGGGTAAGGTCAGTGTGCCCGTCAGGTCATATGTGCCGTCTCTGATGGCATGGTCAAGTTCGATAACCTGACCGTTGGCGTAGTCATCGGTGATTTGCGTGTCTTTATAACGACGTCTGATTGTGCTATCGAGTTTGTGCTTGCCAGCGGCTGCATAAAGATCACTGCTCCCCTGCCAGGTATCGTTCACGCTTTGGGGTCGCTCTGGCTGATCGAACACAGGCCAATTGTCGGTTTCGTCTACTCGTTCCGGATAGGCGATGCCGATGATATTGGCGATCATCTGACTGGCGTTGAAAAATTTGCCGCCGGTGACCTGCCGTTCAGGTATTGGCATCAGTGCAAACGAAATGAAGTTGTGACCAAAGCGAGGCCATACCCCTTGACCGATCATCGCGCTTTCGCCGTAAGGTGTGCCGCTGCCAACCACATCCGGCCCATGATATTGACGTGTCATCCCCTGTTTGACCAGATCGAACGTCCATCTACCAGCGAACCGCCCCATTGGATGCTTATCGAGTTCGCCGGGTGTCTCCATCTGTTGGATAACGCGCAGTCGCCCGTCTTCCTGCGGTTCAAGGTGGCGATGCTGGTGGATAATCCCGGCGAATGTTCCATCAGGATTGTAAACATATTCGCTGACCAACCAACGCCCGGTGAAATTATCACTCATGCGTTCTCCTGAAATTGGAGTAACCCGTATTGAACGCCGATCCTCGAACCACCCCGGTAAAAGTTATGCAGGATGGCCTTATGCTTGCAATCCGTACTGACCACCTCACGTTTCCATACTCTTATCTCATCATCGAGATGGTGAAATTGCCCGCTGAGTGCCCGCCCACCGACGAGGTTATAACTTCCGACGATGTTTCCGGTCGGCGTCCATCCTTGCCAGTTGTTCGTCTGTATAGTGATTTCGTGGGGTTCGGTGAGGAAAACGCCACCGTGAGTAGCTGATGTGATTGTCCTATCTACGTTTGTTATGATTGAATGACTATACGAAGCGTTTTGCTGAATATCGAGATTTTCATCCAACACCGTCACTTCACCCGACCACACCCCCGGTTTGTGGATGAGAAGTTCACCGCGTCCGTTGGTCGGGTCGTCCGCCCGGTCTTTCGGCGTTCCGGGGATCATCATCGACTCTGGTACAAGTACTGGTGGGCCAGCCTCCGCATCCGACACGCGCTGATACTCACCGATGATCGTGTACATCAACTGCTCACCACGAGAAAGCAGGCTCAGCGAATATTGCTGCATTTTATCCGGTGTAACATACAGGAAAAACCGCTGAGAAAGTCCCCACTGCGCCCAATAATTGTTCGCATCGACCAGACCTTCGCCAAGCGCCTCGGCATAGCCCACATTGACCGGCCCACGATACAAGCGGTGTCGCTCGTGTGTTTCGATGACGTAATGTCCAGAAAGCATCAACGGCCCGGTGAATGACAGGTCAATCCGTAGTTGATTGTCGCTGATCTGCTGCACATTGCGTTGATCCAGCGCATGACCGAGAAACTGCCCATTCCCGTCGTAGACCTCCGCCGTGCCTGCCCAGCGCCCGACCCCCCGCTTAAACGTCGGCTTTTCGCTCATACGAGTGATGCCCTGCGGAATGTATACATCTGCTCTTCGAGTGGCAGCGCATAGAAATAGTCGCTGAGGTCGTCCGGTGCTTCATCCGGTGAGAACGGCTTCATATAACGCCCGGTCGTCACCACGTTGAAGCGATCCACATTAAAAGGCCAGGGATAAAGTGTGATGATCCCCGATTCTTGATGCTTGGCTTCTAGCGTCACATCATCGTCGATGCCACGCGGCACATGAATGAATGTCGTGTCTTCGACGGCATCCTGGTGGACGGTCTGAATATAGAGCGCCAGCGTATCGAAGAATTGCAGCAGTTTGTAGTTATGGAACAGGACGTTATCCATCGCCAATTCAGGGTGCCCGGTTTCGACTAACTCGGCTTTGAGCAGTGCTTGACGTTCGAGTTCGGTATTAAGCATTTGCTCTACGCCTTCACGGAAGCCCTCGTCGATCATGTCGATGTAGATTTTATCTGATAGACCGTAGCGCCCATGATACAGGCCGTAAGTGTGCATACTGCTGATGATGCCGCTCAGCGGGTGGTGTTCCTGGTTGGCTTGCGGAGATTTATTGCCCGTTTCCACCAGCTTACGGGTCGGGGTCTGCGTCAGATGATAAGGCAGACGGGTTTTCGGGTCGAGTTGTGGATCACTATCAACATCAACCCAACCGTCATCATGATGGGCGGCGACATAGACCAGCGGTTCCGCCGGGTCGAGTGATGCGAAAGTCTCATTACCGAAGTGCGCCGCAAACACCCCGGAAGCCGCCGCGTGATCCACCTGCGTGACGATGAAATGCGATTGATCGGCTGGCGCGGTTTGTACGATCATCAGCCAACCCTCACGAAATCCTGAATCTGGTAAACATGGGTTTTGCCATCACGGATTTTGTGCGTGATGATGCGGCGGTTGTTCGGGTCGATGAAGTAGTGATTGTTGTACACGGTCGTGTTGGTCACACCCGACCAGATCGTAAACACATAGTTGTAAGGGGTTAACATGCTGCCTTCGATGCGCACAATGTCGCTCTCGCCATGCACAAACTTATCCTTCACATGCAGATCAGTATGGTAGACGGTTTCGCCAACTTCGTAGAGGTTCTCGAAATGTTCGTGCAAGTGCCAGGTGGTTTTGTCCTCATTGACCCAATAACAGTCCATATGAACGGCACTGGCCTCGATGAAGTCACCTTGTGCGTTGAAGGTTTTGCATAATCCTTCCCAACGTGCCATAAAACACTGGTAGGGGTCCATCCAACTTGCCAGCGGACCGTAATGTTTTGCCTGTGTGTGCTCGCTGATTGTTTCCATCGTTCTACTCCTTACCTGATAAATCCCATAACTTGAGGCCAGTCCCCGCATGGTGACCGCGCCTTGCCGGTGCGCCGTCGTAAGCGGTCAGGGTAAATTCAACGGCATAGACCACTGCCCGCGCCGCATGTCCCCCCACGACCGCGATGCCATGGGGCTGCGCGGCATCACGAAAGCTCACTGCCAGATGAATATGTACGTGCAAATCGTCGTCGAGCAATGAAATCGTGCCATGCCCTGAGACGATCTCCAGCGCCCGTTTGAAGATTAACGGCTCACGGTGCATCTGCGCGGCGAAATCATAGGCGGTGAATTCGACCTCGTGCAAGCCGCCGAGCATCTCAAACGTCGCGGTTTGGCTGTTGTGCGTACGAGCCGTCACTGCCAACGAGTCATGCAAATCCGCCCCATCGGTGATCGTCCCCATAAAGACACGGCTGCCCTGCGGGTTGATCTGCCGTGACCGCACATTCATGCGCCGTTTTCGTCCAAAATAGCCAGTACCGCCTCGGAGTCATTCGCCGGGTCTACGCCCCAACGGGCATCAAGCACCGTACCATCCGGCCCGATGACCAACGTTGAACGGCGCACACCGGTATAATCGAAGTCCTTATCGCCCAGAGTGACGGTGTGGTTACCCCACACGCCGTATGCATCCGCGACGGTGTGCGCGGCATCCGCCAACAACGTAAATGGCAACTTGTACTTCTCTTTGAACGCCTTCTGCGCATCGACCGTATCCGGGCTGGCACCTAGCACCACGACATCACGTTCGGCGAAGGCAGCGTAGTTATCACGAAAAGTACAGGCTTGTGTGGTGCAACCGGGGGTATCCGCTTTGGGGTAAAAATAAAGCACGATCTTCTTGCCGTGAAAGTCAGAGAGCTTGACCGGCTTACCACTTTCGGTCGTCACCTCAAAATCTGGGGCTTTCGATCCCACCTCAGGGAATGACATTATCTATTTTCCTTTTCATCGCATCAACCTTGTGGCAGATTTGTATTGCATTTGATATTATATCATGACAAATAAGTTCGCAACGAATTGCTAGAGCAAATGGCTGACGACTTACAACAAAACTACGCCGGCGTCTTCGATGGTAGGCTGGGATTCGGGCATAAACCGGCGCTGCTGGTCGTGGATTTCATCCGTGCCTATACCACGCCTAGATCGCCCCTCTACGCGGAGCCAGTCGTCGAAGCGGTGGCGCAAACGGTTGAATTGCTGCCGTTAGCCCGGCGAAAAGCGGTGCCGGTCATCTATACGAAAGTGCTCTACAACAAAAACGGACTCGACGGTGGCATCTTCGTACAGAAGGTACCGGCACTACGCCAATTGACTGATGGTGAACCGTTGGCGGAGATCGTCCCGCAACTCTCCCCTACTGATAATGATGTGGTGGTCACCAAGCAGTATGCCAGCGCGTTCTTTGGCACGTCGCTCGCCGCGATGTTGACCAGCATGGGTGTTGACACGCTCATCCTCACCGGTTGCTCGACCAGTGGCTGCATCCGTGCGACAGCGGTCGATGGTATGCAGTACGGCTTCCGCGTGATCGTACCGCGTGAATGCGTCGGTGACCGCCACCAGGGGCCGCACGAAGCCAACCTCTTTGACATTGACAGCAAATACGGCGACGTGTTGGACAAAGCCACCGTCTGCACGTATCTGAACGCAAGGGAAAACCAATGAAAGCACTAAACGGTATCCGTATGCTTGACCTCACCCATATGCTCAGCGGTCCCTACGCGGGGATGATGTTGGCGGATATGGGCGCGGAAACCATCAAAATCGAACCACCCGGACGCGGTGAAGGCACCCGACGTCTGCTTGCCACTGACCCCGATAACAGCATTGACGGCATGGGGGCTTATTTCCTCACGTTGAACCGCAACAAGAAAAGCGTGACGCTCAACCTCAAAAGTGAAGCCGGGTTAGCCATCTTCTACGAGTTGGTCAAAACTGCCGATGTCGTATTGAGCAACTTCAGCGCCGGGGTAACGAAGAAGCTCAAAATCGACCATGCCACGCTAAGCGAAATCAACCCCCGCATCATCACCGGCAGCGTCACCGGCTTCGGGGAAACCGGCCCGGAAAAAGACCGTGTCGCCTTCGACATGGTTGCACAAGCGATGGGCGGCGGCATGAGCATCACCGGACAGCCCGATGGCCCACCTACCCGCGCCGGCATTCCCATTGGTGACCTGGGCGGCGGTTTGATGGGTGTGATCGGCGTGCTGGGGGCGTTGGTCGCCCGGCAGACCACCGGGCGCGGGCAGAATGTCGATATTTCCATGCAAGACGCGCAAATCTCAATGCTGAATTACATGGCGACCATGCATTTCTTGAGCGGACGAATCCCCGATAAGCTCGGCAACGCGCACTTCGTCCACGTGCCCTATAACACCTTTCCCTGTTCGGATGGCTACATCATCCTTGCAGTCATCACCGATGGCTTCTGGGAAAACTTGATGGGCGTGGTCGATCTGCCCGAACTCAATACCGAGGAAAACAAAGGTCAGCCGGGACGCTGGAAAAATCAGGACGAAATCAATCGAAAATTAAGCGACGTCTTCCAGACCAACACTCAAGACCACTGGATTAAACTGCTACGCGAGGCACGCATCCCCTGTGCGCCGGTTAACGACTTCGAGCAGGCGTTCAACGACGTGCAGGTGCAGGCACGCAATATGGTAGTCGAGGTCAAACATCCCAACGGTCAAACCTACAAAGTGCCGGGCAACCCGGTCAAACTCTCCGACACTTACGAAGACACCTACACCTCCCCGCCCGAATTAGGTCAGCACACCGACGAGATCTTGAAGGACTTACTCGGCAAATCCGAGGATGAATTAACGTCGCTGCGCGAACAAGGGGTGATCTAACTGATGCCGGAAAAACTACGCATCTGTGAGGTCAGCCCACGCGACGGCCTGCAAAACGAGAAAAATGCCGAGATCACCACTGCCGATAAACTGCGCCTGATCGATGGTCTGGTCGCGGCTGGCATTGATTACATCGAACTCACCGCGTTCGTGAACCCCAAGGCCGTGCCGATGATGGCGGACGCCGCCGAGGTTATGTCCGCTGTGCGAGAGAAATACCCCGCGCTCCACGCGACCGGGTTGGTCTTTAACGAGAAAGGCTATCAAAATGCGCTGGCTGCGGGGGCCAACGCTATCGCACTCGTTTTAATCGTACCGGACGAACTCAGCAAGAGCAACACCGGCAAGGTCGCGGCTGAATGGATCGACCGACAGCGTGCCATTGTAGAACAGGCCAAACGCGACGACATCTGGGTACGGGTGTACCTGGCTGGGGCGTGGGTGTGTCCTTTCAGCGGGCCGGTCGCCCCGGCGGATGTGCTGCTTTACGGCGACATTTTCTGGAAACTCGGCGTAGACGAACTCTGCGCGACCGACCCCATCGGGCACGCTCACCCGGCACAGGTCGAGTCCCTGTTGACTGAAATGGCGAGCCGCTACGATGTCGCCAAACTTGCCGTGCATCTGCACGACACACTGGCGTTCGGGGCTGCTAACGCCTACGCCGCCCTTAAAGCGGGTGTACGTACCATCGACGCCAGTTTAGGTGGTTTGGGCGGTTGCCCGTTTGCACCGGGGGCCGCGGGTAACCTCGCCACCGAAGACCTGGTCTTACTGGCGGATAAAATGGGTTACGACACCGGCGTCGATCTCGATGCGCTGCATACTGCCGTCGCGGACTTCCGACCGACGATGGGCCGCGCTATCGGTGGGCGTAGCCGTACATGGTATGACACACGCTAGAGCCGTGACCGTATCACCCACAGATCAGGGAAAAACGGCTTGAGTGTGGTTTGTAGATAAGCCACACCTGCCGACCCACCCGTGCCGTGTTTGGTACCGATGGTGCGTTCGACCATCTTCACATGCCGGTAGCGCCACTCCTGCACGCCTTCATCGAGATCGACCAACAGTTCGCACAGCATCTCGCTGAGTGGATCACTGTGATAGATATTGACCAGCACATCCTGTACGGCCTCATTCGGTTCGATGGGCTGTGTGACGTCACGTTCATTAACGGCTGACGGCAGCTCATAGCCCTGCTCACTCAGATAGGCGAGAAAGGCATCCCACAGCGTCGATTCTTCGTAGCGCCGCTCGATGTTCGCTCGCCCTGTTGAACCTTCGCTGAAGTGTATGACCATGTTCTGTCGTTTGTGACCAAGCACAAATTCCAGTTCACGAAACTGGTAGGACTGAAACCCGCTGGACGACGCCAGATAACGTCGAAACGCGCTGAATTCCAACGGTGACATCGTCTCTAAAACGTCGATCTGCGCGACGACGGTCTTTAAAATTTTCAGCACCCGTTTGATCGTCTTCATCACACTGCTGGCATCCCCGGCGTATAAAAGCCGTTTGGCATGGTCAGTCTCATGCAGCATTTGCTTGAACCACAACTCATACACTTGATGAATAACGATAAACAACATCTCGTCGTGCTCAGGTTCACCAGAGAGCAGCACCTGTGCGTTCAAGATTTCATCGAGATGCAGATATGAGGCATAAGTTAAGTCCGCAGACATCTTATCACCTGTTTCCTAATGAGCGGTCGGTGCTTGTGCCGGGCGTGGTTGATATTCGCCGATACGGTCGCCGACCATCTCGCCCTCATGGAACACGAGGTTACCGCGCACGAACGTGGACTTCACCCGCCCGGTGACCTCGATCCCCTCAAAGGGAGTGTACCCCTGCGTGGAAAACGAGTCTTCAGCGCGGATTGTCCATCGTTCATCCGGGTCAATCAGCACGAGGTCGGCGTCATAGCCGGGGGCGATGTCGCCCTTGTTGAGCAGACCAAATCGCCGCGAAGGGTTCCAGCACAGCAGTTCGACCACACGATTCGGGCTGAGGCCGCGCCGGGTACCTTCGCTCAAAATCCCCGGCAACAGATACTCCGTACCGCCGAACCCGGCACGGGCCTTCCATACGCTGTTCGGCTCGTCAGGATCGACCTTCATATCTTTCGGACAATTGGCATGGTCGGTGATGATCCATTCGACCGTGCCATCTAGCACCTTCTCCCATAGGTATTCGACATGCTCCGGTGGGCGTATCGGCGGATTGACCTTCGCATACGCGCCCATGTGACAGGTCGTATCCAGAAGCAGATGCCCGGCGGTGGTTTCCACGCCAAAATGCACGGCAGGGTACATCTCACGAGCGGTGAGTGTCGCCTCCATCGCCTCGCGTGAGGTGATATGCAAGATGTTCACCTGCCCCAACCCGGCAGCGTGCGCCAACGCCCCGACGATCTGCACGGCGACGGCTTCACTGTGTGGAGGACGAGCGGCGCTATAAGCGGCAAGCCCTTCTAGAGACGGATCGTTTTTGATCTTCGCTTCGTAAGCGCGGAGGATTTCCGGCGTTTCACAGTGCCAACTGACTTGAATATACTCAGCCAGGTCAGGATATTTCGCCTGCAAACGGGCCGCTTCCCGGCAGATGAAGTCAAAATGCGCGATGTCATAATGATCCCCTTCATCGAGCATCAGCCATTTGTACTGCGCGTCAGAGCGCCCATGCAGGCCGTGCAACCCATAAAACATAAACACTTCACCGTAGTTCGGTGCACCACAGTCTTTGAGTAGATATTCCATCTCGTCGATCTGCGCCCCTGCAATCGGGGAAACGTGATAGGCGTAATCAACGTAATAGCTGCCTTTGCTCTTTTCTAGCAATTTGGGCCAGAATTCCGTTAGGGAACCACCCATATTCAAATACAGGCTGCCAGTGCGCACGTAGGGCATCAACACCGTCACCCCACCAGAGGCCGCCGCCGCCGACTCGGTCGGTGCATCCTCATCTGTGGGGATGTAAATGCCAATGTGGGTATGAGCATCAATAGCACCAGGGAAGGCCAACCGCCCGCGTCCGTCGATGACTTCCATGCCTTCACCGGCAGCTAGATCCGGCGCGATGTTTGCGAACTTGCCATCTTTAATACCAATATCCGCGTTTGTGATGTCGTCCGTATTAGGACGCACGACACGCACATTTTTTACGATCACGTCATAGGTTTGGACGTTGCTCAAAATTCTGTCTCCCTTATGTTATGCATTAATCGTGCGGACCGCACGCATGTTGTTAATGTGATACTGAAAGCGATTCCCCAGATAAACGCCGTTGAACATCTCAATCGGGGTGCGATCTTGCGTATAAATCACTCGTAAGACGCGCAGCAGCGCCGTTTCCAACGGAATCGAAAGCAACTCGGCGTGCTTCTCATTGGCCTCGATAGCCTCCAGCGTGCGGTCGGCGACACCGGTTTGCAGCAGGTCGAGCTTGTTGAGATAACGCAGTGAACCACCCGCTGTAAAGGTATTATCATCAATCGCTGTAGCAAACTGGGGTGCGAGATGTGCAATTTGATAACCGATGGGGTCGTTATTTTCCAATCTTAGACGTTCCAATTGGAAAACTTGCTTACCAGAACCGACTTGCAGCGTCTTTATAATTTCGTCAGTGGGGTCAACCCAACCCGCATGGAGCAATCGCCAACCAGGGGTCAACCCCTGTTCAATCATATGATCCGCGAGATCGGGGTATTGATCCGGCATATGACGCACTTTTGGCTTGGCGACAAAGGTCCCGCGTCCTCTGTGCCGGGTAATTTTCCCTTCATCGACGAGGTCACTGAGTGCTTGCCGTACCGTCGTCCGGCTGACGTCGTATTCTTCTTGTATTTGCTGTTCCGTCGGCAGCATATCGCCGGGATTAAGTCCACTGTTATCAATTTTTTCAAGCAGAATCCGCTTGAGTTGGAAATAAAGTGGAATCGGCGAATTGCGGTCTATGGTCATCAAACAACCTATCATAAAGGGCTTTTTGTAATGACTATATCCCTTTTAAAATACAAATGCCACCCGGTTTTGGCTACATTCAAGTTAGTGCGCTCATGCAGCATCCCAAAGTGCATGAAACTCTTTGCCCAAAACAGCGGCGCAAATAATCAAGATGCGATTGGCATTATTGAGCTACCAGCACATTGTAATACGCTGTTCTCCGTGCATGTTCGCTCTGATTGATGAATCTCGCACAGAACTTAGCACGCTCATTCTCGCATCACCTCATGTCTACTGTGGAATCTTAGTACCTGTCACCCCCATGTGTCAGTCTTGAAAATACCGTTATTGCAGCTCTCACCAACTGTCACCTTGATGCAGGGTGCACAAAAGGGTGGAACCTCCGGTAGGATTGAGAATAACCACAACCACAATCCACGGAGGATCCTATGAGTAGCATACAAGACGCATTCACCTATGTGAAAGGCAAAGTTGCTGACCTGACAAATTGGCCGCATAAA
>DAOTTX010000296.1:0-1578 GCA_034437515.1 Anaerolineae bacterium
TGGAGCAAGAGATAGCCATCATGGATGTGACTGAACTGATTTGCGGGATCATGGAAGATCAAGGAGTAAGCCGAAGTGAACTGGCCGAAAGACTCGGGACCAGTAAGTCCAATGTCACCCAAACCTTGGACGGTACGCGCAACATGACCATCCGGAAGATCTCAGACATTCTGTTCGAGCTTGGACATTCACTGAAGGTTGACATACGGGAGCCACAGCGACTCCGAAGCCGTAAGCCTGTTCAGGACGTGTTCTCCGGAGCTCCCTTTCGGGCGAAGAACAACACTTGGGTTTCCCGCGGCGGCGCCTATGGTAACCAAGGAGCCCAAGGAGACCTCAGTGATCTTCCCATGGGGGGAAGTAAGCCAGAATCAGACTTCAGAATCGCGAGTTGACCAATGCCACGAAACGAAGAAGAGACAACAGAAAATGGAGAGCACTTGGTGTCCTATGACCTGTCGGCAAAGGTGGCAGAGAAGGTAAGGCTCAAGGACATCCGTATCCTGTCCGTCGACGCGGCCTGGGATCCGACTGAGGTCGAGTTTCCTCTTTCGGTAAACTACACCGTATCGACTGAGGCCATGACCCAAGAAGAAGGTTTCCGCATTATCGCTCAGTTCGGCATGGCCGCAAAGGGAACTGAAGAGAAGGGGGGCAGCGAGGTGAAGGTCGGGGCTGCTTTTGAACTGCAGTACGAACACCCTGACGCACACGAATTGACAGAAGATGACATCGAATCTTTTGGGGCGGTCAACGGACTATACAACGCATGGCCATACTGGAGGGAGTTCTTGCAGAACATGACCAGCAGGATGGGGCTTCCAGCGCTCATCGCGCCAGTGTTTCGAGTGGCTGACCGTCTCCAGCAGAGCTCCAACGCGCTGGATGAGGACGAGAATCTGTAGACAACCTGTTCGCAGGCTCTTTCGCCGCGAGTATCTGCAGCAAATCAGCCAACTCACCAAACGCAGGGGGCTGTCTGAAGACCCGGCGGTTCGCCAGCCCTTCTACGGCTGCTGCAGGATCACACCCATACGTAACCCTGCAGCCACAGGTACGATAACGCCAGGATCAGAAGGGCCCGAGCGTACCCGAACGATGCGCCCGACACCGGCTTGCGGATGAACACGTCGTAAATGCCCGGCGTGATCAGAAGGGTGAACACAACCCAGCTTCCCAGCGCCGAGTACCGCGGCACATCGGCGACGAGTGTCTCCACCCATGACGCAAGTATCGCGTAGAAGAGGCTGGCTGTGCTGGCCAGCAGCGACGCAGGGTAGGCCCTGCCAAAACCGAGCGGGACCTTGGTGACCAGCTCCGCGATGAACGCCAGAAACACCGCAGCCACAAGGCTGAACAATGCACAGGCGACCAGCCCCACCGCCAGGTAGAGCAACAGAACATCAGTCATATTGGTCACCAGATGCAAGATGGCTCCTTTCCCGAATGGTCGGCGACGGCCCGGTTACTGCTCAGAGGGTCCTGTCCAGCTTCTCCTCGATGTAATCGGCGCACGTCGCGGTGAGGCAGTACATCAGCACGCACCACAGCGACAGCTGCAGGCCGACAGCGGTCCAT
>DAOTTX010000297.1:0-9163 GCA_034437515.1 Anaerolineae bacterium
TTCGCTGAAATCGGACGCTAATGCCATAATCCTACACATGAAATCGCTTTTATGCGTTGTTTTCTTCACCAATCTGCCCAATAAATAGTGATTCTGGGCAAAAACATGTCCGTTTTTGTAATGAATTTCGTAAACCACAGAAAGTGTTAGAACCAGAAAAATTCCTATCGTTTGAGGAAAATATGACTTATTTCGCCGTCAAACGCACCCAATCAACGGCAAGAGAGAGGCGGCGAGTATCCCCGCTTTGCCCGACTTCGTTCGGCACGATGACCGCGTCATAATCAAGCGTGATGTTAACATGCTCACCATCACCGATGAGGTCGGCGGGTACGTCGAACGCGACCGCTTGCAGGCCGCCGGTGTCGATCTCCGCTTCACCGACCGTCTGCCCGTTGACCTGCACAGTCAGTGTGCGTGGTTCCCAGAAGGCTTGCGCGGTGAGTTCAAGTTCGTAAGCACCGGGTGGCACATCGAGGTAAAGCTGCGTTTGCGGATAATGCCCCATCCAACGGAGTGTTATCCCGGCGACCGCTTCCTGCCAGTGCCAGCCCCAACCGATGAATTGTTCGTCACCTTCCGTGCCGATGTCGATCTGATAGACCGCTGGTTCGATCTGCGGTGGGGTGCGTGCCGGACAACCATCGGGGTGCCAGTGCGTGCGAAAAACGACCGCGTGACCTTCCACCCACACCGGACACAGTAGATCGGGCAGACTGTTAAACCATCCGATGATCTCCGAGTTGGTGGGGGTGTTTAAGCCGATGACATCCTGATGAACGACGATGTAGCCGATAGGCCATTCGGGGATCATCTGCGTGAGTTGGTCACGCACGACCGCCGGATCTAGCAGTTGACGCTGGCCCAACCAACTCAAAAACGGATGATCGCTACGCAGATAGAGAAAGTGGTTCGGCGGGGTGCGTGCCAGCAGACCGTTCAGCATCCGCTTGCCGTGCATCATGCCGTTGTATTGAAAGGTCAGCGCCCGCGAGTCACCGATGAAAGTCTCACCGTTGCCCGCTGCCGTCGGTGACTCTAAGACCACATAGTCGTAGGGTTCCGCGCCCATTTGCGCGTAAAACTCGTACTGTGTCGGCGGTTCTTGCAGCGGCATGGGACGGAACAAACGTACATCTGCCAGCAGCACGACCAGCAGCACCAGTGGCGCATAACGGGTTATCAGACGGTGCTTGCTACGAGAAAACGTCAGCCCGACAAACACCATCAACGGCAGGATAAAAACCGGCGCGAACCGCAACGGAAAGCGGAAGAAACCGCCCATCAGCTCATGGAATAGGGCATACAATACCGGAAGCTGCGTCCCGGCAGAGAGGATGAGCGGCGGCAGCGCGACCACCAACCAGAACCAGCGACGACTCGCAGGTCTACGCGCACCGAACACGACCGCCAGCAGCGCCAACGGCAAGATCAAAAAGCTGATCGGGGCGCGGTTGTAGTCGTACTGGTCGGAGCCGAAAATATATTCTTCAGGCCAACGGAGCGCGAAGGCATTTTCTGACGGCGTCACGGCGAGGTAATCGTCAGTCGGTTCGAGCAGATGCGGCAGTGGCCCGGCGATGTAGAGCAGGGCAAATCCGGTGATGACAGCAAGCAAGCCGGTAAGCAACAACCGAGGCACAGTGCCGCCTTGCGATGATCTGCGCTGCCAGAGTGTCCAAAGGGCGTAAGGACCGAGCAGAAACGCGAGAAATAGGAGATATTGCAGGTCGGTGAGTCCCGCCGCCCATAGGCCAATCCCCTGCACGACCGCCCACGCCAACCGTCGCCAACCGGACGACACTACAACCCGTCGCCACAAAAACAGATGCGTCGGTAGCCAGAACCAACCCAGGATGTTGACCCAACTCCATAGCACGGCCTGGAGGATCACCGGGGTGAAGGCCATCGCCGCACCGCCGAACAGCGCCCAGGCGGTGTTCGCACCTTCTTCATAGATAAACAGAAACGACAGATACCCGGTCAGTGTGAGCGCGACCAGAAAAATCAAGTTGAAGGCGATGATCGTGCCGGTGAGGGGTTCAGTCAGCGCCCACAGCGGGAACCAGAAGGGGGTCAGTGTGTGGTAGGCCAGATTGTGCGTGAACGGTACCATCACAAAATCGGTGCTGTAGATGCTCATACCCTCGCTGATGGCGTGGCGCATCCACCAGTAGTTCCAGTGGAAATGATAATAATCCACCGAGGGATGATACGCACCCGGCAGGTGCGTGGTGGTATGAAACAACGGCTGCGAAACCGCGATTGCCGCAAGTAAGCCGTAAAACGCGAAGATGGCGAGGTGCTTTAGCGGGTGCGACATATCACACCCTGACGCAAATCTGAAACACCGTAAGGGCTGGCTGTGTCCAGCCCGGAAGCCAAATTCGTCATGTGGTTAAATCACCAGGACGCCCCGGTTATGTGGTCTCACCCTGCAGCGACCAATTTATAGATACCGCCTTTGTAATCCACCATGTAGAGTTCGCCGTTTCCATCCAGGCCGAAGGACGAAATCTGGCGCTCGGTTTCGTGGAAGGGGTTGATCTGCCATTCGCCGTCCTCGTCACGGAAGGTCGTCCACATTCTGCCGTTGCAGTAGTCACCATAGAAGTAGATGCCATCAAGTTCTGGCAGAGCCTCACCCCGGTAGACATACCCGCCGGTGATCGAACAGCCTTCCGAGTGGGAGTAACCCGCAACCGGGAACACTGGCTCGGTAGGTTCGGGTTGTTCGGCAGCGAAAACACCTTCGCCTTCAAAATGACTCCAACCGTAGTTTTCACCGCCGGTGCTATCCGCCGGTTGGAAGTTGATCTCCTCCCATGCAGACTCGCCCACATCGCCGATGTAGAGGTCGCCGGTTTCGCTGTCGAAGCTAAAGCGCCAGGGATTGCGTAAACCGGTCGCCCAGATCTCCGAACGATAACCATCTTCGCCGCTAAAGGGATTGCTCGCCGGGACGACATAACGATCTTCGATGCGGTCAACATCCACACGCAGCATCTTACCGAAGTAGACACTGTTGTCTTGTCCGTGCCCCAACGGGTCACCGAGGTTGCCACCATCACCGATGCCGATGTAGAGCATATCGTCGGGGCCGAAGGCCAACTGACCGCCGTTGTGGTTGTCAAAAACATCTTCAAAGGTCAGGTAGACGACTTCACTATCACGGTCGGCGCGGTTGGGGTCGTCTTCGCTCACGCTGAATCGTGAGATCACCTGATTACCCTCACGATTGATGTAATGTACCCAGAAATAGCCGTTTTCTTCGTATTCCGGATGAAACACCAGCCCGATCAAACCACGTTCGGTGTAGCCCCCCTGGAACACATCAGGAGTGAGTTCACCGGAAAGATCGAGGAAGGGGGTTAGATCCCACTCACCGTCCTCGATGATTAAAATATAGCCGGTCTGTTCCACGACGAACAGTCGTCCGCTGCCATCATCGGCGGTCGTCAGATACAACGGATTGTCAAAACCGCTGGCGACCTCTTCCCATTCGTAGGCATCGGGGTCAGGCGCGGTGATCGTGTTTCCGTCATCCTGGGCGGTGCTACCGACCACGATAAGCAGGAGCACAAACCCTATCAATAGTAAGCGTTTTGTCACAGTATAACCTCATTATTATAAGACGTTACTGACGTTATTGTACCTGATCGACAAGTGCATTCAAGCATCAGCGATGTGCTATCATGGAAGTGATTTGATCTATACAGGGGGCAGGATGCAGCGCACCTACTTTATCGGCGCGATTGTCATTATCTTGGTGCTGATCGCCGCGATCGTAGACCGGCTCGGCGTCAACCTGGGCGGCGATGAATACGTCATCGTCATCGACGGCAACACGGCGACCCCGCGCCCAAACCCCGGCGCTGACGATTTGCCGCTGACCGCGACCGCACTCGCCGCCGGTGATGACGCACAAATCGTGATCGAGAATGCGCCAACGCATACCCTAACACCAAACCTGACACCTGCGACGGCGACTCCATCCCCGACCCCGACTGTTGAGTCATTCACCTACACCCTTCAATCCGGCGATACGATGTTTGCTATCGCGCAGTTTTACGGCGTCAACATCGAGGACATCCTGGCGATCAACGATATCGAAGACCCCGGTCAATTGATCGCCGGTGAAACACTCAACATCCCCGGTGACGCCACGACGCCAACCCCGACCAGCCCGCCGACGCAACCAGTAACGCCGGTGGCACAGGTGCCGACCAGCTCGCCGACATTAGGTGTCCTCCCGACCACCACACCGACGACCATTCCCACACCGACGGCCTTTCAGGGGATCGCGCTGGAAAATTTTATCGTGATGCCGCCCCCCGTGATCGCCAACGTGCAGCTCATCTACGCACGCGGGCAGGGGGTGGGGCGAAATCCGCGTGCGTTCAGCAAACTTGGTGACAGCACCATCGAGAACCCACACTTTATGACGCGCTTCGATAACGGCCCCTATAACCTGGGCGAATATTCTTACCTGCAAGGGGTGATCGACCATTACGCGGGGTCGTTTGCACGGCAGGGGGTAGCGGTGCGGCGCGGCCTGCATTCGTGGTCGGCGCTTGACCCGGTGTGGGCGGGGGGTGGTTGCAATCGCGGGGAGACCGTGTTGGCCTGCGAGATCCGGCTGCATAACCCCTCGGTGCTGTTCGTGCGCTTGGGGAGCAACGATGTCGGGGTGCCGAGCGCATTCGAGCGCAACATGCGACAGATCATCGAATACACCACGTCACAGGGCGTGATCCCCGTGATCGGCACCAAAGCCGACCGGCACGAAGGCAGCAATATCAACAACGAAATTCTGCGCAAGCTCGCGGATGAATATTATTTACCGCTATGGGACTTTGACCTGATCGCCGCGACCCTTCCTGGACGTGGCCTGACCCATGATGGCGTTCATATGACCACGTTCTTCGCCCACGACTGGACGCAGCCGACCGCCATGACACGCGGCAGCGCCGTCCATAGCCTGACCGCGCTCATGGTCTTGGATTATCTGCTGCTGATGCTGGATCAGACTTGACATATTTTACTTTACCGGGCATTACCAATTACACTTGAGTCATCATCTCATGCCCACGAAAGGTATCCTATGCTGCGTCCGCTAGAACTCATCCAACAGGTGCCCGAACAACCGACGGACAAGCCGCCACTACTGTTCATTCACGGGGCGTGGCACGGTGCCTGGTGCTGGAAGCCGCACTTTATCCCCTATTTTGCCGAACGGGGGTATCCGGTCTACGCGCTGAGTTTGCGCGGACACGGCGAAAGCTGGTTGGACGATTCGCTGCGCTTTGTCGGCACGAGACATTACATCGAGGATGTGAATCAGGTCGTCAGGGAAGTGCGACGGCAACATACCGTGCGCCCGATCGTTATCGGGCATTCGCTGGGTGGTTATGTGATACAAAAATATCTGGAGGATTACGCCGTGCCGGGGGCGGTGCTGCTCGCGACTCTGCCGGTGACAGGTTTTCTGCCGTCCATGCTGCGCCTGACGCGCCGCCACCCACTGATGATGCTCAAAGTGCTATTGCAGATGCGCGCATACCCGATGGTTGAGACGGCGGCACTCGCACACGCGCACTTTTTCTCTGAGTCGATGCCGCGTGAGACGGTCGCACGCTACCACGCACAAATGCAGGACGAGTCGATACGCATCGCAATGGAGACGACCATCTTCAACTTGCCCAACCCGAAGCGAGTCCGGCGGGTGCCGATGCTGGTCGTCGCCGCTGAAGACGATGCGGTCTTCACCGTGCCGGAAGAAGCCGCAACCGCCCGCGTCTACAACGCCGACCTTGAAATCATCCCCGACCTGGCACATGACGCCATGCTGGATGCGAATTGGCGTGCTGCGGCGGATTGCATCGAGGGGTGGTTGATCTCTATACTTGAAACTCAATGAACCTAAAATCCATTTGTATGATTTAAGTTATCAATAAGACTTGATAACTATTGTAATATGTTTTGGCGAATATGATTGGCGGTTGTATACTTCTCATGAGTGTCTTTTGTCAATTGATATTGAAGGAAAAGAAATGAAACTTCGATTGTCTATCTTTCTAGTGCTGTTGTTAGCTTTTTCCGGTTTTATAGTCTTGCAGCTATCAAATACTGATCTAACAGCTCAGGACGAAACACCACCACCAACCCTTGACCCCAATAGTCCAGAAGCTATCGAGGCTCGACAGGCTATTTACGCAAACTTTGAGGAACACGCCGCAGCACTTTCACAGATCAACGTCTTCGATTACCACACTATCTACCTCATCGCACCAGATACTGTGCCCACCGAGAGTGTGGCTTCAGTTGAACGACTAGAATCTACACTTGGTGTCGTACCTGCCTACAGTTGGGATGATCTGCTCGCGCTTGATGCACAGCGTCCAATCAATGCCTTGATTGTTCATGAGTCAGCGTTTGCTATGGTCAATATCACATGGACACAAAATGCCTATCGTAATCGAGCCTTACCCATCGTTGGCATTAACTTGTACTTCGATTCGATGGCGACATTGACGGGTGACAATTGCTTGAATCGTAGTGCGCAACCGCCGTTCGAACCTGACTATTTCGTCCTCAAACAAGCCTATGCTACAGCGGAAATTCCAGCAGAACGCGAACAAGCGATTGAAGAACTGTTGAATGTGTGTGACAAAGAAGACATTGGACAAATCTACACTTACGCTGGTGAAGTTCAAGCTGGAGAAATAGGTTCTCAACACCCACTACAGGACGAGACGGATCTGACCAACTTGATAGATCACTTTCCTACATTTTTCTTGAATCAGAGTAGGAATTGAGGTAATGACCATGAAAAGAGCATCACTTATCGGGTATACGTTATGTGTGTTTATTTTATTAGCGTTTAGTGTGTAGTCAGGCTCCGAGAGCACCATTTATGATGGAAGAAATGTGACTGGCGTGACCGCTGTTATTGGGTCGCAGGTGCAAAGCCAATCCTATTCAGTATCCAGTTCCTATCGCTTATCTGTGAACTTACGAGCCATAAATGGTAGCGGAACGACTTGCTTAAATGAAGTTAGTCAATTCTGTGCTAACTGTACAGAAACGTCAACTGTATCTCTAAACAATAATCTTCTACCGCCTGCATACTATTCTTCAAGACATTTGATCACTTCAGTATCTACAGATATATCGCCTTGGGGTATGTATACCGGCAAAAATAGCTCAGATGGTACTCTCCTCAAATGATATTCTGGCGGTATAAGTTGTCCATAATCGTGCAGGGGCGACCTGGCAAGTCGCCCCCTACAGGTGATATGTGCTTTAACGGAAGACCAGCGCGACTGTGCCCGGCCCGTTAATCACACCACAGGTGAACAACCCGCTGCGCAGCGATGTGATCGGTTCCGGTGTGCGCGGTTGCTCGGTCGCATCCAGATAGATCAGTTGTCCGTCACCGCGCAGGCAGACCGGCAGCGGATTGTCAAAGCCCTGCACGATGTCGCCGCCTTCAATACGGAAGAAATCCACCGCGAGAATCACCCCTTGATCGACTACCTCCGGCGCGACCGAACCAGGATTCGCCACGTAAGCGCCGTCACGCATCAGCACCCGGCAGAACAGATTAGGCGGTCCTTCGTAGGTGCGCACCTCTGGCCCATTGAGTGAGCAATCCCCAACCTCACCGGGGAGGGTTACCAGTTCACCGTCTTCAAATTCCATTTCGATTGCGCCAATGTCACAGGCGTCTCCTTGTGGGCGACTAACCAGTCGCTCGTCACTACCGGTAGCACATTCAGCTTCGGGGATGGCGTCGAGGGCAGGGCTACCCGCCGTGAGTGGGATTACCGTGCCGGTGAACGCACCGAGTCCGGTTTCGACGACCAGCAAATCAGTCGGCAAGATCTCAAACGGTTGGAAGAAGTCGGTACTGGTGAACAGGTTATAGCCCTCGGACGTCATGCCGATGATCTGACTGATGTCCTCGTAGCGTGCGGCGTTGTTACCACCGACGATGCTCTGTGCGATGCTGAGTGTGCCTTCACGCAACTTGAGTATGCCGCCGCCTTCCTGCGCGTGGTTGCCGCTGATGGTGTTTGCGGTGACGATCACCTCACCATCGAGGACGGCGAGTGCGCCGCCGCGTGCGGCACTGTTGGCATGGAAGATCACGTTGACCAGTTCGACATCACCGTCGAGCACGGTCACCGCACCGCCGAGTGTGGCGGCACTGTTGTTATAAAACGTGCTGTTGATGAGCGTGACATCGCCGGAAGTGATGGTCACCGCGCCACCGCCGAATTCACCATAGCTGCGGTTATTCTGGAACAGCACTCGGCTGATCTGTGCGCGGCCTGCACCGATGTAAACCGCGCTACCCATCACGGCGTTCGTGTTCTGGATGGTCAGGTAATCCAGCGAGAGCGCACCTCCAGCCTGTACATGGAAGGGGCGGTACTTGCCCATCCCATCAATCACAACCAGATTGCCATCAATGTTGAACGGCTTGGTCACCGGCGGCAGGTCGCCGGAGAGCGTAATTACACAGTTATCCGGAAAGACGATGCTATTCAGGTTCTGCGCTTCGATAGCAGCGGCGAGCGCACGTTCCGTGCAAGGAATTTCTTCGTATTCCGGTATCGGCACGAGCACTGCCGTCGCTTCTGGTGTCATTTCGACATCGGGTGTGGCCTCCGCTGTTGCTTCGACCGCTTCGGTCATTTCTGCCGTCATCTCGACATCAGGTGTCATTTCCGCTTCGGTCGGTACGGCCTCGGTCATTTCCGCTGTCATCTCGACATCAGGTGTGGCCTCCGCTGTTGCTTCGACCGCTTCGGTCATTTCGACATCGGGTGTCGTTTCCGCTTCCGTTGGGACGGCTTCGGTCATCTCTGCTGTTGGTTCTACTTCGGGTGTGGCTTCGGGTGTCGCCTCCTGCGCTGCGATGACTCCGCCAATCAACGCGAGCAGAGCAATAATGCAAAGAAGTAAGTAGATTCTACGCATGTGTATTCATCCTTTATATCGTTCCAACCGTCATTGTAGCGGCTAAACGCTAAAAAATGAAACAACATAGGTTGAACGCAGGTTAAGGCTTACGCGCTATCACGCTCCAATGGCAGGGCGCAGACTGTCGCCACTGCACCCCCACGAAACCGGCCTCACGTAGCAAACCATCCAG
>DAOTTX010000298.1:0-4984 GCA_034437515.1 Anaerolineae bacterium
ATGGCACAGGGTGAAACCAGCATCCGTAACGCGATGGCCTACCAGGCCCGGCAGATGCGCTGGGTCGTGGAGGGTAAAGCCATCGACTACAACACTATCCCACTACGATGAACGCGCCTTCGATGATTGCAATCGGTGAGGGCGGAAGCATCAACCCGGCGGAGGTCGTCTTGGTCGCGTCGATGACATCCGCGCCGGTGAAGCGGCTCGTCAGACAGACCGATCCGCAAAAGATCGTCAACCTGACCTATGGCTACCCGCGCCGTTCGTTGATCGTGTTCGCAAACGGGTTCATCGCTATAACACACCTGCCGGTGGATGCACTCACTGCGGCGGTGTGTTCAGAAAGGGCGGCTCACCTTGATAACCCATAGTCATCTGACCCTTTATACGGACGGCTCGTTGACACCCCAGGGAGCCGGTGCAGGGGTAGTCATCCTCGATGTAACCGGTAAGCTGGTCCACATCCAGAGCCAGACACTCGCTTACGCGACCAACAACGAAGCTGAGTACGCCGCGCTGGTGCTTGGCTTCCAACAAGGGGTGCGGTTCAACGCGGAGTTCGTCGAAGTGCGGGCCGACAGTGAAGTCATGGTTGAGCAGATGCGCGGCAACTTCGCCGTTAAAAGCCATCGCCTCAAACAGATCCACTGGCAGACCTGTCAGCTCGCCCGCCAGTTCGTCCGGGTACGCTATACCTGCATCCCCCGTGAAGAGAACGCCTTCGCGGATGCGCTGGCAGCCGAAGCTGCCGCCGGGCGTGAGTGGATGTTGGGGGGCGCATAATGTTCTGGATCGTGTGTTATGACATCACCAACGACAAGCGGCGGCGCAAAGTCGTGGACATCATGGAAAGCTACGGGCAGCGAGCGCAGTACAGCGTGTTTGAATGTGACATCACCGACCGCCAGCAGATGAGCCTGCGTGCCAAGCTCAAGCAGGTGATCGACGAGGACGAAGACGACGTGCGCTTCTATCCGCTCAACCAGGCTGACCTGCAACGAGTGAAGACCCTCGGCAAACAGGCCCGCCTGCACATCGGGCAGGACTCGCACATCATCTAGCGTGACTTCAACGCGACAGACCGGGCGCAGGGATCATCTCCCTGCGCTTTTTTCGTCCACTGCCCCCGTCAATACCTTTGCAAAACGGCTCAAAACGTGACACCGGGTCGGAAAACGTGCTTTTGATGCGCTGAGGGGTGCTTTCGCCGTCCGCACCCCCATTTTTTCCCCGCGAGAAAGACCCCGATTTTGGAAACTTTCCCCGCTTTTTAGTTTCTTTTTTGTAACGCCGAAAATCCGGTCAAATTTGCGCGATTCGCTTGCTTTTTTGAGGGAAAGAAGTTACTCTATTTACATTGAAGTCAAGCAAGGGTCCGAGCAGTACCCTACCCCTTCGGGGGATTGAAACATTTTATCCTTTTGTAATGTAAACGATAAAGTAACTGTCCGAGCAGTACCCTACCCCTTCGGGGGATTGAAACACCGATATGGGAAATGCGATTCCTAATAAAATGCGTCCGAGCAGTACCCTACCCCTTCGGGGGATTGAAACTCAGATACAAACCTGTTTGGCCTTCGGCTAAGACTGCGTCCGAGCAGTACCCTACCCCTTCGGGGGATTGAAACCTATTAGGGCATCCGCAATGGTGCCCTGCATACCAGTCCGAGCAGTACCCTACCCCTTCGGGGGATTGAAACAATGCAAACACAAATGTGTGTATAGTCCAGAGACGTCCGAGCAGTACCCTACCCCTTCGGGGGATTGAAACTACACTTTATCGACCATAGTTTCTACTCCTTACGGGTCCGAGCAGTACCCTACCACTTCGGGGGATTGAAACGCAACCTTACACATCACCACGAAAATCGTAGTGACATGTCCGAGCAGTACCCTACCCCTTCGGGGGATTGAAACACCATGGTGGGCACGGAAGCGCAAAGCAGAACTGGTCCGAGCAGTACCCTACCCCTTCGGGGGATTGAAACACTACCTTCACCATAACGCTCTTCGCCAAACGGCGTCCGAGCAGTACCCTATCCCTTCGGGGGATTGAAACTCCGCAATGGTGCCCTCTAGACTAACTCTTACCATTAGTCCGAGCAGTACCCTACCCCTTCGGGGGATTAGTCGGGGCTTACGCCCCTACGGGAGTTTGCGTCTGCAAACTCCATAAGTGGAGCAACGCAACACGCCAGTCACTGCGGTGGCTGCCCTCAACCTCGTTCGAGACACCTTCGTTTTTTTGATTCCGTGTATAGTATTCATGTGACAACCCCATCCCTTTGCCCGTGCCCGACACCGGAGGTTACCGGATGACAGATGTGTTCATAGCAACATTAGGTCAACGCCCGGAAGCGATCACGATGGCCCTGGATAAACTCCTTGATCGCTGCGCGTTCGCTCAGATCGTCATCCTGCATACCGACCCCAACTTATCCGGCATTGCGGCGGCGTGGCAGGCACTGCGTCCGGTTTTAGAACGTGATTACACCATCCCGGTGCGTGGTTATATGATGCGTGATAGTGATGGCAATCCTTTGATCGACCTGGATGAGCCTTTCTACGCCGAATGTTACTATCGCGCCGTTCTGGAAGCCCTGGTCGAGTACAAGCGCGATGCGTTCAGGGTGCATCTGCTCGTGGCAGGCGGACGTAAGGCCATGAGCATCTATGCAACACTGGCGGCTTCGCTCATGTTCGAGGCGAACGATCAACTGTACACGGTGATGGCACCGCAGAACTTAATCAAGGAACGTAACGTGTTTCATGCGCCGCCGGGGATGCAGCAGCATGTTCATCTTGTTGAGCTGCCGATTCTGCCAAATCGTCTGCTACCGGGTGTCAACACAGAGGCTTTACTCGAAGATCCGATCGCGTTCCTGACAAGACGGCGTGATCTACGGTTGGATTTTCTCACTCGCCTAACGCCTCAAGAACGCAGAGTGGTCGATCTGCTGAATGCCCATCCCTATGCAACGAATGCGATGCTTGGTAACTGGCTGGATAAGTCAGAGAAAACGGTCGAGAACCAACTACGCAGTGTGTATGACAAGATGGCGGGCTTCCTCGACCTCGGTGAACGTATCACCCGCAAGCGTCAAGCCCTTCTCGATCTGCTTGCGGGCAAGGTATAACTTTACTCGGAGCCAGTCAAATGCTAACCGTGCGAAACTCCGTATTTTGAGGCTACTGCGCTTCCAGTTCTCGACGCTGGAGGTCGAATACCAGTCGCGTTACACCGTCGCGTATCCAACGGCGGTAAGTGCGTGGGCTGACCCCGACCGCCGGGCCGATTTGCTCCGAACTGGCACAGACGGGGGCAAAATAACGATGGTACAACGCGCTCCACGCTCGGATCTCCGGCGTGATTTCGGCGGCTTGTATATCCGCTCGCATTGCGGTGATGGTCGCCTCGAATGTCATCGGTTCAGCCGTGTTTACATCGATCAATTGGCGCTGGCGCAGGTGTTTCAGCGTATCCCAGGTGATTTCGTGCAGCAGTAGCTCAAGCTTGATGCGTTTTCCAGCAGCGGAGTCGGCGGCGTGCAACAGATGCAAGGTCAGGATTTCACCGGGCGGTCGGCGGACCGCTGCCAGGTCACGGATTGTTTTGAGCAACAGCTTCGGGGTCAGCCGATCTATATTCATGTCAGGTTCTCCTCGTCTCCAACTGGTATTTTCAGCCTACCGAGACACGAGGCACGGGCTTTAGGGGTTTGCCCCTAAATCACGTCGGCTTGCGCTTTATTTTCGTAGCTGCATCTTCTTGTCATCGAAGTGGATGGAACGAGTTTTTCTATCGTAGTCTGCACCGCATTCATCCCTTCTTCTCGGAGACCATTCACGATTTGCACAAATGGCAGCCGATCATGAAACCGGGCAGCATACATTGAAGTTTGTACGGGGTCGCAAGGGGATCGTGCCGGGTTTCTACGGCAGAGTGCAGATCGCAGTGGCACAAAAGAGCAGCGAAGTGCGCCGCATGCTTAACGTGCTGGCACACTTCGCTCCGTCTAGAAAGTGAAGGGGCAACCTTTACTCACGTTTGACGTAGATCAGCGTAATGTACCCGACCATCGGTGGTGTTGGGCCAGCCGTCGCGTGGTAGCCGTTGGCGTCGAGCCAGTCGGTCAACGCTTGCCAGCTCTGTTTAGCGGCCTGCTGTGCCTCATGCGGCCCGTGTACGCCGACAATCTCGTCCGTTTCGGGATGAATGAGAATGCGGATTGTGTGCATAATTTGCTCTCCTGATTGTTTCTGGTAATGTTATCAATCGTAACCCAAAACTTTATCTTCGCCTCTATTCACTTCGCTTATCTGATGTATCCAGTCGTGTACGGCCTGATGTCCGGCGTGCTGGTAGAACTCGTTGATGTCTTTGCCCTGTGGCACCTGCACGCACCGCGCCGCTCGCGACAATTGGCTGAGTTGTGCAGCCGCGCCTTCTCCGGCTTGATCGGCGTCCATGCAGATCAGAATGCGGGGGGCGGCGATGAACTTCGGGTACCAGCGCGGATTGATCCGCTTGTTCGACGCGCTGCCGATGGCGGCGGCGTGGATCAGTCCATCACCCGCCTGTTGTGCGATCAGCGCATCGAATTCGCCTTCGGTGAGCAGCACCGGCAGGCCTGGTTGCAGGGTATCGGCGAGGTACAGACTGCCGCTGAGATTGCCACCCGCCACCTGCTGGTAGCGTTGCTTTCCAGCGGCCCGGCGCACCTTGATGCCCCAGATCTTGCGGTCGGCATACCAGGGAATAGTGATGCCGCAGGGCACGTTCAGCCCGGCGATCTCCCGCCACTCGTCCGGGCGTCCGGGGACATAGCCCAGCCCGGCGTTAACGATGGTCTTTTCGCTCAATCCACGCCCCTCCAGGTATGCCCAGGCACGGCGGCCTTCGTGTCCCCACAGTGTGTTCATGGCTTGATTGGCGACCGCGTCCGCGGCCTTGCGCCAGTCTTCGTCCGGTAGTTGAGAC
>DAOTTX010000299.1:0-42265 GCA_034437515.1 Anaerolineae bacterium
GGTATAGCCACAAGATATCGTGGTTGCGATTTTTGTTACGACAAAACCAAAACTTGAGCCATAGAGAGCTGAAATGAACTTATAGATTCGCATTTTTGCGGCTCAGAATGCGCTAAATAGGTTCAAATTTAACCGTCCACGTTATTGTGGGGTGCTACCCCGATGGATAAAGTCGAGCAAAAAAGAATGTTCCCAATTCGTAGGGACGACCCGGCGTGGTCGCCCTGGGCAAGCACAATCGCCTGCACTACATTCAGACGATTCTAATCGACTCGCCCATACGCACGGTCAGAAAGGCGGGGCACTGTCGAAGAACAGCTTCCACCACAGCGTCCAGTTTTCTTCTTCCTCTTGCGGCAGGCTCGGTTCGATAGGAACGATTGGTATCGGTGTGGCTTGCACGCTCCCCGGTGGGGCGATTGGGATGACCAGTTGCTCACCGGGCCGGGCCATCTTCCCCTCGGCGCGTGCCCACTGCTCGACATAAGCCTCACTTTGCACGAAGTCACGCTCTGCGATGAGTGTAGCTTGTTCCTGCTGAAGTTGTTCGATCTCCTCTTCAACCCCCTCGTAGTAGGCTCGCAAAGGTCGGCTGGAAGCTAACCGCGTGCTGAAGTTGATCGCGAGGATCAAGCCGATTGCGAGGATCGCCGCGAAGATAATCTGTGCGCCGGAAAGTTGTTGAGAACGACGCTTCCGGGTCGTTTTTTGGGGTCGATTTTCTGCCATAAGCCGTACTGTTGTTTTCCTCATTTACTATATTCATTTTAACCCAGTCCTCCAACTCGTGAAACTGAAGAACGTGATTTTTCATTGAAAATTACAGGATATAAGTTATGATTTGCCGAGTTGTGTCAAATAAATGTTCTCTAAACACGCTTTGAACCTACTCTACAAGGGAGAAACTCTATGGATTTTTTGACCGATAATACGACGGTGGCGAGTGTTATCGCCATCCTCGTGAGCTTGGGCGGTCTTGGTTTTGCCTGGTACCAGCGCACCTGGTTGCTCGAACAGGAAGAAGGCACCGACGAGATGCAACGCATCGCTGCCGCTATCCAGAGGGGCGCACAGGCCTTCTTACAGCGTGAGTATATCGCGGTGAGTGTGCTTGTCGTCATCGTGACGGTCGTGCTTGTGCTGCTCAGCCAGATCGAAGATTCTGGGATGAGTATCTGGACGGCGGTCGCTTTTGTCAGCGGTGCGCTGGCTTCTGGCGTCGCCGGTTACATCGGCATGTATATTGCGGTGCGTGCCAACGTCCGTACTGCGCACGCTGCCTCCAAAAGTTTGAACCAGGGGCTACGTGTGGCCTTCGCCAGCGGCACCGTGATGGGTACGATGGTGGTTTCGCTGGCGTTGATTGGTGTCAGCATTTTGCTTATCATCTTCACTGACCAGATCGACGACCCGCAGACGGTCGCCAGTGCGCTGGCGGGTTTCGGCTTCGGCGGGACGTCGATTGCGATCTTCGCCCGTGTGGGTGGGGGTATCTTCACCAAAGCCGCGGACGTCGGTGCAGACCTCGTCGGTAAAACCGAGGCTGGCATCCCGGAGGACGACCCGCGCAACCCCGCGACCATCGCGGATAACGTCGGTGACAACGTCGGTGACGTCGCCGGGATGGGGTCTGACCTGTTTGAAAGCTATGCTAGCTCGATCATCGCCGCAATCACCCTGGCGACACTCGCCGGTGGGGGCATCGCCGCTGATGATAGCATCGCCGCACAGGTGTTCCCGCTGCTGGTGGCTGCGTTCGGTATCCTCATCAGCATCGGCTGCACGTTTCTCGTACAGACCAAAGAAGGCGCGACGCAGGAAGACCTGCTGTGGAGCTTGCGCAAGGGTGTGTATGCGTCCAGCGCGGGTGTTGCTGTCGCCGTGGTGATCCTGGTGCCGTTGCTCGGTCTGGAAACGGGCGTCATCATCGCCACCATCAGTGGGTTGGTCGGTGGTGTGTTGATCGGTTACTTCACCGAATACTTCACCGCAGATACCTATGGGCCGACCAAGAGCCTTTCTGAAAGTGCGAAGGGTGGCGCAGGCATCGTGATTATTCGCGGCCTCGCGGTCGGGATGTTCTCCACGCTGGCCCCGGTGATTGTCGTCATTCTGGTGACACTCATCGCCATCGATGCGACCGGCCTTTACGGCGTCGCGGTGGCGGCGGTCGGGATGCTTTCTACGCTGGGGATGACCCTGGCAACCGACGCCTACGGCCCGGTCGCGGATAACGCCGGTGGTATTGCGGAAATGTCCGGTCTGGATGAGTCCGTGCGTGAGCGCACTGACGCGCTTGACAGCCTGGGCAACACCACCGCCGCGACCGGTAAAGGTTTTGCCATCGGTAGTGCTGCCATGACCGCGCTCGCACTGACGGCGGCCTTCATCACCGCTGTGAAGGGTGGTGATGCTGCAACTGACGTCACCACGTTCTCGGCGGTCATCCTTGATGCCAAGTTGATTACTGGCCTCTTCCTGGGGGCGATGCTGCCCTACATCTTCAGTGCGTTGACCATGCTGGCGGTCGGTTCCGCTGCGCAGGAGATCGTCGAAGAAGTACGCCGACAGTTCAGAGAAATTCCTGGCATTATGGAAGGCACCGGCGAGCCGGATTACGAACGCTGCGTGGCGATTAGCACGAATAGCGCCATCCGTCAGATGTTGCTACCCGGTATTGTCGCCGTCGCCGTGCCGGTTGTCATCGCGCTGTTGACCGCGCTCGGGCAGGATAACTTCCTCTCTGACTACATCGGTTCGGAGACTCTGGTCGGTGTGCTGCTCGGTTCGCTGATTTCCGCGTTTATGCTGGCGGTGATGATGGCGAACGCTGGCGGTGCCTGGGACAACGCCAAGAAATACATTGAAGCCGGTCACTTCGGCGGTAAAGGTTCTGAAGCCCACAAAGCCGCCGTCGTCGGGGATACCGTCGGCGACCCCTTTAAGGACACCTCCGGCCCCTCCCTGAACATCTTGCTCAAGCTGCTGGCGATTGTCTCACTGGTGATCGCGCCGTTGATCGCCAATGCCATCGATGGCGATGTCGATGACGCCGCGTTGGATGCGCTGAACAACAGTGACGTCCCTGTGGAGGTCGCACCGGATACGACCGATGAGGAAGTCACCGAGGACGACGAAGCCGCTGCTGAAACTGAAGACGAAGAAGCGGTCACGGACGAAGAAGAAGTGACCGACGAGGACGACGCAGAAGCCACGTCGGACGACGAATCTGGTTCGTAACCGACGAATAAAAACGTAGGGGCGGACTGATGTGTCCGCCTGGAGTTGGGGGAGTACATATAGGTACTTCCCCTATTCGTCGAACTTTCCGCTTCGCCCGGCACCCTTCGCAAATTCATCGGCTCCGGCGTAGCTCTCGCCACTGTCGAGGGTTTGCTGACCGAGTTCCGCCTCAATTTTCAGGCCTGCCTCGATGGTTTCGCCCAACCCACGATAAACCGCCTGCCGGTCGTTGAGCATCGCTGCCTGTGGGAAGTCTGCGAGCATTTTCCCTATTTCGATGGCGCGTCTGATATGCATACCTCGTGGAACGACCTCGTTTGCTAAACCCATCGTGAGTGCTTCTTGCGCGTTGACGGGGCGTCCGGTGAGGATCAGCTCCAGCGCACGCCCCAAACCGACGATCTGTGGCAACCGCTGTGTACCGCCATCGATCAACGGCACACCGAACCGCCGTTCAAAGCAACCGAAGACCGCGCTTTCATCAGCGATGCGCAGGTCACACCAGCACGCTAATTCCAGACCGCCAGCGACCGCGTAACCAGCCACCGCCGCGATGGTCGGCTTGCTGATAAAAAAGCGCGTGTGACCGAGTGGGCCGCTTTCGTCGGCGTTGCTCAGCGATTCGATCTCTTTCAGATCCGCGCCGGCGCAAAAGATATCAACACCACCCGTCAACACCCCCACACGCTGTGAGTCGTCGGCGTCGAAGTTCAGCCACGCCTCGCGTAGGGCGTCGGCAGTTTTCCGATTGATCGCGTTGCGCCGTTCGGCACGGTTGATCGTGATAACGGTCACGGGGCCGTGCTGGGTGATTTCAACAGGTGCCATAAGAAAATCCTTTCTTGCCTTGTGGGGAAGTTGCCGCTACGACCAGCCGTTCGCCGCTTTAACGTAGGCGTAGGCTTCGTTGAGTGCCTGGAACGCGGCCTGTGCTTTTTCCGTCGGCATCTCACTGGTATCAGGGTGATAGGTGATCGCCAGTTGACGATAGGCGCGTTTGACTTCCGCGTGTGATGCGCTCTTTTCCACGCCGAGCAGTTGATAACAATCATCAAGGCGTTGCTGTAGCGGGCTACGGATGCGGTTGCCGTTGTTGCGCTGTCCGTTCTGTTGTCCCTTCTTCCAGGTTTCGCCTGTGCTCCAGGTCTGCCAGCGGGTTTGCCGGGAATAAGCATATTCACGGTCGATCCGTTCTTGATAAGCGCGGTAATCGGTGTTTTTCCAGAAGGCGCGGTTGTCAAAGTCGGCGACCAGCCATTCCCCACGCAGGCTGCGCGGATGCTTCACCGCCGTGCGTAGAAAGCGCAGGCGCTCGAACGTCACCGCCGGGCCGTACCAGGCTTTAATCTCGTTGGAGCCGGGTATCTCTTCAAAATGGATCGGAACGATCTCAGCGCCGCCGTTCTGCACACGGTAGGCATAAACCCGCTCGTGGTTGAGTTGGTGCAATGCTCTGATCCAGTCTTTGCCTTCGGTACGTTTGCCGTCTTCCGGGAGGATGCGTCCATCGACTAGAAACATCGTGCTTACGCCGATTTCACTGGTGTTCTGTAAGATGCGCTTCAGCGTGCGCGGGCGGGGCGGTTGCCCGACCAGATGAATGTGCAACCGCATCCCGCTCCATGCTAAGGCGATGATGTCCGGGTCGTCCGGCTTATCACGGATGCCGGCAGCCTGAATGCTGACCATACCAATAAGCTTGTTCTTGAGCCATTCTCTAAACGTTAAAGCCACGTCTCATATTCCTGCTACTTGCGAGCACTGTGCTAATTCTGCGGCAATGCTGACCGTTGTATAGTGAATCTCGACGATGTCGTCGAGATTGTTCGCGTAGCCACCGCCCATCGTCACGGCGACGGGTAATCCGGCGTCGAGCAGCATTTGGATCACCATGCGGTCACGTCGCGCTAAACCGCCTTTGGTCATCGCCAGTTTGCCGAGCCGATCCCCGATGAACGGGTCTGCACCGGATTGATAGATGGCGAGGTCGGCATTGGCGTGGAACAACGCCCGTTTAACACCTTCCTCGACCAGTTCCAGATATTCGTCATCGCCGGTGTTGTCTTGCAGCCCGATGTCGAGATTGCTGGGGTGTTTGCGATAGGGGAAGTTCTTTTCCCCGTGGATAGAAAAAGTATAGATGCTGTCATCGCCTTCGGTGATCTGCGCGGTGCCGTTGCCTTGGTGCACATCACAGTCGATAATCACCACTCGTTCGACCAACCCCGACGCTTGCAAATCACGGGCGGCAATGGCGCTGTCGTTCCACACACAAAAGCCCTCACCATGATCGGTACAGGCGTGGTGCGTGCCGCCGGCGAGGTTCGCGCCGATGCCTTCTTGCAACGCGGCGCGGCACGCGGCGACCGTCGCACCAGCGGAACGTCTCGACCGCTCCACCATGCCCGGTGACCAGGGAAAGCCGATCCGTCGAATTTCTTTTGCGTCCAGCCTACCAGTTTTGACCTTTTCCAGATACGCATGGTCGTGGCAGCGTAGAATTTGCGCGTCGTGCACGGGGGCGGGGACGCACATCTCCGCGATGCCGTTACGCTCGACTTGCTGCCGCAGCCGGGCGTATTTCTCCATCGGGAAGCGATGCCCCGGTGGGAGGGGCAGCACGAAATGATCGGTGTAAAAGGCTTTCATCCAATAACTCGATTACGATACAAAAATTACGGTCGATCTTCCAATACAAATTCTGCGGCGACCTTGCCGGAAAGCGCGACCATCGGCACCCCGCCGCCGGGATGGGTCGTCCCACCGGCGAAATAAAGGCCGGGGACGTGTTTTGAGCGATTGTGCGGGCGTCGAAAGGCCGTCCATTTGCTATTGGCAGAAGGACCGTAAAGCGCCCCGCGCCAGGCACCGCTCATCTGTTGCAGGTCAACCGGCGTCAAAATGTGTTCAGATCGGATGCGGTCGCGCACGTCATAGCCGGCGTCCGCGAGCTGGTCGAGGATCAAATCCCGATAGCGCATCTTTTCCTGCTCCCAGTCTATTTTATCAGAGAGTGCCGGGGCATTCACCAGGATAAACCAGTTTTCTTGACCTGCCGGGGCGTGGTCGGGGTCGGTCTTCGAGGTGATGGAAACGTAGATGGTCGGGTCTGCGGCTGGAACCTGATCTTTGAAAATCGCCTGAAACTCCGCTGGGTAATCGTCGGAGAAGAAAATGTTGTGATGCGCCAGTTCATCGTAGGTGCCTTCCACGCCCAGCAGCAGTACAAAACCGGAGCAGGACGGTTCGAATGACTCTAGCTGTGCTAATCGCTTTTGTAGCTTCGGCGTTGTGGGCAGCAGATGTTTGAACGTCGTGGTTACGTCAAGGTTGGAGACGACCGTCTCCGTTTCGATAGTTTGACCATCCCCCGTGACGACCGCGCCGACGCGCCCGTTATTTAGCCTGATTTCATCGACGGGCGTATCAAAGCAGAACTCCACGCCGAGTTCCTGCGCGAGTTGTGTCATCCCCGCCGCAATCGTATAGATGCCGCCGCGTGGGTACCATACACCGCCGGTCAACTCCACATGGGCGATCACGTTCAGCGTCGCCGGGGCTTCGTAGGGGCTACCACCGACATAAGTGGCGAAGCGTCCTAGAAGTTGCCGCATCTGTGGGGATTTGACATGGCTTTTGATCGCGCCGTGCATAGTACGGAAGGGATCGGCACCGAGCCATTCCTGCGGTGGCACCTTTAAGAAACTCGCCGGGGTGGGGGGGCGATCATAGATGAACACCGGCCCGGTGATACGATGAATCCGTGCTGCGTAAGCCAGATACGCGAGATACCCCTCGACATCACGCGGTTCGACCTTTTCGATTTCGTGGGCCATCTTCGAGAGCTTGCCGCTGGCATCAATCACACTGCCATCACGGTAAAAATAGCGTGTGAGCGGTTCGACCGGCAGCAGGTCGATGTAATCATCGAGTGTGCGCCCGGCAGCCGCGAACAAGTCTTCGAAAACGTGGCGCATGGTAATCACCGATGGGCCGGTACCCCAGCGGAAGCCGTCGCTTGTGATCTGGCTCATCTTGCCGCCGGATGCCGGGTTCTTTTCCAGCACCATCACCTGGCGACCCTGCGCCGCCAACCGGATCGCCGCGCTCAAGCCGCCGATCCCGGCACCGATAATCACGATAGGTTGTTCAGCCATGTGTCCTGTTCCTCGTAGGTTGCTTACGGACGATGCGTCCCTTCCAGGTTGGGCCGCCCTGTGTGTAGTGCCACCAGATCGCCTGAAACGCGATGCGCGTCATTAAGACGACCGACACCGGCATCAACAACGCATCGCGCACACGCTGATGTGTGAAGGCGGCGGTCAATGCACGGATGCCTAACCCCAGCACGATCAACAGCAGAGGCCACAGGGGATACCCCGGCAATCCAGGTGTCGCCCAACCGACCGCCAGCCACAACCAGGGGAACAAAAAGATCAGCCAGTGAAAGATCGTGGCGATCACCAGGGCGGGGACGCTGCCATACCCGGCGAGGATGTTCTTGGCGTAGCCGTTGCGCACACTTTGCCAATCGTTGTACATGCGGCAGCGAATCAGGTGGTTGCCATCTGCCATGCGCAGGCGCATTCCCGCGCCCTTGACCATCCGCGCCAGCGTGACGTCTTCCAGCACGTTGTCGCTGATGGCGGCGTGACCGCCGATTTCATCGTAGGCATCACGCCGCCACGCCATACACTGACCGTTCGCCGCACCAAACACACTCAACGGGACGTAATGGGTGCCGATCAACGGGAGGTAACCGACCACGACCACCGCCATTAGCGAGACGCACAGTCGTTCCGCCCAGGTTTTGGTATGTTGTGTGGGCCATATGGTGTAGAGGTCGGCGTTTGTACGTTGCATCGCGTCGGATAATGCACCGACCGCGCCACCTTCCCAGATGACATCGGCGTCGGTGAAGATCAAGAGGTCACCGCGTGCGACCTGCTGCATCTGCTGGCAGGCCCAGTTTTTGCCCATCCACCCGGCGGGGAGCGGTTGCCCGTCGATGATCGTCAGCTTATCGCTGTCCTCAGCGGCTGTACGGGCGAGGGCGGCGGTGTCATCATCGGAGTTGTCATCGAGTAGGATGACCTCGTAATTCGGGTAATCCTGTGTGAGCAAGTGTGTGATCGTCCGTCCAATCACGGCGGCTTCGTTACGCGCCGGGATCATCACCGAGACGAACGGTGCATCCGTTGATGGCTCGCTCGCTCGTAAGCGTGGGAAAACCAACACATTCGACACGGCAATCAGACTAATGACGATCAGTGCCGCCGTGATGAACAGAATCAGTAGAAGCACGGGTGAACTCCGATGACGAAAACAGTAGGCGTAAAACAGGGCGCAGCAACGGCGACATCTTGAAGTGAGGTGGTTGGGTTAACTCCTCCCGGTGGCGCTGTGCCAGCAGCAGCGTCAACAACACGACGACCGTCACCCACACCGGGTTACTTTGCGCCAGCAACACGTAAAACAGCAGGCTCGCCGCCGTGAACATCACCGCCCAACCGCTTGCCGTCAACGCGAAGTACCAGTAAGGCAGCATCAAAATGCCTACGAGTGTTAGCTCCCACAGCGTCAGGCCGATCAGTACACCGAACACAGAGGCGATTGCTTTGCCGCCCTTAAAACGCAGAAAAGGCGAGAAAGCATGTCCGAGCGGTGACGCAAGGCAGATCAACACCAACGGCACGCCCTCGATGCCGACGATATACGTCGCCAGGCCGACCGGCAGCGCCCCTTTAGTGACATCCAGCAGCACGGCGAGACCGCCCCAGGCCAACCCACCCGCACGGATCACGTTAAACGCGCCGGGGTTGCCGTCGCCGTAACCACGAATTTCTTTATGGATGCCATAATTGCCGATCAAAACTGCAAACGGGATTGAGCCGCAGAAGAAACCGAACAGCCACAGCGCGAGCGCGTCCATAAGGGGTTTAGTGTGCTGCCTTTGAGAGCTTAATCACCGACCAGATCAGCAAGCCGCCCATCACCACCCCGCCGACAATCGCCGGGCCGACCTGCCCCCAGAAAAATGCTTGCCCGAAGGTCTGCAAAAACCACACAATGCCGTAGATCAGCAAAAGCGGGAACACGGGCAGGTCGAACCGCTGTGGGCGCACCAGCAGCGTGACGACCACGCCGGTCAGTAACCATCCGGCATAGTTTGTCCAGGGGATGTCGAAGTAACCTTCAGGGTTGGCCCACACCCAGAAGCCCCAATCCACCATTTGTGGGTCGAGGAACAAATCCCAGGCGGTGATGGCGACCGCGCTCATGCCGACATAAGGCCAGAAGCGTTCTCGCCCGGCGATAAGCTGCGCGACCGTCCATGCACTCGGCAGCATCATAAACCACGCCGCCGGGATCAGTAGCGGTACATGCCCAAGTTGCGGTTGCAGCACATCGGTATAGTCGTATGCGCCAAACGGAAAGCCGGTCGAGGAACCGACGAACTCGATCCCCCACGTCGCGGCAGCGACTAGACCGAGCATGATGCTTGTCTGCCGCAGGCCGAGTTTCGCCTGTACCACGTAAAACACCGCGCTGAACTGCACCAGCAGCGCCCCGGTCACGGCGGTCGGGATGATCTGCTCACCCCGCGTCCATTTGAGGATGGGCAAGCTAATCATCGCCAGCACCCAGATGCCGATTAAACCGTACTGTATGCGCGCCGTCCGGCTGAGTTCTAAATTGGTGAATCGTTGGGTAAAAGTCGTCATGCCAGGTTCACAAGATCGTCAAGTTTACCGTGAACTTCCAGGGCGGCGTTGCGACCCTGTCCCTCGTAGATCAATGTGCCGTCGAGTTCGGAAAAGCGTACATCAATGGTGGATTGCATGGTCTCATCAACGCGCTTGTGCATCTCGGTGCGGATGGGCGCTTTAAGCAAGCCCCCGCTGCGCCGTTCGGAGATCATCGCCAGACGATAGCGGCGGTCACGCAGGGTATAGAACACCTTATCATCGGTGATGTCGAGGCGTTCGACCTGTGCGCCGGTGTAAGTCGTCATCCGGTAGAGCTTGCGATGGTGGTAAAACCCGGCGAGGAACCCGGCGAACGTCCGCCCGACCGAAGGAATGAGCGCGATAGACGCTACCAACGAGGTGTGCGGGGTATCGAAATGGTTGGATTGGTGCCAGACGTAAGCTTCGGGGAAGGCTTGCCCCCAGTCTTTTTCCATGTAACCACGCCCGCCGATGAAGTCCAATCGTTGACCGTCAACCGCCAGCGAGCCGGTGATGCCATGATCGAAGCTCAGAATACCATGATAGCATTCCATAAAGGGCAACCACGCATACCAGCCCATCACGCCCGGCTCACGTATGGAAACGGGCCAGGCGTGCCCCTCACCGAGGCGCAATTCCCCGTAGACACTGCGTAATTCGTCGTCGATGTCCAACGCGAGACAATCTCGCCGGAAACGGTTCGGGCCGACGCGCACATCGAAGACTTCTTCGTCCGCCCAAAAATCCCCGACCGGGTATTCGTGATAGGTCGCCTTGCCGGTCATGCCGTCGAGCACCTGCACAAAAGCATGATCTTTCTTATCGTTCTGCCCGTAAAATACACCGGGGATCACCGCATAGCGCGTTCGTTCATCCGCGCTGATGAGCTTGTAGTACCAGCCTTCAAAGTAGGGCGACTTTTTACCATAACCATGATAAATTTCCGGGTGAAGTGTTTCATAAATATATCGGCGCATAATCTAATCCGCTACTGATGCTTCTATCGGGTAAAAACGTGCTGCAAAATGCTGGACTGTTGCTTTCACCTGTTGCCAATCGGGGCCATCCGGCAGGTTGATTTCATGTTCACCGTTGACGGCTTTGTAGGTCACATCGCCGGGGATGCGGTCGATCATCTGGCGCGTCAGCGTCGGTAAGACGAGTTCGTCTTGCTGCCCCTGAAGTACCAGCGTCGGTGTGTTGATCTGCGTTGCGACTTCATAGGCCTTTCGTCCACTCTTGTGGATTTGCGCGAACATGCTGATCGGCACCTGGAAGTTTCGGATCTCCTCGCGGGTTTGCGGGTCATCGAGGTCAGCATCCGGCATGAAATCACGAATGCCATCACGGACTTCCTGCTTATCGAAATCCAACCGCAGCCATTTGAAGATGCGCGGTTGCCGAAAGAAGATTTTGATGACCGGCAGCATTGTCCAGCCGATGTGTTGTAACTTCCAGAACGGCGAGAGCATAATCAGGCCGTCAGGTGGATGGGTTGTCGCGTTCTGTGCGGCGACGCGCATCGACAACGCCCCACCCAGCGAGAACCCGACGATAATCACCTTCGAATAGTTACTTCGCAATCGCAGATAAGATTGATTCACTGCTGCGAACCATTCGTCATGGGTACGGTCGGGCAATGTCTCGATCTGTGGGCCGAAACCGGGTAACAGCGGGCCGTGTGTCGTCCAGCCGTTTTCATGCAGTGCGTTGGCAAGCGGACGCATCTCCGCCGGGCTACCGGGGAAGCCATGCACGAGCAGGGCGGCGGCGTCACCGCCGTCGAATGTAAATGGTTGGTGTTCTTTGTCTTGGAAAGCGTTTACTGACAGCATTGGAAATCCTTTTCAAATCGCCACCCAGTTTACTCAGGTAGCATGAGAATAAAATTAACTTTGTGCGATTTTTCACGGTCTGATAGCTTTTGCAAGTGAATAGATGCTAAGCTCCCAGATATGAACGCAAAAAAATCATCTCAGCTCAAACAATTCTATCGCAAGTCGTCTGAGGAACGGTTGGCGATTATCCGGGCGTGGCTCTCATTGCCGGATGATGCCGAGTTGCCGCTCGATGGTGGGTTAACGCAACCGCAGGCCGATCATATGATCGAAAATGTGATCGGGCGCTACGCATTGCCGTTGGCTGTGGCGACGAACTTTCTGGTCAACAAACAGGACTATCTGGTGCCGATGGTCGTAGAAGAACCGTCGGTGGTCGCAGCGGTGAGCTTCGCCGCCAAGTTATTCCGGCAGGGGGGCGGTTTCCACACATCGAGTGATGACCCGGTGATGATCGGGCAGATTCAGGTCTTAGATGTGCCGGACATCCCCACAGCGATTAAGGCGATAGACTCGCACAAAGATGAACTGCTCCATGCTGTTGATTTGATCGGCGGTAGCATCATCAAGCGAGGGGGTGGGGCGCGTGACCTGCAAGCACGGGTCTTTGAGCAGACGCCCGTCGGCCCAATGCTGATTTTACATCTGCACTATGATACCCGTGATGCGATGGGTGCGAACGCGGTCAACACCGCCGTCGAGCATATCGCGCCGCGCATTGAGGAAATTACCGGTGGGCGGGTGAACCTGCGCATCCTCAGTAACTTGACCGATCAGCGCAAGGCACGCGCAAAAGGCATGATCCCGGTGGGCGCATTGGCCCGTGAGAATTACACCGGGCCGGAAGTCGTTGCAGCGGTACTTGAGGCGGCGGCCTTTGCCGAAGTCGATCCTTACCGGGCGACCACCCACAACAAAGGGGTGATGAACGGCATCGACGCCGTGATCCTCGCCACTGGTAACGATTGGCGTGCGGTCGAGGCGGGTGCCCATGCTTATGCCGCCCGTGATGGACGCTACACCAGCCTGACGCGCTGGTGGCAAGACGAGGCCGGTAACCTGCACGGTGAGATCGAACTGCCGTTAGCGGTCGGGGTTGTCGGCGGGGCGACTCGTGCCCACCCGACCGCGCAACTCGCGCTGCAACTGCTCGGTGTGGAAAACGCCGGTACACTGGCGGAGATCATCGCGGCGGTAGGACTGGCGCAGAACTTCGCCGCCATGCGTGCATTGGCGACCGACGGCATCCAGAAAGGCCACATGCGGATGCACGTCCGCCAGCTTGCTATCTCCGCCGGAACGCCGGTCGAGCATGTGGAGGAAGTCGCCGGGCAGATGATCCGTGAGGAGAATATACGTTTAGAACGGGCGAAGACACTCGCTCGGCAAATACAACAAGGAAGTGAACGACAATGACATTGAACGGAACAAATCCGATGGCGAATAATCATCTGATGCGCTCTGATCGCAAGGTGGGCATCGTCGGTTATGGGGCTTACGTGCCGCGTTACCGCTTACCCGGCAGCGAGGTCGCCCGTATCTGGACTAATGGATTGGGCGGTAGCCCGATCAACGAGAAAGCCGTCGCCGGGTTAGACGAAGACGTGACGACCATGTCTATCGAGGCAGCGCGAAATGCGGTTGCTCGTGCGCAGATCGACCCGCAGCAGATCCGGGCGGTGTGGGTTGGCAGTGAGAGCCACCCCTACGCCGTCAAGCCGACCAGCACCATCGTTGCCGAGGCGATTGGTACTTCACCCCACATCCAGGCGGCGGATTGGGAGTTCGCCTGCAAAGCCGGCACGGAGGCGGTACAGGCATCAATTGGCATCGTCGGTAGCGGCATGGGGGTATACGCACTCAGCATTGGGATGGATACCGCGCAGGGTCGTCCCGGTGACGCACTGGAATATACCGCTGCATCCGGTGGCGCGGCCTTCGTGATTGGCCCGGCAGATGAAGCGGTCGCCGTCTATGAGGGCAGTTTCAGCTATGTGACCGACACGCCGGATTTCTGGCGGCGTTCCGGGCAAACGTACCCCAGTCACGGGGATCGCTTCACCGGCGAACCGGCGTATTTCAGCCATGTGCTGTCCGCCGCAGAACAGATGATGGAATTGATGGGTACCACAGCGACGGATTACGCCCATGCGGTATTCCATCAGCCGAACGTGAAGTTCCCCAGCCGGGCGGCGAAGATGCTCGGCTTCCAAAGGGAGCAGATCGAAACCGGCCTGCTGGCAAACGATATTGGTAACGTATATTCCGGCTCTTGCATGATCGGCCTGACCGCCATTCTTGACATCGCCGAGCCGGGCGACCGCATCTTGATGGTCAGTTACGGCAGTGGCGCGGGGTCAGATGCGTTTGACCTGCGTGTGACCGAGCGGGTTGAGCAGGTGCGCGGCCTCGCCCCGGCAACACACGACTACATCAACCGGCGCACACAGATCGACTATGCCACTTACACCCGCTTCCGCGACAAGTTGAAAGGATAAACAACGATGCGAGACGTAGCAATCATCGGTACCGGGATGACGCCGGTCGCAGAACATTGGGGCGCGAGCCTGCGTGAACTCGCCGGGGAAGCGATCAAAGCGGCGCTGGAAGATGCAAATATCGCCGCTGTCGATGGGCTGTACGTGGGGAACGCTTTTGGCAGCACCTTTAGTAGTCAATCGCATCTCGGTGCGCTCATCGCTGATTATGTAGGCCTTGCCGGTGTAGAAGCGTTCACCGTCGAGGCGGCGGGCGCTTCCGGCGGGGCGGCCCTGCGTGCCGGTTATATGGCGGTCGCCTCCGGTTTGTTGGATACGGTGCTGGTCGTCGGCGCGGAGAAGTCTAGCGACGCTATCGCCGGTGCGAAGCACGAAGCACGGGCAGTCGAACTCGACGCGGATTTTGAGGCCGTACATGGTGCCACCCTGCCCGCGATGGCGGCTTTGCTCATGCGCCGCTACATGCACGAATACAAGTTAGGGCTGGGTGCGTTTGAGGCGTTCAGCGTCAACGCACATGCGAATGGTAAGCATAATGCCAACGCGATGTTCCGCAACGCCTTGCGAGAAGGGGCGTTCACCAAAGCACCGATGGTCGCGGAACCGGTCAGTTTGTTTGACGGTGCGCCGGATGCCGATGGCGCGGCGGCGGTTGTCCTCACGGCGGCAGATCGAGCGCGGACGATGACCGAAACGCCGGTCAATATCGTCGCTAGTGCCGCAGCGACCGACACGTTCAAGTTGCAGGATCGCGCAGACATGCTGCACCTCGCCGCGGTTGCCCGTTCGACGGAAAAAGTTCTGGCACAGGCTGAAGTCACCCGCGATCAGGTCGATTTATTTGAACTGCACGACTCGTTCACGATTGTCAGTGCGCTGACGTTAGAGGCTGCCGGATTCGCTCCGCGTGGTGAGGGCTGGCAACTTGCCGAGAAGATCGGTTTGGATGGCGAGTTGCCCATCAGCACATTCGGTGGTCTAAAAAGCCGGGGCAACCCGGTCGGCGCGACGGGTGTGTATCAGGCCGTAGAAGCGACATTGCAGCTTCGCGGCGCGGCACATGAAAACCAGGTCGCTGGGGCTAAGGTGGCGCTTATCCAAAGTTTAGGTGGCCTCGCAAGCACCGCTGTGACCCATATTCTCACATTGTAAGTGGTTTAGTGAGAGGCTTTGAGAGGTTTTCAGAACGCTACCGATAGTCTTTGAGAGCCTTTCGAGCCTATACTACGGACTATATCGTTCTAAATTCACAAATCGTTTGGAGTAACTACGATGCAAATTTCTCGTCATTGGCGTATGAATGCACAACGGTACCGTCTCGAGGGCATCCGTTATGAAGATGGCAACACCAGCCTTCAACAGCGTCCGCTTGTCGCAGTAGGATCACACGACGACGAAACTGCCGTCGTAGAGACGGTCGATGCCGAAGGTGAGCGTGTCGCAGTACACGCGGCGTAAACAATCCCGATGACCCAGAGAACAAAGCCGGTTGAAATCCGGCAGGAAAACTTTACCTTCAACGGCACCGGTGAGATCTTCAGTTTCACCACAGTGCAGGATGCGCCAGAGCCATTCCTATTGCAAGCACCTTATGTGCTGGCGCTCGTCAAGTTGGATGAAGGCCCGATAATCACGGCGCAGTTGACGGACATCGACGGCGCAGTCGCTATCGGCGACCGGGTTGAGATGGTCACGCGTAAATTGTTGACCGAAGGCGAACAGGGCATGATCGTCTACGGCTACAAATTCCGTAAAGTCCTTGACTGGACATGACAACAACCAATAGAAAACACTAAACGCCGCTCTCCATGTGGACCGAGCGGCGTTTTTGATTCAGATAGTGACAAAACAGAGGCGGCTATCGTGCCTCTGTCGGACGTTCGCCATGCTAGGAGATCATTTCCTTCAGGTTCCTATCACTCTTGTGCTCGAATGCGAGTGATTCGTCAGTGTCTGCGTCGAAGATGTGCATGTTGTCGAGGTTCAGGGCGACCTGAAGACGGTTGCCGACCTTCGCATTGGTGCGCGGGTCACAGCGGGAAATAAACGTCTTGCCGCCTTCTTCCAGATAGATAATCATCTCGTTACCCATCTGCTCGATCACATCGACGTTGGCTTCCACCGGAGCCGGGGTGATGCCGGGTGGCTGGTATTCAAAGTCGTGAATGTCCTCTGGGCGGATGCCGAAGATGACCTTTTTGCCAGCGTGCGGCATGTACGGCTTCGCACGATCTGCCGGCACCTTGATCTTGAACACACCGGTGTCGATGTACAGGGTGCCGTCTTCGGTCGTCAGTTGGGCGTCGAAGAAGTTCATCGACGGGCTGCCGATAAAACCACCGACGAAGACGTTACGCGGGTTGTGGTACAGGTTGAACGGCGAGTCGATCTGCTGGAGTTCACCAGCATTCAACACGCAGATGCGCGTTCCCATCGTCATCGCCTCAACCTGGTCGTGCGTCACGTAAATGAACGTGGTTTCCAGGCGTTGGTGCAGCTTGCTGATGAACGAACGGGCTTCCACGCGCAGCTTTGCGTCAAGGTTGGAAAGCGGCTCATCCATCAGGAAGACGGCGGGTTCACGCACGATGGCGCGACCGACAGCCACACGCTGACGTTGACCACCGGAAAGCTGGCGCGGGCGGCGATCCAACAACTGGGAGATCCCCAGGCTGGCGGCTGCTTCCTGAACACGCTGGTCCATAATCTGCTTGGGCGTCTTGCGTAGTTTGAGGCCAAAGGCCATGTTGTCGTAAACCGTCATATGTGGGTAGAGCGCGTAGCTCTGGAATACCATGGCGACATCGCGGTCTTTCGGTGCGATGTTGTTGACGACACGATCACCGATCAAGATTTCGCCTTCGCTGATCTCTTCCAGACCTGCCAACATGCGCAGGCTGGTCGATTTACCACAGCCTGAAGGCCCGACAAAGACCAAAAATTCTTTGTCAGCAACTTCAATATTTAGATCATTAATAACAGTTACATTACCATAACGCTTGTAGATGTGCTTGTAGGTTACACTCGCCACCGGTGTCCTCCATATATATATTAGGCGACAAAATCAACTTAGGGGAATAATAACAGATGCTCATGCAATTTACACAAATTATTTGCAAAGCTCTATTTGCCCCGGTTCTAAGCAAATTATAATGAAAATTTCGCAATTTGCAAAAAGTATTTGCGCATTTGGGTCAAATCAGTCAAAACTGAGCATAAGAATATGGTGAATAAGGGCAAATATCTCCATGAAGCAGAATATTACTGCCGAAATCGTTAGTATTGGGACAGAAATTTTATTAGGAGAGCTAACGGACACAAATTCAGTCTATATCGCACGTACATTTCGTGATCTTGGGATCAACATCTACTGTATGACCTCGGTCGGTGATAACCGCCAGCGGATCGCCGAGGCCGTTGATACCGCGTTACAACGCGCCCAGGTCGTGATTACGTGTGGCGGCCTGGGGCCGACGGTCGATGACGTGACCCGGCAGGCTGTCGCCGATGCGACAGATCGTGGTCTGACGTTTCACCAGACTTTGCTCGATCAGATCGCGGCGCGGTTTGCGAGCTTCAAAGTGCCGATGACGGAAAATAACCGTCAGCAGGCTTATCTACCGGATGATGCTATCGTCGTAGAAAACCCGGTCGGTACGGCACCGTCGTTCGTCGTCGAGGTTGGCGAGCGGTCGGTGATCTGCCTGCCCGGTGTGCCGCGTGAGTTGAAATATCTGATGACCGAGCGCATCGTCCCTTATCTGCATGAGCGTTATCAACTTGGCACTATCAAGGCGCGGTTGCTGAAGGTCGCCGGGGTGGGGGAAAGCTCGCTGGATGATATGCTTGGTCGTGAGTTGCTAGAACAATCTAACCCCACCGTCGGCCTGGCTGCACATCACGGCGAGATCGACATCCGCGTGACAGCAAAAGCTGATACCTCCGAAGCTGTTGATACGCTCATTGCACAGACAGAGGCGAAAGTTCGTGAGCGCGTCGGCAAATATATCTACGGCGTCGATGACGAAACCTTGCACGATGTACTGGTCAACTATCTCACATCGACCGGGCAAAAGCTGGCGCTAGTACAAGCCGGCATCGAACCGGTTGCCACACAGATCATCAACGAGGCCCAGAACGGAAAGCATGTCCTCGCCGCCGATGAGACTTTCGATCATCCCGACGCCGCACGAGAGTGGTACGCTGTCGATGCAAGCATATCGCTCCGCGAGGCCGCCGCACAAATTGCGGCACAGGTCAACGCTGATGCGTGCGCGGATGCAACCATTGTCATCCTGAGTGACCCGGACGTCGAAGAAAATGCGGATGAAGCCGAAGTATCCGTTGTGCATGTTTACACGCCGCAGAAAGCGCGTGAGCGCGTCTACGGGTTCGGCGGTAAGTCAGAGATCGCCCGGCAGTGGGTGGCGCGGTGGTCGCTTTCGAGTGTATGGCGCATGTTGAGAGATCAGGCCGATGCAGACTAAGTTTATCGAGAAGCTGGAGCGCATCCAAACGGAGAAAAATAGCAATCTGGCGTTGTTCGTCAATCCGCAGATTATCAAGATGCCGCTACCGATGAAACGCCACGATGATCCGTTTTTGCCGTTTGGTAAGGAAATCGTGCGTCAAACGCGCGATCTCGTCACCGCTTACGTCTTTGATCTTTCTGCATATCTGGCAATCGGGGCGGCGGGGGCAATTGCGTTAGAACGCACGCTCAGTTACGCGGTCGGTGATAGTGTGTTGATCTTGCATGGGCCGTTCGCCGGGAGTGGTTTCGTCGGCATCAGTGATGAGAACGCTTTTGTGGTCGATGCGGTGACACTGGCACAGAGCCGCCACCTCGACCTTTACTTACAGCGGGAAAACCGCAGCGCGTTCGTTCTGCGTGATGGGGCGGCAAATCTAAACGATGCCCCGCGCAATGGCGGCTTTTACTGGTACGAGGCGCGGCGCTTCACGACGTTGGGCAGCAAGGGGCAGGTTATTATCTTAGAAATGTTCGGCGAAGAGATGCTCTATGCAGATGCGAGCGCGGATTATGCTATCAACACGCGCCGGATGCTGGAACAGATGCTGCATGATCGCCGATGAACTTTCAGCCGCCGGGATCGTACAATTCGGCTATTTCGATGGGCAGCCGTTTCGTCTGAATCTATCCATGCTGCCCGCGTACCCGGTATTGCTGGCACAGATCGCCGAAGCACTGGATGCACTGCGTCCACCGACGATGATCGACCGGTTGCTGACGGATGCACTGAGCGTGTCGCTCGGTGTGCTTTTGAGTGTGCGTTGTTCGGTGCCTTTGGTCTACAGTCGTGGTACCGATGAGAGCGGCGTGCGTGACCTGGTCGGTGCTTATGATGTCGGGCATCCGACCCTGTTGGTGGTTCATGAGTGGTGGGGGGGCGCGTCTCAACGTGCATTCATCGAAAAAGCGGAGCGAGTCGGCCTGGAAGTAAAGGTGGTGCTGGCATTGATCGACTTTACCAGCACCGGTGAGGTCGCTTCGCTGTTTACCTTTGACGCTCTGCTCGAAACCTTGCAAGCGAGCGGACGGCTCCCCGCTGGGCAGGTGGCAGCCGTCCGTGCGTGGTTAAAGCGAAACGCACCGGGGATGTAGTCTGCCGGGTTTTATACGTTGCTTAACGGTAGTCGTCGCTGCTGTAGACGTAAACCGCCGCGCCCTCGTCTTCAGGATCATCTTCGTCGAACTCAGGCGCGGTGAACTCGTAGAGCCAGTGCGCGTCTGTGATGCTCATGTTGACGCAGCCGTGACTGCGACGGTAGCCGAAGCCATCGTGCCAGTAGGCACCGTGCAGGCCGATGTCATTGTCGAAATACATCGTCCAGGGGACTTCTTCGAGATAGTAAAAATCAGGCTGGCCCGCCGCGCCGCTCATGATAGTGCGTTCGTAGCGCACATAGATGTGAAAAAGTCCTTCCCGTGTGAACCATTCCGGCAATCCAGACGAGATCAATGTGGCAAAGACGGCGGTATCCCCTTCGTAAGCGATGGCGACCTGTTCGTAGAGGTCGATGCTGACCCAGCGTTCGGTATCGACCGCTTCTGGTGTTTCAATTGGTAGGACTTTCGCCACCAATGTCTGGTGAATCCACTGGTCTATGCCGACTTGATACCAGCGCCAACCGTTCATCTCAAAGGAGTCGTAGATATAGACCGCATCGTAACGACTGAGCAGCGGATTGCTTTCGTCCTCATCACCGCCAGGTGTCTTACTGCCATAGGAATCCACCAGAATCCACGCCATCGTGTAAGGTAGGTCGTCTTCGGGCAGCAGTACCCCGCTGTAGGATGAAACCGGCACGTTATTCAGCAGATCATCCTGTGGCACCCAACGTCCCGGCGCGACCTCCGCCCAGCCATCGACCGCTTGTGAGATCGTGACGAAGTTGAACCCGGCGTCAATCGTGCTGACCGGGGTGCCGTTGGGTGCGTCGTAACGCTGGACGGTGCCATCTACCCGGCGGTAGGTGCGGTCGTGCAGCCGGTCGGGATCGGCTTCGAGTGTGGTTACTGCTGGTTCTGGATGTTCGGCGATGACTTCCGCGCTGACGCCGAACGTGGGTGCGTCAGTGGTTTCGTCGTCTTGTTGTTGCGCGTAGGCGGGTAGAGCCGCCAGAGAAAAAATTGCGATCAAAATAAGAATAGATCGTTTCATGGCTTGTCCTTGTCGGGTTCGTCTATTAAAACTATCGTATCTAGTTTGCGCGAACAGCGCAGTTCGGCTAACCTACGCTCACCCCACGCGCAGTCGTTTATCATACAAACTGGGGAAGTTGCAGCAGAAATCCCGTTTTCGCCCTATACTAGAAGCGTGTGTTTTAAAATAGAGAGCGTCGAGTCGTATAAGGCGACGTATCGCAGGAGGAATTGCATATGAAACAAGCAAAACGATTTTTTGTCATGAGTTTATTCGTCGTATTGATCGGCACATTGGCTTTCGGCAGCACGGTAGCAGCGGCTGAGGCCGAGCAACGTGCGGAGTTCGTCAACCCGATTATGTTAGTTAACACCAGCTTCTTGAACATCCGTACCGGCCCTAGCGCACAGTATACCGTGCTGGTGACGGTGGTCGGTGGCACGGAACTGCCGGTGCTGGGTGTGGCGCGTGATCTGGTCTGGTATCAGGTTTCGACCACTGTCGGTGTGGGTTGGGTGAATTCTGAGTTCACCATCCCGCGGGGTAACTTCAGCGACGTTCTCTTTGCCGAAGCACCCGTGCCCGTCGGACTTGCTGCACCGGATATGGTCGATGGACAAGGCCAGGGGAGTATGGGTGAAAGTCCGCGTGGGGTGACGTTTGGCGGCGTCCGTGATTGGGGCGTTTCCGTCAAGACAACGCACCCGGCACGCAGCGCACCAACAGGGATCGCGAATGCTGTCGGGACGGCAGTTGAAGGCGATGTCATTTACACCATTCTGGAAGCACAGGCTAACGACGGTATGCTCTGGTATCGCGTCAACATTCCTGGTATTGGTTCTGCATGGTTGGAAGGTGAAAAATCTCAACTGCGGCCCTTCGGTTGTGAGTTCTCCGTCGCCCGACTTGAAAATACGGTGCGTCCGGGTGTCGGGCCAGACGGTACAGGTACGCTGAACGGTGAGCTAGAGTTGCGTGCCGGTACGGAAGCCTACCTTGTGGACTCTGCTGAAGACGAATATAAAATCGAACTGATCGACGGTAACACCGGCTGGATCGTGTTCTCTAATGCGTCGGTACGGCGGCCCGGTTCGCTCGAATCGGAGTATTGCAGTAACTTCGTGCCCGGCACCGGCAGCATGGAAGATGGTACTGGTAGCGGGAGTATGCAGGTTGATCCACCCAATACACCGCGCCTGCTGTTGCCGACGGTCATCATCAATACCGGCTTCCTGAACATCCGCAGCGGCCCCGGTGCGCAGTTCCTACCGGTGACCACGCTCCCCGGCGGCGCTGAGTTGACCGTCATCGGCTTTGCACCGGACGGTGTGTGGTATCTGGTCGAGGGTGAATTCGGTCAGGGTTGGCTCAATAGTGAGTTCGTCCTGTTCCGGGGGAATGGTGCAAACGTCCCGATTGTCGAGGATTTCGGTGATGTCCAACTGGCACGCCCGGTCGCGCAGATCACCAACGCGCTGACGCTTTACGTCGCGCCGGATACGACCCTCGGCGTCGTCGGTGCGCTCTCTGGCCCGCTGGAACTCGACATCGTCGCCCGTACTGATGATTTCGACTGGGTGCAACTGGAAACCGACCTGGGCTTCGGCTGGGTGCTAGCGGATCAAGTGGTGTTAACCGGCGACCTCACACTCATCCCGGTCGTGCGCTAGTAGACGGGCAAGATAAGACTGTAGTCTCCCGGCTGACCGCAGATCAGCCGGACTCTCTACCACAAGGGTAGAGGGACGATGCGAACCCCGACCTCTGGTCGGTTGGTTCGTGTCGCCTTCGGCGGCTGTGCAAACTCAGCTTGTTCTTGCGTTACAGACCCCGCCTAAAGCACTATTCTGCACCAACTAAATGGAGCGACCCGTGCAGGTCGTTCCTCTATGTTCCTACAGCCGGTACCTGCTCAACCCGGCTTTATAACCAAAACAGGAGACCCCATGCAACAGTATCATTTTAAGTATCTTGGTTTTATCACCGCTGCCATCGTCGCCACGCTGATTATCAGCAACATCGCCGCGACCAAGTTCGTCCAGATCGCAGGGATTGACACTGACGGCGGCACGCTGCTGTTCCCATTGGCTTACATCTTCGGTGATGTGCTGACCGAAGTCTATGGCTACAGAGCCAGCCGCCGGGTGATCTACACCGCGTTTTTCTGGTTATTCGTCGCGGCGATCACATTTCAACTGGTCGTGATCGCCCCCGCCGCGCCCTACTACGAGAATCAAGCGGCGTTTGAGGCCATCTTAGGGCAAACCCCGCGCATCGTACTCGGTAGTATGCTGGGTTATTTCACCGGGGAGTTCGTCAACAGTTACATACTGGCGAAGATGAAAATCTGGACATCGGGGCGTCAGTTGTGGTCGCGTACGATTGGGAGTACGGTCGTCGGGCAAGCTGCGGATACGGCGGTGTTCTTGCTCGTGGCCTTCGCCGGGACGATTGCCAACCCGGACTTATTGCAGTTGTTCATCGACGGGTATCTGCTCAAAGTGGCGATTGAAATCATCCTGACCCCGGCGACATATGGCATCGTCAGATGGTTGAAGCAAAAAGAGGGTGTCGATATTTATGACCGTGATACCAACTTCAACCCGTTCGCCCTGCGAGAACTGTTTAAGTGATGCAAGCGGTGACGACCATCCCCAACTCGATGCCGGAGGTACAGACGACTATCACGCACGAGTTGTCACTGCCGCGTCTGTGTCCGGCGACGGGTAACCCGCAGCCCGGCAGCGAGATCCGCATCAGTTACAGCCCGGCGGCGCTTCTGCTGGATGTGTTCGGCCTTGAGGCGTTGCTGGCGGGTTATGTGGGGCATACCGAGATCCGCGACATCGAGTACATGGTGCAGCACCTCACCCAACGTTGCGCGGATGCGTTAGCGGTCGAAGTACAGGCTGAGGCCGGTGTGTTGCTCGACCTCGGTCAACGTCTGACGATTGCCACTCGCGCACGGCCTGTATGATTGTCAAAATCGGATAATCGGTATACCTTAAGAGGTAGTTATCAGACGATGTAAACTAGAGAGCAAGGTATATGAGCAATCCAATACAGCGGACGCGGCAACAGCCGCCCGATTTTCGCCGGGAAGAAACCACTTATGTCATGCAGCGGTGGCGGGCCTCTGATTCGTCGGCGTTGGTCGGCGTCGGCAGTGTTGGCAAATCGAACCTGTTACAGCATCTTGCCAACCCATCGACGCAGAAGCACTACCTCGAAGGGGTAAACGAAAACAACTTTAAAGCGATCATCATCGACCCTAATCTGTTGGGGCCATTGCCCAACGAAGGCAGCGCGGATTTTGACCAGGTGCGTTGTTGGGCCGGGTACGAGTTGATGATGCATCGCCTCTACATGGCATTTTATCCCTTTGAGGTACTCGGTGAAGATGCCGAGGCGTTTTATAATATCTATCGCTCGTTTCAGGATGGCAATAACCCGATCTACGCCTACATGGGCTTACGCTATTTCGAGCTGGGCTTAGATTTCTTCATGCGGCGCGGCATTCGCATCGTGTTTATGTTTGATGAATTTGAAGATATGCTGCGTTATCTGCCGGTGAAGTTCTTCCAGACGCTGCGCGGCCTACGTGATGCCAACAAACGCCAGTTGAGCTATCTGACGTTCACCCGTGCGCCTTTGCCGGTGTTGGTTGACCGATTTGACATCCCAAAATTGGAGATTGAGTCGTTTATCGAGCTGTTCAATGATGGTATGCGTTACGTCGGCCCCTACAACGAAAACGATGCCCGGCGCATGGTTGATAACCTCATCAGTCGTAATCAGAAAAATTATCCGAAGGCGACCATCGACTTTTTGCTCTGGGCGACCGGACGTTATGCTGGCTTGTTGCGGTCGGGTTTCCGGCTGCTGGATCAGGTTGGCCCGATTGATGCGGGCAGCCAGATGAACGACGAGATGTTAGCGAAATTCGCCAAGCGCCGGGCAATCCGTGAGGAGTGCCAGACACTCTGGTCAAGCCTGACGCCCATCGAGCATGATATGTTGAAGGCGATCGCCGGGCTTATCCAATTTGAGCAATCAAACCCTGAAATGGATGATAAGGTGATGGCGATGTTAGTACAAAAGCGCCTGCTCCGCATTGATCGACTTAACAACTCGCTGCACATCGAGCCGCCGGTTTTCCGGGTATTCGTGGGCACCGATCCTGACAGTAGTAAGTAATGCCGCAGGAACCCTATTACGTCCCAGCGGAGAAGCGGCGCATCCAAACTGAGGTCGCCCGGTCACGGTTTATCACGACGGTGGGGCTGGCGGTGACGGTCGAGGAAGCGAAGGCGTTTATCGCCGACATCCGTGATGAAATGCCGGACGCCAGCCATCACGTCTATGCGTTCCGCATCGGCTACGGTTCTACCGTCACTGACGGGATGAGTGATGACGGTGAGCCATCCGGTACATCCGGTCCGCCGACACTCGCCGTACTCAAAGGCAGCGGCATCGGTGATGTGGTGTTGGTGACCACGCGCTATTTCGGCGGCACCAAGCTCGGCACAGGGGGCCTGGTTCGGGCGTACAGCGAAGCGGCGCATATTGCTATCAACGACCTGCAAACCGAGCTTAAAATCGAAAAACGGCTGTTGGGGATTGAACTCCCCTACAGCCTGTTCGAGCAGGCCAAGCTGCTCATCGCCGAACATGACGGTGTCATTGAAGACGAAGAATTCACGACGGCGGTCATGGTGTTGGCACGTTTCCCGCTGGCGAACGTATCCGCATTTACCACCGCTCTGCGTGATCTCTCCGCCGGTCAAGTAGAGCCGTTGGTAATGGAGGAAGAGGGCTAGCTCTGGCGGCTCAGTTCATCGGCGATAAAGCGACGCACCCGCACCAGAACCGGGTGACGTGGTGACAGCGCCTCCGCACGCGCAAGATATGGGCGGGCATCCTCGACCTGCTCATTCTCAAACAAATAGCGCCCGGTGATCGCCAACAGTGGGACATAGTTCGGGCTTTGCTCCAGACCTTTGTTGAGATAATCAAACGTCAGCTCTTTTTGACCGGATTCCCATAGGAGTTTCGCCAACTCAAAGATGATGGCGGGGTCATCCGGCACTTGCTCGTGCCCGTCCATGAGCACCTCGAGCGCATCTTCGGTCTCGCTCCAACCGCGATAGGTTTTCGCCAACAGTACATAAACCTCTGCCATGCCCGGTGCTTGCTCTAGCACGTCTTCAAGGAACTCCGAGTCGCTAGAACTGATCGCCGCACCCGCATCGACCATCGCGCCGATCTCACCCAGACGCGCCTCAAACTCCGGGTCTTCCGCAATGAGATAAAGCCGGTCAATATCCGCGAGGACATCGGGGTTTTCGGTGAGTTTTTCAGCGGCTTCTAGTGTGTCGATGGCTTTGTCTTCCTGTTCGTTGGTGGTGTAAGCGATGGCGAGGTTTACGTACATATCCACCCGGTCAGGATGTGTTTTGACGGCCTGCTCCAATAGTTCGACGAGTGGGTCGATGTCGGGCAGCGGATAAACAGCATCGGCGATGGTGCGTACCCGTTCGCCGGTCTCATCGAGGTTAATTAGTTCACCGACGCGCTGCCACAGACGATCTTGCTCACGCACGGCGATCAATTGCAGGCATTGTAGCTGAATCAGACGGGGATTCGCCGGTTTGAGCTTCAGCGCCTCCTCAAAGCTTTCAATGGCTTCCCACGCCATGAGTTGTGCCGCGTTGTCGTAATCTTGTGGATCAATGAGAACAAACGACTCCATACGCATATCGCGTGTGTAGATCGTGGTGAGCAGTTCGACGTAGCGTGTGTAGAGCGTGACGTTCACCGCGTCTGCTTCGATTGCGCGTTGGAACGTCGTCGCAGAGTCCAGCAAGCGCCCACCTTGCCGGTAGAGTTCTCCCAGTGTCAGCCATAGATAAACGTCATCGGTTTGAGTTTTGAGCGCGTTTTCGAGCATGGTGTAGGCGGTCTGTGTCTGTTTGAGTTCGAACAGTGCCCGGCTGATGAAGATTGACGGTGTGCTGGTGTCGTCGAATGTGTCTAGCAGGGTCGGCGCACGGTCAGCCATGATCTCCGCGACATCCCCGAAACCGGGCTGCATCGCATTGGCAGCGGCATTGGCGACGCACCACGGGCCGAACGAGCGTCCGGCAGATTGTCCCAGATCGAGGAGTCGATCCAGTGTGGTGACCAGTGTTTGTTCACCCTGCGGTTTACCCCACAGTTCGAGCAGTAGTTTGATCTGCCAGTCAAACAAGGCCTTGAGCAGTGCCTCGACGCGCTCTTTGCTGGCATCGGTAGCCTTATAGCCCTCCAGCAGCACGGTGTCGGCATCAAGTGCGGTCATGATCTCTCGTGAGACATCCGGCAAGGCGTTGACCAGGGCGACCAGATCGGGCGCGGTGCGGGTGACGGTGACGGTTTCTTCCTCGTCTGTGAGGTCATTTTCGATGTCGAGAGTCAGCGTCAGGCCGTCCGCACTTTGCTCTAACCGCCCCCATACCGCGACATTTTCGTCCAGTTGATCGAGTTGCCAGGCATCGACATCGAATTGTGAATCTTCGATCCGCCAGGTGTATGCTTCCGGGTCGGCGTCTAGCTTTGCAAAGATGCGATAAATACGGGCGCTGTCCCAGCGTTCCAGCAGAAACGCCAGCACGGTGCCCAACCCCATCGCCACAGCGGGTTGCGCTTCACTGACGATAGGCCATAAACCGATGCGATAGCGTTCACGCGTGTCCAGATTGCGTGAGAGCGTCCCGGCGGTGCCAAAGATCGCGGAGGGCAGGTTGCTACTCTCCGTCTGTCCGTTCAGGCTCATCAATCTTTTTGCCAACGAGTCCATGTTTCCTCCTCATAACTAATTCACCAAAATGAAAGGTCAGTTTACCGAACTGACCTCCTACGTTAGCAGATTTCTCTATTTGAGTGCAATCTAAAGCTGTTTTTGCGTCCAGTTGATGAATGCGGTCAGGAAGTCTTGCAGGAACTGCCTTGTCCCTTCATCCGTCAGGTTCAAGTCGTCGTCGAACTTCTCCGCAGCACGCGGTACGACCACCGCTGGGCGTACCATCTGACGCATGTTGACGCCGGCAGCGATCCCGATCATGTGTTCCTGCGCCCGGACGCCGCCGAAACCACCGGTAACGATGCTCATCACGCCGAGCGGTTTACCACTCAACACAGAAGGGGAACCGCGTGAAGCCCAGTCAATGGCATTTTTCAAGCCGCCGGGGACGGAATGATTATACTCCGGGGTGGAGATGATAAGACCGTCTGCCGTTTCGATTTGTGTTTGAAGCGCCTCGACCGGCTCCGGCAAGCCATCCACCTCGACATCTCTGTTGTAGATTGGGAGCGGTGTGAGATCAAAGATCGTCATTTCGGCGTTCTCTGGCAGCAGTTTCTGCGCCGCCCGCAGCAAAGCGGAATTATAAGATCGTTCGCGCAGACTGCCGGAGATGCCCAGGAAGTTCAAATTTTGCACGTTTAGCCTCTTTAAAGCTGTAAACAAAAAACGGATGTCCGTTGAGGACACCCGTCCAATTGTAGTTGGGTTGTATTAATATAAGCTAAATTTATGCTTTTGCGACTTCCTGCGGTTCTACACGGAACCTGATAGCGGTGCGTTCTTCGCCGCGAATAATGACCGCCGTGAAGTAAGAAAGAAAGATCACATCGATGTTGTCTCGATGGAGATAGCTACGAGCGATGGCGAGTGCTTTTACTGCCTGGTTCACTGCACCCGCACCGATGGCCTGAACTTCTGCACAGTTGTGTTCCCTAATCATACCTGCGATGGCCCCGGCGACGGCTGTCGTCCGTGACTTAGAAGAAACGCGGATGGTACTGAGATCGTAGGCACCTTGTTTACCAGGGATGAATTCATCATTCGGGCTGGCATACAGACTATCATTTTCTGACTGTGTACTCTGGCTGTATTGCATTTTCTCACCTATCCAAAATTTCTTGTCATTGAAGTTTGCTACCTTATGACACAATCATAATAAAATACCGTCTTAAGCACATGCCTCTGAAGGTGAATGTTTTTCGACGAAAGTCTAGGACTTTAGGTAGCCATTCGACCCATCTAAATCAACTAAACCATTTTGAATCGCAACCGTCGCCGCTTCTGTCCGGCTGGAAACGCTCAATTTATTGAGTATGGTGCTGACGTGAAATTTCACGGTGGAAAGGCTGATGTTCAGTGCTTTCGCAATTTGGCGATTGCCAGCTCCGGAGATGATCTCGATAAGGATTTCACGCTCGCGGTCAGTGAGGTTGTAGTTCTGTAATTGCGCCTTTGAGGTGCTTTCCTCTGGATAGAATAGGACTTTTAGTGCTTCGGGCGAAAGTGTTGATTGACCGGCGTGTGCCAAACGAATCGTGTTCGCCAATTCGTTGACATCGGTATTTTTGAGCACGTAACTAATCACACCGGCCCTGAGCGCCCGTCGGATGAGATCCTCATCGACGTAACTGGTCAACGCGACGACCTGTACATCGGGGTGATTTTCCTGCAAGACTTTGGTCGCTTCGATGCCGTCAACGTCCGGCATTATCAAGTCCATCAAGACAACATCGACCGGTTTTTCCGTACATATCTGATACAATTCTTTGGCGGTGCTGACCTCGCCAACCAGAACAAAATCATCGTGGATTTCCAGAAAAACTTCTAAACCCTTACGTACAACTTTGTGGTCGTCCACGATGGCGATGTGTATCTTATCTTCTCCCATGATCTTCCTTACTAATCCAGGCTACTTCAGCTTAATTGTCGTCAGGTTTGTACCATTGGATTGTAACGCATGTGCCACTGTCGATTTTACTCGATATATCGAGGATTGCGTTGACCGATTCTGCACGTTCTTCCATGATCTTTAGCCCGTGGTGAATATGACGATCATCACGTAAAGTGAACCCTCTTCCGTTATCTTTGATTAAAAGAGACACACGGTTTTCAGAATATTCCAATGAAATTATGACCCGTTCGGCTTCCGAATGGCGTGAGATATTGTTCAATGCTTCCTGGGCGATGCGATAAAATACCAGCTTGACATCAAAGGATACAGCCGGTATCTCCTGCAAACTTACATCCACCTGGATGCGGCTGCGCCCGGTGAAACCAGTCGCCAGTTGACTCAGCAGTTGATCGAGGGCGATCCCCGACAACGTCGATGGGCGTAGTTCCATCAACAGCATCCGCATTTCGGCCTGTGCGCCGGAAGTAAGTTCATGCAGGTCTTCGATGACTCTTTGTGCGCGCACTTCATTTTTCTCCCACAATTTCGGTAGAGACTGTGCCATGATGTTTGCGGAGAATAAGGTCTGACTTACGGAGTCGTGCAGTTCCTTTGCCAATCGCTGTCGTTCTTCCAGCATTGCAAGTTCTTGAGCCTGGTTATAGTGCTGCGCGTTCTGGATGGCGATGGCGGCGTGGTCGGCGAAGGCTTGCAAATGGCTCGCCGCAGCCTGGACGGCATCGCTGTCGTCGGTCACACTCAGGCTGATAAAACCAATCACCGTATCGTTGATGATGGGCGCACCTATATAAGTGCGGTCGTGTTCTGTGTTCTGTTTGTCTTGATGCGCGATGACCGGTTCGCGTGTTATCAACATCTGTGTGAGAAAAGCGTTATCCGCTACCTTAGCGACCCCCGTATGAGCGATTACCCGCATCTCATTGTTCTCTTCACACAGGACGATGCTGGCGTCTTCGTGAGGCACAATCTGCTTGAGGTTGAGCAGCAGGCGCTCCATCACCTCATCGAGGTCAAGGGTGCTGTTAAGGGCGGTCGTGGTATCGAGCAGGGCTTCGGCCAGGGCACGCTGTTCGCGTTCCGCGTTTTCAATTTGTTTCAACCGGGTGACGTTTTCATGGGCGATCACGAGGCGTTGGGTGTCTTGCGCATCGAACCGGGTGATTTTTGCGACGAACCAGCGTTTTTCTTCTGGTGAGTGGCACGGGTACTCATACGAAAATTCGCCCACTTCGTCAGGTTGGAGAACCTGCCGGATGCCTCTGGCAAATACAGCCGAGTCCGCGTTGCCCATCACGGCGGTATTATCGCAGACTTCCAGGTAGTTAATGCCTTCGCTGACGGTCGAGGGATCAGCACCGTTGCTTTGGGCAAAATCTCGCCAGGCATCATTGACCGCAATGATCGTACCGTTTTCGTCCAGGATGGCGACATGTGCAGAAAGCGCGTTCAGTGTGGAGCGTGCGAGGTGTTCTGCTCGTCTAAGCACATCAGCTAACGACTCTAATACGATAGCGATATGAAAGGCGACATCCTGCAAAATTTCGCATTCCAGCGGGGGTAAGGCGTCCTCATCCCGTGTGTGGATAACCAGTGTGCCCATAATGGCTTGAAGCGATTCCAGCGGAAAGTATGTGGCCTGTGCCGTCTGCACGACCTCACCATTGAGAAGCCTCTCGTGCTCTGGTAGTTGTGTCAGGTCGAGCGTTTGCCCCTCACGGATGTGTTGGGTGAGTTGTGCCTTGAGGTCGAAGAGATAAAGTTCGGCGTGGTGCAAACTGACGAGAGACGGCAACACACCATCAAGTACCTGGAGCAGTTGCTTTTTACTGGTACAGGCCATGATAGCACGATTTAACTGTCGGAGCTGGTTCAGTTGTTTGATGGTGTTAACACTTTCTGAACAGGGTTCGACTATTTAGGTAAAACCGCTTTGTCTCAAAGTATAACATGCTGATATAGTCGTTTCTGTGCTACTCATCGCGTCATAAGGAACGTCCGATATGATGAGTCCTGATCTACACACATCAAAAATAAAGAGGAGCGGCTCAATGTCTCAATTCGAGAATAAACCGCTGGGCGCACGTCCATTGGATGACGGGAGGATTGATTTCCGCGTCTGGGCACCGCGTGCTGAGTCTGTTGAGGTCAGCTTGGTGGGGGATCGCAAACAGATAATCCCTATGCTGGCGACTGAAAACGGCTACTTTGAACTAAATACCGCTGCCGCACAGATCAACGACCTGTATTACTATCGCTTGAACGGGGAAACTGAACGCCCCGACCCAACATCGCGCCACCAACCGCAGGGCGTACACGGTCCCTCACAGATCGTCCGGCAAGATTTTGACTGGCATGATGCCAACTGGAAGAACCACGCGCTGCGTGACTATATCTTGTATGAACTGCATGTCGGTACCTTCACCGAAGAAGGCACCTTCGATGCAATCATTACACAGCTTGATATGCTGTTTGACCTCGGTGTCAATGCTCTAAGCCTGATGCCGGTTGCGCAGTTCCCTGGCGGGCGCAACTGGGGCTATGACGGTGTGCAGCTTTACGCCGTACAAAACAGCTACGGCGGCCCCGAAGGATTGAAGCGATTGGTCGATGCCTGTCACCAACGTGATATAGCGGTAATCCTCGATGTGGTCTACAACCATCTAGGGCCGGAAGGCAACTATCTGCATGACTATGCGCCTTACTTTACAGATCGCTACCGGGGTGGGTGGGGTGACGTGCTCAACTTTGACGGCGAACACAGTGACCACGTCCGGCATTTTTTCATCGAGAACGCGATCACCTGGGCGCGAGATTTTCATATCGACGGCTTTAGGCTCGACGCGACTCACGCGCTCTATGATCTTTCCGCATACACTTTTCTCGAAGAACTCGGTGAGCGTGTACACGAATGGGCGGCTGCGAACCGGCGGTGGGTACATCTCATCGCGGAAAACGACAAAAGCGATGTGCGTCTGACGCGCCCCCGTGAGGCGGGCGGCGATGGCATCGACGCGCAGTGGTTGGACGACATGCACCACGTCTTGCACGTTCACTTCACCGGCGAAAATGACGGTTACTACGCCGATTACGGTGACTTCGACCAACTGGTTAAGGTTTTCCGCCAAGGGTTTGTCCATTCGGGGGATTACTCGCAGTTTCGTAAACGCACGCACGGCACATCATCGTTAGGGGTGCCGGGGGATCGCTTTGTGGTCGCTACGCAGACACACGATCAGGTCGGTAATCGTATGCTCGGTGAACGTCTGACCGAACTGGTCGATTTTGACAGCCTGAAGCTCGCGGCGGCAGCGGTGATCTGGTCGCCCTACGTACCGATGCTGTTTATGGGTGAAGAATACGGCGAAACCGCGCCTTTCCAATATTTTATCAGCCACACTGACTCCGGCTTAGTCGAAGCCGTGCAGAAAGGCCGCGCCGAGGAATTTTCCAGCTTTGCCTGGAAGGGCACGCCGCCCGATCCCTACGCGGTTGAGACGTTCGAGCGTTCAACCCTGAACCATGCGCTGCGTGGAACCGGACATCACCGCACACTCTACGAATTCTACAAAGCCTTGATCAACCTACGTAAAACCATCCCGGCGCTTAACCAGCCGGATAGGCACGCGCTCGATGTCTGGCATGATCGCCATCAGCAGGTGATCTGCTTGCAGCGTCATGCTGCCGGGAGTGATGCTCTGGTCATTTATAACTTCAATTTGCAGGACTCCGTCAACCTCAAACCGCCGATCAGTCGGGGGCAGTGGCACAAAAACTTTGACTCGACCGATCCGCAATGGCGAGAAGCCGACGAATCGCCGACAAATGCGACACCTGACACAATCGATTCCGATACTACACTTGAACTTGTCGCAAAATCATTCGTTTTATACGTGAAGGAGGAATCGTTTTGACGACCGACACACGAGAAACCGTCGAATCTGACAATCAGACACAGAATCGCACACAAATTCCAAGAGCGACCTATCGCTTTCAATTTAGCCCGGCGTTTACCTTTCAACATGCGGCGGCACTGGTGCCTTATCTGAATGATCTTGGGATCAGCCATTGCTACGCCTCGCCGATCTTCAAGCCGCGTAAAGGGAGTGAGCATGGTTATGACATCGTCGATTACAGCGAACTGAACCCAGCACTTGGCACCTATGAGGACTTCGACCATCTCATCAAGACACTGCACCAGCATCACATGGGCTTGATCCTCGACATCGTACCGAATCATATGGGCATCGGGTCAGATAATGTGTGGTGGATGGATGTTTTAGAAAATGGCCCCGGTTCTGAGTATGCGCGATTCTTCGACATCGACTGGAAGTCCTCGTCGGAGGAACTGACGAATAGAGTCCTGCTACCCATCCTTGAAGATCACTATGGGCGGGTGTTGGCGGCGGGCAAGTTGCGCCTGAGTTACGATGACAGCCGCTTTACACTGCACTATTACGAGCACGCTTTTCCTATCGTTGTGGATACCTATAAAGATATCCTTAGCCGCTGCCACAGCGTGCTGACCACTCAGATCGATGAAAGCCACGAGGCCGCGCTAGAAGTGCGCAGTATCTTGACAGGCTTACGTTATTTGCCTGCTTACACTGAACTCCAACCCGAAAAGCAGAAAGAACGTCAGCGTGAACAGAAGATTTTACGAAATCGCTTCTCTCGTCTATATGAAACTCACGAAGCGGTACGGGTCGCTTTAGATGAGACACTGACCGCACTCAACGGCGAAGTCGGGCAGGAAGAGAGCTTTGATGCCCTCGACGAAATTCTGGGGCAGCAACCCTATCGGTTGTCATTCTGGCGCGTCGCCATGGACGAGATTAACTATCGTCGTTTCTTCGACATCAACGACATGGCGGCGGTGCGGGCGGAAATCCCGCAGGTGTTTGAAAAGACACATACACTGCTTTACCGGCTATTGGGCGAAGGCAAAGTGGATGGCCTGCGGGTTGACCACCCCGACGGATTATGGAACCCCCAGGTGTACTTTCTGCAATTGCAGGAAACTTACGTCACCATGCTGGAAGCCAAAGGCGAAGACGCCAGCGAACTACGTATGATGATCGGCGATTTGCCCAACTACCTGCGCCAACCCGATGCGAAAGCGACGACCTGGCCCCTTTACGTGGTCGCAGAAAAGATTCTCTCTGAGACGGAACCGCTGCCCCGTGAATGGGGTGTTTATGGCACGACCGGTTACGATTTTATGAACATGGCGAATGGCTTATTCGTCGATAGCAATCGGGAGAGTGAGATCAACGCCGCTTATATCCGGTTCATCGGTGAGGCCATGAACTTTCAAGAGTTGATCTACGGCACCAAGAAAAAGACGATGGCGAATTCGCTAGCCAGTGACTTGAACGCACGCGGGCACCAGCTCAAGCGCATTGTGGAACGCAACCGGCGCTATCGTGGGTTCACGCTCAATGGATTGGTTTTTGCCATGAGTGAGGTGATCGCCTGCTTGCAGATTTACCGGACGTATATCACGGGGCCGGGCGTCGTCTCCGAACGTGATCATGACTACATCAATATAGCGGTGGAAGAAGCCAAGCGCCGCAATCCGCGCACACCGCAGCAGATCTTCGATTTCCTTGGTGATACGGTATTGTTCCAGAATATCTACGAATTTGACGAGGAAGACCGCCGCCGTATCATCGAGTTCGTGATGAAGTTCCAGCAGTTGACCGGGCCGGTCATGGCGAAAAGTGTCGAGGATACGGCCTTTTACATCTTCAATCGGCTGGTATCGCTCAACGAAGTGGGGGGTGAACCGGAGCAGTTCGGCATGTCCGTCGAGGGCTTCCATGCCCACAACGTCGATCACCAACATCACTGGCCTTATACGATGCTGGCGTTGTCCACGCACGATACCAAGCGCAGCGAGGACGTCCGCGCACGGATTAATGTGCTGTCTGAGATCCCCGAAGAGTGGCGGGAGGCCATCAGCCGGTGGACGGATATGAACATTAGTGCAAAGACCGAAGTCGATGATACGCCGTCACCCGACCGCAACGACGAATATCTGCTTTATCAGATTTTGCTCGGTGCCTGGTCTATCGAACAGGGGGCGGCGGCGGATGAGACGTTCATAGAGCGCATCATCGGCTACATGCTCAAGGCGACCAAAGAGGCTAAAGTCCACACAAGTTGGATCAACCCCTACAACGATTATGATGCTGCGACCCAGAACTTCATCCGTAATATTTTGCAAAGCCCGGAATTCTTAAACGATTTCGTCGGTTTGCAGCAGCGGGTGAGCTACTTCGGGCAGTTTAACTCACTTGCACAGACCTTGCTCAAGTACACCGTACCCGGTGTGCCGGATACCTATCAGGGCAATGAGATGTGGGATTTCAGTCTCGTTGACCCCGATAACCGCCGCCCGGTAAATTATGACCTGCGCCAGTGGGCGATGGGCGAGATCAAGACGTGGATCGCCGACGGGCGCGATCAACTGGCGATTAAGCTGCTGGAAGAATGGGAAACCGGTTATATCAAGCTCTATATCACCGAAGCGGCTTTACAACTCCGCAAACATAACACGGAGTTGTTTGCCCAGGGGACGTATACACCGCTGCACGCTTCCGGCAATAAGGCGCAGCATGTCTGTGCGTTCGCCTACACCCATAAGGGCGAAGCTATGATCGTCATTGTGCCTCGTCTGGTCGTCGGATTGACCGAGGGCCGTGAAGCACCTCCGGTTCATGAGGTGTGGCAGGATACCCATCTGCACCTGCCGGAAGACCTGATGAATCTTGAGTACATCAATATATTCACCGATGAGGCGCTGCAAGTGGGTGATGGGTTGCATCTGCACGATATTCTGCGTATCTTCCCGGTTGCGATCCTGCGCTACCAACTGCCCACGGAAGAAGAAACATCGGTAACATCGACTGTTGAAGATTAAACGCACCTGTTTACGTATCTATGCGTTCTGTTGGCGGACGCGCTTCCGCGCATCCGTCAACTACAGGGTGAAAATAGATAGATGGCAGAGACGACATTTTTGTCGTCAGCCGCTTGCTCATTCACGCTGCCGCAGCGGACGCATGCCATTGAGCGTGACCAGCAGCGACATGCCCACATCTGCTAGCACTGCTAACCATAAAGTCGTCATGCCGAACAGCGCCAGCAGCAAGAACAAGCCCTTGACGGCAAACGTCAGGGCGACGTTCTGTTTGATAAGACGCCGCGCCAACCGTGCCAACCGGATGCCGAACGGCAATTGTTTGAGGTCATCGGCAAGCAGAGCGATGTCGGCGGTTTCGAGAGCCTGCGCACTGCCAGCACCACCCATCGCAATGCCGACCGTCGAGGCTGCCAGCGCCGGCGCATCGTTGATGCCGTCACCGACCATCGCAACGTACTCGTGTTCGATCAGCAACCCTTCAATTGCCTTTAGTTTATCTTCCGGCAGCAACTCAGCGCGGACGTCACTCACCCCAACCTCAGCACCGACCGCCTGCGCGACCTGAGCGTTATCTCCGGTGAGCATGACCGTTTGCATGTCGCGCTGGTTTAACATGGCGATCACAGCTTTGCTATCCTCGCGGATCTTGTCGGCCATAGTGATAAACCCACGTACCCGGTCACCATCGTGTAGCAGCATCGCGGTTTCGCCGTTGGCTTCAGCTGAATCGATCTGAGTGCATAGCGCGGCGTCATGCTGGAACTGTTCTTCAAACAGTTGGTGACTGCCCACCGTGATCCATTTGCCGTCTAGCTGACCGCGCACCCCACGACCGCTGATGTTCTGGACATTCTGCGCGGTGCCGTAAGCACCGCCGATCGCATGTTGCTCTGACGCATCCATGACAGCCCGTTCGAGCGGATGTGTGCTTTGTTCCTCGATGGCGGCGGCGAGACCCAAAACATCCGTGCAGTCTGTGCACAGGTCGCCGTCCGTCTCGCAGTCTATCGAGTGGATTTGCACCACACGCGGTTCGCCGTGTGTGAGTGTGCCGGTCTTGTCAAAGGCGATGACCTTCACCTTGCCCAGTGCTTCCAGATGCGCACCACCTTTGATGAGGACACCGTTCCGCGCTGCCGCCGTAATCGCGCTGATGACCGTCACCGGTGTGCTGATGACCAGCGCACACGGGCAGGCGATGACCAGGATCGCCAATGCGCGGTAAAACCAGCCATGACCGTCAGCCGTGTCAAAGAATGGTTGCCCGAAAACCAGGGGCGGCACCGTCGCCACCAACAGCGCGAAGATCGTCACGGCGGGGGTGTAGTAATGAGCGAAGCGGTCAATGATGCGCTGACTAGGGGCGCGGGCGCTCTGTGCCTCCTCGACCAGATGAATGATGCGCGACAGCGTGTTATCCTCGGCGCGGCGCGTGGTACGGATGTGCAGTGCGCCGTCACCGTTGAGCGTCCCGGCGAAGACTTCATCGTCGGTGGTTTTGTAAACGGGCACACTCTCACCGGTGATCGGTGCCTGGTTGATGCTGCTCTCGCCCTCAGTGATGACTCCGTCTACGGGGATGCGTTCACCGGGCTTGACCAACACCGTTTCCTCGACTTGCACGTCCTCTGTCGCTACAGTCTGCGCTTGCCCTTCGCGGATAACCACGGCTTCGTCCGGGCGTAAGTCAAGCAAGCTACTCAGGCTGCGTCGGGCGCGGTCGGTCGTGTAGCCTTCCAGCGCCTCACCAATGGCGAACAGAAAGATCACCGTGGACGCTTCCAGATATTCCCCGATGATGATGGCACCAATCGCGGCGATGGTCATCAGCAGATTGATGTTAAACTCTCGGTTGATGCGCAGTGTATTGAGTCCCTGACGCGCAATTGGGTAGAGCGCGATCAGCATCGCGCCGGTGTAGACCACCGCTGTTATATCACCGGGGATGTCGAATAACAGCGAGAGCACCAGCATAGTCAATGTGATCGTCCCGCCGATGACTGCCAGCCGTGTTTCTGTTTGCCGCAGCAGATATTCGACGAAACCCAGCACCCCGCCGCGCTGTTGAGTTTGCGTTTTTTGGTCATCATCAGTGATAATGGTCTTGCCCAGAGCTTCGACCCGCTGTTGCAGCGTGGCATAGGGGACATCACCGTCAATCATCATGTTTTGCGTTGGAAAATCAACACGGACGCCGTTTACACCGCTGAGCTTGCCGACTCCGGCTTCGAGTTCTTTGGCGCAGTTGGCGCAGTCCATATTGCCGATTTTGTATGTTTGTTGAGACATCGTTTCACCTGTCATTTCGCATTGATATGATGTATCAATGAGTATGTGTAATTGTGCTTACTTTGCTAATCATATCACAGATGATGTGCCGTGCCAATAGGCCGGGCGTAGGCCAAACATAGGGGCTGGCACATGCAAACACTTATCCGGTCATGGTACGTTATAGACACATCAAATAAACATTTGGGAGCGCGAGCGATGAATTATCGTCAACTAATTATGATCATCTGCGTTTTATTGGCGCTGCCTGTGGCGCTCAGCGCACAGGATGACGACGGTCAGGAAGTGGCGGAAGCACAACCTGAATACGGATTAAGTGCAGAAGAAATCGAGATAATTGAAATCCCTGATTACGAACAACTTGAGGTCGAATCCAGCCTGTTGACGGATCGCTGGTATATGCGGGCCAATGGCGCGATCAACGTGCATGATGCACCGAATGGGGCATTTCTTTATACTGTAGACGAGGGCTTCAACTTCCTCACCGCGTTGCAACGGCAGGATGGCTGGGTAGAGATCAACCACGGTGAGTGGGTGAGCGAAGCGAATGTGACATCGAGCGGTGGCGTCGTCTCCAATTTTACCGGTATTTTCATCCCCGAAGATGGGTTAGAGATCACGCCGGCGTGGTTGCTGGTCAACGCTTACCCAAGCAGCGAACCGGGCGGTGATCCGGTTGAATCTAACGGCCTGCTGTATCGTTACACACAGGTTCACATTTACGACACCGTTGAGATCGACGGCTGGAATTGGTATCAAATCGGTGCAGGCAAGTGGATTTACCAGACGCATCTGGCAAAGGTCGTGCCGGTTGAACGCCCCGACGACGTGACGACTGAAAAGTGGGTCAGCATTAACCTTTACGAGCAGATTGTGATCGCTTACGAAGGCGATGAGCCTATTTTTGCCACGCTGACCTCGACCGGCTTGCCGCGCTGGCCTACCTATGAAGGCACATACAACATCTACTATCGCCGCACCCGTGACGCGATGAGTTGGGGCACCGTCGGTGATGACTTCTACTATCTGGAAGAAGTCCCCTGGACGATGTATTTCGACGAAGGCCGGGCGTTACACGGCGCGTACTGGCATGATGGCTTCGGCTACCGGCGCAGTCATGGCTGTGTCAACCTGACGATCACAGACGCACATTGGTTGTATAACTGGGTCGCTGAGGACTTCGACACGGTGAATTCACCGGACATCGAAGAGGGGCCGAACGTGTATGTCTATAGCAGCGGTGTCTATCGCTAACGGATAAAGCGACAAACGGCAACGATCTTAACAAAAGCAGCGGCATCGTCCGCTGTTTTTGCATTAAGATGAGTAAATGTAAAAAATTTCACCAATTTTCCCCTGATCTTAATTCTCACTTGTTGACAGATTCAGTAACTATGCTATTGTGTTGATTGGTTAATTAAATTAACTAACTAATTTTGGAGTGTGTCTCGCTTGACGCCAACTGACGAAACCCATCAACTCGCACAACGTATGCTCCGCACGATGCAGTCGGCAGATAAGCTCATCGAGGTCAGCGTTGATGAATCAATCGAGCAACTCAACCTCAACCAACTGCGTACACTTTTACAGATACGTAATCATCCCGGCATCTCACAAAAGGAAATTGCGGAGAAGTTATCGATCACACCGGCTTCGGTTTCAGTGGCGATTCGTCGCATGGAGGAACTAGAGTTGATCGAGCGGCGTGTCGATGAAAGTGACGCACGAGTGATGCGGTTACATCTGGGGCAGCGGGGGCGGCGCGTCGTCAAAGCGGTAGAAGCACAGAAGGTGGCGACGCTCGCAGAGATGTTAAGCGTCCTTGATCTCAGCGAACGGCGTGTTCTGGTCGAACTGCTCGAGCGTGCGCTTTCCAGCGTGCGGCACTCACCGCCATCAGAAGATTAAACTAGGAGCTTATTACGGTTGCACGTTTAGTACATGAATCTGTCAATTCTATGGAGCTAACACTACATGAAAGTATTCTTTAACTTCCTGACGACATTGTCGCTCAGATTTCGATGGGTGGTCATCGCGCTTGTGGTGACGATGCTAGGTCTGGGTGGGGTCGCTTACGGTAGTATGCAGCAGGAGTTGCTGCCGCCGATTGAATTCCCGCAGACGATTATCCTCGCGCAGGCGAACGGGATGACGAGCCAGCAAGTTTCGACCATCCTGACCGAACAACTTGAGCGTGAATTTGTCGAGATCGAAGAGATTATCAATCAGGAATCAGAGACGACCGGTGCTTTTGGTGGTACGCTGATTCTCTACAACGACTTCGGCCTTGACCAGCAAGCGTTACAAGATGAGATTCAGTCGGTGGTGAATGGTGCCTGGCACCCTGAGCCGGGTTATCAATACACTGAGGGCGATTTGTGGCTGCCGTTACGGGGGATCGCGCCGGAGGGTGACGAGGCGAACGATGTATTCGTACAACGTTTGCTCGGTGACCTGACGCCGGACGTGCTGATCTACCTGGCGGAGTCGAACCCGAATTTTCTGTTCCAGCTTTCCCCGGAAGTCTGGGGGACGTTCTCCGAGGAAACAACCCGCACCCTGCTGGCATACCTCACCAATGAGATCGAAGAAGCTGCCGGGAACACAAGCGCGCTAGAGCGTCTGGTCGAGCAAGAAGTGCTGCCCGAACTCGACGTGATCGAGCAAGTCGCTAACGTAGACATCGCCGGCGGGCAAAGCCTCGACCCCGAAGCGGAGCAGCAAGCCCCATCACCCGCCAACCCGGAGCCATTGTTGCTCAATCTCTCATCGGAAATATGGGAGGTGGTTTCACCGACCATCGACGGTGTTGGCGCGCTGGATGCCGACGCGGTAGAAACGATCCTTGCGGCTGAGATTGAAGTGCCGTCGGTGGCTGCAACGGAGCCGCCCATGCTCCCTGAAAGTTGGCAGTTTCCGAATTTTTCCACCGCTGATGATCTGTTGGAACTCGAAACAATCACCGCGTCTATCGGGGCGATCCTGAGTGATTTCTACACCGAAGGGCGCATTATCGGTGCGCTGGCAACCACCGATGACCTGACCGCCAACACCATCAACAACATGCTGGCGCTGGAAGAAGTTGCCGGAGTGCCGCCGGAAGAGTCACTGTTGCAATACTTCACAGCGGAGCAGCTCTTAGCCATGCCGCAGGAAGCGTTCGACGCACTGCCGACGACTTACCTGGATGGTTTGGATGAATTTACCGCGCAGCAACTTGAAGCCGGCCTGGAGACGACCGAACGCCAGCCCGTCCCGCTGCCGCGCCAATGGCAAATCCCCGCGCCGCAGTTGTTGACGTTCAGCTTTGCGGATCT
>DAOTTX010000300.1:0-3812 GCA_034437515.1 Anaerolineae bacterium
GCCGTTGACCGTCAGCGAATCCTGCGTCACCGGGCCGGTCGAGCCGACCTCCAGCGTTGCACCGGCGTCGACGACCGTCGAGCCTGCACCGGAAATGCTGGCCACGTGCTTGCTGCCGTTCGTGACCGTGAACGTCATGTCGTTCTCGATGGCAGCGTGCTTACCACTGGTGGAGTCGGTGAACGGGTCCACCGTGCCCCCGGCAGAGAGGTTGCCCGTGATGGCCTTGAAGGTGGTCCCCCCGGCAGCCAAGGTCACCTCACCAGCCGAACGGCCAAAGGCCAGTGTGCCTGGGTCGCCTGGATCGTCAGAGATGACGCTGACAGTTGCACCGAAGCTGGTGTCACCTTCGCCGGCGAAACCCCACGTGTACCCGTCCACCTGCATGGTGACGTCACCGGATGTCTCCAGGTTGGACTGGGCCGAGATATTGAAGTTGCCCCGAACTCGAAGCGTGGTCTCGTTGCTGAATTTCAGCGTCGACTCGCTGTTCCGGAAACCCGCATCGTGGCCTTGCCATCCGTAGCTCGGAGAGCTGCCCGAGAACACCAGCATACCTTCTTGGACGTCGATCGTACCCGTGCCCCAGTCGCCATCCTGAGCATTCATGTGGTTGCACAGCCACAGATCACCAGCGCCCGTCTTCACCACAGTACCATAGATCTCCTGCAGTTCGCGGCCACCGAAGACCATGTCCATGTTCTCGTCGACGATCAGGTTCGCGGTCGCTCCATCTTCCACGATGAGACGGCGGAAGCTGGACTTGTCGTTCCAAGTCTGCTCGAGCGTTGCGTGCTCCCGCAACCTGAACGTTCCACCGATTCCAGCGAACACAACCTCCGCACCATACTTCGAGTTCGGACGAGCGTGCTGGTCAACCGAAAGCGTACCGCCCTCAGTGATGTAGGCACCCCAGTTGTTGGTGTCCCCGGCACCCAGCAGAGCGGCATCACCCGTGCTGTCGTAGTACACCGTACCGGAGCCATATACAGATATGCGGGATTCCTTATCAAGCGCCATCACCGGGCCATCGATGGTCAGTGTCTGGCCCGAAGCGACCTCGAAACCAACCGTTCCGTGCCGTCCGCCGCCTACCTTCACACCACCGGTGCCCAGCGAGCTGCCGGAGTCGCCCTTGATCCTACCTGTATAGAGGGAGGTACCCCCGCTATGCGAATGGGCTTGGCCTGTGACATCCAGCACGCCCGAGCCCTTCTTGACCAAGGCGATCGGGTTAGCGGTGCCGTCACTACTGGTATCGACGTCAGTCAGAGCAGACGCAAAACGGTAGTCCGCGCCGGCATCAGCCGACGTACCGATACCTACCACTTGGGTTTCCTGGGTGCCTGCCCCGTCGTCACCGGCGATGAGACTACCCATCTGCGCGAGAGTAACGGAACTGTTGCCCCCGATGAAGCCAACCTGCCCGCCAGCCAGATTGATCGTGGCGTCAATATTGGTCGCATTGAAACCCGAGGCATACACCAGACCGTCGAAATCCACGTCAAGCGTAGCCGAGCCCAGTGCACCGGCACTGGCGAGGCCCAAGCCACCCGAGACGTCGATGGTTACGAAGCTGTTATCCCCGCTGAGTATGGTCACGCCGGGGCCCTTCACGATTAAACCATTGCCTCCACCAAGGTCACTCGATATCTCGAGCGCGCCACCGCCGCCCCCAAATCTGTAGTTGGGGTTGCCATAACCCATCGTCAACGTGCCGCTGTATACAACCGGGCTGCTCGGAGTGCCCTGCGTCGAGTGGAGGAACAGATCAACATGGGAAGTCATGTCAAGAGCAACCGACGTGTCGGTTCCCAACCCCATCACACCAGTCGAGGACTGGTCGATATTGTCGACGTCCGTCTGATCGATTCCGCCGTAATTCATACCCAGGACCCCATCGACCAGCACGCGTTGGCTGCCCTTGGTGCCGAGGCTGTCGGCTGCGTCAATATTGACTGTGCCGGAGGCAATGGCCACGTCGCCGGTGAAGCCCGTGTTGCTGCCCTGAACCGCAAAGGGCCCTTGATTGCCATACGCGCCGAACGTCAGTTGAGACGAGCCGGTCAGGCTTCCGGTCAGGGTGAGCCCATCCGGGAGGTTGTACGTCTTGATCGTTGAATCAGCGGCCACATCAACATCCTGGGTCATCGTGTAGCCTTCCTGCTGAGACCAATCCCAGAACGTCAGCGTGCCCCCATTGAGGGTAATCGAACTGATGTTGCCCATTCCGGTCTCTGCGCCGGGGGTATCCCCATCCAGATTCGTGGCGAAGACTACTTGGGCACCCGAATCAATCGCGAGACTGCCGCTGTAATCGTTGTTCTGATTTTCGAAATCAACCGTGCCTTCAGTGACCGTCAGCGTCCCGGTTCCGGTCAGCTTCGAGCGAAGAACCAACTGTTGGCCGTCAATGCCGCCGATGGTCGCGCTGCCATCCACTGTCACGGTATGATCGGTCGTTACCGGCGGATCGCCTGCAGTCGTGCTTGCATGGAGATAGCGTTTCCCGCCAACCGCGAATATACCCCCATACTCAGCCGTGAGGCCATCGCCGATGACCACGTCCAGCCCCATATTGTTGGCAAGTCCCAGTTTCTGACTCGTGCCTGCAAACGAAAGCGGGGAGCTGATCGCTTCCTCGATAGTCAGAATCGAGCCAGCCGCCATCGTCACGTTGCCGTTGGTTCCCAAGGCCTGCAGTTCGGCATCGTTGCCCTGGAGGAGAGCCCCTGAGGCGATGTCCATGCTGGACATATCAGCTGCGGTGATCTCGACCCCCATGTTCAACGTGCCGCCTTGAACATCGACCGTTCCGGAATAGGCCTGGTCGACATTGTAGTGCATGCGCCCGCTGGTAACCGTCATAGAGGATGCAGTTACGGCCGCATTAAGGTGCATATCGCTGCCCGACTGCGTCACAGACGTGGCCGTCAGAGCTCCGTTGATCTCCAGGTTACCACTGGTAACCAAGACTTCATCCAAGGTCGCTGCCTGGCGAAGAACCGCTTTCCGATCGTAACGAAGGTTCACGGTGAAATCGGCAGCATCCGTACCATCATCTCCGGCAATCTCATTGAAATACCAATCCGTCTTCTTTCCGTCCGGCCCGTCGATGGTCATCGAGTTGCCTTGGGTGTCGATGGCTCCATTGAAATAAACGCTGCGGTTCTTCCCGTTTGTACTCGAACTATCCATTAGAAGCGGATCGTTCAACAGCACGCCAATGTTGAAACTCCAGTAATCCTTGTTTCCACTGGCAATGGCGATGGTCGCCGATCCGGTGGTAACATCGAACGATAGAATGGACGTTTCGTCAGATCCGATGAAGGCCTGATTCCTCCCCTTATCGTTACCGATATTGAGCGTGCCGATCGTCGTCGTTCCGCTGTCCAGGGTGAAGTCGTAGTGGTTATTAAGCTTAGTAGCACCCGCCTTGTTGCCAATGTTCGCGATATCGTCGATCGCCGATGGGGTGCCGGTATTCGGATCCCAGTTGGTGTCGATGTTGTCCGCATCGAACCAGTCCCCGCTGCCATCCAGGTTCCAGTCGTATTCCGTGCCCGCGCCGGCGGTGCCGACCGCCACGAAAAGCACCAATAGAAGTGTTAGTTTTCTCATCCGTCAGCTCTCCTTACAAAAAGTGATTTGCTTGAAATGCTTCCCACGCGTGGCGCTGTCTCCGGCGGAATGCAAAGGAAAACAGCACCGGTTCGGCTGATTTGAGCTTGCTGAAGACTACGCCTTGTCGTTGAACCTCCTTCGTACGGACCTAAAGTTTTCGATTTGACGTATTGTGCATATGAAAACGT
>DAOTTX010000301.1:0-2506 GCA_034437515.1 Anaerolineae bacterium
GATGGGCAAGGTATCGGAGATAGTCAGATCGGTCGCTGCCGCGTCGCCGTCGTTGGAGATGGCGAGCGTGTAACTCAGCACGCCGCCGGGGATGACCGAGGCCTGTTCAGCTGTTTTGGTGAGAGTCAACACCGGCGTTTTGATTACCAGTGTCTCCGATTTGCTGTCCGTAAAGCCACACTCGTCGGTCACGGTCAGCGTCACGGTGTAGGTGCCAGCGTTGGGATAGCTGTGTGAGACGGAGGTGCCGCTGTCCGTATGTCCGTCGCCAAAGTCCCACTCCCGGCTGACGATGGGCCGGGCGTTGGTCGTGCTGGCGTCACTGAATTGCACTGTGTCGCCCACAATGATCTTGCCCGGCAGATAGCTGAAATTGGCCGTTAGATTGGGCGCGTTCAAGCCGGTGGAGGCTGCCGAGCCAAAGCCGCTATCCACGCCCTGCGTCGAGGTCATGATCCGGTAGTCCCGGTTCGTCGCGCTGGTCTGGCAGGTCCAGGCGCGCACATAGATCCACTGGCTGCCGCCCGGAGGAACGTTGTCGATGGTCCAGGTCGCGGTGTCGCCGGCGACCGAGCCGTTAGGCCAGGCCGAGACCGGGTTCACGCCCGCCGGCAATGTGTCGCTCACGACGACGCTGGTGGCCGGACCAGAAGTGCTGTTGTTTTGGACCGTGATGCGGAAGACAAAATTGTTGCCCGCGGTAGGCGTGCCCCCTTCCCGTCGCTTGCTCAAGTTAAAGACGGGGTTGTGAATGACGGTGGTGACCACATTCGTGGCTGTGATCTCGCCATCTACCGCGAGCGTAGCCGTGTTTGTGATCTCGGTGCCCTCGTCCAGAGGGGCGTCTACCCGGACGGTATAGGCCAGGTTCAAATAACCGCCGGAGGCGATATCCCCCGTCCAGGTGATGGCGTCGTTTAGACTATCATAGACGCACATCCCCACATTGCAGGTTGGCCCAGAGTCATAGGCAGTGTGGGCTGGCAGCACGTCGGTGAGCACGACGGTCACCGTGCTGGCTTCGGCGTTGATCACATTGATGGTGTAATCCAACAGGCCGCCCGCTCCCGGTGAAGGTCCAGCGCGTTTGATGGTGATGACCTCTCCTGTGTCACCGGGTGCGGCTTCGTCAAAGCCGATATCTATGCCGGCGAACGTCGGCCGGGGGTCACTGTCATAGTCGTGGTCCGGAAGGTCTGGATCCGGACTTCCCCCAGGTGTGTCGGTCCCAACGTCGATGAGGGGCGAATCGAGGCGCAGGTGGTAGCGTTCTACCAGGTCGCCCTCGTCAGTGAAAAGAGGATCTACCTGAAAATCGGTGGCGGGTATGACATTGGGATTGTTATAATTATCTGGGGTATTGCCCCACACATTGTTGTAGCCTGCCGTTCCGGCGTCGCCGCGACTGCGATAAACGCCGCCGCCTTGATTCGTGGCATGGTTGCCTACCACGATGTTGTTGTAAACCTCGCCGCTGTTGTCCTGGCGTGCGATGCCGCCGCCTTTTTGCGCCGTATTGCCTACCACGGTGTTGTTAAAATACTTGGTGTTGGCGCCGTTGGCAAAGATGCCGCCGCCTTCAGCCCCATAACTGCTGTGACCGGGTAGGTCCTGAACCAAATTATTGTAAATTAGATTGTTGCGCGCTGTAAATGCGTTGTTTTGCCAGGCGTCGATGCCGCCTCCCTCTCCATATGAGCTGCCAATGGCCTCGTTGTTGGCGATGATGTTGCGCTCAATCAAGTCCACGCGGGCGCCGGAGTTGAAGCCGATACCGCCGCCTGCGGCATAGCCGGTCACGTGGCTGCTGTTGCCCGCGATGCGGTTGCCGCGAATGATGGCGCTGGTGTTGTCGATGACGCCGATGCCGCCGCCAGTTCTGAGCCGGTTACCTGACCCGCCGCTGATCGTGTTGGTCAGGATGTAGCTGTCTTGGATCAAGGGAGACCCGGCAGCGATGCCGATGCCGCCTCCAAAGACCTCCCGGTTAGCTGCCAGGGCTGTGTTCTCATAGATCCAGGAATCCAAGATCTGGGGTGAACCGTTCTCAATGTAGATGCCAGCGCCGCGTACCTGGCGGTTGCCGCTGGCCTGGGCGGTATTGTTATGAACGTGGGTGTTTGAAGTCAGATGCGCGCCGCGAAGGATGTACAGGCCCGCGCCTAGCGCGTTGGCCCCGGATCCCGGTGCGTGCTTGTTGTAACGTAACTCGCTATTGGAAACCGTGATCGGATTCGTGGTATCCAGCGTCAGCGCATGCACGCCATACTCGACCGTCACATCATCCACCCAACCGTGGCTGCCATTCACATAGCGGATGCCGTACCAATCGGCGGAGGCGGGCGGGGAGACCAGCGAGGTAAAGGTCGCGGGGCCATCGAGGCGGAACCCGGCGCCGTCGTCCACGATAAACTCGATGCGCGCGGCGTCCACGCCCAGGTTGTGGCCGTCGGAATCGGCCACCAGGAGCGTGGTATTCGGCGCCACGGTGATGACCACGCCGGAG
>DAOTTX010000302.1:0-2583 GCA_034437515.1 Anaerolineae bacterium
GATGGGCAAGGTATCGGAGATAGTCAGATCGGTCGCTGCCGCGTCGCCGTCGTTGGAGATGGCGAGCGTGTAACTCAGCACGCCGCCGGGGATGACCGAGGCCTGTTCAGCGGCCTTGGTGATGGTCAGAACTGGTGTACGCACCACGATCGGGATCGTCATATCATCGACAAAACCACAACCGTCGGTGATGACCAAGGTGACCATATAGGTGCCGGCGTTGGGATAGGGATGGCTGACGCTATTGCCGGTGTCGGTCGCACCATCTCCGAAGTCCCAATGCCGATCGACGATGGGCCGACCGTTGGTCGTACTGGCATCGGTGAAATCGACAATGTCGCCCACGATGATCTCGTCTGGCGCGTAGGTGAAGTCGGCCGAAAGCGCGGGCGGATTCAAGTTGGTGCCGCGCGCCGGCCCCAAGTTGCCGGTCACGTGCTGTGTGCTGGTGATGACCTGGTAAGCGCCGTTGTCGAAGCGCGCGTCGCACGTCCAGAGACGGAACGTCAATTGCTGGCTTCCGCCCGCCGGGATGCTCAGATTTTGCCAGCGCACCGTGTCCCCATTGATCAAGCTTCCGCCTGATGAAGCCCAGACGTAATGCACATTCGTGGGCAGCGTATCGGTCACGACGACGCCGGTAGCCGCTCCGGCCCCGCTATTCTGCACGGTCACGCGATAATCGAAGTTCTGGCCACGCACCGGCGTTCCGCCCACACGGGCCTTATCTATCAAGAGGACGGGATTGTAGATGGTGGCCGAAGCGACATTAGTATTCGTGATCCGGCCGGCCATCGATATTGTAGCTGTGTTGGTGATGATAGTACCATCTGGCAAGAGCGTGTTTACCAGAGCCGTGTATTTCAGCGTTAGAAGCTGGTCGGAGGCCAAATTACCATACCAGATGATAGCATGCTCGCCACTATCATAATTACACACCCCCACATTGCATGTCGGCGCTACGCCGCTATACGTTGTATTAAGCGGCAGCACGTCGGTGATGTATCCGCTGACCGTGTCCGTATCGTTGTTGACCAGGCTGATGACGTAGCCCAACTCCTCGCCTGCCGCCATCGGTGCCACATCGGGGTCTATGCGCTTGAGCGCCGAAAACAGACCACCAGTGTCCGGAACCTCATCGAAGCCGATGTCCCAGCCCGCGTAACCGGGGCGCGCGTCGCCATCGTAGTCAACGTTGGGAAGGCCGGTACCACTGTCCCTACCGGCGTCTATGACGGGGGAGCTTGGCAAGATATGGTACCGCTGCACCAAGTCGCCGGTAGCGATGAATTGTGGATCGACCTGGATGTCGGTGCTGGGAGACGAGCTACTGTAATCGCCGCCTGCCCCCAAGTTGTTCCACACGTCGTTGTTGCCACATCTGCTACTGTTGCAGCCGTGTACAGCGCCGCTTCCTCCATTGGTGGTTGTATTGCCCACGGCGATATTATTGTAGTAGTAACCGGCATGGCGATAAATAGCGCCTCCAGAAACGGCTGTATTGTTGATAAACGTGTTATTGTAGACTCGTGCATTGTCGGTGCGCCAAGTGGCTATGCCGCCGCCTTCACCATTGGTGACGTTATTGTATAATAAATTGTTGGTTGCGATAAAGGTACTGGCACCCCAGTCGTCAATTCCTGCCCCTTCACCCGCATAACCTGTATGTATGGCGCGATTGCTTACTATGACGTTGGCATCAATGATGCTCGCGCTGACATTCGCACGAAAGCCAATCCCGCCACCTGCTGCCGCACGTGAAGTATTGATGTTATTGTATATCCAATTGTTACGTATCTCGGCACTGGTGTTTCCGTAGATGCCAATGCCAGCTCCAGCACCTGAGAACGTGTTGTGTTGTCGACGCGTATAAAGCGTGTTACTCATAATTTCACAATATTGGATGAGTGGACTTCCGGCGCGAATCAAGATACCGCCACCACCACCGTGGCTATTTGTGGCACCTGTCGCAGTGGAAGCCGAGTTTTCGTAAACCTGCGTATTGAGGATCTTGGAACTGCCATTGCGGATATCAACGCCACCGCCATAAACGTCAGCCCCATTGTAACTCGTCTTAACGACATTGCTGTAGATATCGCTATGTTCAATGAGATGATCGCCTTGTATGATGGTCAATCCCGCACCATAGGCATCGCTGTTGGTCGTCGTAGCATGGCGGTTATAGCGTAATGTGCTATTGGAAACCGTGATCGGATTCGTGGTGTCCAGCGTCAGCGCATGCACGCCATACTCGACCGTCACATCATCCACCCAACCGTGGCTGCCATTCACATAGCGGATGCCGTACCAATCGGCGGGGGCGGGCGGGGAGGCCAGCGAGGTAAAGGTCGCGGGGCCATTGAGGCGGAATCCGGCGCCGTCGCTGACGATAAACTCGACGCGCGCGGCGTCCACGCCCAGGTTGTGACCGTCGGAATCGGCCACCAGGAGCGTGGTATTCGGCGCCACGGTGATGACCACGCTGGAGGCGATCAACACGTCGCCGGTGACGGTGATGGTGCCGGGGCACCACGTATCGGAGGTCGTCTGCGCGCCGCTGATGACAGCGTCATAGTCCAGGGG
>DAOTTX010000303.1:0-44257 GCA_034437515.1 Anaerolineae bacterium
AGCGGAATGTCGGAGCAAAGTAAAGGCGGTAATGGCGCGATTCGGACGAACCATTTGGGCGCGTATTGAGAGTTTACCATCTTTCTGCTTTGCCTTTTATCTGGAACAGCCCCAGTTCGTTGTCATCGACGTGCAGCATCGGGTAGACCGTTTCCGTCAGACCCTCGGTATCTACCGTGACCTGAACATCGGTGTTCAAGCCGGGGGTGAGCAACGTCTGACCGATGACCGGACCGAAGCTGCCGTCCTGCTCGGCATGGATAACCAGCCAACCAGCATCACCGATGAGTGCCTGCGATACCGTTAGAGTCGTACCGTCTTCGCTGATGGTCACGCCATCATAGCTGATGAAGGGGGCGGCGTTCACCGGGAAGGTTACAACGTCTTCACCGACCGTTACCGGGCCGTCTGCACCTTCGACTTCGGGGAACTCATAGGTACCCGGTTCGTTGTCGTCAACATGCAGCATAGGCCACAGGATCGGTGTAATGTCGCCTTCAAGCTCGACGGTGACATCGGTGTTGAGGCCAGCGGTGACTTGCGTAAAGCCAAGCACAGCGCCGAAGCCCTCAGCGTCACCAGCGTGGACGACCAGCCAGCCGTCAGTTTCTGCCAGCACAGAATCGGCGGTGAAAGTCGCGCCCATCATGTCCATGCCGTCACCGTGAACGACGACCTGCGGTTGGGCGTCAATGCTAGGGAAGGTATCGACACTGGTCACAGCGACCGCGCCGTTGATTGCAATCGGAGCATCTGCACCTTCGACACTACCAAATTCATACGTCCCCATTTCGCTGTCATCGATATGCAGCATTGGGTAGAGCGTATCAGTAATGCCATCGGGGTCGAGTGCGACGGCAACATCCGCCGTCGTTCCTGCTTCGATCAACGTTTGACCGATGACCGGGCCAAAACTACCGTCCTGCTCCGCGTGGACGACCAGCCAGCCGGGGCTATCCAGCGTGACGGAAGCTGTGGTGTAAGCGTCTTCTTCTAGGAAGCCATCATTGGCGTTTAGCACGGCGACGTTGAATGCCGGGGTTACAGGTGCTCCATCCACTAGCACGGGGCTATCCGCGCCTTCGACTTCGGGGAACTCATACACACCCGCTTCGCCAGTATCGACGTGCAGCATGGCATAAAGTATTGAGGTCGCGGCGGCAGCGTCGATATCGACGATGACACCGGTGTTCTCACCGACTGCCAGCAGCCTGTTGCCGATCACCGGGCCAGGTGCGCCGTCGGCATCCGCATGGATGACGATGAAGCCGGGTTCAGTGGCGACAACGCTATCAACTGTCACCGCGCCATCAACGACCACCTGGTCGGAGACGGTGACGCTGGGAGCCATCATATCATCTTGTGCGCTGACGCCAAATGCCAACAGCATCAATGCAGCAAGTAAAGAAGAAAATTTTATTAAACGGTTGCGCATATTACTTTGTCCTTTAATATCGTTTAGAAACTACAAAACGTTTTATGTGTTGCATTATCTATCAACCTAACCAGTCAATTAAACCCTGTGATGATAATCGGTTTAGAGTCTTATGATAAATGTCCTCTCGATTTTACCCGTCCCGTCTATCCATGCTTGCTAGAGCCGCGATTCGCGACCCGCGCAGCAGCGACTCCAGCGTTATCTGGAATACGAACGGACAAACGAGTTTTCTTTGTGGTTGACTTAGCCTTCGAGCAAGCGAAGGTACTGCGGACTCTGGTTAGGGACACGCTCGACAATGCCGCGTGCTTCCAGGTCAAATTTTACCGTGTTGACGTACCAGCGTGCTGATTTGTCGAGCTTTTCCCCGGCATTTTGGTCGATTGCTTCGATGACCTCTTGCAGCGGGATCGGATCTCGCCCACGCAGCATGTCGATCATGGCTTTACGCACGAGTTCGTAATTCTCCGCCGGGATTTCCGCGCCGGTTTTCCCGTCAGGGCGTTTTGTCGTGATAGTCTGGTCTGTTATGTCGATTTGGGGTGCAGCCGTTACCGGTTGGGCGTCATCGGTCGGGAGCGGTTGATACTGTGCGGCGGGTTGCTGCTGGCGATAAGCTGTTTCGACCAGCGTAAGCCAGACCATGCCCAGTGTGTAAGATGTCAAACCGGCGATTGTACCGTTGAGCAGCCAACCGGCGACAGGGATTTTATCCAGCGTTTGCGAGAGGATACTATGTCCAATCTTGGCAGCGACATAGCCACCTACGCCACTGGCGAGCAGGAGCGCGGCATCATCACCGAATACGGCAAAAATCTGTTTTGTCGTAGGTGAATGCTCGAAGTAGACTGTATAAATTTCGTAAAGCATCCAGGCATCGGCGGCGGCGATGCTCAACTCGCGGGCGAAATCAAGTTTTGCCAGTGGCACCGCACCGGAAACCGTCGTGCCGAGTGTGTTCTGGATGATGCGTTTTGTTGCTTCGGTACGTTTGTGGTCAATTTGGGCAGACATCTATTTTCCCTGTATGATAGACAATCTAATTGATATTGTAACGCATCCCTCAAGGAGAAAATAGTTTGGCGCAACCACATATTGTCATTTATACCGACGGCGGCTGTCGTCCGAATCCCGGTCCCGGCGGCTGGGGCGTGCTGTTGATCGCCAGTGAACGCACTAAAGAACTCAGCGGAGGCGAGCCTGATACGACCAACAATCGCATGGAGTTGACCGCCGCCATCGAAGCGTTGGAAGCCCTGCACGAACCCTGTGAAGCCACCCTGCACACCGATAGTGAATATCTGAAAAAGGGTATTACGAGCTGGATGGAAAAGTGGCGCAAAAATGGCTGGCAAACCGCCAGTCGTAAGCCGGTAAAGAACCAGGATTTATGGCGGCGATTGTATGACGCCACACAACGCCATCAGATCACATGGAAATGGGTAAAAGGCCACGCAGGGAATGAATATAATGAGCGCGTCGATCAATTAGCGACGGTAGCGCGTGAGAATTTATCCGTATCGTGAAGGAAGTGATAATCGCTTCGACCGGGTAGCTAGACAAAATGCGTGGGTTTTCCGGCATTTACACCCTCTACAGTCCGTAGCATATGTTGCATTTTCGATGTGTCATAGTAAACTTTGACATCTAAGTACACCAACGATTCTACAGGAGTAGTGAATGTCTAAAAAGAGCAACCAGAAATCAGGCTCCAGCAAGCGGGGGAGTGCCTCGCGGACGCGAGAGCGCCGTGCAGAACGCGAGGAACAGAAGAAACGCCAGCGTCAAATCACATATGTCGCAACGGCGGCGATTGTGGCTGTGATTGTGGTCGTAATCTTTATACTTGTGACCCGCCCGCAGGAAGCGCCAATTCCCAATGACGCGCTGACCCGTTACGAGGGCATCCCGACGACGACGACCGAAGAAGGGTTCCCGCGTTTAGGGCGAACGGATGCCCCGGTGCGTGTGGTCGAGTATTCGAGTTTTTCCTGCCCGGCGTGCCGTACCTTCCACGAAAATCGTTTCGATGACGTCATCGACCGGATCGAAGCCGGTGAAATTTCACTGACGTTCGTCCCGCTACAGAACGGAACGGTGCCGAATGCGGCAGGCGCGACCGAAGCCGCGTTATGTGCGGGCGAACAGGATACGTTCTGGCCTTTCTATGATGCACTGTTCGATTGGCAGGGACGTTACGGTAATCAAGCGTTCACCCAGCAGCGGATTGACACCGGCGTCGAGAACTTTGAGCTTGACCAGGGCGAATTCAGTAGCTGCCGGGACGGGTCGCTCGGTGAAGATGTTTTGAATGCCGCTGTCGGCAATGCAAACGCGAACGGTATTTCAGCGACGCCCAGCTTTACCGTGCAAGGACGTGCCGTCAGTACCAGCGATCTATTCTCGACGATTGATAGCACGCTGGAAAACTACATTGCGACGACAGGCATCCAACCGGTGCCGCTAGACACCGGAGAAGCAGAAGCGTCAGAGGAAACCGAGGCGACGGAGCCGGTCGAGGTCACCGAAGAAGCGACGGAAGCGGTTGAGGCGACGGAAGAAGCCGAAGTGACCGAGGAAGCAACGGAAGCCGTTGAAGCCACCGAAGAAGCGACGGAAGCCGTTGAAGCGACAGAAGAAACCGAAGTGACCGAGGAAGCGACAGAAGCGACGGAAGAAGCCGAGACAACAGAGGAAATAGATGCCGGTGCGGCAGTCGTTGAGGAAGTGACGGAAGCGGTTGAGGCGACGGCAGAAGTCGAAGTGACCGAGGAAGCAACGGAAGCCGTTGAAGCAGGCACAGCGGTCGAGATGACGGAAGCTGCTGAGGCAACCGAGGAAGTCGAGGCGACAGAGGAAGTAGACGCCGGTGCAGCAGTCGTTGAGGAAGCAACAGAAGCCGTTGAGATGACGGAAGAAGCCGAAGCCACCGAAGAAGCGACGGAAGCGGTTGAGGCGACGGAAGAAGCCGAAGCCACCGAAGAAGCAACAGAAGCCGTTGAGATGACGGAAGAAGTCGAGGCGACAGAGCCGGTCGAGGTCACGGCAGAAGCGACAGAAGCGGTCGAAATGACGGAATCAGAGGATGACTTTCTGGCACGGTTAGCAGAGCTACAACAGGATGAAAACGAAGACGGTATCCCCGTGCTGGGTGATCCTGATGCGGAAAATGCACTAACCCTGGTAATGGTGGTCGGTTCCGAGTTGAACGCGGAATTCTATGAAATGGCACGCGACGATCTGCTGACGGCGGTCGAATCTGATGACTTCTCACTCACGGCGTTACTGCTGCAACCAGGAGTCGATGAGGAAAGTGAACAGGATGCCGTCGCTGCGGTACGTTCTCTGGTATGCGCCGGTCAGCAGGGGCAGTACTACGCCTACTATGACGGCTTGCAGACCATACTGTTAGAAAGTGACTCGGTAGAGAATGTGTACACAGATGAGACGCTGCTCGAACTGGCGGAATCGCTCGAACTTGATATGGAAGTCTACGAGGAATGCCTGGGTAGTGATCTACGTGAGACGCTGCTGCAAATCAACGATGCTGCCTCTGATCTCGGTGTGAGTAGTGCGCCGGCGATCTTCCTCGGCACTGAAGAAATCCCGATTGTGGGTGAAGATGGTGAACTTGTCACCGATGCGCTCGTGGATGTGTTGAATGGGGAACCGATCCCCGAAGCTACACCGGCGGCTGAGGCCACGGAAGAATAACGCGGCGGCACACTGATAATGGAAACGTGGCGGGACATCCACATGATTGGATGTCCCGCTTTGAGTTTACCGGGGGAGCATCGGGCCGAGGCCGCGACCACCGACCAGATGCATATGTAGGTGATAGACTTCTTGCCCGCCGTCGTCACCACAGTTGACGATCAACCGGTAACCGCTTTCGGCAATGCCCTCTTCTTTGGCGATCCGCTTTGCGGTGAGGAACAACTTACCGAGCAAGGCGGCGTCCTCGTCTTCGGCATCGTTGACCGTCGGGATCTCCTTTTTCGGGATAATCAAAACGTGTGTTGGTGCTTTGGGGCTGATGTCTCTAAAGGCGAGGACGTCATCGTCCTCATAGACCACATCAGCGTCAATTTCTTTATTGATGATCTTCGTGAAAATTGTACTCATTTTGCCTCCTGTTATTCGCCTTTGAAAACGGGCGGGCGTTTTTCTACAAATGCTGACACACCCTCTTTGAAGTCATGAGTCTGGAAAGAAACACCCTGCAACTGTGCCTCATATTCGAGCGATTCCGCAAGTGACCGTTCGTAGGCTTTGTAGATGGCGCGTTTGGTCATACCGATGGCTTTGGTCGGCATTGATGCGAGCTTCGCGGCGATTCTGTGTGCTTCAGGCATCAGTTCATCAGGCGCGACCACCTTGCTAACAAGGCCAAGTTCGAGCGCGGTCTGTGCATTGACCCGGTTTTTGGCATCGGCGAACATCGCCAGTTCGAGCGCCTTCGCCGGGCCGACGATCTGCTGTAGCAGGTAGGTGCCGCCGCCATCTGGTACGAGGCCGATATTGACGAACGCGGCGAAGACAAAGCTGGCGTTCTCCGACGCGATGCGATAATCGGCGGCGAGCGGTACGCTGCTCCCCGCACCGGCGGCGACACCGTTCAACGCGCAGATGATCGGCTTTTCGACACGGCGCATGGTGTTCGCCAGTGTGTTGAGGCCGCTGCGCAACGTCGCGGTGATGTCCACATCGAGGTTGGCGTTCAGTTCGACCAGATCGGCACCACTGCTAAAGCCTCTGCCGTTCCCCGTGAGGATGATAGCGCGTGCCTCTTTGCCAGCGGTTTTCATCGCCTTGATGAGTTCCTGAATGGTGCCGATGCTGAGTGAATTATAGGTTTCCGGTCGATTGATCGTAATCGTGGCGACCTCGTCGGTGCAGTCATAAAGGATGTGTTCGTAAGACAATTTTTACTCCCTGTATATTTAGAGTTCTCTTTTCAGATGATACCGCAAAAACAGCCCGATGCGATCAATTGCGTGCTGTGATTCCGGTAGTAGAGGGGCGAAGATCGGAAAGACATGGATCATGTCATACCAGACGTCCAACGTGATGTTGACTCCAGCGGCACGGGCTTTTTCCGCGAGGCGAAGGCTATCACTCAGCAGAATTTCACGACCGCCGACCATTATCAGCAACGGCGGCACGCCATCGAACGTGCCGAACAACGGCGAGATCAAAGGTGATTGTGGGTTCGCGCTGTTCAGATACATTTCTGCGGCAACCGCGACCATTTTCTCGCTCAGCCAGGGGTCAGCCTCGGCTCTGGTAATGTAGCTTTCACCGCTGAGTGTGAGATCAACCCAGGGCGAGAGCAGCAGCGCGGCACGCGGTTGTGGTATCCGGGCGATGTTGAGCGCGTGCATCAGCGCGAGTGAGAGGCCACCCCCGGCGGAATCACCCATGATGAACAGGGGCAGGTCATCATCTTCACGCAGCCATGTGTAAGCTGCCTGTGCATCTTCTACCGCCGTTGGAAATGGTTCTTCCGGTGCGAGGCGATAATCTAAGGCGAGTATCCGAGCATTGCACGCAGCAGATAGGCGCGAGGTGAATGATCGGTAATTGGCTGCCGCCCCGCTGATGTACGCGCCGCCGTGTAAAAACAAGATCGTACACGAGGGGGTAACATCAGGCGCGACCACCCACTCCGCCGGGATGCCGCGAACGCTTACGCGCTCAATGCGGGTGTCAGCGAGCGGCGGGAAGTGCGCGGCACGGTCTGTGCTGAGGGCGCGGATGGCTTCAATTGTGCTGTCGGCTGGTGCGGTGTGGATCAGATCGATGATTCGTTGCAGATTTTCGTTTGTCACATCGCCATACCACCATCAACGTTGAGCACCTGCCCGGTGATGTACGCGGCATCGTCCGAGGCGAGAAAGGCGACGGATTTCGCCACATCTTCGATTTCGCCCCAGCGCCCTAATGGGATAAAGTCATTGAGTTGTTTAGTCAGGTTTTCATCGAGGTTCTTGGTCAGGTCGGTGAGTACGAAGCCCGGCGCGACCGCGTTCACGGTGATTCCCCGGCTGGCGACCTCCCGTGCGAGCGACTTGGTCAGGCCGATTAACCCGGCTTTGCTGGCGCTATAGTTGGTCTGCCCGGATTGCCCCATGATGCCGCTGACGCTGGTAATGTTGATGATGCGCCCGTAACGCTTGCGCATCATGCTGCGCACGGCGGCCTTACTGCATAACCACGCACTACGTAAGTTATTCTGGATGACAGTATCAAAGTCCTCCGGCTTCATCATCATGATGACGTTGTCGCGGGTCGTCCCGGCATTGTTGACCAGAATATCGATTTTGCCGTAGGTATCAATTGCCGCTTTGACCAGTGCGGTAGCTTGTTCTGCGTCACCGACGTCGGCCTGGAACGCGGTCGCGGTGCCCCCCGCTGCAATGATCGAGTCTACGACCTGTCCGGCGGCCTCTGCGCTACTGTTGTAGTTCACCAGGACGGATGCCCCATGTTTGGCGAGTTCCAGGGCGATACCCCGTCCGATACCGCGACTAGCGCCGGTAACGACGGCGACTCGTTCGGTAAAATCTGGCATATAAAGTTCCTTTCTCTGCCCAAAATAACAAGTTACTACGGGCCTACCCAATCGATCAACCGCATGGAACCGCGCAGGTCGGCGGTCAGGTTGTTCTGCCCGAAGCCGTTGGCCCCGCTGGTGTAGACGTCTACACGCCCATCACCCCGTGCCGGGTTGACGCCAGTAAAGACGATGTTCGCTCCATCCGGCGCATAAAGTGGATTACACATGGTCGGTGGCACATTGCCACCGGCGATGCGGTCATAATTGTCGTCGTAGACACGCACCCCATACGGACACTGTCCGCCGTCACCGCCGATTGCAAGTAACGAGCCATCCGGTGCCCACGTCGCGGACATGGCGAAGCGAGCGAATGTGAGGTCTTCGAAGTCGTTGAGTAGTTCGCCGCTTGTGTTCATGACGACCGTTTCCGCGTTGCCGTTGTTGATCCGTTGGAAGATGACCCGCGTGCCATCCGACGACCATGTCTCGGAGACGTAAAAAGGTGTTTCGTCATCGCTTTCCAGTACGATTTGCTGGGCACGGCGATCTGCCAGCGTGGCGAGCCACAAGCCGCGCTCCGGTGAGGCAAGCAGATCGTCGCTGTCAGCGTTGCTGGTGGCAAAGGTTAACTGACGATTGTTAATCCATACGGGCGGCTCGCTGGTGCGTTCTTCGGAAAGTTGGAAAACCTCGCCGCTAGCAATTTCTAACACATAGATGCGCCCATTCTGCGGCACCGGATTTGTGTCGGGATTGCAGGCATCAGGTTCGCGTGGGTTCCAGGTGGCGCAGGTCGCCCGGTCGCTGACGAAGGCGAGATAACGTCCGTCGGGGCTGTAGGCCGGCCAGAAGTTATAAGAACCGTCTTGCACCAGCGGCGACCACGCGGACTGATCGACATCGAAGACGAAGATGTCTAGCGAGTAACCGCTCTCTAGTGCTATCGCCATCAAGCGGCCTTCGGGGTGCCACGTGGGTTCATTGATGATCCCGCGTTGGCTCAGTGTGGGCACGTTCAGCGCCCGACCGGAGAAAGCATTGGTGATGTCCAGCACGAAAAGGCCGCTGTTTTCCACGAAATAGGCCAGAGCGTTCCCACGCGGGGCGGGGAAAATAGGGGTGTTGCTGGACGACTCAAACTCAAGGATTGGGATGCGTGCGCCGCTCGGATTGGCAAAATACAACACTTCGCGCTGGGTATCTGGTGATGGCGTCGAGAGATTACTGATCGAAACGCTGTCATTCTCGTTGACGAAGACCACCCAGGACGTCGTTAACCCACTGGTGATAACCTCAGGAATGTCTACGATTTCAAAGCGGTCGAACTGACGACCGGGCAGCGGTAGCGGGGTGGCGACCGGCGGTGTGGTTGCGGTTGCCGTCGCCGTGATCGTCGGTGTGTCCGTCGGCGTCGGCGGGATTGACGTCTCGCTGGGCAACGGTGTGACGGTCGGTGAGGCTGTCTGCGTCGCCGTCGGAGATGCTGTATTGGTCGGTGGGGGTGATGTTACGGTCGCGGTTGCCGTCGGTAAGGCGGTTGGTGTCGCCGTCGGGGCATCTGTGGCGACACTGCACGCGCTGGCGCAGGTAAGAAGAAGAAACGCTAAAAACAGTAGACGCATGTTTCGCCTATTCCATGTTACGCTAACAAAGCCGCATAATCATATCATATCTGACTATCGCTATGCGGGGGCATCTTCGGTTCGGAGCACGTAGTATGAGCCGCGTTTTTGCCCCATCTTGCTCAGGATGTCCTTTGTCACCAGATCGGCGAGGTCACGTCGGATCGTCTCCGCGTGGACGTCGGGATACATACGCTGAAGTTCACTATTGGTGATGCGTGTGTTGCCCGGTTGGGATAAATAGACCAACGCGCCTTCTTGCCGGGGATTAATCGGGACGTCCTTGTATTGGAGCAGGATTTCTGGTTGTGCATCTTCTTTTTTAGGCGCAGCCTCTTTGGGTTTTGCTGGCGGCGGTTTCTCGACGGTTTCTTGCTGCTTGCGGAAGGTGACTTTAAAGCCGCCGTTGGTTTCTTTGAAGTCAGGTGTTTCAAGCTGATGAGATCGCATCAACTTGATTACACGATCAACACCATACCCAAGTCGCTCAATGTAGCCCAGGTCTGAAAGCACTTGCACGATGATTGGATTGCGTGAGAAACGCTCGTCTTTGATGTTGGCGATGGTCACCGGGCCAGCCAGGCCGCCCGGACTGGTGACTTCCATGTGGTTTTTGAACACAAACAACCGGATGCCGTCGCCGCTGATGCTGTAATCACGATGCGCGACCGCGTTAATCAGTACTTCTCTCGCGGCTTCCATCGGGTACTCGTAGCGTTCCTCTCGTGCCATCGCCTTTTTGAGCACCGTCTCTTTGCGCAAGTGATCGACCAGAAAGGTCTGGGCGCGATTGATCTGGTCGGGTAGTGTACCGGTCAGGTCGGCGCGGCTAAAGGTATCGCTCATTGTTTCCCCGGCGAAGCGCACAGCGGTGATCTCCGCGCCGCGCACGAATCGCTGTGGGTCTTTGCCAAACAACAGAATCCCGGCATTAGTCGGGTGAAGGTCGTCATGCTGCCGGGTCAGGCACCCACGCCTGAGCAAAATTTCTTTGGGGTCATTTTCGGCGATGCCGCCCAGCTTTTCCGTATATTTCTCGACCTTTTCCCACGCGATGTCGTCAAGGGTAGCGCCGGGTGTGATTTCCCCCTCGAAACTGATAGCGCCACGTTGGATGAACAATCGGCGCAGCGCCTCCGGTTCCAACGGGACAGTTTGTGTGCCTTTCCTGATGACGTAACGCCCCTCGTCGGCGTAGACGTGGGGCATACCGGCGGGCAATGTGACCTCGAGTACATGCTTTTCTTCGTCTAATTCATGCACGCGAGGCAGCGGGATAATCAGCGACGGGGAAAGCGACAGCGCCGCTTGCAAGATGTGGTCAATCGCTTTGACATCACTGGCAACGCCGACGAATTCATCCTCTTTGACGCCGACTAACAACGTGCCACCCTGATTATTCGCCATCCCCGCCAGCACAGTCTGCATGTATTTCAGGTCGGCCTGGTCTTCGATCCAGTCAAGCGTGGTGCTGCGTCCCGCTTTAATCAGATCGTGAAGCCGGTCGGCGGTTGGCGGGTTTTTTTGTTCAGTCATCGTCCGCACCTATCTGTTCTTCGGCACGTTCGTGGTCACGTTGGCGGCCTTCGGTTGGCACTTCCAGCAAGATGGTATCCATCACCTGTTGCATGTCTTCAACGAAGCAGATGTTCATGTCGCGTAGTGCCTTCGGTGGAATCTCGCTGAGATCTTTACGGTTTTGTTCCGGCAGCAGGATATTTTTTACCTTTGAGCGGCGTGCGGCGAGCACCTTTTCTTTGATGCCGCCGACGGGCAGCACCTTACCACGTAGGGTGATCTCGCCGGTCATGGCCCAATCGCTGCGCACCTTGCGTTCGGTGAACGCGGAGATCAGCGCGGTTGCCAGCGTGATACCGGCGGAAGGGCCATCTTTAGGTACCGCGCCCTCCGGCAGATGAATGTGAGCATCGTAGTTGTCGAAATCATCATGAGGTAGATCGAGATCCTTGGCGCGTGAGCGTAAATAACTCAGCGCGGTCTGCGCCGATTCCTGCATGATCTCGCCAAGCTGCCCGGTGAGCATCAGTGACCCTTTGCCCGGCAATATCGAGACCTCGATAGTCAAAACATCACCGCCGCCGCTCGTCCATGCGAGGCCGGTCGCCACGCCGATGCTATCCACATCGTTCACGCGCATGGCAATATACTGAGGTGGGCCGAGGTAGCGTTGTACATGATCGGCATTGACGCGCTTAGGATGCTTCTTGCCTTCTGCGGTTAAGCGTGCGAGCTTACGACAAACCGCGCCGATTTCTCGGTTGAGGTTGCGTACCCCGGCTTCATAGGTGTACTCACGAATGATGGTCAACAGCGCGTCGGTCGTAAACCGGATGGATTGGTCAGCGATGCCATGCCCTTCGAGTTGCTTGGGAATCAAAAATTGCCGGGCGATCTCCAGCTTATCCTCTTCGGTGTAGCCGGGGAACTCGACCACTTCCATCCGGTCGAGCAAAGCTTCCGGCAGGGGATAGAGATCGTTCGCTGTCGTGATAAACATCACCTTCGAGAGATCATAGTTTACGTCCAGATAATGATCAACGTAATCTCGGTTTTGTTCCGGGTCGAGCACTTCCAGCAGGGCGGCTGCGGGATCGCCACGAAAATCCGCGCCGAGCTTGTCGATTTCGTCGAGCATGAAAACCGGGTTGACCGTCTCGATGCGACGCATGGTCTGCAAAATGCGACCGGGCAGCGCCCCGATGTACGTGCGGCGGTGTCCGCGAATCTCGGCCTCATCGCGCACACCACCCAAACTGACGCGCACGAACTCCCGACCGAGTGCGGACGCGATACTCTGCCCAAGCGATGTTTTCCCGACACCGGGCGGGCCGACGAAGCACAGAATCGGTGTTTTCATCTTATCTTCGGCGAGTTTGCGTACCGCGATATGTTCCAGGATGCGGTCTTTGATCTTCGGCAAGCCGTGATGTTCCGCGTCGAGTATGGCTTGTGCCCGGTTCAGGTCGAGGTTGTCTTGGTTGCTGTTTGACCAGGGTAGTGTGACCAGCCAATCAAGATAAGTGCGGATCATGCCGACTTCGGGTGCAATCGTCGGGAGCATTTGCAGGCGGCGTAGCTCCTGCAAGGCTTTTTCGTGCGCCTCGGCAGGCATCCCGGCCTCAACGATTTGCTGTTGCAGAACGTCGAGTTCTTGCTGGTAGACATCGGTTTCACCGAGTTCGTTCTGGATCACGCGCATTTGCTCACGTAGGAACATCTCGTGCTGCACTTCGGTGATTTCCTGTCGTACTTGATCTTCGATCTCATCGCGGATCTCCAGCATGGTCAGTTCACGGTTGATGAACTGAGCCACCGACCGCATACGCTCGTTCAGATTGTCGAGTTCCAACAACTGCTGACGCTCTTCAAACGATGTGGGTAGCATCGAAGCGAGGAAGTCGGTCAGCCAGGAGGCATCATCGACGTTATCGGTGTAGTTGAGGATTTCATCCGCGAGCGCGTCATTGCTGTCGATCAATTCTTCGATGAGGTCGATGAGTGTCTGGTGTAATGCCGGGATTTCCCCGACTTCGGTGATGATATCTTCGAGGACTTCTGCGCGTGCCACCAGATAGGGCGGGCGTTCGATAAATTCAAGTATCCGAACCCGCCGCCGCCCTTCGACCAATGCGGTGTGTCGATCTTGTCGAGCGACGATCAGACGGCCCGGTGCGACCTCGGTGCCGATCAGGTAAAGATCATCAACAGCCGGTGCTGCCTCGAACGCTTCATCCGTATTTAATGTAATAACAGTCGTCCCTGCGTCCTGCGCGGCCTTAAAGACCGAGATCGCCGTTGCTGTATCCATCGTCAGCGGCATGATGACGTTCGGGAAGATTACCGTTCTGAACGTCGGCAAGACCGGGCACTCGATGATCTGGGCATCGTCTTCATGGGCATTTGGTATGTCATCAAAGTCGTTCGTACCGATTGTTTCGGTCAACGTTGTGGTCCTCGTTCGTTTGCTGGTTTTCGACCGTGGGATTGATTGAGCAGTTTACCCCATCGTGGGTTCTGTGTAAAGCGGATTTAATCAGGCTTGCCGGTTGTGTCTGTGTCGTTTAGACTCATGCGGCGAATGGCGATAAAATGACGATAACACGGAGAACGGGGTCAAGAAACTTGATGCGTTTACCCACCTGGATAATTATCAGCGGTGCGGTGATAGGTGCGGCACTTGTGGCGGCTGCCGGGCTGCTTTTGCTGGCTCCCAACCGTCCGCTGTTGGTGGATGCGTCGTTTTCCCTGACGACGATCACACCGAACGCCGATGGCGACAATGATGTGACCGAGTTCACCTATGAGATTACCGAGAACGCGACCATCACGCTGATGTTTGAAAACGAGGCCGGCGATCAATTCTTCTTCCGGCAAGATGAACCGCGTGCTGCCGGTGCCCGTCGGGTGCTGTTCAGCGGTGTTGTCGATGGATACGAGCAACCCGACGAAGACATCGCCGGGACGGTGACGCGGCGCTTGATGCCCGATGGCGACTATACCTGGAACTTCAGCGTAACCAGTGAGGGCGGCGAGGTCGCCCAGCAGACCGGTACGTTGATGCTAACGGACGGCGACACGCAACTCCCGACGATCACTGAGTTTACGATCTTGCCGCGTGTGTTCACCCCCAATCAAGATGGGATCGACGACCGGGTGAACGTTAACGTCGTGTTGGGGAAGCAATCCGAATTGTCGGTCTATCTGGTCGATGAGGACGAAGAACGGAGCTATATGCCGCGCCTGGATGCCGGGCGCGACCCCGGCGAGGCCGGACGCCATACATTCGACTATGATGGAGGGGTGACCGGCGGTGCCGACCCGCCCGACAACGGCCTGTACACCGTCGTCGCGCAAGCACAGGATGACGTGGGGCAGGTCATCCGGCGGGAGAGCACGTTGGAAATCGCGCAGGGGGGTGTCCCTTTTGCGGAGATCGTCGGTCAGGAGAACAGTGCGACCGTTGCGTTCGTGCCGCAGCCTTACGACGCCCGTTTCTACAGCGATGAAGACACACAGGGTGACCTTGTCACGCTGCCGGATAGCCCCGAAGTGTTTAACGAGTTGCCGGTGACGCTCGAAGTCGATGAGGAAATGCTGGTTTTCCGGTTGACGGTGACCAACTACGGGCAATCACCCATCCGCACGACGGCGGGGCCATGGCCGGGGACGGTCTATCAGCAGAGGCAGAACCGTGCATCCTTCGGTGCATATGACGAGTCAGGGGCGTGGCGGGTCGGCCTGCAATGCGAAACTTCGACGGAATCTTATCCCTGGCGTTGGTCGGTCGGTACGCCGGAGGACTTGCGCGAAGTTGTGGATCCGGTCAACGATAACGTATATTACTATCTTGACCCCGGCGAAAGTGCGGTGGTGTGGGGGGCGGTGCGGATGACGGAAGTCATCCCGACTGCGAACCCGCAAACCTGCTGGGCCGGGTTGATCCACGAGGATGTGGGCATCTCGGTCGTGAATCGTGATGTCGGTCGTCGTGAGGTTGAGGTGCTTGGCGACCCGTTGGAAGAAGTCCGCATAGAGACTGATGGATAGTCTTTCGCATTGATCCGCGCAGACCGTGTTATTCTTGGAGTGGATTTCTTGCGCAGACGGGAGTGGTGACCATGCATTTTCGATTGATAATGTTGATTGTCCTGGGGTTGTTTTTGACAGCCTGCGGTGGTGACGATGGTGGTGATGCTGGTGTGCCGACTGTGACACCGGAACCGACACTGACTACGGCGGAACGTATCGCATTTACGCCGGGGTCGATTGAAAATCCATTCCGGATGGCACTGACTCCGACGGATACGGTGCGCGAACGATTGACTTTGATCGTCGCAGATGTGCTCGATGTGCGCGTTGGTGAGATTACGTCGATTGCCGACCTACGAGAAGATTTGGGCGCGTCGGAGGATTTGGCGGCGTTGGCGGATTCACTCAGTCGTGACTTTGGTGTGTCGCTTGGTGAACCGGCAGCGGTCGAGACATTTGATGACCTACTCAACGCGGTCTATACCGATCTGGCAGCACAGGCGTCTGCTGTAATCTTTGAGGTGACGCGGCTTTACGTCGAAGTGGTCGTGGTCGATGTGCCGGGCGAGGGGTTGCAAGCCCTGTGTGCTTCCGGCAGCGGTCTGGTGACGATCCCCTGGTTGAATGGTCTAAGCGTCAACGCTGCCGAGGCGCTGAACTGCGGACAGCCCGCGCTACTGGTGGCCCATGCCGCCGAACCGGATGATTTGTTTACACCGATAACGCTCTCCGATGAGCAACTTGCATCGGTTGAAGAAGTGACTCCAGAAGCGACGGTTGAAGTCACCGCTGAAGCCACTGCCGATGCTACCGACGCGGTAGAGGTAGAAGCAGAACCGACTACCACGCCATCTCCAACACCGACGGAAGCGCCGACGGAAGCGCCGACGGAAACGCCGACGGAAACGCCAGAGGAAGAAGTCACACCGGAGCCGACCGCGCCCCCGGCAGATGTGCTCGAAGGTGGGCAGGCGTTGCGCGTGGGCAATCCCGGCCTCATCGTCGTTGATCCATCGTTCGGCACCTCAGGACTTGGCGTTGTGTCCGGGCGGACGTTCTGCCGCCTCGATGTGAGTGATTTTTACTCCTGGTTGCTGCCGTCGATTGTGCTGGAAGGCAATGGGATTACACTGGGAGAAGTGAGTGATTATCCCTCGAACATGGCGCTGATTGAAGCCGTCGAAGCCGGGGACTGTGCGGCGGCGGGTATCTCCGAAGATGCGTATGATGCGCTCGCCGGTGAACCTGACGTCGGAATTGCGAATACATCGGTCGCCTTCCCGTATGGTGTGCTGCTCTATCCGGTCGATGTTGCCCCGGCAGAGCGACAGAACTTTAACGAGAATCTACCTCAGCTCGCGCAGGATGCGGACGCCAGCCGACCGCTGCGCTTGCTGCTTGGGCAAGCCGCATTCGTCCCGGCGGAACCGGCGCGTCTGGAGTCGATCAATGCTTTCCTTGAAGCGAATAATGTTGATCTGGCGCAGCTAGCCCGATGACCGATCTCGCCGTTATCATCGTCACCTGGAATGTGTGCAATCTAACACTCGACGCGCTACGCACACTTTACGACGACCTGGAAATGTCTGATCTGTCGCATCAGGTGGTGGTGGTCGATAACGCCTCGACCGACGGCACGCCGGAAGCAATCGCCGAACAGTTCCCACAGGTGATGCTGGTCGCATGTGACGAGAACCTCGGCTTCGGTGCGGGGAACAATCGCGGTTTACGTGAACTCGGCTTTTTTTCGGATAGTCAAAAGGAAGTATTGCCGCGCGTGGTTTACCTGCTTAACGCGGATACACGCACCAAACCCGGCGCGACTCGCACCCTCTACGAGGCGTTGATGCAAATGGAGTCAATTGGTGTGGTCGGCGCACAACTGGAATATGGCGATGGCAGCTTCCAGCATAGCGCATTCGCCTTCCCCGGTTTGCGCCAGCTCTGGGCGGAATTCTTCCCGACGCCGGGTCGTTTCATCGAAAGTGAGTTCAACGGTCGCTACCCACGAACAAATTACCAGCACGGTGAACCTTTCTCGGTCGATTTTACGCTCGGCGCGACCTGGATGCTCAAACGGGAAGTGATCGAGGCGACCGGCGGCTTCGACGAAGACTTTTTTATGTACTGTGAAGAAATTGATTGGGCCTGGCGCATCCACAAAGTAGGCTGGGAAATCAAGGCGGTGCCAGCAGCACAGATTGTGCATCTCAGCGGACAGAGTACGTCGCAGGTAAAGCCGCGCAGTGTCATCAATTTGTGGCAAAGTCGCCTGCATCTGTTCGAGAAGCATTATCCCGCGTGGAAACGCTGGATCGCCCGTCAGATGATCGTCGCAGGGGTGACGCGCAAAATTCGGCAGATCGAACTCGATAAGTCACTTGATAAAGCCGAGCGTGCCGCTATCGTGGGGGCTTACCAGCAAGTGCAGCAACTGGCTCGCGATTCATGACCCATCTCGCAGCGATAATCCTCACGTATAACGAAGCTGAACACATTCGAGATTGTGTCGAATCGGTAAGCTTTGCGGCTTCAATCCTCGTGTTTGACTCTTACAGCACCGATGAAACCGTCGAACTGGCACGAAACGCTGGTGCGGAAGTCATTCAGAATACTTTTCAGAACTATGCACAGCAGCGTAACGATGCGCTGACGGTGGTCACTGAACGGGCGGACTGGGTGCTGTTCGTTGATGCTGATGAGCGCGTCACGCCAGAACTGGCGACGGAAATATGCAGCGCGATGGAGCGACCGGGCTATGCGGGGTGGGCTATCCCACGACATAATTACATCTTCGGTAAGCTGACGCTGGGTGCCGGTTGGTATCCTGACTACCAGACACGGTTGCTGCGGGGCGGGGCGGCGCGGTACGATCCAACTCGGCAGGTGCATGAGGTCGTTCAGCTTGATGGGGCAGAGGGCAAGCTAGAAAATCCGCTGATGCATTATAATTACACCGATATGGCGCAGTTTGCCGCCAAGCAGCGCAAGTACACCGCCTACGAAGCACAGGTGATGCACGAGCAAGGGATTCGACCAAAACCACAAAATTACATCCTGCAACCGCTGCGGCATTTCCGCTACCGTTTCTTCACACTCAATGGGTATCAGATCGGCCTGCATGGTCTGCGGCTGAGCCTGTTGATGAGTTGGTACGAGTTTAAGAAGTACCTGATTTTGCGGCGTCTCTGGCGGTAGATCATGCAGGCGATGGGGCGGCGACTCGTCCGTCGCCGCCGGTGTGTGAGCTATTCTTGAGGAATTAGCACGCCGTAGCCCTCACTGCTGCGGCGGTAAAGCACGTTGACTTCGCCGGTTTCGGCGTTCATAAACATAAAGAAGTCATGACCGAGCAGTTCCATCTGTTCGACGGCCTCCTGTTCGTTCATCGGCGTCAGCGAAACCGACTTGTGCCGTAGGATTTCCTCATTACCTTCGACTTCTACTACCGGCTCAAGTGAAAAATCTTCAGCCATCGCTAGTTCTTCGGCGGTAGCGGCGAAACGCTCGAATTCATCCGCGCTGCGCCGCCGCTTGCTCTGTTTGCCCTTGAAACGTTCGATTTGCCGGGACAGTTTCTCGTTGGCTCGTTGAATAACCGCTTTGACATCGTCACCATTGTCACCGGTGATGCGTTCTTCGGCACGGAGGATGGCCCCTCGCGCGTGCTTGAGTGTAATCTGCGCGCTGGTTTGATGACCGCCACGCCGAATGTTTTGTCGTGTGAGATCAACACGGACTTCGGTGATGTTGGGCAGGTAACGGTCGAGCTTACCAAGTTTCTCCTGTGTAAATGCTTTTAGCTGGTCGGTAATTTTGATATTCTGACCGTGAATGATGACATCCATTGTCCTGCTCCTTCTTTCTTTAGCTATATAAATAATTTGGTTACTGGCGATGACTGGAAAGTGTCGCCGCCGTGACCGTTAGTCCATAAATTGTTTTTGCACCTGCCTGTCTCGCAACTTGTGCACAGGCATCAAGGGTTGCCCCGGTCGTCAGCACATCATCAACGAGTAAGAGGCGTTGACCGCGTAAAACGGTCTGCGTCTGGAAGGCCTCAGCGACGTTGGCCCGGCGTTCGCCACGATTTAAACCGACTTGTGATCGTGTTTGGCGGTTCCGGTAGATCGCGTCCTCCGTTGGGATCTCTGCTTGCTCCGAGACGTGTTGTGCAATGAGCTTAGCCTGATTATACCCGCGTTGTGTGGTTCTTGTCTTGTGCATAGGCACCGGAATAATCATGTCAATCGTCACATTCGTTCGCTGTAAGATAGTCGTGAGGCGTGCCGCTAGAGGAACCGCCAGAGAGGTAATGCCATCATATTTGAGGGCCTGCACAGCCTGTTGAAGTTTACCCGCGTGCACACCACTGGCGATTAAGCCGTTGACATACTCTCCCCGGCGTTTAATCGGTATGATGGGCAGGTTGCGAAGGGCGTCGTCACATTGCGGGCACCACGCCCAATCGACACGGGCGCAACCCGCACAGCAGGGCGGGAAGACCAGGTCAACGGCTGAGTTAAGTAGAGACAACAAAAGCCCAGGGCGCTGAGCTTTTGTCCGTTGATTTTTTTGTAACATCAGTCGGCGTGGTCTAGAAAGGACCCGCACCACCGCTCGCGATTGTCAACGCTGCGGGGCCAAGCAGCACGATCCACAATGACGGGAAGATCAAAAGCACCATCGGGATCATCATCTTTACCGGGGCCTGCTGTGCTCTCTCCTGCGCACGTTGGCGGCGCTTCGTCCGCATCTGGTCAGCCTGCACGCGCAGAATCTTCGCCATACTCACACCAAGCTGGTCGGCCTGGATGATCGCAGCGGTGAAGGAGTTCACATCGGTGACGCCCATCCGGTCGGACATATCTTTGAGTGACTCACGACGCAACTTACCAAGCTGAATTTCGCGCAGCACACGCCCGAAGGCAAGCGCGAGTTCGTTATCCCACTTCTCGTAGACTTTACCCATTGCCATGTCGAAACCGAGACCCGCCTCTACGCAGATCACGAGCAGGTCGAGCGCGTCCGGTAGTGCTTTAACGATGTTTTCTTGTCGCTTACTGATGCGGCTGTTAAGCGAAATAATCGGGAAGTAAAAGCCCAACGCGGCACTACCGACGACAATCAGCACCGACATGGTGAAACCTTCATCGAAAACGACAAAGGCCATCATCATGCCGAGCGCGCCGCCGAGGATCGTGGCGATGATACGACCACCGAAAAACGCGGTCGCATCCGTGCTGGAGCCTGCAAGTTCGAGCTTGTGGCGTGTTTGTTCGAGCTGCTTCTGTGGTGTGAAGCGCACGGTGATTGCAGCTAGTCCTCTTGCGAAAGGCACCAGCACACGCTCACGGAAGGGAATGGTCAGTTCGATGTCTTCGAGTTTATCGACGGTTTCCCCTTCGTCGGCAAATTTTGCCAACCGATCCTGCAAGGGGTCTTTGTTCGACTCTTCTCGGAGGCCGACATAGACCAACACGCCAACAACGACCATCGCAACGATAATTGCAATACCAATTCCAATACCCATGATGGTCTCCTAAATCTCGATGTCAACGATTTTTTGAATGATTGCGGTACCAATGCCGATGAGCGCCAGACCTGCACCCAGCAGGGGCCACCCACAGGCACGGTTGCTGAACATCTCGCCCATGTAGCCAGGGCTGACGGCGTTCAGGAACAACGCCAGAACAATCGGCAGGAAGCTAATCAGATAACCCGTGATGCGACCTTGTGCGGTTAGCACGCGGATCTCGCCTTTGAGCTTGATACGCTCACGGATGGTCATACTGATGACCTCCAGAATTTCAGCCAGGTTACCGCCGACCTCACGCTGAATATTGACTGCGGTGATGACGAGGTCAAGGTCCTGGCTTTCGACACGATCAAGCATGTGTTCGAAGGCATCTGCCATATCAATGCCAAGCTGGACTTCCTGCACCACGCGGTGAAACTCAGTTTGTGTTGGTTCCGGGGCATCATTAGCGACCGCTTCCATGGCCTGAAGCACCGAATAACCTGATCGAAGCGCATTCACCCACAGACCGAGTGTATCCGGCAATTGGGTTTCAAAATCGATCAAGCGTTTGCTGATCGTACGACCGACATACAGGCGTGGCACGAAGAACCCGATGAACATTGCCACCAACGAAAAGATCAGGTCGCCGCTGAAAAGCACGAAATACGCTACAGAGAAGAAGCCGATCATGCTAATCACATGCAGGGCTGCAAACTCTGCGACGGTGAGCTTGAGGTCTGCTCTAGCGAGCTTTTGTCGCCAGTTCTTGCCGAAGTCTCGATCAGCCAGGATATTGTCAATCGTGTCGAGTGCGCCGGTTTGCGTTTCTCGTGGGGCGAGATCTTCGTCATCATCATCAGGGTCGAAGAGGGTGTTCGTACCCCCGTCAATAGCACGCCCCAGGCGTTCTTCTACAAGGTCTTCGTCGGAACGTGCGCTGATGATCCCGACGACGACAATAAAGAATGCCACCAGCCCGGCACCACCGAGAATGAGGATCTGAGTCGATTCCATCTTTTGCTCGTTTCCTAACCACTAACGTTAAATGTACATTGATTGTAAACGGAAACTTGAAGCTGCGTCAATCAAATCGCAGCTTTTATATCGAAATCCTACCGGATCGCAACCTTAACGGCGTTGTCCGACACCAAAGGTCGAGGGCGGCAGGTGAACGCCAGCATCTTCAATTTTGTCGATAAATTTGGGACGGATGCCTGTCGGACGGATGCGACCGACGATCTTCCCTTCCTCGAAAGCGGTCTGCTCGAACTCGAAGATATTCGACATGGTAATCATCTCACCCTCCATGCCCTGAACTTCAGTGATGAACAGGATCCGGCGTGAGCCATCACGCAGTCGTGACTGCTGGCAGATCACCTCTACAGCGGCGGCGATCTGCTCGCGGATCGCGCGGGTCGGCAGTTCCATACCCGCCATCAAACACATCACTTCCAAACGGGAGATCGCGTCACGCGGGCTGTTCGCATGGAGCGTCGTCAATGAGCCGTCATGTCCGGTGTTCATCGCCTGGAGCATGTCCAGCGCCTCACCACCACGACACTCACCCACGAGGATGCGCTCAGGCCGCATACGCAGGCAGTTCACGACCAGGTCTTGAATGCTAATCTCACCTTTGCCTTCGATGTTGGCCGGGCGGCTTTCCAGCGTGACGACGTGTTCCTGCTGAAGCTGAAGCTCGGCAGCGTTTTCTACGGTGATGATGCGTTCATCATTGGGGATAAAGCTCGAAAGTACGTTGAGCAGGGTGGTCTTACCAGACCCGGTACCACCGGAGACAACCGCATTCATACGCGAGATCACACACGCCCGTAGGAACTCGGCGATCTCTTTCGTCATCGAACCAAAGCGGATCAAGTCATGAACGGTAAGCGGGTCGCGCTCGAACTTACGAATGGTGATGGTCGGGCCGTTCAATGCAATAGGCCGGATTACCACATTCACACGCGAACCGTCAGGCAGGCGAGCGTCCACCAGCGGTGAACTTTCGTCCACACGACGACCGAGCGGTGCGACGATACGGTCGATAATACGCATGACGTGTTCGTCGTTGTCGAAGGAGACGTTGGCACGAGTGAGTTGTCCCTTACGCTCAACGAAGATCATCTTCGGCCCGTTGACCATGATCTCACTGACGCTTTCGTCACCCAACAGCGGCTGAATCGGCCCGAAGCCGAGAATGTCCGCCACGATGGACTCGAACAAACGTTGGCGCTCCGCCCGTGAGAGTACGGTGCTCTCCTCTGCGAGGATGGTGTTGAAAAGTTCTTCGATGTGCCGCCGCACTTCTTCTTTTTGCGTCGTGTCGTAGGATTGATCAAGCTCGGCGATCAACTTATTCTGCACGCGTGATTTCAAGTCTACGTAGACGTTGCTATTGTTCGAACGGCTACTTTCGACGGCTTTGCGCCTGCGTGTCGCGGAGGCGGCTTTTTTGTCGTCGCCGTCACCGCCGCCTTTACCGCCTTTGTTGCCACCCTTTTCGATACGACTGAGTAGAGACATGGTTTGTACCTTTATTACACTGGTTTACGATTAATGTTACCGGTAAATTCTTAGAATATCTTCCAACGAGACTTTTCGGGTTCTGCCTCTTCCACGATTTCTTCTTCGCCGACGAGTTGCTTGTAAACAATGTCGGCAAGGTCAAGTAATTGCTTCACCGGGGGTTTGCTCTGGTCTTTCTCCAGTCCGATTACCGGGACGCCTTTGTTGATGGCACCCAGTATATACCGCTCGTCTACGTTCGGGATTTGACCGATAATTTTGCGTTTCAGGAAGTTCTCGATCTTTTCTGATGAAATGGTCGTGCTCTTTCCTCGGCGTTCATCGAAGACTTTATTTACAGCGATGGTGGTCTTTTCTGGCTCATAACCAAGCTGATCGAAGAGATCAATCACGAAGCGTACTTCTTTAAGCGCAACGAGGGTGGGCATGGTCACCATTAAGATTTTCTCCGCTGCGTCAAAGATACCCATGAGGGTTTCGTCGATCTGACAGGCGGTGTCAACCACGATAAAATCATAATTACTGGCGATTTTCTGTAAGATCATCCCGACGGCTTCGGGCCGTGCCTTAACCTCGTCGGCGAATTCAGGCCGGGTCGGGCCAGCAAGCACCTTCAAGCCGCTATCGTGGGTCGTGACGATGTTTTCGAACAATTCCACATCAAGATCATCGACATCCGGTATCAGATCAACAATGGTGGTTTGTGGGCTGAGGTTTAGGAACGTCCAAATGTCGGCGAATTGCAGGTCAGCATCGACCAGCAGCACTTTTATATCGTCCTTCATCAAGGCAGAAGCAAGGCTGGTCGCGATGGTTGTCGTGCCGACGCCCCCTTTGGGGCTGTAGACAGCGATGATATGCCCAAGCCGCTCGTCTTCGCTGACACTATCAACTTGAAGTGCTTTTTGCATCGCACCTTGTTCAATCGCCGCATATTGACGGCGGATGGCTTCGTGGTTCTGATACACCGTGCGGATGGTGTTATAAAGACTGTCCATATCCACAGGTTTAGTCAAGAAGTCACGTGCGCCAGCGAGCATCGCTCGCCGCATATAGTCGGCGTCATCCTGTACAGACATAATGATGACCGCTGCCGTTGGGACGGACTTGTTAATCAAGTTCGTCGCCTGTAGGCCGTCCATATCCGGCATATTAATGTCCATGATGATGATGTCCGGCTGTGTTTCTTTCGCCAGATCAACACCTTCACGCCCGGTGCCAGCGGAGCCAACGACCTTGAAATCTGGCTCGAAGGCCAGCAACTTTTTGATGTTTTCCCGCGTTTCGGGGATGTCATCCACCAGGATGATGGTAATGTCTTGCCTATCGTTCGGTTTCGGTGCCGGGCGTTTGCCGCTCATAGAATTTTACCTGACTACACTCGCTTCAATCACTGAATAGAATAACTAAACTAAAGGAAGGGCGAAACCCTTCCCCTGCTTGCTAGTTGCCTTCATTGTTGTTCGCGTTGCCTTGAGTTGTGACTGTGACGCCAGCCGTGTTGGTAATCGGCTCTAGGTTGCCAATGGTGACGTTACGGATGTCGCGGATGGCAGGTTCGATGGAGTAGTCGCGTGTCGGCGGCACCGTGATTTCGTAGGTTTCCATGATGTATTCCAGCGTCACCGCATCGGTGATAATCCGTGAGTTGTCTGATGCGGAGCGCAGCAGGAAGTTAAGCGGCGTACCCGCCTCGATGAACCACTGTAACACCAGAGCTTCCTGTGGTGTCACTGAGATGGTGACGAGATCCGGGCGAGAGGAGGTTATCTCAACGGTTTGTTGTGAGTTTGCTGGCTGTTGTTGCTGATTCGCTTCTTCCTCAACGCTGAGCTGTACTTGCGTCGGTGTCGGGTCGAAGATGTCTTGCCCTAACTCCGGGAAGTTGCCGACCCACAGCACCTGCGCATCCTGAACGGTCCGCTGTGTGACCAGCCGTGGACGCGGTTCTTCGCGGGGTTTCTCGATCACGGTGAAGTTTACGGTAAACGACTGTCGTGGATCAACCAGGTCGGGGAACACTTGCTGTCGCTGTTCAAATCGACCTGCTAGATCAGGGCCGATCGTGAAGCCACCTTCGGTATATGAGACGATATTTTCCGCGTTCGGCAACTTGGACTGGAATTCTTCGTCAATATCTACGTAGAGCAGCGCGACTGACAGATCAACACGGTCACCAGGGCGCAACGCATAAGCGACACTCGTCAAGCGGTCAACCGGAATAGAGATCGCAACTTCACCATCAGGGATAATTGTCGCGATGTCCGATCCCTGGGCCGCAAGGTCTTCGCGGCTGGGTGCGAGATAGGCGTTAATCAGCGGTTGCTCCGGGTAGAGGTCGGTACGCGCAATCCGTCCGGCATAATCCGCTAGTTCGACAACACCGATGACTTCGCCATCGTCGTTAAGCTGTTCGCCGATGGGCACCGCGTCAAAGGGTAGCGAGTCCAGCGGCCAGGCGCGTAACTCGATTGCATCCAGCGGGATTTCCTGCCCACGATTGACCGTCTGCACGAGAATGACAGCCGTTGTGAGTTCCTGGGTCGGGAACGGTGTTAGGGTAGGTTGCCCCGGTTCTGAATCTTCTTCGTCCGCTGGTTCTACAACAGCGTTAGGATCCTGGGTGGGGGGTTCGCCGCCATTGTCCTCTTCTCCACTGAATAGCAGAAAAGCTGCTGCGACCCCGCCGATCACGACGATGAGTGCCAGGATAATAAAAATCCGTAAATTTCTCGACATAAACTTCCCCTCCAGGGAGGTCAGGACACATTCAAGAGCCTTTGAGGCGGCTATTTGATGGTCTTCCGCGCAATGTGTTGGTTGATATACTTAGTTTAGTGCAATGGCTCCAAATGTCAAACGCACCAAAAGTCCCACAATCTTAATTCTTTGGCACGGGAACTGAACGTTTAACTGTACCAGGCCACTAAAAACATAATATAGGCGGATTGGTGCGTCCGCCTATTAAGATCTTATTTGATTATTCTAATCATTTGCCGGGAGTTCCAGACGGATTAGTGTACCGTCAGTTTCGTTGCTATGGACGACAATCGAACCGCCAACGAGGTCAAAGCGTTCCTTGAGGGCGACCAACCCCTTCGAGCGTGCGTCTTGCACGTCATCATCGCGGGTTTCATCGAAGAGGGCTTCGGCATCGAAGCCGCGCCCGTTGTCGTGGACGGCGATCTTAATGGCGCTGGTGGATAAATCTAACCGTACCCGCAAATTTGACGCATCTGCATAGTCCCGCACATGACCAACCAATTCTTGGATGCTGCGGAAGGTCATCACCTCACGGTGAGATTGCAGTCGCCGTTCCTCACCGACGATCTCCAACTCGGTTTCGATGTCATTTTTGTCCTTGAAGGACTCGACATAGCGTCGGACGGTCGGTACGACACCGAGGTCATCTAGCATCATCGGGCGCAAGTCAAAGATGAAATCCCGCACCTTCTGGAAAGTCACGCTGGCGGCAGTTTTGAGGTGGTTGAGTTCTTCACCTGCACGCTCTGGATTGCGGTTGAACAACCGCTCGCAGATTTCAGCTTGTAGGATGAAGTTCGTCAGGGATTGCGCGGGGCCGTCATGCATTTGCCGGGCGAGGCGCTGGCGTTCTTCTTCCTGTGCCTCGACGATACGCACGATGTTCGGCACCCGGCTGACGCTCTCGCCTGATGGGGCGTCAGGGTCGTCGAGGATGTCTACGCCCTGGAACTTGGTCAACAGTTGTGAAAGTAACTTTTGCTCTGTTTCCAGCATGCTGTACTGCGTCTGGAACTTTTCGAGCTGCCCGCGCATCGTCGCTAACCGAAAGCGGGCATCCATCGCTTCGGAGTAACGGTCGCGGATGTCCTCACGCGGCACAGTATCCAGGATGCTCTGCATGTTCTGGATTTCTGTTGCATAGTCAGAGTTGCGCTGCTGTTCACGATCCACCATTTGTTGAGTCTGGTCGATCTGAGATTTCATCTCCGTCATTTTGCGACGGATGCCGTTCAACTCTTCCGTGATTTTTTCGACTAACTCCTCTTTCGGGTCGTCGTAGACTGTATCACCGTAGCTCATCGTTTCAATCCTCGTTATTTATCCTCGTCGCCGTTTTGTTGCAATCGTACCCAGCCATGCCGGATGGCTGTAATCGCGGCTTGGGTGCGGTCGTCTACGTTCAGTTTGCGCAAAATAGACGTCATGTGATTCTTGACGGTCTGCTGGCTGATCCCCAGGTCGGTTGCGATTTCCTTGTTGCTCATGCCACCGGTGACCGAGCGCAAAATCTCGGTTTCTCTGGGGCTGAGTGGAATAAAGTGCTTTTCTGGATCTTCGGTGTACGGCCCGGTGACGTCACCAAGTTTGTCATTGATCCAATTCTGTAAACCATCATGATCTAACCGCTCACCTTCGATCACATAAAGGCGGGAAGCGACATCACGGATGATTTCGGCAAGATCCTCTGCACGGACGTCCTTCGCACAGTAGGCCGAAGCTCCGGCTCGCATGGCATAAAGCGATTGCTCTACATCATGATAAGCCGTCAACATGACAACGGCAACTTCAGGCAGTTCAGATTTGATCTGTCGTGCGACTTGATGACCATTCTGGTCAGGTAGGTTGACATCGAGTAAGACGACATCCGGGTTCAGACGCCGGACGATACCGATCCCATCTTGACCGTTATCCGCGTACCCAACCACGATAATATCCTCTTCCATTGAGAGTGCTTTCTCCAAACCGCCGCGAAACAACGGATGGTCATCAATGGTAATAACATTGATCTTGCGGGAAGTTCGGCTTAACCTTCGTAGTCCCATAGTCCTGGCCGCGTCCTACCCACACGGACGTATGCCACGCCTCCTTTCCAAAATTTCGTTATTCGAACTCAACTTGCCACTGCTCCAGTTAAATCAGGTGTCTGGGGTTGTTCTCACTGGTACTATATTACTACAATAGGCCGAGTATGCCTACAAGTCTTACGACAATTTTGCTGAATAAGGGCGAAATTTAATGCAATCAAAGAGCTACAACGCACTGCGTTATTATCATTTTGAGCAATGGCCCGGCTTGAAGCATGGGATCTTCACCCGTCATGGTGGGGTGAGCAGGGCACCGTGGGCCTCACTCAATGCTGGTGGCACATTAGGTGATAATGTTGACGCGGTGCGCACAAACCACGAACGGATGTATGAGGCGTTACGGGTGAACCCGGCGCGTGCCTGTACCGTGTGGATGGTCCATAGCGCGGATGCCGTGATCGTCGATGGCCCGGTTAGCGGGCGGCGTTGGGTGGCTTTAGCCGATGCGATGGTGACGGATAAACCGGATACGCCGTTAGTCATGCGCTATGCGGATTGTACACCGCTCATGTTTTACGATCCGGTGAAGGGGGTGATCGGCGCGGCACACGCTGGTTGGCGCGGCACTGTGAGTGGTGTGGCTGCCAACACAATCAAGACGATGGTGCAGGCTTACGGCTGTAAACCGTGTGACATCCAGGTCGGGATCGGCCCAGCGATTGGCCCGGCGGCCTATCAAATCGGCGAAGAGGTGGTTGAGGCCGTTCAGAACTACTATGGCAGCATCGAAGGGTTAATCCGGCGTGACCCGGCAGACGGTAGCGCCTATTTCGATCTATGGGAGGCAAACCGGCGCGACCTGAGTAATGTCGGGGTTGAGCAGATCGAAATCGCCGCGATTTGCACCGCGCAGAACACACACGACTTTTACTCTCACCGGGCAGAAAAAGGACGTACCGGACGTTTCGGTACGGTCATCTCGCTATGACGGAACTTCTCGCAGAACAGATCAAGCAAAATGTTACGCGGGTACAGGCGCAAATCGACGCGGCCTGTGCGCGTGCTGGTCGCAGCGCCGACGAGGTCACGCTGGTCGCCGTCAGCAAGAAAAAGCCCATCGCTGATATTCTGGCGGCTTCTCATGCCGGTGTGCAACATTTCGGCGAGAATCGCGTAGAAGAATCGCAGGGAAAGATCCCACAGATTGATGTGCCGGTGACGTGGCATATGGTCGGGCACATCCAAAGCCGGAAGGCGCGGCACATCCCGCCGTTGTTTCATATCGTACACTCGGTTGATAGCGTCAAGCTGGCGGAAAAACTCTCTCGACAGCTTGCGGATGAGGCGCAACCGTTGGATGTGTTGGTGCAGGTGAACGTCTCCGGCGAGGCACAAAAATACGGCTTTGAGGCGTTTCGCTGGCGCGATGACGGGGCTATTCGGGGCCATCTCTGGTCAGAAGTTGAGCAGATATTTGCGTTGCCCAATCTGAATGTGCGTGGTTTGATGACACTCGCGCCGATTGTCGAGGACATCGAGCAAACGCGCCCGGTCTTTACCGAGCTGGCGCTGCTGCGGGATGCCCTAGCGGACGCTTTCAACATCACACTGCCCGATCTGAGCATGGGCATGACCGATGATTATCCGGTCGCCATTGAAGAAGGGGCAACTATCATCCGCATTGGTCGGGCGATTTTCGGCGAACGCGAGGGCTGATGCCCGGTCGCCCTCTGGTAATTTTGAATTCTCGACGACTAACTGAGCAGGAGACTCTATGATCGGCTTAATTGTCTGGTTATTGCAAATCTATAATTTCATCATTCTCGCACGGATCATCATCAGCTACTTCCCCAATATTGATCCGAATAATCCGTTGGTGCAGGTGCTCTATCAGGTGACGGAACCAGTACTCGCACCCGTCCGCACTGCTCTACAACGGCAGTTCGGGATGCAGCCGTTTGATTTTAGTCCGCTGGTGGTCTTCATCGGCATCATTATCCTACGGACGCTTCTGTTATCATTTGCGTAGTATGGTAACACCATGCTAATCTATGGCAAATTCGAATGATGTGACGTGTTGAGCTGTTTCGTTGTAGAATAAGACAGTTTACATCGCGTAGGAAGAGGTTGTACATGGATCGTAAATTTGAGATCACAGATGCAAAAGGTGGTTCTGCTTTTACCGTGCGTGTGGTGACTCGCGCCGTGGATACAGAAATCGTCGGCCTGCAAGCGGACGGCGTACTGAAAGTCCGTCTGAAAGCATCCCCGGCGGGTGATGACGCAGCCAACAAAGAGTTGGTTGATTTCCTGGCAAAAAGGCTCGATGTCGATATCAAAAAGGTCGAGATCGTGGCCGGTAAAGAGGGCCGTGATAAGCTCGTCAGTGTGGAAGGCATTACGACGGATGAGGTGGAAGCGAAACTCGGTTCGCTTGACAAGTAACCTCGCATTCTGTTTGTTCTTTGCGATAGCAGCATTAATCGCGTGTTCCCCGGAACAAGAGGGTGGTGCATCCCCGGTGCCCACCCAATCTTTGATTCGCTCTACCACGACCCCGACACCACAAATCCCCACATTGACGCCGACCCCGGCACCACAGACCGGCATCCGCGCGGCTGATTTGATCGACACGACCCCGCCGGAGATTGCCCAGCTCGAAGACCCTGACCAGCGACGACTGGCGCAGATGGTCTACGAAGATGTGACGGCGTCGGTGGAAAATGCGCAACTCGCGGTGATCCAACCGGTGCGCTGGCCTTCTGCTAGTTTGCTCGGTTGCCCGATGACCACCAGCGATGATGATGTCCCCGGTTATCGCATCTTGATGACGGCGGGTGACATCGTGTTTGAATACCATACGGATACAGGCGAAAATGTCCGCTTTTGCCGGCAGACCCCGATTGCAGAAGCCGAGGACGACTTACTTGTGTTGATCGATCCCATCGCAGGTGATATGTTGGCGTTGGCGCAACGCCGCCTCGCCGCTGAGTTCGACATCGCGCAGCGACGGGTGCAGCTCGTCGAGATGCGCTCTGTTGTCTGGCCTGATTCTAGCCTGGGCTGTGCGACCGATCAGGTGCCGAGCCAGCAAATCCCGACAGAAGGGTATCGGTTGGTGGTTTCTGTCGCCGATGAAGCCTACATCTTCCACACCAATTTTGTCGATATGATCCGCTGTGCCCCGGAGGACGAGGTGCTACCGACCCTCGAAACCGAACCCCCACCGGAGGCGACCCTCGCGCTTTAAGCCGCCCCAGATGCTTTCTCCTGCCAATGTGGAACGTTTGCGGCACGGTGAGCGTATACAGTACAGACAGTCTGTTACTGATGGAGAAAACGCATGAAACGATCAAGATTTCCGATAGAGTTGTTTGAATTTCTTGGTTTTATCGTGCTGCTGTTGGTGATGGCTCAACTAATCGCCTGATTTACACCTACGGCACCGCGATACAACGCTCTGCTGGCCCGATATACTGTGACTTGGGACGAACAATCCGGTTATTCGCTAACTGTTCGCGGATGTGTGCCGTCCAGCCGATCATACGAGCAGCGACGAACGTCGGTGTAAACAAGTCCCGCGTAAGACCTGCCATATCTAACACCACCGCTGACCAATACTCGACGTTGGTCGCAATGCCACGCCCCGGTTTTAGCGCCTCAAATGTCTCTAGAATAGTCGTCTCAATCTCAGCGGCGTATTGCGCCAACGGTGCGTTGAATTCCATTGCTGTGCGTTTGAGCGCGTCCGCACGAGGATCGTAAGTCTTGTAGACGCGATGCCCAAAGCCCATAATCTTCTTACTGTTCTCGATCTTCTCCGTAACCCAGGCTTCGGCGTTTTCCGCTGCTCCGATCTCATCGAACATTTCCAGCACTTTACTCGGTGCGCCACCGTGCAGTGGCCCCGCCAACGCGCCAACCGCCGCCACCACCGCTGAGCCGACATCCGTGCCTGTGGAGGCGACCGACCGAGCCGCAAATGTCGAGGCGTTCAGTCCATGATCGGCGACCAAAATCATGTAGCGTTCGATGGCGCGGGCTTGCATGTCGGTTGGATTTTTGCCGGTTACGGAGTGCAAATAATGCCGTGCCCAGGGGATGCCCGGTTGCGCTTCGACGAGGTCGAGTGCGCGGGGCAAGCGATAGGCTGCGGCGATCACCAAAGGGGTGATGGCTGCCACACGGAAGCAATCATGCTCGATCTGTTCCGGTGTCATGTCGATGGTGCTTTCCAACCCCCAGGCTGCACAGGTGATCGACAGGGCGGAGCGGAGCACGGTCATAAATGGGGCGTCGGCCGGCAGGGTGCGGATAACTTGATGCACGACTTGTGGTAGTGTTTGCAAACTGTAGGCGTCCGCAAGCAGGGAGTCGGTAGCTTCCTTCATGGGGAGGTCGCCGGTCAAAAGCAGCGACCATACTTGCTCGAAACTGCACTGCTCGACCAATTTGTGGATCGGGTAGCCTTGATAAATTAACTGCCCGGCCTGTCCATCAATGTGAGAGATAGCGGTCTGTGCGGCGATGACGCCTTCCAAACCGGGAGAATAACTTGTTGACATGGTGAAAACTCCGTTTGTGTAATCAATAGGTTGATCTCATCCTATTGAAATATGTATAATGTTGTCAATCTTGATTAAATAATCAATGTATTGGGTGAGATATGCCACGTTATATGACCGCAAAACAGGCGGCGGCGGCGCTCGACGTCACCGTGCCGACCATTTACGCCTACGTCAGCCGAGGATTGATCCGTTCTGAAGAAACTGGTGAGAGCAAGCGCACGCGCCGTTACTACGCCGAGGATGTCGAGCGATTGATCCAACAGAAGACAGTCGCCCGCAACCCGGCGACCGTCACCGATGAGGCGTTGCACTGGGGCACACCGTTATTAGAATCTGCACTGACGCTAATCACCGATGAAGCGCCGTATTACCGGGGGCACAGCGCGCTACGACTTGCGGAGCGCCATACTATCGAGCAGGTCGCCGGGTTGCTGTGGCTGGACGATCTCAAAGCTGAGGTGTTCGCGTTCGCCGATCATCCCGGTACGGAAAAATGTCTGCGTCTGTTCCCCCAGTTAAACCGCTTGCAGGCGATGCAGGCCGCGCTGCCCGTTGCTGGTGCGGATGATCTGACCGCGTATGATCTCAGCACGGCAGCGGTCGTCAAGACGGGCGCATCAATCATGCGTCTGCTGGGTGCGGTCGCTATCGCTGCCCCGCTAGATGGGCGTGATTTAGCATCGGCACTGGCGACACACTGGACGCCGGATCAACCGGAGGCAGGGGCGCTCATCAGTTCAGCGTTGGTGCTATGTGCTGACCATGAGTTGAACGCCTCATCGTTCACAGCGCGGGTCATTGCTGGGGCAGGGGCCAACCCTTATGCCGTGGTTACTGGGGCACTGTCGGCTTTTCAGGGGATCAAGCACGGCGGCGCAACCGAACGGGCTGGGGTATTTTTGCGTGAGGTTGAGATGGTAGATGATGTGCGTGTGGTCATCGCGGAGCGCCTGCGGCGTGGGGAATCCATACCCGGCTTCGGACATCCGATTTATGTCGGTGGCTTTGATCCGCGCGGTGAGAAGTTGTTGACGCTGATCGAGGTCGCATCTCCTGACAACCACGCGGCAGCCACTGTACGTGAAATCGCCACGCTGATCGACCGTGCGCCCAACGTCGATGCGTCACTGGCGACGTTGGGCTTAACCCTCGGCATTGCCCCCGCGCAGGCTGCGTTGATCTTTGCATTGGGGCGCACGGTCGGTTGGATTGCACACGCCATCGAGCAATACGATGGACGGATGATCCGACCGCGTGCGCGTTACATAGGGCAGCAGCCGGAATCTTCTGATTAACTCACTGCACCGGCGCGGGGAGTGGTTGTCCGATCCGGGTTTGTAGCTCGCCGAGCGCGTGATGTGATGCCTCACGCACGGTGCTATCTCGATGACGAATGGTGGTATAAAGCAGACCGACATCACGCACGATGCCGAGTTGCCCGATGTTGCGTGCTGCTAGCGATTGCACCTCGATATCACCTTCGGCAAGTGCTTTACGTAAAAATTCGTCGGGGTGTGTCGTTTGTTGGACGGCATCGCTCAGCGTGTTGACCCACTGCCGTAGCCAATCAATACTTTCGATCTTGGGGTATTGTTGCGGGCCGGTCGCGGTGTCGCCGAAATTCATTCCGCTGAAAGCCAGTTCCGCTGCGGAGCGCACATACCATTGATCGTCTTCAAGTGACCGGCGGTAGATTGCGATCAACGCCCAGGGGGTGTTTACCCGTCGTAAACCGAAGACCGCTGCTCGCCGCAGCGACATATCCTCGTGATTGACCGCGTCGTATAACACCGGGTAGCCCTCTTCTGGGATGGCGGCGAATGCTTCTGCGATGGCCTGCTGTAAGCGTTCGTTGCTGCTGGTCAGCGCGGTGACCATTTCTTCCAGTGCTTCATCCGTGCCGACCGCGCCAAGTGCCAGTCCTGCCGCCAGCATTACGTTCTGGTCGGGGTCATCTAACCGTGCTGAGATCTCACCCAGTATGTTTTCAGCGCGTAATGCGCCCATTCCTAGCGTAGAAACACGCCGGACGTCGGGATTTGGGTGGCGTAGTGCTTTGGTAAAGACCTTGAGCGCGTTGCGATCACGCGAGGTGACCAATGCGGCGGCGGCACGCTCACGCACCAGGCGAAATTGATTAGGCGCGACCAACATATTGCCCAGGTGACGCAAGATTGCCGCTCGCCACTCGACCTGTAATGGTGCGTAGGCCAGCCAACGCGCCATCTCGAACAGCGTATTGTGCAGCACATCGGCGGGTGCTTCCAAGCGCATATTAACCACCTCCGTCAGGTCAGTGTGGATAGCAGCCAACGTAAACGCGCCATTCCATTGAGTTTCGTAGGCACGTTCGAGCAAAGCATCGTTGTCTAATGTCCGTAGGGCCGCCGCGCCGATGTAGTCTGCTACGAACCGATGTAGAAACCGGTAGCGTCCACCCCGGTAGCGCACAAGCAAACCGGATTTTTCCAATGTGTTTAGCAACCGTGCGTATTCTTTTTCTTCCTTGCTGGCGGGGACGTCGTCTGCTTCCGCTTCGATGACGTCTTCTGTCTCCGTTTCCGCCTCTGTCTCTGCGGAAACTTCAGCCCTTGTCTCTTCGTCGTCTAAGTCGTCATCGTCGCCAAAAAGTGCGTCAAGGTCGTCGTCAGTGGTGGTTTCAGTTGCCTCAAATGGATTTTCCGGTTCGCGCAAGCGGTCGATGTCCGCCAGTAGATCATCGGCACTATCACGCAGCATCCCCGTTGATGGTTTGCGCATCCCGGAGGCACGGATGCCTTGTGCGGCTTCTTGTAGACGCGCCGGTGTGATGTAGCCTTCGTTAAGTTGTAAGGCGACCAGTTCGATCAACTGGGGCATCATCTCATCGAGTGGCTCATCGGGGAGGTGTTTAGCCAGCAGGCGTCGCATCCAGCCATCATAATCGGTCTGCTCAGGATCCTCGAAGATCGCCCACGTTTTGATGGTCAGGTCAAAAGGCGTGCGTGACCGCAAGCGTTTACGAGCGATCTCGATAATTTCTGATGTCGGCGGGTCACCGCGCCGTTTACCACTGATCTGAGGCCAATGCTCCGACCAGAGATCGACCAGTCGATTCGCCATGACGTCGTTCCACGAGCGCAGGAAAACCGGCGCAAACCCGGCTTCGACCAGGCTGCCGTAGCCCATCACCGAGCCGGTAACCATCACAAAAAGCGATGGATACTGTTCAAGCAGCACGCGCAGCCATTGGCGCACCGCCGTGCGTTCTTTCGCCGGGATCTCATCGAAGCCGTCAATGAGCAGCATGACCTGTCCATCCTCTAGGCGGCGATAAAGTGGACGCACCATCGTTTTACGGGTGGTGCGACTTTTAATATGCTGCTGGGCGGCTCGTATCAGCGGTTCTGCCGGGTCGATCTCACCGCCGTACTCACCTGATTCAAGTATGACGTTGCCGAGATGAATGTAAATCGGCAGCAGTCGCTTGAGCAATGTTCCGCCGTGTCTCTGCTGTGTTTGTACCTCGGCATCATCATCTTGCTTGCGGGCGAGGCTTTGCAGCGCCATTTCTTCGACCTGTGCCCGCTCTTTGTAGCGTTGGGCGCGTTCCTCGTCCTCGAGTCCGGCTTCCTCTTCTTCAAGCTGCTGCTGGACTTTATCCGATGGTGGAGGGAAGGCCACCCGGCCCAGGCTCCACAAGGCGATAGCATGTAATGCCGTGGTGCGTCCGCTGCCGGGTTCACCCAGGATCGCGACGGCGCGGTCGCCGTTGTCTAATTCTTCCATGGCGAGGGTTTCGATGTTGTAGGGTGCGTGCAGATAGGGTAAATCGGGGATGATCGGCACGACACTAAACACACTCTCCACAATGCCCTCTTCTTTGGGCGCGGCGAGTTTAGGCGGTGGCACGAAGCGGGGTTCGATCAAAATTTCCGAGAGCGACACACCCTCTCCGGCGAGATGATCGGCCTGGATGTATTTCACCAGTTCGGAGAGATAACCGCCGTCCGCGCCGCGATCTACGAGCGTGCCTTCGTCTTCGGATACCCCCTGGAAGGCGCGCCGGATGCGGTTGAGTCGGTGTCGTGACTGGTAAACGGCGAAAGCCGTCCCCCAACCTACACCTAAACCAGCGATAAAACTTTCTGCATTGAAGTTAAAGCCGCTCATGACTACCCCCTAAATAATATCCGCGAGGATACGCCCACAATTTTCACATTCGATCAAGTCATCACGTCGCCTTACCGCTTGCGCGACGGCGACTGTTTGAACCATACCACACACGCTGCAACTATCCCCCTTTAAGATGGCGACCGGTTGGTTGGCCTTCTTCTTTCGCATGGATTTATAAGTTTCATAGTCATCATCGTTGATCGGCTTGAGGGCTTCGGCGCGTTTCTCGCGTAAGGCGTTCATCTGTTGTTGGAGTGTGTTTTGCTCCTGCAACAGTTCGGAGAACTCGTCCTTGCGTTCTTCTGTGACTGCGCGGAGTTCGTCTTTGCGAGCTTGCAGCGTCTGTTCTTTTTGTTCGATCTGCTCCATCTGTTCGAGCAACCGCTCTTCCAGCGACGTGTTACGTCTCTTCAAAGACTCGACCTCTTGTTGTAAGTCTTGCATCTCTTTGGTGTTGGTCACACTGCCGTCGTAAAGGCGTGCCTCCGCACTGTTGGCTTTTTCAGTGTTGCTCTGAAGTTCCATTTCGGTGTCGCGCATTTTTGTTCGTATGGGGGATAGAGCATCTTCGGCTTCCTCGACGTGTTGCTTGGCCTGCGCAATCGCTGCATCATTGCTCATTTCTTTGTCGATGGCTTTGAGGCGTTTGTGAGTGCGCAGCATGTCGAGATCAATCGTTTGCAAATGATATAATGCTTCAGCTTGAGACGTCATTCGTTATTTCCTGTCGAAGCGTTGATTCCAAAATGCGTTAAAATCATTGTATCTAGTGTAGTTCAAGATAGGAATTACGCCCAATTAAGCTGCTGACGTTTTAAAATACAAACGAAATCTTCTACGCTTTTACCTGCATGGTATAGGGTAACATGAGTAATAAGTCAGCAGAGCGGACTCGTTTACACAAGAAAGTGAGACGAATGCAATCCCGAAACCCCGTTCATATCACATCAGCCGAATGGCGCTGGGTCAACGTGGTCAGTGTGCTCTTGGTACTGCTGGCGTTTTTGCCGTTTTTGTGGATCTTACTGATCGGCCTGGCAGACAGTGAGTGGCAGTTCATGGGTGCCATTCACGATCATTACAACAGCGCGGCGCATCTTGCGCGGGTTTACCAGGGTACTGAAGACCTCTGGCTAACGCGCTTTCTTTACACGCCGGAAGATCAAAGTGGGACGTTTATCGCTTTTATCTATACGACGCTGGGGCAGCTTTCCCGGCTGATAAATCTATCGCCGGTAGCGGTGTTCCATGCAGCCAGGGTCGGCGCGTCATTGTTTATGTACGTTGCGCTCTATCAGCTTGGTGCCACCATCTGGACGCGAGTACGCACACGCCGCATCTTCTTTTTGGTTGTCGCGCTGGGCAGTGGTTTTGGCTGGTTGATCGGGCCATTGTTCGGTCGTGTGGAAGCGCCCGACCTCGACATGCCACAGGCGTTTCCCTTCTACAGCACATTAGCAAACGTTCATTTTCCGCTAACGTTGGCATGTCTGGCATTGCTGGCGAGTGTCGCCGTGATGATCTTCCGGCCTGGTGAGATGCCTCCGCCATCCGTCGAGAACGGCGGTGTGATCGTTTTTGTCGGTAGTCTCGCGCTGATGTTGATTTATCCGGTCGCTTTCTTGCCGATTTTGTTCGCCTTTGCGCTGTGCGTATTGATTATCAGCCAGCGGATACCTCGGCTGATAGCATCCTCACTGCGCTGGTTGCTATGGCTGACCGTCCCCGCATTGCCTATGCTTGCTTATTACATCGCACTGACGCTATACAACGACATCGCCGGGGACATCTGGCAGCGGTCTATCCAGGCAGAGCCGGTGTTTTTACCGGTGTTCTTACTCGGCTTTGGTCTGCCGTTGGTGGTTGCGCTTCCGGGCATCTTCCGTGCATTGCGCCGTTTTGAACCCGATGGCGATCAATTCATGTTATTATGGATGGGAATAATCCTCGTCGGGATTTATGTTCCGTTTGGCCCCGGCAATCAGTTGATCGCCGGGTTGATGATCCCGATTGCCTACTTTGCCACCCGCTCAATCGAAGATTTCTGGTTTGGTCTGATTCTGAACCGTCGCACACGTATGCGCCTGCTGGCCTCGCTGCTGCCGGTGATTGCGATCTCCAATATTTTTATGCTGGTTGGTCCCGTTTTACCCGTCTCTGACGGTAATTTCTCGCGTGCATCCGGTATCTTGCTCCAACGTGATTATCTTGAGACGTTCCGCTGGTTAGAATTCAACACTCAGAGTGATGACGTCATACTCGCTGCACCGGATGTCAGTATCTGGTTGCCGGTTTGGTCGGGGGCGCGGGTGGTCTACGGGCATCCGGTCGAGACAATCAATGCCGATCAAAAAGAGCAGGCGGTATTGGATTGGTACCGGGGGGACATCACCGAAACCGAATGTGCGCAACTGCTCGAAGGTAAGGTCAGCGTCGATAACACATATGACGTCACTTACGTCTTATTAGGGCCGCAGGAACGCCAATTAGGACAATCCAATTGTTTAGAACTGCTCACGCCTGTTCGCCGAATAGCGAGAATACAGATATACAGCTATGACCCAACAACCATCAGAAACAACACCGGAACAAACGACTAACGGTATGTTATTTTCGCCGTCGTCGCGTTCACGCTTGCAACTGCGCCTCTCCGAGCGACGGTTGCTTATCATGGCGGGCGATGTGCTATGTGTTACCACAGCGATCTTTATCGCTCTGTTCACCTGGTCGGAAGTCGCAGATCGCGTTTTCGATGTTGAGTTCGTCGTCAGGCAGATTTACTGGTTCGTGGTGCTGCCCTTGCTCTGGTTGCTCCTTGCCAGTTCCAACGATTTCTATGACCTTAACGTCGCCAGCAAGAGCAGTTTGTCTTTACAAAAGTTGCTGATTATCACGCTTCAGTTGTTGGTGCTGTATTTACTGGTGTTTTTCTTTTCCCCGCGTGATGCACTGCCGCGCCTGTTCGTGATCTATTATGGCGTGGCGTCTTTTCTGCTCATCGCGTTGTGGCGGTTGCTCAACCCGGCGTTGATCGGCTGGGCAGCAGAACCCCGCCGTATATTGGTTATCGGTACGGACGAAGCCGCACAGTTGATCTTAGAGATGATTCGAGAATATGGCAGTGATACCTATGAGACATGCGGCGTCATCAGCCTGGACGACAGCATCGAAGAGGGGAAAACCGTCGCCGGGGTGCCAATTGTCGGGACGGGTGATGATGTCTTTAATCTGGTATTGAGCGATGAGATCAGCGAACTCATCATCACCGATATGCCGGATGTGACCGATGGCATCTTTCGCGGGGTCATGGATGCTTACGAACGCGGCGTCACACTCACGCCGATGCCCATTCTCTACGAGCGCATCACCGGGCGGGTGCCGGTGCGCCATGTAAAGAATAATTATGCGCTAGTGCTGCCGCTGGCAGGGCAGTCTTACCTGAACTTTTACAGCACCGCACAGCGCATGGTTGATCTGCTGTTGGGGGCGCTGGGGTTTGTCGTGTTTTTGCTAACCCTGCCTTTGATCGCACTGGTCATCCGCCTGGACTCAGCAGGCGGTATTTTTTACACGCAGATGCGAACCGGTCTAAATGGTAAGCCGTTTCGGATGGTCAAATACCGGACGATGGTGCAGGACGCCGAGAAAGCGACCGGCGCGGTGTTCAGCCGCAAAGGCGATCCGCGCATCACACGGGTGGGGAATTTTATGCGGAAAACGCGCCTCGATGAGTTGCCCCAGATGCTAAATGTGTTGCGCGGGGAGATGAGCGTGGTCGGCCCACGCCCGGAGCGCCCACAGCACATTCGCCGTTTGACGGAAAAGATTCCGTTCTACCGGACGCGCCTGGTGGTACGCCCCGGTCTTACGGGTTGGGCGCAGGTGCAGTATGCTTATGGTTCTGATGACGAAGACGCGCTTGCCAAGCTCGAATACGATCTGTATTACATCCGTAACCGCTCACTTGTGCTAGATTTCAACATTATGATCCGCACGGTGGGCAAAGTCTTGAAGATGAGCGGCGTTTAGCTGAACAACACAGCGAGTTTGATCTCAAAGAACAGCAGTGACCCCTTGACCCGGTTTGAATCATCGCTGATGATAAACGGCGCTTCTTTGAAAACGTAGGGTAGGCTGCTGGCGAGTTACCGTCTGTGCGATACTTTTCCAACAGCCCCCCTCGGAACCGGACGTGAACCTTTCAATTCATCCGGCTCTCCAGATTTCCATCTACACAAGTTTGGGAGTAGGTTGTCCTGCATGGATTTTGGCATGGCAGTGTCGGCAGACAACCAGTGTCTTCCGTTCCATTGCGATCATACGTTCCACCCATGCCGGTTTGCACTTCCGTCCACCGTAGCGTCGTTTAAGGTCAGCGAGTTTGCGAACGTGGTGTACCTGACAGTCTTGTTGCGATCCGCATAGTTCACATTTGTCTGCAAGCAGGCGTTTGACCAGATCAGAGCGTTGGTGGTGGAAGGTAAACTTGCGGTTGTTTAGTTGTCCTGTACCAACTTTCACAACCTTCAGTGGTATCGCGCCCCAATAGATCGTGCGCGAGCCTCTCTTGGTAGGCACAGTAACCTGTAGTGTGGCATATTTCTTGCCATCTACAATCTGTGTCCCTCGGTACTTCTTGTATACCTGACTCACGCTTATCTTGTATTTGTGCGCTAGAGTCTTCACTAGAGATTGCTGCATGATGTTTTTCAGATAGCTTAGGTGGCTACGATCTGCCGCGTACATGTAGTAGTTGGCTAGACCACGAAAGCGTTGCTGAAAGATGTCGATAATGTGGGCGTCGGAGAACATCAGCAGCCCGGCTTGGTGGATTGACTTGCCGTTACGTTGGTACTCTTTGGCGTATTCCTTAGTCAATCCAAACGGGATACCCAGTCTTACAACGCCGTTGATACTGCGAGCTGTAGTTTTCTTAGCTCTATTCCAGTTCGCCATTTTCGTATTGCTCTGGTAAATGCTAATCGCATATCCCAGGAATTTGGCTTTCTGGGTTTTGGCGTGTGTGATGAGTGTTTTTTTCGGGTGCATTGTTAGCTTGAGCCGTGTACTGAGGAAATCACCGATTTCTGCCTTGATTGCTTCCGCTTCTTCTTTGGGGCCGATAAAGGATAGAATGAAATCATCAGCGTATCGGACATATTGAAGACGACGGAAGTTTGGATCGTGCATATCTTGCGTTGGAATTTCACGACGGATTTTGATTAAGCGTGCGGCTTCCTGATGGTCACCCCGTTTCCTTGCACGCTCGATCTTGCCTTTGTAGTGCAAGTATTCTGGATTGCTGCGGCGTTTCTTGCCACAAGTGTGTTTGGGTATGAGAACATCTTCGATGTAGCTATCCAATTCGTTCAGATAGATATTGCTCAACAGGGGGCTGAGAATGCCACCCTGTGGCACGCCATCGTAGGTTTGCAGATGTTCCCATTCGTCCAGCACACCTGCTTCCAGACCCATACGGATCAGGTTGAGTAGCCGACCATCTTTGATGTCTCTGGCGAGTATTTCCATCAGTACATCGTGGTTGATATTGTCGAAGCATCCCTGGATGTCACCTTCAATGAACCATGCTGCGCCTCGAAACTTGCGTTTTACACGTTCCAAAGCAGTGTGACATCCACGTCCTGGACGGAATCCGTGTGAGCTATCCCGAAACCGGGGTTCATAGTAGGCCTCCAACAACAGTAGGATTGCCTCTTGAACCAGTTTGTCGGTGAAATTGGGTTTAGCAAGTTTACGCATTCCGCCTGATGACTTGGGTACTTCGCCGCGAAGTGCTGGACGAAACCGAAACCGTTCATACCTTAGCTGATTGATGATGCGTCGGACTGTCCGAATGCTCATTCCATCTGCGGTATCGTTATCTGGCCCCGGTGTCATGGCACCTTTGTTCTTGTATATCTTGCCATATGCAGTGAGATACAGGTCTTCACTATATAGGCTTCGATAGATGCGGGTTAACGGTTGACGTTTTTCTCCCAGTTTGTGTAGTGCTTGAAGAATATGTTCAGCTTTCTGCATTTCGCATACCTTTCACATTCATTCTCGCGGATCTCCTGGTCTCCTTTGCCCTGTAGCTGCTTTATGTCACAGCCGCCCCGGTGGGTCGTTACTCCCACGACTACTATGAAGACCTCCGTTGCCATAGGACTCGCGTCCCGTAGGCAATCCCGCAGTACGGTCGTAGATGACGTATCTAGAGTGACTTAGGTGCTTCCGTTCGTGACTTTTTCAGATCTCATTGATCCATGTCCCCATCAGGAAGATTTCGCAGCCCGGCGACATTAGGATGCTGCTGATGGGACTTGACCCAAACCGTCGTGTCAAGAAAAAGCAAAGTTTTTGACTCGTCACTAGAATTCAAGCAATCCAGCCTTGCCCATATCACTCAGGTCTCGGAACCCAACTCTGCTTGACGGTTTTGCAGTTTGATCCCTTTTCCGACATGCTATGTTTCCGCCAGGTTTCCCCTTTAGGTAAGTCGGATGACCTCACAGGTATTTTCTTCAACCTGCGGTACTTCCAGTACAATCATCTACGCCGTCGTGCGGCGCACATCGCCCTTGCTGAATTTCGCTCGAATGGCTTCAACTGCCATGCGCGGGCCACCCATATTGACATAGACACACACGCCCTCATGCACCGCATAACCGTAACACCAGACGTTGCCCGTGATGCTGCCGGTCAGTTCACCGCAGGCCGACTGCAGGATGCGAACCAGATTGCGTCTGCCGTTGGTCGTTGGTGTGGACTGTAAGACAGGCACGGTTTCGGGGCGCGTCTGACGCACCGCCGTCGTGATCGGATCGGCATCGTCATCTGACAGCACCGGTTTGATGACGTGGATCTTCGGTTCTTCCTCGTCGTCCGTGTCTGACACGGGCGGCATCTCGGCATCCGTCGCGATTGATTCTGGTTGGTTACCGCCTTCGATCAGCGCACGCTTGACCTCGGCATCCGTTGGTGGTGGGACAGCTCCAGGTGGTACAACACTGCCGCGTGTGACGCGAATCCCCGGCGTCGGCTCTATTCCAGTCAGCTCACGCTCGAAGAACCAGCCCACGCCGATCTCAGCGAAGTCCACGTCGTAGCTCCAACCGTGCGTCGGATTGCGGTTATAGAGCCGCGTGACCGTCCCACGTGTGCCTGTCGGCACTGGCTGACCGTCCAGCGTTTCCAGATCGTGCCGAGCATAGACCGTCTCGTTCAGGTTGAACAAGCGTGGTTGCCCGTCTGAAGCGACTAGTGTTTCCGGCGGAGTATCCTTCACGCGCATCCCCAGCACGGCAGCGGCTTCCTCGACCGAACACGGGTCTTGGTCGTCTTCGGACACGCTGTCATCAGACGGTGCGTTCACCTGCTCGATGAGCTGCTGCACCGCGTCGGGAAGGTCCGCCCCGATGTAGTACCAGGACTTGCGCTTCTTGCTCCAACGGCAGCCCCAGCGTTTGAGCGTCTCACGATGCGGGTAGGTGTCGCCGCGCAGCCAGAACCAAGGCGTATCGGATGG
>DAOTTX010000304.1:0-1593 GCA_034437515.1 Anaerolineae bacterium
ACTGTTCAACTCGAAGCGGTGCAGGTTATCTGGGAAACGCAACCGGAGCGAGCCAGGCAGCTCGTACAGGAATCAACCGTGACCATGCGCGACGGATTGCAGGATACCCGGCGTGCGTTGCAAGCCCTTCGTGCGGAACCACTGGAGAGCATCGGCTTTGTGGCCTCTATTCAACTGCTGGCAGAATCCATCCAGGCCCGTTATAGGATCAATACAAGTGTCGAGACAGCAAATGACGTTTTATGGCTGACCCAGGAGCAGGAACACGTCGTTTACCGCGTTGCGCAAGAAGCCCTACTGAACAGCGCACAACACGCCCAGGCCCAGCACATCAGGATCAAAGTCGAAGAAACAGGCGAAACACTGTATCTGATGGTAATCGACGACGGAACTGGCTTTGATCCATCAGCGGTTGATGCAAACGGTCACTTCGGCGTGCAGGGGATGCGCGAGCGTGCCGGTATGATTGGCGCTGAACTCGATGTTTCCAGCCAGGTGGGGCAAGGTACGAAAATCGGAATAACATTAAAGAGGCAAACGGATGCACATTCTCATCTGTGACGATCAAGACATTATCGCCGAAGGTCTGAAACTGATTCTTGATTCGCAGCAAGACTTTAGCGTGACGACCACCTCCGACGGCGCACAGGCCGTTGACATCGTGGCTGAGCAACAACCGGATCTCGTGCTGATGGACCTCAAAATGCCTATCATGAACGGGATCAAAGCGACCGAGACCATCAAGCAGCGGTTCCCAGAAGTCAAAGTGCTGATTCTGACGACCTACGGCGACGACGATTGGTTGTTTGATGCGATTCGCAGCGGTGCGGACGGGTTCCTGCTGAAGGACATCCCACATGCTGATTTGTTCAGTGCTATTCGCAGCACCGTCGCGGGCGATACACACATTGATCCGAAGGTGGCCCGTAAGCTGTTTGACCATGCAGCACAACGGATACCCGTCCCAAATACGCAACTACTGAGCATCCTGAACGAACGAGAGCTTGAGATCCTCCGTTTAATCTCTCGCGGATACACCAACACCGATATTGCCGAGACGATTCATCTGTCTGAAGGCACCGTGCGGAACTACATCAGTGCGCTGTTTTCCAAGCTAGATGTATCCGACCGGACACAGGCTGCGCTGCTCGGTTTGCGCTATGGATTAACGGACATCAATGATTTGAAGTAGTCTTGCCATTTTTGCGCCTAGATGGGCGTGAAGCAGGTCCGGTGTTCACGCCGATGATCGACGGTCGCGGCGACATGCTCGACCAGCGGACGACACGCAAGCGCATGACCACGCGCAGCGTCCAGCGGATGCTGAAGCAGTATCCGATCTCGATTGACGGCACACCGACAACCGTTACACCCCATGATCTGCGCCGCAGCTACGCCCAAAACCTGTTCTTGGCAGGTATCCCGACCGAAGTTATCCGGCAGAATCTCGGACACGCGGATGTGAAAACGACGCAGGATTATATTGGCGTGCTGGATGGCTCGACCCGTGCGCCAGTCAGTGTGTACGATGCGTCAATGATTCTTGATAGACTGCTTACTTCTGAAAGGTCGACTCACTGATCTGATCTATCG
>DAOTTX010000305.1:0-6725 GCA_034437515.1 Anaerolineae bacterium
AACCCGGCGACCAGCAATGGAAAATCAACGACCACCCTCGTGAAAATGTGAGTTGGTACGATGCGATGGCCTTCTGCCGCTGGTTGTCCTGGCGGTGTGGGGCTGGCTATGCGATTGACGATATTAGCAGTTGGGCGGTGCGCCTGCCGACTGAGTTCGAATGGGAGAAGGCGGCACGGGGCACCGATGGTCGGGAATATCCGTGGGGAAATGGGTTTGATAAAAACCGCGCCAACACCAGAGAGTCAGGTATCGAACAGACGACGCCCGTGACCCGTTACACGGATGGTGCGTCACCCTACGGCGTATTGAATATGTGCGGGAATGTGTGGGAGTGGTGCCTGACGGACTACACCGACCTGCAGATGGCTGCGAGTAAAGAGAGCATAAGTTCTAATCGCCGGCGGGTGTTGCGCGGCGGGTCGTGGCTCGACCCTCATTTCAATGCGCGCGCCGCGTCCCGCCTCAACCTCAATCCGTACCTCCGTGACCGCGGCCACGGTTTTGTTTTGGTGCGTGCCCCTTCTCGTTAAGCAACCGCAGGTTGCGCCTGATCGCTGTGGGCGGTCGCGTGCCGCAGGCATGCGAGAAACCGCGCGTAGCGTGTGTTTCAGCCCCTGTTTTTATTCGCCGCAGGCGAATCGAATTCTGGGGATTTTCGCTACCCCACGTGGGATGCCCGCAGGTGATTAATCACCCGCGCGGTGAAGGCTTCGGTGTTCATCGCGCCGTCCATCAGAATATCGACGGTGTAGCCGCCCTGTTCCAACGTCAGGCGAATGGCCTCCTCGATGCGGTCGGCGAGGTCGTGGCGTTGCCAGTGATGGCGTAGCAGCATCGCCACGCTGCGGATGGCGGCGGTGGGGTTGGCGATCCCCTTGCCGGAAATATCCGGGGCGGAGCCGTGCAGCGGTTCCGCAATCGCGGCGTCATCGCCCAGGTTCAACGCAGGGATCATCCCCAAACCGCCGCCCCAGGCCGCCGCCATATCCGAGAGGATGTCACCGTACAGGTTCGATGTAAGGATCATATCAAAGCGGATCGGGTCTTTGACCATCCAGTAAGCGGCGGTATCCACCAGCAGTTCATCGGTTTCGATGTCGGGGTAATGCTGCGCGACTTCCAGCGCCACCCGGCGGAACAGACCATCTGACTGCGGCAGCACGTTGGCCTTATGCACGATGGTCACACGCTCACGCCCGGCCTGCCGCGCCAGTTGATAGGTCATATGGCTGACGCGCTCCGTCGCCCCGCGTGTGATGACCTTACGGGCGGTGCTGGTCTGGCCGTCGGGGTCGGTGACTTCATCGACCACATACAAGTCTTCGGTGTTTTCACGCATTACAATCAGGTCAACCCCTTCTCGCGCTGTCGCTACCGGCAGATAACGCGAGGGGCGGATGTTGGCGTAGGTGTTGAGATGGTGACGCAGAGCGATGATCGGGGAAAAGTAACCTTCAACGGGATAAGAAGGTGAATCCGCTGCGCCGAACAAAACGGCACGGCAGTGCAGCGCGAGATCAAGTGTTTCTTGCGGTAGCGAAGTCCCGTGTGCCTTATAATGCTCGAACCCCGCCGCCGCCGGGTAAATTTCTACGGTGGGCAGCACGGTTTTGAGCACTTCTACCGCCGCGGGGATGACTTCATGGCTGACACCATCACCTGTGATTAAGCACAATTCCACTTCTGAACCTCCTGAGTCGCCAATATCATCTATCCATCTAACGAACAGATGGATGTGAACGTGTGAGTTGAGTAATTTTTATAAAGGAGAGGATTCACAAAAGAAAAATGTGCTGCTTATTTATCTCCATTGTGGCATATTCATCCGGCTTTGTCGAGCAGCGTTTACGGCGAGATAGGACAATCGCTTTAAATTTCCTGGTTCTACTGAAATTGGTGGAAATGACCTCACCCCTGCTCACCATGCTCGCTTTCCCCTCTCCAACATTTGTTGGAGAGAGGAGGGAGAATGCCACAGGCAGGTTGGGCCGTTCGGAAGGGGTGAGTTTAGGCTCATAACAGCACATATGATTTGATTCCACCAAAAACGTTAAAATCAATAAGTTTTCATTTGCCACTCACCCTGCAACTATCAGCCATGTTAAAATAAATATGAAGATGTGTCATAAGAGTCAAGAAAGTAGATCATGGCAAAGACATCGTTTAAGGAGCGCGAACGCCAGCGGCGCGAGGAGGAAATCTTGCGCACCGCCGCCCATATGATCCGTGATCGTGGGTACGCGCACTTGAATATGGACGAGATCGCCGAGGAAGTGGGGGTTTCCAAGCCGACCCTTTACCAGCATTTTAAAAGTAAAGACGACATGGTGATGTGGGCGCTCATCCGGGCGGTACAGCGTATGGAAACCTACGTCGAGTCGATCACCGAGCAGCCACCGTTAGCCCAGCTTGAGATGTTGCTGCGCTACATGATCCGCACGCATACCGAGGCTGAAAATCTTCCGTTGATCCGCGTGCATACCAGCACATTAATCGAGATGAAAAGCCACGCGACCTACCTCGATCATCAGGGGCGCGTGGGTGAGATGCTCAAAGCGACCATACAGCAGGGGAAAGACCGGGGTGAGATCAACCCCGATCTATCACACATCGCTATTATCGGCTCGATGTTCTCGCTGCTTTCCGTGCTAGAAGGCCCCCACATCATGGGCGACCATAGCGATACATTCGAGGGCTTGGTCGAGAATATCTGTGCGATCTTCATCAACGGTATTCGTAATCATTCCAACTGCTCCAACAGCCAACGGACGTGATGCCGCGCCCCACCTAGATCAACCTCGTGCGCTTCTGCGATGATGAGATAATCGGCGTCGTGCCCGGTATGGGCTTCTTTGACCGTAATCACATCGAACAGCGTCCTTGAGAGCGCCTGCGACAACCCCACCCGATGACTCAAATGCAACGCTTCGACCGTGCCGCGTGGTGTCTTCCGGGCGGTCAGGATGGCGTCGGCGAGGGCTTCGGCTTCCGCGACGGTGACGAAGTAGGGCAGGTTAAACGTCAGCGAGTACAACCCGTAAGCGTCGATGCTGGCGTCGTCGCGCTGCTCGATCAGCAGCGTGTCTTCCTGGAACAATGGCCTGCCGCGTAAGCGCGTCCCCGGTTGCAGATAGGCCGTCGCCGTGCCGGTGTTGCAAATTTGCAGATAGGCCGCGCTAGCACTGCCGCCATCCACAATGGTGATGCTCACATCGGCGGTGACGTCGGTTCCGCTGCCGTCGTTGGTGCTGTTGGCGGTGTAGTCCGTCGTGGCGACAGGGGTAACAAGTGATGTCGCACCGATTGACGCGCTGTTGCTGTCCCGAAAGCGGGCGAGTAGGGTACGACATTCCCCGGCGGGGATGGCCTGCGCGGTCTGCAACGTCCACAACGTACTGCCTGCTGTGCCGAGGCTGCGCGGCCTCACCAGCACCCGGACTTCGTTCACCAGCCCCACGCCGTAAACATAGGCGACGTCCTCGAAGGCGTCGTCAAAAGTGTGCTGGCTGCTGCCGTAGGTGTAGCCACGCTCAAGGAAGGTCAATGTGCCGTCACGCTGACTGTAAAAGCGTCCGCGTTCGGCGGTCATCACCTGCTCGATAGCCGTCGCCGCCCGGATGCCGTCCGCCCAGGTATCACCTGCGTAGGCGAAGCTGGTGCTGCTCTGCTGGAATTGCGTATTGAGCCGGTCGAGTGGTTCGCGTAGAAAGATCGTATTCAGAATGCCGGTCGGTGAGGCGTTCAGCAGCAGGGAGATCAACACCCGCGCCTCGTCCAGAATGCGCTCCGGCCCATGCAGGTGCAGTGTGACCCGCCGCCCGCTGAACTGCCCCGGTTCCACCTCGACCGATGAAATCCACCCGCTGAACAGCCGCACCATACCGCCGCCGTCATCCGCACGGATCATCAGCCGTGTGCCCGGTGCGAGTGTCGTTGTAGTGCGCTCCGGCGAGTACGTCCCGGCGCTGTTTTCCAGCACGATCTCGCCGCGTGTGGGCGCGGCGGTCACATCATAGGGACGTGCCAGCCCCAATCGCCATTTCAACGTCAGCACATCGTCGGTGATGTCGTCCGCTGCTTCTGCTGACGGATCACCCGCGTTGAACGTCGCCGGCAGTGCCGACCCCGCCACCATCATGAAGCCGGTCGCGTCAAAGCTGATGGTCGGGCTGAGCGAGGGTTTTTCCAGCGCCAATGTGATGTGCGTGTCACCGGCCTGTGCGGTGAAGGTCACGCTGAACTGCGCCCAACCAGCGGCAATACTGATCGACTGGCTGGCCCGGCTGGTCAACGTCTGGTTATAGACGGTCAACGAGGTCAGCACGGTCGGGTAGGCGGTGCCACCACGTACCCACAGGCCGACCGTGTACGTCTGGCCCGGCGTGACCGGCAACGTGTTGACCCCTGCCAGCGAACGCCAGCAGTAAAACGCCGCCGCGCCCGGATCAAGCGACACATCGACGATCTGCGTGCCGTAGGGTGTTTCTTCCCACTTTGAGATCTGCCCACCGTTGACCGGCAGCATGACAAACGACTGCCATGTGACCGGTGTCGGCGCGAGGTTGGGCGGGTCGGTCGTGTTGACGTCCCAGCCGATGAACCCGTCGCCGTCCTTATCCAGACCGACCTGATAAGTGATGCTCATAGCTGCACCACCCATTCATGCCGGAAGGCGCAGCCGTAGTAACGGGTTTCGTCATAGGCGAATACCCCCGGCTCCACTTTGACCTGAGTCGGTTCTAGCAGGCGACCGCCCAGCGTGATCGTCGTCGCCAGCGTGGTGAAGTAGTTGTCGATCAAATCGACCAACCCCGGCAGATGATCGCGCAGTCCGCGTTCACTGGTGACCGGGGCGACCAGCAGCAAGTGGGTGACGGTGTAGGTCACCGTGCGGACGCCACTGGCAAAGCCGATGGCCTCGAAGCCGTCGCCGCGCTCGGAAAAGAGGCGGCGCTGGGCGGTACTTTCATTTTCGATGGGCAGCACCAGCAGAACGGGCAACTGCCCCCGGTTGAGCTTAACCGGCAGCGCATCGACGTCGTAATTCGTCGTGACTCCGGTCACGCTCAGGCTTGCGAGTTCGGTGAGTGCATCACGGAACATGGGATATTCCCTCCTTGAATTTGGGATATATGGATGAAAATTTGGGATAAATACGGAGTAAGTAGATGGATAAGCGGAAGATGAAAATTCAGCCTTCCATCCATCACCCTGTCTGACCTGCGATCAGTCTGTCCTACAGGTGTAGAGGGACGATGCGAACGCCGACCTCTGGTCGGTTGTTCGCGCCGCCACAGGGAGTGGCCCGTACAGTGAAATGGGGGTGAGGTGGGGAAAAGCGATCATTCAAACGATTAAATTCGTCGTCTTCGCTTGACAATACGCACAAAGGCTAATATCATTAACCTTGAAAAGCTAACGACATTAACTATGTGAGAAAATGAGATGACCACTATGACCCAATCCACACCAGCGACACCGACCTTCTCCCTACCCAATCTGCTGATCCGACTGGAAGGGCTAGCGGTTTTCATCGGCGTGATCGCCGTCTACGCTCACCTGAGCGGGAGTGCGCTGCTGTTTATCGCGCTGCTGTTTGTCCCCGATGTGAGCATGATCGGCTATCTGCGCGATACACGTCTCGGCGCGATCACCTACAACGTCGTGCATACCTATGCCGTGCCGCTGGTGCTGCTGGGGGCGGCTTTCGCCGTCGAATGGGACCTCGGCGTGCTGCTGGCGTTGATCTGGCTGGCGCATATCGGCATGGATCGCACGGTCGGGTACGGCCTCAAGTACGTCACCGACTTCAAAGACACACATCTGAACCGCGTCTAATGCCGTATCCATCACAGATCGACTATGACCGTCTGATCGACACCGCGCACGCGATGATCGAGGCCGACGGCCTGGACGCGCTTTCCATGAGCAAGGTCGCCGCCGCCTTTGACGTCAAGGCGGCCTCACTCTACAAGCATGTGAAGAACAAGGCCGCGCTGCTGCGGGCGGTCAATGCACGGACGTTGATGCGTCTGTTCGCCGCCATGCACGCCGCCTTAGACGACGCGCCGCAAGAACCGAAAGCGCGTCTGCTGATGGTGGCGCTGGCCTATCGCACGTTTGCCCACAGTGCCCCGGTAACTTATCTGCTGGCGTTTAGCACCGCGGATCCTCGCGCACGCCCCGACTCCGACGAGCAAGAACAGGCCGCATTGCCCTTCCAGGCGTTGATGGCACAGGTCAGCGGAGAAGCGGATTCGCTCCCGGCGCTGCGTGGTTTGTTAGCGTTGATTCATGGCTTCGCCGCGTTGGAGATCAGCAATCAGTACCGGCGCGGCGGCGACCTCGACGCGGCCTTTCGTGCGTCGGTCGAGGCGTATTTGCAGGGGTGGTCATCATGATAAGAAGGCGCGGTATTTGTTGACTGAAGACTTGCGTGTCCTGTGGGGGAAGGAATTCACCGCGCCCTCGTACTTAACATAGACGCCGTTTGTGAGTGAATGGTTCCCGTTTGGCCCCTCACCCCCGCCTCGCCGCAGTCGAGCGGATTCAAGTTTTCCCGATTCTTCACCTCTACTCACCGCAGTTCGAGTCGTTCGGAAGGGGTGAGGATAAGCTCGACTTTGCACATAAGCAAAAGCAATAAATTGGGTTAAAGTAGGCTCGATCTAATAACCACAAAAGGTCGAGGACATGCCTAACCCAATGCCTATCATCATAAA
>DAOTTX010000306.1:0-7062 GCA_034437515.1 Anaerolineae bacterium
TTTATGATGATAGCGGTTGGGTTAGACACCTTCTCGACCTTTTGTGAAAATCAGATCGAGTCTACTCTAACCTAATTTATCTCTTTTGCTTATGTGCAAAGTCGAGCTAAGATGTACAATGCGGATGATCTTCATGTTAACGGATAAAAGATTATGTCTGCGACACGTTCCACACCACCGGCGATTCTATATCTGCTGGTGTTTTTTAGTGGTTTTGCCAACCTCGCTACGGAGATCATCGGGCCGCGTATGTTCGCCTCGCTATTGGGCACGACGACTGTCGTCTGGGCGGTGATGATCTCGGTGACGCTGGTCGGGTTGTCGGTCGGTTATGCGCTGGGCGGGCGCGTCAAGCTGGATCAGGTGCCGGTGGTGCTGCCGGTGCTGATGATGGGGAACGCGGCCTGGTTGGTGGTCACCAGTTGGGTGGTTTGGGAAATCCCGGCGAGTGCGGTGTCGTCCGGCATTAGACCCGACGCGACGGTCATCATGTTCACGGCGACGGCGGGTTTCTTCGTGCCCTCGACGTTATTCGGGATGACCTCGCCAATCGCCATCACGCTGCTTTCGGCAGGCCGCCCAGCCGAAGCGATCAGTGAGATCGTCGGCAACATTTACGCCATCAGCACGGTGGGGAGCGTCGCCGGGGCGTTGGGCGCGGCTTTCGTGTTGATCCCGTGGGTAGGGCTTTCCACGTCTTTGCAATTTTTCGCGGTCGGGTTGGTGTTGTTCGTCGCGTACTTCTGGCAGGGACGTGCACGGCTGCGATCACTGGCAGCGATCATTCTGATTCTGCTTATGCCCCAACCTGATTGGCGCTGGGACGACGCCGACGACCTGACTCTACTCGAACAGCAAGAAGGCTATCACCAGACCATCCGGGTGTATGAGAACGAAGACGAAGGCTACGTGCAGATGCACCTCGGCCCGACCTTTCATTCTCGCGTAGACCTGGAAACGAAGGAACCGCTGTTTAGCTATGCACAGGCGATGGTAGAGGTCAGTGACGCGGCCTTCGCCGACCTGACCGACCGGCGGGTACTGGTGGTCGGTGGGGCGGGGCATGGCATCGCCCACGCGATGGAGAATCGCGGCGCGGACGTGGTCGAAGTCGAGATCGATCCGTTCGTGGTCGAGCTTTCCGACCGGTACTTCGGCGAGATTGAGGGTGAGGTGCTGGTGCAGGACGGGCGCATCTACATGGAACTGGCAGCGGACGAACAGTTCGACGTGATCTTGATCGACGCCTTTGACGGTGCCGCCAACGTGCCGCCACATCTGGTCACACGGGAGTTCTTCGAGGCAGTGCGGCGGGTGCTACAACCCGATGGACTGATGGTGTACAACTTCATCGGCACACCGGAGGGCGAACGCTCGGATTCGTTCGATGCGATTTCGACCACGTTGAACACCGTGTTCGACCACACCGGCAGCACTGCATACGCCGGCGACGACTCACAGAATATCGTCCTGTTGGCATCGAAAGTGCCGCTGACGCTCGACGACCTCGCCACACTGCCGGACGGCGGCACGCTACTTACCGATAACCGCAACCCAATGGAGATTTACATCCAACGAGCGCGAGACTTCACGTATTTCCAACGCTAGCGAAAGTTCTCCGAGGGGGTGATGTGTACGCTCGACTTTGCACGTAAGCAGGGCATAGACCTGATCAGATCACACTGCCATGAAAGGTCAGGTTCATGTTCAACCCATAAGACACGATCATCGCGGCACTCACCCCACCGTGATAACCTCCCCTTCGGCGGCGCGCAGCAGACGATCCCACAGCGCCGCGCCCAACCCCTCGCGCCCGAAATCTCGTGCGAGGATGACATCAACACCCTGCGTATCAAGTTCACGGATGGCGGCGAATAACCGCTGGCTGATGGTATCGAGGTCGTAGGCGGTGCCTACCGTGACCCGTCGCGCCTCTGTGCTGGTGAAGGTGCTGTCGTCCTCATCGGTCACCAGCACGCCGACCGTGCGCTCCTCATCTTGATGTGCCTGCACGGCCTCAAGCATGGCATCCAGCACGGGTTGTTGCTTCCCCTGATATAACACCAACCGCGCACGCGGCGAGTAGTGCTTGACCATCTGCCCCGGTGAGACGGACGCCGCGTCTTTGTTGTGCCCCGGTTTTAGCGTCACTGTCGGTTCGACCGCTTGCAACGCTTCGAGCGTCACACCACCAGGACGCAGGATAACCGGCGCGTCCCCGCTGAGGTCAAGCACGGTAGATTCCAGGCCGATGGTGGTCGGCCCGCCATCCAGCAGCACATCGACATGCCCGTCGAGGTCTTCGAGGACGTGGGCGGCAGTGGTCGCGCTTGGACGGGTGAAGGTGTTGGCGCTGGGCGCGGCGATGGGTGTGTCCGTTGCCCGCAGCAGCGCCAGCGCGACCGGGTGCGCTGGCATCCGCACGGCGACGGTCGGCAAGCCAGCGGCGATGTTAGCAGGCACGTTCGGCGCACGCTTGAGTACCAACGTCAGCGCGCCAGGCCAGAAGGCCGCCGCCAGCTTCTGCACGAGCCTGGGCACCTCGGCGGTCAGTGCATCGAGTTGGGCGGCGTTGTAAATATGCACGATGACCGGGTCAGCGGCGGGGCGCTGTTTGGCAGCGTAAATCTGGTCAATCGCCGTCTCATTGAGGGCATTCGCACCCAGCCCGTAGACCGTCTCGGTCGGGAAGGCGACCAGCCCCCCGGCACGCAGCACACGCGCCGCCCGTTCGATCACGTCAGGGTCGGGGTCTGCCGGGTCGATGAGATAAGCGCGAGTTTGTGTGTCATAGGTCATGAATTTACCTCCGTGAGCGGTCACAAGGGTAGTGAACTTAAATACAATCGAAACTATAACGATGTTCTTACTGTTTATAGTACACATCGGTCAGTGACTCGACCGATCGTTATGTTGTTTAATAGAAGGTAAAGAATTATGTGAAATTTTCTGGACTCATTTATGCCTGATAAACACGAAGTAAACTACCCCGATGTTGTCGGATTCATCACCAAAGGGGCACGTCATGCCGCCGGGCCGGTACAGGTGGCGCTGGCTTTGCGACCGCACGTCGTACAGGCCGGGCGACCCTTTGAGGTGATTATGCTCATTCAAAATATGATCGACGCCCCGGTCGATGTGGCGGTTAAGCTGCTGTTGCCGGAAAAAGACAACGACGGACAGAAAGGGCGCTTCCTGACCGCTGCTGAGCGATTGGTCGTCGGTCTGGACGCCGCCGAAGTCGGTTATGCCATGCTGCCTATGTCCACCCTGCCGGATGCCGCCCCCGGCGATGATTACAGCATTGCGATGGAGTTGCAGGTCAAGCCGGTCGAAAAAGGTGAGAAGGTACGGTTAGGTGATGGCGGTTCTAAGCTCAACCCACGAGCACTGCCAGCGGAACAGCAGGAAAAGATCAAAAACTTGATGAAGCTGGAATATTCGACCAAAAAGCGTGGGCTGTTCCGGGGTAACACGCTGGAAACGAGCCTCAAGCTCCAACCCGGCAAGGTCGGTACACCGCTGAACTTCAAACCCGGCTGGGAAAGCATCTGGCGGCTGGAAGAACAGGGCGATACGGTGCTACTGCTGGAAAAATACCGCGAGTTGTTCCAGCAAAGTGTGCTGCCTGCGCTCGACCGTAAGAAACTCTACCCACCGCTGCTGGCGAAGACCGAAAAGCTGTTCGAGGCGGGCGGCTATCCACTGAAGACGCTTGAAGCGTCCTGTGTGGCGCGGTTGCTGACTCTCATCCTGGAGTACGCCGACGCCCACACCGCACAAAGTGTGATGGTCGCGGGAATCTACAACATCGAACCGTTGATTAAGGGCACGGCCTATCTCGCCGAGGACGGGGCCGCTATGCGTATCCCCCACTGGCTCGATGGGATGCTCCGCGCCACCGCCAAAGACGAACGCGCTGCCCGGATGCCGGTTAAAGCCATCCCCGCGCTGGTCTACAAAGATCTGATGCACGACGCGATGATGCATGGGTTGAAACTGGTCGAAAAACAAACCAATGAAGACCTCGGCTCTCATGAGGAAATGGAAGCCTACGCCCAGAGCATGATGGACAATATCTTCGAGAAGCGGTCAGTCGATTTTAGCACGGCTTACATGCCGCTGGTGATGGCTGGTGTGCTGGTCTATGACGAGGTGCTGATGCCCAGAGAAAGACTCGAAGACGGTCTCGATGAGATCAAGTTCATGTTGGACGCCCGCAGCGAGGAACGTAACGGTAACAACGATGTGATCTTCGACCTCGCGCAACGTGTGATTGATCAGTTACTCCGTAAATATGGTTCACTGGATAACAGACTCTAATGAATAAAAGAACGCCCCTCAACTTACACTACCCCGATGTCCTGGGGCAGATCACCGGCGGCCCGCGCATCAATATGGAGGTGGTCGAGGTCGCACTGGGAGTTTACCCGAAACGTGCTTATCTCAACCAACCGGTCGAGCTGGTGATCGTGCTGCAAAACATGGTGAATAAGAAGTTACAGCTTAAAATTGCGGTCCGCACACCCAACAACGACCCACAAGACAACATCGTGATTATCGAGGTGGGTAAGCCACAGGTCTCTTTCTCGCTGGAAGCGGGTGAGGTCGGTGTGCTGCGTATGCCCATCGTCGGGCGTCCGCCGACGCGCCCGAATAAAGGGTTACCGGTGCGCGTGGCGATCCGCTACCGCGTGCCTGAAGACGCCGAGGAAGTCCGCCCGACCGGTGGCGGTGCGCCGCCTTCGGTGTTGAGCGCATCGCCCTTTAAATTGCAGGTGCTACGTGACATCGAATTTATCGCGCACAAGTGGAACGAGTCGACTGACATCCTGACGGTGGACTTCGGCCTCGCCGGGAAGACGCTCCCGGTGGAAAACGACGACCTCAAACCGCGTTACGAAACACTATGGGCGCAGGAAGGCTTGCGTAAGGAGATCCAACTGGCGCGGGCTAAATACCCTGAAGCACGGTTGATAGCACGCCCAGCACCCACTGGCGACCTGTACGGCGCGTTCGTCGCCGCCGTAGAAGACCGCTTCGCCCGGCGCGGCCTGCCGCTGCATCCCGGTGAGTCGATGGCAATCGCCAAGATGATGACTTATACCGTCGAGGATGCGCCGCTGCGCGAGCCGGATATTGCACTGGAGCAAACGCGCTGGTTCCGGGCGTTGTGTCAGGTGCTCGCGGCTAACCCCGACCTCACCGACGCGGAGCGCAACGATGTGATTACCCGTGAGGTGTTCGACAGTGTGCTCTATGACGCGGTACTGGTGGCGTTCATTGTGTTGGAAAGCAAGGTGGATGAAGACCTCGGCGACGAGGCCGAACGACTCAACTATGCCAATCGCTTTATGCGTTGGTTCGCCGGGTATGGTGACGAAGACCTGACGTTCGTTTATCTGCCGCTGGTGCTGGGTGGGTTGAGCATCGCCCGGCTGGTGCGGTCTAGCGATTATGAGAACGCCTGGGACTTACACGATCAGTTGACCGAGGCGCTCGCCGGGCGCATCGACCTTTCCACGACGACGGGCATCGTGATCTTCGATATGCTGGAAAGCCTGCTTGACAGCTACCAACGGATGCTGCGGGCGCTGCGCATCGATCATCCAGACGAGGCCGAAGTAGTCAGAGAAGCATCCGAAGAAGGCGACAAACCAGGCCCGACCATCACCTATGCCAAGCCCAAAGACGAAGACGACAGTCCGCCGCGTACCAGTTGGTTCGTCGGGCGTGAATTCTAATGCTGAACGAGCACGGAAGCATTCAAGCGGTGACGGGCTGCGTCGCCCGGAGATACGTCAACATCTGTTGACGGGCGTGCCGGTAGCAGGCCGTTTCCACCTGGGCTAAGAACGCTTTTGGGATGTGCTGCCACAGGCGTGCGTGCATCATCTCATCGGAGTTGAGGATCTCACGCATGGCCTCCGGTGTGGAGTTAATGCGCTCGCTGAAAATTTGCAACGTCTGGCTTTCACCACCCGGTTTGATCTGCTCGTAGATCAAGTCTCGCCATTGGCGCAGGTCGTCGTCCGGCAGGAAGTCAAGCCAATCCGCCGGTTGTGCGTCACAGAGAGCTTCGGCGGTGGCAGTGTTGACCCGCGCCCGGTCACGCTCGTCCATGTAGGTGAGGATGATGTGCAGCAAGAAGAAGCGTTCCATCCGGTTGCCCCATTCCCGCCGGGCGAAATGCGGGCGCACGATGCGCAACGACCACACCTCATCTATAGAGAGATGCGCGACATATGCGGCGACAAAGACCCGGTGGGCGAGGTCTTGCGGTTGCATCAGGCGCGGATTTTGCCGCACCATCACCCGCCAGGGCGATGTGTGGATCGGATCACTGTAATCATAGAAATGGGTGACCTCGCGTTTGGCACCACTGCCGACACGAGCATCGGCGGCGACCCCGCCCAGGAAGAAGGCCGGACGGTCGGCGTTGAGCCGGTCACGAAAATGTTGTGGGATCTGCGTGTCGTTTAGCAGACGTTGTGAGGTTTCCAGATGTGTAAATGGTGTTGGCATGTGCCTATTTTAACGCCGTCATCCATAACAGGCGAGTGCCAAATTTGTGCGAAGCCCCCCGCAGATGACCGGCGAGATGTAGCAGCACGGTATAAAGCTCAATCTATCTATGTATCTATCCGCTTTGCCATAAGTTGACGCATGGCGTAACGACAAAAATGTCGTCCTGTAGCTGTAAACTTAGGCTTTTTGGACCCCACGCGGCCCGACCTGCGGTCGTCTCATCCTTCCTGTTGACAGCTATGTCTTATCCGCAAATCCGGCGCTAGAGATTTTCGGCGCACCGCCCGCCGTCGGTTCAAAACCGGGCGTTTTCAACTTACTCATCCGCGCAGAAACCGCCGCCGCAGATACAACCACATCACCCCCACGCTCCCCGCGCTGGAGAGCGCCACCACGAACAGCACCAGCGGCACTAAAGGCGTAAACGCATACGGCGGCTGCGGTGTTGGATGTCGCAAATACGCCTGAATATCGGCGACGGTGCCGCTCTCCCATACGGCTTTCGGCGGGAAGGTGAGGTCGTCGTTTTCATCG
>DAOTTX010000307.1:0-12213 GCA_034437515.1 Anaerolineae bacterium
GCATCTGACGTCAAATCGGGTGCAAAGATACGATATTCCCTCTCATATGCCTTTGATTTATGGCGTCTGAGGAGCGAAATCTGTCCTTTCTAAAAAGTGTACGGTAGTGAACGGTTATGCAAAACGGTATTTGGATGCAGCTTTGTGCTGGAAAAACCTATATAATTTGCTGAAATACACGTTGTGATTTATTACATCAGTCAATATGTAACCACTACCACACAGAAGTGTGCTTCTTTTCCACGGTGACGACCTTTGGCACTGCGATTGATGTCACGCCCAGGAACTACGCATTGAATGCTTATTTCCGACTAATGACGAAACCCGGAACACTGTGCAGCAATTACCCGATGAGGATAAAAAGCGTTCTTGATTTGAGGCGTAACCAGTACAATCCCTTATTAGTTCGTCATTCTGCCGCGCCTCTAACTCGTCGGGATAGTCCGCGATGAACTTCAACAGGCTCTTGTACTTCTTGTATTTCTTATTTTTATCGCTCGATTGCGCTGTGTGTTGCGGGAGTGGGAGCGGCTTGGGCTTGCCCTTGCATATTTGAAGTGGACAGCCGTGCCCTCGACACGCATCAAGCGCCGCTGGTAACATAGGCGTTCGCAAAGATTTCGATTATGCACGAGAGAAATTGTGAAGCACTTAATATGGATATTGATGCTCATATTGTTGGGCGCGTGCCAGAATATCGGTGAAGACGTCCAGGGTACACTCACGACTGGTGATTTGATCCTGGAAACGGAAGCGGCGGCGATCCAGCAGGGGGCTGTTGCGCAAAGGACGACGGTCGCTGGAACAGTCGCGGTCGCGGAAACGCAGATCGCCGCCGAGAGTAGTGTCAACGACCAGTTGTTTATGACGCTTGCTGCTGGTTCTACGCCGACGGTCTCGCTCATCGCCGGGCAAGCCGACCCTAGCTCTGCTGGCGAGATGGATGCGATGGGCAATGCCATCAGTCCTGTACAGGCGGATTCCGGGCGTTTATTTGTGCAAACCGGTATTTCTAATACGGTGAGTTCAGCGGATAGCTGTGTGTTGAACCCGGATAGTATCTTTGATGACGAGACAACCGAGCAGTTATACGCAACAGCGCAGGTTTTCAACGCGAGCAACACAGCCATCGAAATGCGTGCCGAGTGGTACCACGAGGGTGAGCTGGTTACGTCAGATAACTGGACGATGAGTCCTAATGGCTCGCCGTATTGTTTCTACTTCGTTATTGATCGAAATGATACCGACTTCCCGCCGGGGACGTGGCGTGTCGAGATGTTCGCGGGTAATTTTACGCTTCGTGACCTGACGATGAGTTTCGTCATCGAAAGCTGACGTTTACCCTGCGTGTTTGGTGCAACTTTCGAACTTGTGATAGGATTCTCCGGTAATTGTACCCAGGGGGTAAAGCGCTTGAAGCGTTACTCGATCATGTTTTTGCTGGCGGTTTTAGTTGTCGCATCGGCAACGGTCGTCCTTGCTCAATCAGATGATGACGAAGACACCGCGACGGCGACACCGCGCATCAGCATCATTTTAGCGCCGGACGTTTTCGTGCGCGGTGGCCCCGGTGATGATTATTTACCGGTCGGGTCATTGGTCGCCGGTGATGTGGTGCGTGGCATCAACCGCAGTGAAGACAGTGAGTGGGTGATGACGCCTTACGGGTTTGGCTTCGGCTGGGTGAGGCGCGATCTGGCTTTCTGGATCGAGGATATTGATTCACTGCCGGTGCTCACTGATGACGACCTGACCCCAACCCCTGACGGGCCGGAAAACACCGCGACCCCTTTTATCCCTACCGTGACGCCTGCCGGTAACTTCGTTGATACGACCGCGCAGAGTGCTTATCTACGTGCAGGGCCGGGGATCGGTTACGTGCGCATCGGGCAGTTGGTTCCCGGCGATGTGGTGGAACCGGTCGCCCGCAACGAAGAAATTACCTGGGTGATGATCCGCTACACAGCACAGTTTCTTGATCCGTTAGGTACCGGCACACCGAGTCCGGTCGAATTTGCCTGGATCGCGGAGAACCTGGTCGCCTGGTCAGAAGACCTGGAGGCATTGCCGTTGGTCGATGAGGATAACTTAACACCGACACCGACGTTTACGCCGTCGATTTCCCCGTCTCCGACATTTACCCCTTCAGATACGCCGACGATCACACCGACGCCGACCGCCAGTAATACCGCGACGATGACTGCCTCGGCGACACCGACCGACACCGCAACCCGGACGCCGACCCAAACCGCAACAGCGACGATGACTTCGACCAGCACCGCAACTGATATCGGGACAATGACGCCAACCAGTACAGTGAAGCCAACTGATACCCTGACGCCGACCGTCACAGCGACGTTGACCGTCACAGCGACCCCGCCACCAACTGACGTCAGTGAGCCGCAAGTACGCATCATCGGGACGGCGGTTGATGAGCCGACGGACACACCGCCGCCATCCACGCCGACCGTCGTGGCGACGTTAACGCCGACCGTCACACCCACCGCCGTAGTACCGAGCGAAACACCGGAAACGACCGAAGAACCGGGAGCACTCGCCGCACAACCGACCGCCGCACCGACTTTGATCCCCGGTGTGGTGACCGAGCCGACACCGTCGGATGATAGTGGGTTTGCCGTGCCGCTGGAACTCATTATCGGGGGGCTACTGCTACTCGTAGTGATTGCCTATATCGTCATGTACTTCAACGGAGCGCGTGCTGCCGAGCGGTATACCGATGGCTTTGTCGTGGAACAATGCCCGGTGTGCCGACAAGGTGAACTGCATCTCGATACCCGGCAGGAACGTGTGCTTGGTGTGCCGGTGGTAAGGCGCAGCGTCCGTTGTGATTACTGCCGCTCTCTATTGCGTGAGATGGGCACGCGCCGCTGGCGGTATGCAGTAGATCGGCTGGAAAGCCCGGTGATGTATGCACGCTACAACGGTAAAATCGTCGATGACCATACCTTGATCGAATTAGCGGAAAAGCCGGTTGAAAAGGGCGGACGAACCACCGCACCGGTTCCGCCGACGTTTGTGAGCGACGATGAAACTGATTGAGTGCATCCCGAACTTCAGCGAAGGGCGTGATCGACAGATCATTCACCAGATCGTCGACGCAATCCAGGCTATCGAGGGGGTAATGCTGCTTGACGTCAGCAGTGATGCCGACCATAACCGCACGGTCATGACCTTCGCAGGTACCCCGCTGGTCGTTCGTGAGGCCGCTTTTCAAGGGATTGCGACCGCCGCCAGATTGATCGACCTCGACCAGCATCAGGGCGTGCATCCACGTATTGGTGCGGCGGATGTGGTACCGTTCGTTCCCTTGCGTGATGCTAGTATGAGCGACTGCGTCGAGATCGCGCGGGCGCTCGGTCAGCGGGTAGCCGATGAACTGCAACTGCCGGTTTATCTGTACGAAGCCGCCGCCTTGACTCCCGAAAAACGTAACCTCGCTAAGCTGCGGCGCGACCCTTACGAACGGCTCAAGACCACGATACAATCCGATCCGCTGCGCCGACCGGATTACGGCCCGGCGCGACTGACGGCTGCCGGGGCGGTCGCCATCGGCGCACGCGAACCGCTGATCGCGTTCAACGCCTATCTGGACACAGATGACGTCACGGTCGCTCAGGCGGTTGCCGTCGCCGTGCGTGAATCCGGTGGCGGGCTGCCGCATCTCAAGGCATTAGGGTTGCTGGTGGATGGTCAGGCGCAGGTATCTATGAATGTGATAAACTTCCGTGAAACGTCGCTGCACACGATACTGGAACGTGTGCGTGAAGAGGCAGCGAAACACAGTGCGACGATCACCCATACGGAATTGGTCGGTCTGGTGCCGCGTGCCGCGTTAATTGAGAGTGCGCTGGAAGCGTTGCAATTGCCGGCGCAAGTGCGTGATCTGGTGTTGGAGGCGCGTCTGGGTGCGGCTTCTGACGATTACAGTGATGTGAACTTCGGTTAGGATTTCCCTTGATGAAACAAGTTTATGCTTTGATTGGCCTGATGTTCGTTTGTCTGCTGGCGGCTTGCAGCGGTGATGAGGCCGGGCCGCAGGTGTTCGCGGCGACACTCGCACCGGAAACGGGCGTACAGGTCATCACTCAACCGACGCGCCAGCCGTCCCTGACGGCGACATTAACGGCGACCGCGACATTGCCACCGCCGACCCAAACGCCTACCGCCACAGTGACACATACACCACTGCCCAGCGCGACCCCGGCCCCGGAGCGCGTCCCGCGGTTTGCACTGCGCCGACCGATTCGTGTAACGGATTCGACAACACAACGAGACTACCTCGAACGTACTTACCCTTATGGGGATACCCAGGACAACACCCGCGAAGTTCATAGCGGCGTGGAGTTTGCTAACCCACAGGGGACGACCGTTGTTGCGGCAGCGGCGGGGCAGGTAATTTACGCCGGGGACGACAGCGAGCGTCTGGTTGGGCCGCGTCTTAATTACTATGGCAAGATTGTGATCGTCGCACACGATGACATCCGCTCACCGACAGGCGAGCCGGTTTATACGCTGTATGCACATCTGGATCGCATCCTGGTGGTAGAAACGGGCATCGTCTCAGCAGGGATGCCGGTGGGGGAGGTCGGCGCGACGGGCATAGCCATCGGGCCGCATTTGCATTTTGAAGTGCGCGTCGGCGATGCCCCATTTGATTTCAACGCCACCCGCAACCCTGACCTATGGTTGTATCCGTACCCGAACAATGGCCTGCTCGCCGGGCGTGTGGTCGATGCAGCCGGTGACCCGCTGCCGGGTGCGACGGTCGAGGTGCGTTCGATGCGAACGCAAAGTTTGCTGTTTGCCTTTACTTACGGTGGTGACCCGGCGAACAGTGACATTGCATGGGGGGAGAACTTCACACGCGGTGATCTGCCCGCCGGGGAGTATGTGGTCAGCGTAGGGATTGATGGCGTCTTGAAATTCCAGCAGCGGGTGAACGTTCAGGATCAAACGATCACCTGGCTGGATATTCGGATCGATTGACTCTTTAACGTCAAACGGGTTGATATTGCAAACGGGGACGAGCAAAGATGGCTCATCCCCGTGTTAGTTTACGACGTTGGTTGCTGGTACACCCGGTAGGTAAACGTGATTGAGATGCCGGGGTTGATCGCATCCACGCGCAGCACTGCCCGGCGACCGTCAGCGGTCAGCACGCCGAGTGTGGTGCCGATTTGCAGTACATTGTTAGCGACAAAATCTCCGCTGATGCCATTGGCTGAACTGATCGCGTCATAGTGGGCCGTCTCCCATGTCAGGTTCGGGCTGAGGATACCGATACAGTTGTTTGTGCCGTTGCAGGTGCCGACTGTGTTCAAGCCGGAGGCGCTGTACTGAAGGTCGTTGGTCGGTGTGGTGCTGGGGTCAAGGTCAATGCTAGAACCCACCGTGAGTGTCGAACTGTTAAGCAGGAACAGCAGTTGATCCAGACGGTAGTTAAAGTCAAAAGCGGTGTTGTTGGCTTCGCCGTCCGCGCCTTCATCAACTTGATTGTTCAGGTCAGCGACGATGGCGACTGAGTAGTTCCCGGTTGCCCCGGTGATAGATATTGGCAGGGCGACACTTTGTTCAGCACCCGCTGCCAGGCCATTCACGTTAGCCGCGCTGTACGTATTGTTCGGCGGGAAGGTCGCCGCAATCGCAAACGGCCCTGCTGCCGCACCACCCTGGTTGCGTACCAGGACGATCACATCCGTGACCACGCCGCGTGTGATGGTCGTCGGCGATGCGGAGACGATCACAACATCGGGGATCGGCGCTGGGGGTGGGGTGGCGGTCGCCGGGGGTGGGGGGGGTGTCGGCGGGGGTGCGATAACCGGCACGGTGGAGCGGTTTCCAAAGACGTCTAGGAGATACGCTGCCAGCCAGCCGTTCTGTCCGCGATAGTTGATGACCACCCAGTCGAAGTCAGTCGTCGCGCCGATGACCTGTCGCTGTTCGCCTTCTTGTAACTGACCGAGGACGTCGTATTCCAGGCCGGGGCCGGTACGCACGTTCTGGCGCGCACTTTCGATGGTGATGACTACACCTTCAGGGGTGGCGGTTGCGGTGGGTATCTCGGTGGCGGCCTCGACCACAGTCTGTGACTCAACATCCTCAAATGGTTCTGAACCGGCGTAGCGTGCGACAAGATTCGGCCCACCGAGCGCATTCAGTTGAATGACGGCGACCGCATTGGTGATCTCACCGCGAATGGGTTGCAAAGCCGGCGGGTTGAGGATCCCCTGTACGCCGCGCAGACTGCGAATGTTGCTCAAGTTATCGCTCAGGTTACCCGGTTCGCTAATGGCGGCGGCGATCAACGTAATAGCGTCGTAACTTGCCACCTCGATCTGACCAGGCACTTTGCCGAGTGTGGTGGCGTATTCGTCACGGAAGACCTCGCTGACCGCATCCTGAGCGGCAATAGGCCAGGTGGTCATGCTGAGGATGCCGCTGAGTTGATCTAACGGGATGTCCTCACGGAAGGCCGGGGCTTGAGCCTGATCATAGGCAAAAACACCGAACCAATCCAGGCCGCGTAGTTGGACGTAAAAGTCGGCAGCGAGTTCTGGTGAGCCATAAAGCACGACCACCGGCGGTGCGTCAGCGGCGACTTCGGCGACTAACTCAGAAAGTTCGTCTGCGTTCTCTAACAGCAGTACGTCTTCATCCGGGGCCGGGTCAAGTTCTTCTAGCGCCACCGAGAAGCCGACTCGTGAGGCGGTGCTGGCGCGGTCAAGCTGTACGGTGGTGACGTCACCGACACCGACCACGTTGACCAGATAATCCGCCAGCGCACCACCGAGAAAGCGTTCCGCCGCCCGGCTGCGGAAGATTGAGTTGGTTGTATCCGACGCGACGATGGTATCCCCGATGGCGGGGGTGAGTATAGGCACGCCGAGGCTTTGCAACAGTGGCAGGTTGGTGAGCACATCCTCGGTCGTTTGCGGACCGAGCACGGCGATAATGTCCTCTGCGGCGAGTTGATCGATGGCATCGTTTAATGTGTTGCCTTCTGCGGTGCTGGCGATGACCAATTCCAGACGAAACGTCGTGCCATCGGCACCTTCGACCCCACCCGCGTTGTTGATCTCACGCACGGCGAGCCGGGCACCATCGGCGATAGCGCCTTTCTCGGCATCCAGCACGCCGATAAGAAACGTCGGTTGTTGTTCATCCTGGGCGCTGTTGATGCTCAGAGCGAGGATAAGCAATAATGCGGTAAATAGAACACTACTGATAGATAATAAACGGTCTTTTCCCATGCGACACCTCTCAATTGCAGCTAATTTTCTCTAAGTATACCGCTGCAAGCTGTGGTTCGCATGAGTGTGTCAGGCTTCTAGTGCGGGTCGTTGTGGTTGTCGCTCCGATTTTTCGTCTTCTGCGGCTTCGATCTCCGCTTCGAGTTCGGCGGTGAACAGGCGCTTGCGATAGATGAACGCCACACACATCCCGACCAGGACACGGAACCACTTGTGGAAGAACCCTTGCATCAAAGCGACCGCGCCGATGACCGCCGGAACGAGCAGTGGTTGTGTCGGTGCAACGATGGCGCTCAACATCGCCGCGTTGGAAATTTCCGTCACCCCGGCACCATTCGGAACAAAGCTCAAAGCACCGATCGCCGACGCGACACCGACGATAAACGCAGTCTGCATGAACAGCGTCCAGGTGATTTCCAGGCCGAAGCCCCATAGGATGAGCAAAAAGCCGCTGGTGCTACTCATATAGACACCCATGCCCATGATGGTGGTCGGGATGATGTGCTTGAGCTTGAAAATTTCCTGACTGCTCTCATAAAAATCGACCAGCGGCTCGTGGATGCGCTTCACGAGGGGTAATTTCGCCGCCAGGTCGAGAAAGAGGTAAGCCAACGGGCGGATCTGCACGACGACCAGCCCAAAGCCGAGGATCGCGGCTGAGGTGAAGATAATGCCTCGGCTGATCTCCCGGTACGAACCAAGTTCCAGCCGATCCCCGGCGACGACCAGTGTGATCATAAGTGTGATGATAACCGCAAGGCCATCCACCACACGTTCTGCGATGACGATAGGCGCACTCTGCGCGACCGGTGTGCCCGTTTTCATCTTGAGAAAGACCGATTTGAGCAATTCTGCGATCTTACCAGGGCTGACGACCATCATAAATGTCGCCACGAAGATAATCACGCTATCCTTGATGCTAAGTTTGTCGCGGGCGTCGATCACACCGAGGTAGTAGTGCCACTCCAACCAGCGGAAGAACCCGGCGCTGATCTGCGTCAGGCACAGCACGGGCACCAGCCACAACGGGAAGTCTGCTATCGCGTTCCTGACGCCGCCTTCAAATTGCCCGCTGCTATCCATAAACAGCAGCAGCACGATATAAATTGCCAGCGCGATCCCCAGCCCCGCGATGATGCGATTACGGTACTTTCCCATAGAAATTGTCTCGTTTCGCTCAAAAGTCCGCACATTCTATCAGCGTCATTGTACACAAACTAGCCCGTTTGGACGGTAAAGATACGGCGTGCGTCAGGTGATCGTGGGAGAAATTGGGCTTATCAGATGGTGTAGATTGTGGCTATACTTAGCGCAAATCGTGTGTTGGAAGACAATAGATGACAAATCTCGACGATACGCAACCAAAACGCCCGGCGAATTTCCCGCCGCAGCAAGAGAACTACGTTGACTATGATTATGACAACGGCATCCCGGCACCGCCGCGCTTTTTGCTTTTCGGAATGATCGGACTTTTTATGCTGGGCATCATCGGTGTGCTTTCCGGCATCGTGGTGTTCCGTGAGGTGCTGAACCAGGGACAGCAGCAGCGGGTGGTCAATTCGTTTCCCTTTATGGAGGTGTTTCAAGAAACCGTCCCGACACCAGAAGGCGGGATCGTGCAGCGTGCACGCGATGTCGATGAAAACGCCGCCAATGCGCTGTTAGATCTTTCCGTCGATGAGGGGGGAAACGCCGCGCCAGCAATGCCACCGCCAGCGGTTGAGATGACCCCGGAGGTCACGGAAGAAGGGCCGACCGCGACACCACCCGCTACCGTCGAACCGACGCCGACCGTCGCCACACCGACCGTCGAACCGACTGAGGATGTTTCAGCGGCGGCAGTGCCACAAAACGCCGCACCGCCTGAACCGACTGAAGAAGTTTCAGCGGCGGCGGTGCCACAAAACGCCGCACCGCCTGAACCAACTGAAGAAGTTTCAGCAGCGGCGGTGCCACAAAACAACATCCCGCCGGAAGGGGCGTTCATCAACCCGGCACCGCAGACGGTGTCCTGGTCTACGCGGTCGTTTAACACCGGCTTCGTTGATTATCGCCAGACGTGGAACAACTGTGGTCCTGCCAGCATATCAATCGCATTGAGCTACTATGGCTGGCAGCGTGATATGGAATTCGCCGAAAGTTACCTGAAGCCGAACAGCGACGACAAGAACGTCTCTCCACAGGAGATGGTTGATTTTGTTAACGAACGGTCGGAGATTGACGCGCTCTGGCGGATGGGAGGTACCCTCGACCTGTTGCGTGTCTTAATCGACAATGAGTTCCCGGTCGTTATCGAGCGTGGACAGCGGTTTGAGGGGACGGATTGGCTCGGTCATTACCAGACTGTCGTCGGTTACGATGACGATCAGCGTTTGTTTTTCGCCTATGATAGCTTTCTGGACTACAACGAGAACGGCGTCACGCAGACCTACGACGAGATCAGCCGTCACTGGCGTGAATTCAATTACATCTTCATCGTGCTCTACGAGCCGACCCGCGAGGATCGGCTGATGGAGCTGCTTGGTCCCTGGGCAGACCCTGCACAGGCGGCTGAGATCGCGTTTGAAACCGCACAGGAACAAGCCCTGCAAGATCAAACCGATCCGTTTGCGTTGCTGAATATGGGCACATCGCTCACCGCTGTCGGCGATCATAAACGCGCACAACATGCCTACGATTGGGCGATAAACAATGACCTGCCCTGGCGCATTTTCTGGTACCAGCACAGCATCTACGAGACACTCTACGAGGTCGGGCGTTATGAAGACGTGCTGAGCTACACGGCGACCACGATCGAACTCAGCCAGGACAACGTCGAAGAAGCGCGTTACTGGGAGGGGCGGGCACTCGCTGCGCTGGGTCGCACGCAGGAGGCACGCGCGTCCTTTAACCGAGCGATCAACTTCAACCAGTATTTTGACGCCGCGCGTGAAGCACTCGAGTCACTCTAATGGAACAGCAAGCGCCCAACATACCAAACAACGCACCCGTCTCGGCGGATGCCAACCAGCGCACCAGAGACCTCGCCCGTTCCACGTTGGTGGTGATGGTGGCCTTTGGTGTGGCGAAGGTCATCAGCCTGGGGCAGACGGTCATCATCGCCGCGCAGGTCGGTTTGGGGTCGGAGTGGGACACATTCGTCACCGCCAACCGCATCCCCGAACTGATCTTTACGTTGATCGCCGGGGGTGCCCTCAGCCATGCCTTTATCCCGATCTTCGGCGGCTACCTCGCCAAAGATGACCGGGGCGGTGCCTGGGGCCTCGCCAGTCATGTGATTAATACAATTTTCACAGCGACTTTCCTCGCCAGCATTGTGGCATTTTTCATCGCGCCCTGGTTGGTGCAGAATGTAGTTGCACCGGGATTCAACGCCGATGAGATCACCCAAACCGTTGAGATTATGCGCATCCTGTTGGTGACCACGCTGATCTTTTCCGTAAGCGGCATTGTGATGGGCATCTTGCAGAGCCACAATCACTTTTTGCTGCCCGCGCTGGCACCGATCATGTTTGATCTGGGTATTCTGTTCGGGGTGATCTTCTTGTTGGGGCCGTTGGGCGTACACGGGATTGCGCTGGGAGCCGTCCTCGGTTCGGCGCTGCATCTGGGTATCCAGATACCCGGCTTGATCCGCTATAAAGCCCGTTGGAAGCCCGAACTCGGCTTGCGTGACCCAATGCTGTGGACGGTCATCCGGTTGATGCTGCCGCGTGTCGCCGGGCTGGGTGTGTTCAGCTTTAACTTTATCGTGATGAACAACATCGCATCACGGTTGGGCACCGGGTCGGTCAGTGCGTTGGATTGGGGTTGGCGCATCATGCAGATCCCGCAGACGTTGCTCGGCACAGCGATGGGTACGGTGATCTTCCCGACGCTTGCCGCGCTCAGCGAACTCGGCGACGGCGATGGCAAACGTGACGCATTGGCGGGGTCGCTCCGTTTCATTCTGGTGACCAGCATCCCGGCGGCGGTCGGGTTGGTGATGGTCGGACGTCCGGTCATCAGCTTGCTGGAGCGAGGCGCGTTCGATGCGTCGGCGTCGGCGTTGGTTTATAGCACCTTGCAGTTCTTCGCGCTTGGTTTGATCGTGCATTCCGCGTTGGAAATCATCGCTCGCGGCTTCTATGCGGATAAAGACACGCTTACCCCGTTGTTTGCGGCATTGGGCGGCGCGGGGATCAATCTGGTGCTTTCACTGACGCTGACCGAGGTCGAACGGGTGGAGGCGCTGGCTTTGAGCAACATCACGTTAGAGCAACTCAGCGGCGTAGCACAATACATCTCTGCTGAACGTGGCAACGTCGGGATGCTGGCGTTAGCCAATTCGCTCGGCGTGATGTTCGAGGTCGGTGTGCTGTTGGTAATTTTGCGCAACCGCTGGGAGAGCATCAACGAAGATGTGCTGGCACGGACAGTCGCTAAGACAACGGTCGCCAGTCTGGTGATGGCGGGTGCAATCGCACTGACGAAAGTCGTGCTGAGCACACTCGGTTTGACGGACGGCGGGTTGATCTTTAATGTCGGGCAGGTGGTCGTCGAAACGGGTGTAGGTGCGCTGGTGTTCTTGATCGTAGCGTATCTGCTCAAGTTGGAGGAACTGCAAATGCTGGTTGATATGGTCTTCCGGCGAGATCGCCTGACCGCACAAGAGATTGCCGTCAGTGGCACAGACTAAAACTGCGGGGATGGTATCCTAACGTTGCTGACTCTAACGGATTCTGTGGTTTTGTCAGAAAAAAGGCGATAATGACTGAAAACTCATTAGGGTGTGGCTACTTTGTATTTTGCCGATTTGAGGGTAATCAGGTTCTTGGCAGCTTTAGGGGGGGAATCAGTTAATAATCGCCAATTTATACCCAATCTGGCGAGTTCAACACCGTTTTTCGCATTATTTCTGCGACATTCAAATCAGCACCAGTTTTTCTAAAACGTAAAGTAG
>DAOTTX010000308.1:0-3829 GCA_034437515.1 Anaerolineae bacterium
CCTCAGTCGCCGGAGGGCTTCGGTGCAACGCCGTTTCTCGCTTGCACCCGTGCGGCGGTGTCAGGGTGCCGCCGCACATCTCGTCGCGGTTCCCCACGACGAGCCGACACACGTCCGCAACTTTTCGCGGTGTGTGTCGGTGTTGGTGTCTGCTCAGGCAGACAGCCAACGTCAGACGGCTTTTCGCCGCTGACCCAAAAGCGAAAACAAGTACAGGAGAAGCAAGTTGTATCACCGGGACGTGATCGCAGAAGTAGCCAGACGACTGCCGCACCAGACGCGGCGCGATGTGAATGAAGTAGTTGAGGTGTTGACCGAAGTGTGGTTCGAGGAACTCGCCAGTGGTGGCGAAGTGAGCCTGCCCGACATCGGGCGGCTGAGTATCGAAGTGCAGGACATGACCGCCGGTGGCGCACTTGCCAGTCATGGTCGGCTGCGTCGCGTGTACGGGCGTTTCCGTCCGACGCCGAAACTGAAGGAGCGAATTGGGGAGGTGGAGCTTGAGTAAACGCGGCAGGAAGAGCGGCTACAGCGAACGGCTGTCAGTGGGCTTCACGCCGGAGCAGATGCGCCGGGTCGAGGAGATTCTGCGCGTCCGCGCTCGTGATGGCAAGATGCAGCACAAGACGGATTTGATCCGCGATGCGCTCAATCTGTATTTGAGCCACCAGGATGATATCCCCGGTACGCGAGCCGCCATCACGCGCAAGCTCGAAGGTCGGCTGGATGCCGTCGAGGAGCAGCTTGGGCAGCAGAGCCATCTACTGCAACAACAGAACGAGGTGCTAGAGAAGCTGGTCGCCTTCTTCAAGAAACGGCGAGGAGGGTAGTGAATGGATAGAAAGCAGATGTGTGTCAGCAACGTGAAGTACAAGAAGCCGACGCAGAATGAAGCGAAGCGCATGAAGAACCTGCTCGGTTATCTGACCTACCGGGAATCGGCAACTGAGAAGGCGCGGCACGCAGGCGGACGCGAACGCTGGATGGATCGGGGGATGGGTGGTTCAGTGGCGGAGATTGCCGACCGCTGCGACGCCTACCAGAGCGAGCATGTGCTGCTGTTCAGTCTCGTAATCAATCCGAACGTGGACCTGATCCGGATGGTGCCACCTGAAAAGCGCGAGCAGTTCGTCCGCCAGCTCACCGAGCGCACGATGAACGGATTCTTCGATGCCAGAGGGATAGATACCGGTGTCGAGTGGAGCGCGGTGCTTCATCACCGGCAGACTGACGGCACGGAAGCACCGGGTCAGCATAACCCGCATACCCACGTGGTTTTGCCGGGTACCTACTACGACGCGGACGAGGGGCAGCGCAAACCGCTTTACTTCAGCAGGAACAAAGCCGTCAACCACATCGACCTGCTGCATGTGGTCACGCAGGAGCAGATGGCTGGCCTCATGGATCGCTTTGCCGGACCCGACTGGGAGCAGCGTTACGACACGCTCGCCGCTGCACGGGAGTGCCAGAAGGCGGTGGTTGACGAGGAAGAAGCACATGGCACTTGGGACAACGAACCGGTCTGGGCAGGCGTGCGCCGCACCGATGACGACGTGAGTGCTGCCGGAGTGTATGGCTTCTTCAAAGATCGTGAGGGCAAGAAGCGATTGCAATTTCGTCCGGTTCAGCCCGATCTGGATCACCAAGAAGCTGAACGTCTGGCCGAGCAGTTGAAAGACTTGCTTCAAGAGGAAGCGCACAGCCCGAAGCGTGAGAACGACCTGCGTCCGACGCTCGATTTTGACATCTGATCATAAACGCACACAGGAGCCGGAAGCGCACTCGCGACCAACGAACAGCGCCTCAAGCCCCTGTGTGACACATAAAGGAATACGAACAGTATGACACAGAAACACGAATCAACCAACGACGAAAACGCGGGCAGAGATGCTTTTCTGTCTGCGCTGTATCCAAACGCACCCGCTGATTTATGGCTGGAGATGCGCTGCATCCATCCGGGCACGGGTGAGGTACGGGCGCTCTGGACGCAAATCGAGAACGAGAAGCAGCGAGAGGCTGTGCTGCAACAGGCGGACACGCTCAACGGCGAAGGCTACGGTGTGTACTTCGCGCCTTGCCTTCGTTCGGGGAAGAAGGGCAACGCGGCAGCGGCGGCACTGCTGCCCGCGCTCTGGATCGACATCGACGGACCGGAAGAAGCTCGCCAGCGCGATCTGGAACGACTGCAAGCCTTCGATCCACCGCCATCCGTCATCGTCGCCAGCGGAGGCGGCTGGCACGGCTACTGGATGCTGGATGAACCATTCGTACTCGATGAGGACAGCAAGCAGAAAATCGGTCGGGTGATGCAGGGTTTGTTCACCGCGCTCGGTGGTGACGAGAACTATGTGAAGTCTGTCGCTTCGGTGATGCGCTTGCCGGGCAGCATCAACACCAAGCCCGACCGCGACGGCGCAGTGGTGCAGATCGCCGACTGGCATCCGGATCGGCGTTACCCGCTGGACTGCTTCGATTGGCTGGAAGTTCAACCGCGACCGCAGGTCGAGCGCATTGGTAACTTGAACGTGGTAACACTCAACGGCAACGCGCCGCTACCACCGCGCACCGAGAGCTATCTGACATCCGGTGCGACGAATGGCAACCGCAATCATGAACTGTTCGCTGCTGCCTGCCAGCTTCGGGATGCAGGCTACAGTCAATCCGATGCGGAACGCGAACTGGTTACGCGCTATATCGCTGATGGAAATGGCAGTGAGAACCCCGCCGCACGAGAGAAGGAAGCCAGAGCGACAATTGCCAGCGCCTTCAGCCAGCCGCCCAGAGAACCGATCCAGTCGCAGCGACAGGTCGCTGAGACGCATGTCAGCCAACTGGTAGATCGCTACGATACGCGGCAAAAATCGGTTGAGCGTCCATCGACCGCCGAGATCATCGAAGCCGTTGAAGCCTGCGCCCATCTCAATGCGGTTGAGTGGGCGGAACAGCGTGAGAAATTCAAATCGCTCACTGGCGATGGGTTGAAGATCAGCGACATCGACAAGCTGTATAAGGAAAAACGGCGTGAACTGGAACGCGAGCAGCGGGCATCGGTGGTCGATACGGAGGAGTACGTCGAGCACGAAGGGCATATGATCTACCGCAAGCACACCCATCGCGGCACGATTCAGAAGATTATCGCATCATGGCAGGCACGCATCCTGGAGCGCGTTAGCCGACTGGACGACGACGGTAAGCGCGAGCGTGTCGCACGGGTCGAGGTGGCAGGGCACGGACATCAGGAAACACTCGATGTACCCTCTGAGTTGTTCGGCGATCCCAACGCGCTGCAACGTTTCTTTGCCGCCAATGCCGGGGAGACCTTCACCACCCGCGCTGGCATGAGCAAGCACCTGACACCGGCGATCCTGGCGTTGTCAGGCAGCTATCCCGTGCGCGAAACCTATCGCTTCATGGGCTGGACGCAGTTGGAGGGCAGGTGGGTTTACCTCACGCCCACTGACTGCATCACCGCAAAGGGGAAACTGAGCGAACCGCCGGAGGTCGAGCTATCCAGCAGATTGCGTGATTATGGCGTGCAAGCCTGCACCTGGAACGATGCGCGGGGCGCTTTTGACGCCATGACCGCCGTGTTTCCGTCCGACATCGCGCCTGCCTGTATCGCCTTTGCTATGCTGCCGGTGCTGCAACGCTTCTTCCCGCCATCAGCCATGCGTCCCGCGCTGCACCTAGCCGGAACGTATGGCAGCGGCAAGTCGGAGTTGGCGGCGCTGATGAGCAGTCTCTACGGGCGTTTCGACCGCGACAGTCCACCCGCACAGTGGGGCGATACGATTAACACCGTCGAGGTGCTGGGGCATCCGCTGACCGA
>DAOTTX010000309.1:0-37386 GCA_034437515.1 Anaerolineae bacterium
AGCTAATCCGGGATAGAAAGTAGTTTGTGGGCGTATTCATAGGCTTGCGTGGTGGCGCTGAAATAAACCTCATCGGCGTCGAACAGGTTATCCTCGCCGAATGCCTGGATAACGCCCGTCCGTTCGAGTTCGCGGCGCATCTGCGGGGAGATGCCGGTGAGCAGCAAGCACCCGCCGTTATTTCGCAGGGTATCACCATAACGTAACAGGAAGCGCAGCGCCGTGCTGCCCAGATGATCGTGTTCGCGCATCCGTAAGATCACCACCGTGCCATGACCGGATGCAGGGTTAGGGAGCAATGTCTCCAGTTTTTTGACCGCCGCAAAGTACAGATGCCCGTGTATAGCGACGATCACCACATCATCGTTGGGGAGCTGTGCTGGTACCGGTACCGAGCGGTAACGGTTGTCATCGGTGGGGATAAGCCGTTCGATCTGCATGTTTTCCGACGCGGTGTAAAGGTACAACGCCAGCGATAAGATCACACCGACGTAAATGCTGTATTCCAGCGGCAAAAACAGCGTTGCGAGGAAGGTAGCGACCATCGCGGCGCGGGGTGCCCAGCCGACCCGCCACACTAGCTTGATCTGATCCAGCCGGATGAGGCTGACCGCCGCCACGAACAGATGCGCGGCGAGCGCGGCGAGTGTCACCTGCTCGATGAGACCGCCCGCCAGCAGTAAGAACACCGCCACAAACACCCCGGCGAACACGTTCGCCAGGCGCGTGCGTGCGCCGGATTTAATGTTCACCGCCGTGCGCGAGAGCGACCCGCAGGCGGGCATACTCTGGAAGACACCCCCGGCGAGGTTCGCCAACCCCATACCGATGAAATCACGCGAGGTGTTCGGTGGGGTGCCGTCCGGTTCGGGGATGCTGTTGGTGATCGCCGCACTTTGTACGGAGCCGAGCACCGCCATCGCCAGTGCCGCCGTCGCCAGTTCAGGCGCGAGCGAAATTTCCGGCATCACGGGCATGGGTAGGCCGCTGGATACTTCGGAGATCGACGCGACCAGCGCGACCGCATCCCATTCCAACAGTTTGACCAGTACCGTTGTCATCATGATGGCGACCAACGTAGCGACGTAACGCAGACGGGTGTATTCCATCCCGTAGATGATCGCCATCGCCAGCAGACCGATCACCAATGTGTTGATGTGCGTCTGGTCGAAGTGCAGCAGCCAGTCAAAGAAGCGCAGCGTGGTGTTCGCGCCGGTGGCCTCCTCGTAGCCGTTGAGGTGGCCCATCTGCCCGAAGATAATGAGCAGACCCGCACCGGTGATGAAGCCGGTCATCACCGCGTTGGAGACAAACCGCACCAGAAAGCCCAACCGCAGCACACCGAACAACAGCATAAACACACCGACCAGAAATGTCAGCATGAACAACCGCTCGAACTCCGCCGCGCCGTCGAACCCGGCTAGCGAACTGGCGACCACCAGCGACAGCGCATTGGTCGGCCCGACGGTCATATAGGTCGATCTGCCGGTCAGCGCGGCGATGATCGTCGCTGCGAAGGCCGTGTAGATACCGTAGACCGGATTGACCCCGGCGATGAGCGCAAAGCCCATCGCCTGTGGCATCCCAGCGACCGCACCGGTCAACCCGGCGACGGCATCGTTACGCAGCTTTTTCAACGTCGTCACTCCAATGGCAAGAAGTTTGTCGCATCCAATAATAGAGCATTCTGATTAAGCGCGGTGCCGGTGGTCGGCTGTACGTCGATTGTGTATTCCTGATAGGTGCAGGCGGTTATGTCATCGTCGTAGGCCGGGTTGAACACCAGCAGATAGACGTGTTCGGCGTCGGTCACCTCGACCAGCCCGCTGTTATCTAACGGCACAGCAGACGCCGCTTCACCTTCGACCAGCACGGCCCACAACTGCAACTCGCCTGTGCTGTTGGGGCGGATGCGATATGTGCCGGTGTCCAGGTCGAGCGCGAAATAGTTCGCGCCGAGTTCCTGCACACCCTGCCCGACCGGTGACCACATGCCGGGGCTGGTGATGGTTTGCTCCAACCAGACGGTCTGGTCTTCGAATATTTCTGCCAGCGCATAATCACGCACCAGGTTACGCAGGTGATAGCCCGCGACCGCTGCCGGAACGTCGCTTTCGTAAGCGGCGAGGGTCTTTACCAGCGGATGCCAGTTATCAAATATGGCGACATTTTCCCACAGTTCAAAGATGATTTCTTCGCCATATTGCTGCGTCAACGAGTCGATGAACAGCCACGCACCATAAACCAGCAAACCACCGCCGAGGTCGGCATCGCCATCCGCACCCAGGCACACCTCAGGGTAGGTGAACACACTTTCAATATAAATATCCGCTTCCTGTGAGTCAGGGAAGGTCTGCGTTTCCATCCATGAGGCGGTCGCTTCCAGGTACCACAGATGCGGCTCATCGAAGTCGTAGGCGAATTGCACCGCATGGTGGAACTCATGAGCGGCGGTCGCCAGCAGCGCCCCTTCTGGATCATCGAAGGCGGTGTAGTCGTTATCCAGCACGATGTAACTCGCGGTCGTGCGTTCCTCGACGTTGGGTGTCGCCGGATTATCGAAGACGGGCGGCTCCGGCACGGTCAGGCCATAGTCGCCCCGGTTGCGGTCAATATCCAGCAAATAGATGTCAAAACGATCATCCCCGCCGACCACGCCGTCCGTCAACGGAGAGCGCCAGCCGATTTCCTCAATTTGGATGCGGTAGACCGCCTCCATCGCCTCCGCGACCAGCAGCAGATATTCATCGGTGACGGCATCGCGCCCTTGCTGCGTGTAGTGGATGCGGAAATGCTGGGTATCGAAGAACAACGGCTCTCCGCTGAATTGTTCGCGCAGTACGACCGGCAGGTCGCCCGGTGCGTAGGTCGTCACTTCCAGCCGATAGTCCCCGGCGGTTGCAGGATAGTTGGACATGACGACGAAGTAGTTCCCGCCGGCTTCTGACAGGTAAACGATGGTCGAGTTTGTGTCTTCGGTGTAGCGGTCGTCATTTTCCGCGATGATCTGCTGGTTTGCGTCTAACAGGAACAGGTAGGGGTCGAGGGTTTCATCACCGATCGCGTCCGCCTGTGCAATCACCGACTCACCGGCTGCCAGCGTGACCGGGTAACGGGCGTCGTCACGGTCATCACTCATGAATCCGGTGTGAACCTCGTCGGGCGGTTGTATGACAGCTTCGATCACTTCAGGCACATTAACCATGATGGTCAGCTCAAAGTCGCCGGCGGTGCCAGGTTGTTTGGTCACACGCACCACATAGCGCCCGTCCTGCTCGATGACATAACTCAGCGATGCCTCAAGGATGCCGATCCCGGCGTCATCGTTGGTTGCCAGCACCGTGCCGTCTTCGGTCTCTAACGTCAGTGCCGGGTCAAGGTCACCGCTGATGATGGCGGCGTAGGCGTTAAAGACCTCGCCGCGCTGCAAGGTAAAGGTGTAAACCGCTTCCGGCTGGTTGGTGCCTAGGAAGCCGGTGAATTGTTTTTCCTGCGCGTTGACTGCGAGCACGCTCAAGCAGAACAACAAACACACAAGTATGCGTCTCATCAACAAAAATCCTCTTTGAGTGGTCATTTCCCTTCTATAGTAGCAGAACTGGTGTCGGTTCAACTAATGAGGATTTACACTTGGCATTTATCGGCAATGTGGGCGACAATGGACGTATAATCAGTCATTCAAAACGACAGGTGAAATCATGGCAGAGACACCACAAATACCCGCCACACGCGCCGACGCGGAGATCGAAGCTGACATCGAAGATATTTACACGACGTACCCCCCGCTGATGCACGATCATCGCAACATCAAGGTCGCGGTCGAAGACGGCATCGTCACCATACGCGGTTACGTCAAAGCACAGCCTACCCACATCTACTTTATGAACAAGCTCAAGCATGTGCGTGGGGTGAACGCCTTCAACACCGATAAATTTCACAACGACGAGGTGATTCGTCTCGACGTTGGGCAGGTGATCCCGGTTGGGGTGTATGTGCTGGTCGAATACGGCTCGGTTATTCTCTCCGGCAAGCTACCGGAGGACGTCGAAGTCAGTGATCTTGTCAAGAAGGTCGGTCTGGTGGACGGTGTGCGCCGGGTGCTGACCAGGTTTAGTTAATCGGGGTCGCTGGCGTGTTCGTCCTGCTGCGCTTCTTCGAGCTTTTCCAGCCGCCAGGAGTCGTAGAACATAATCAACACACCGAATACGATCAAATGATCGGCAATATTGGAAACGTTAGAAATATCCAGCGCGGGCAGGCGGTAGTGGATGAAATCGACCACATAGCCGTGTTGCAGGCGGTCGATGGCGTTGCCTAACGCCCCGGCGACCACCATACCGACCGCGAGGCGCGTCGGGTCACCGGCATCGGGGATGCTTCGGTAAAAGAACAACATGCCGATCACGACGATCACCGCGATCACTAAAAAGACGTTGCTGGCTTGTGGGAAGATGCCAAAGGCCGCGCCGGAGTTATAACTCAGCGTGATCTGAAAATAGGGGACAAGCGCGGAGATTGGGCGAATCGTTTCGCCTTCAAACATGTTATCTAGCGCGGCCTGCTTGCTGACCAGATCCAACGCCAGCAACCCGGCGATTAAAGCCAGCACCAACAACCAGCGGCGTCTTGTTTGTGTCATACGTTGCCTATTCTTTGTTTTGCTTGCGGATGGAATGCGGGATCGACCGGTCCGAGATCCATATGGCATACGGGGCCATCACCCGCGCGGCAAGGCTCAGCAGCACACCGACAATCACTGAGAGGACTTGAAGCGCGACCTGCATACTTAGTCTTCGTTATCTGTCGTGGTGGGGCGCTGTTGCAGTGTGGCGATGACCGGCAGATGATCGCTGCCGAACTCCGGGCCGATGCCGGCATCTATGGCGCGGAACGCATCGCGGTCGTACCAGACATAATCCAGGCGCAGCAACGGCGGGATGAAGTCAAACAGACGATCTACAGGCCAGGACGCGCCCAGGCCGCTACTTGCCACGCGGAAGCTGTCTTGCATCTCGACGGCAAGCGAACTATAGATAATCGAGTGTTGGCTGGTGTTGAAGTCCCCGCCGACGATGTAAGGCAGTGTTTCCGTTTCGATCACGTCTAAAAATGCTTTGATCTGTTCGTTGCGGTTTTCCTCGTCGTAGCGCAGCAGCAGGTTAAACCAATCGCTGCCGGTGTTGAGGTCGATGTGTGGTTCCGACTGGAACGGCCACGCCAGATGCACATTGTACAGCGCGATCTGCTGGTCGTTGACCGTGACCGTCGCTCGCTGCCACTGTGCTTCACTCTCGACCGACTCCAGCGGAAAACGTGAGAGCGTCATCCGGCGCAAGCCTTCGTACTGCGCGCCAGATTGCATCTCCTGATAGGGATAGCGATCTTCTAACGCGATGATGCCGGTGTCGATGTATTCAGCCGGTGTTTCTTGCAGGAAGAGCACATCAACGTCGTTGTCAGCCAGCCATAGGCTGAACGTATCGAGGTTTTCGGAAAACTCGCCCCGCGCCGCTTCGACGTTGAAGGTCGCTACCGTGACGGTGGGCGCATCGGTGGAGTCTATATCCGGCGGTTGGAAGAACGGCCCGAACCAGATCACCGCCAGCAGGGCGACTAACCCCAACCGCGCCAGCATCCGCCAGCGACCGGCGAGCAGCGTCAACGGGATCAAGACGATCAGAGGTGTGAAGGTGTAGATGGTAAAGGCATTCAGCAGCGCCAGCCACCAGAAGTCACTACCGAGGACCAACCGCAGCAGCAGGTAAACAATCATGAAGAGCAGATACAACCAGGAGGAAAACAGAATTATCTGGACGAGACACCCCGGCTGCTGCTCATAAGTTGATGATGTATCGTAGTCAGTTGATGTAATCATGACATCATCTTAGCGAACACATCCCGCACACGAAAGACTCAATGGGGGCGAATCTGAGAATTGTTTCACGATTAGTCGAATATACTCAAGCGTAGGCCGAAAGTCGAGCAACCATCACGTATTCTTCATCTATCTGCGTTATGATAGGGACAATACAGAGTCTATTTTAGGAGGATTCAATGCACCGTAAATTACTTTTGTTAGGGACATTGGTGTTTCTGTTGGTGGCGGCTTTCGCCAGCGCCCAGGAAATCACCCCCACAGACCAGACTGACATCGACATTGACGCCAATATCACCTGGCCCCCGCCTGTTTATACCCTGCGTGGCGAAGTTGATATTCGTGGCTCCGCCAACGTGCCCGGTTTGACCAACTACTTCATCGAGTTCCGTCCGCTGGAAACCGAAGATGCTGAGATGACCCAGACCGGCGAAGGCACAGACGCGACGCCGGAAGCGACGGACGAAGACGACGAGGTAGAACGGCCCTGGTTCCCGGTCACGCTGCCTAGCAACGAAACCGTCAGTGATGACGTGCTGGGGACATGGAACACCGAAACCACCAACGACGGCCTCTACGAGATTCGCCTGACCATCAACGTCAGCGGCGAAGCCCCGGCTTACTTTGAGGTGCGTCCACTGCGCGTGGAGAACAACCCGCCGGAGTTCGTGATGGTGCCGGATGAAGAAGACGAAGAGGAAGCGGAGATCGTGCCAACACAGCCCGCCCGCCCGACGCTGGCAGCCTCACCGACGCCGTTTGACGACACCCCGACCGCGACCGCTATCACCAACGCTAATGTCCGCGAAGGTGACAGTACCGACTATCCCCCGGTGAGCAGCCTGCGAGCGGGTGAGAGCGCCCGTGTGCTCGGCATCAGCAGCAGTGGTACCGGCTGGTACTACATTGATGTAGACGGTGAGCGCGGCTTTATCTCGCCGAGTGTGGTGGAAGTCTCCGGTGACATTGACGACCTGAGCTTCATCAACCCGCCACCGCCGCCTTTCACCCCGACGCCGACGCCGACGAACACCCCAATTGCAACCGGCAATCTGTCAGGCTCAGCGCCTTCGCTCACCCCGGCGCAACCGGTTTGTAACCAGCAGTTTGAGGTATTGGTGAACATCACCAACGCGGGCAGCACCGCGACCGCCAACGGCGCAACCGTGCTGATTCAAGACATCTATACCGGCAACGGACAGGTGCAGAGTTCGTTCACGCGCACCATCCCAGTGCTGCAACCCGGTGAGAACTTTGTGGTCGGCGGCCCGTTGACTATCGGGACGTTCTTCAATGAGGAACACCGGATCGTCGTCACCATCGACTCGACTAACGCCGTCGCGGAGACGAACGAGAACGACAACATCCTCACCACGACGTACACACTGGCACAGGGCAGCTGCGGCTAACGTGTTCAGGCTACACCCCCTCCGTCTCGACTACGTCGAGCCACCTCCCCCAATCCGCTGTGCGACTGCGTCGCACGCTATGGGGGAGGCTACCTTGATGCGAGTTCAGGACATCGTAGGGGCTGGATGCTTGACGATTGACAATTCAACTGGATAAGGTGACAAGCTACGGTTCACAAAGGGACGGAATTTTTCCCGTCCACCATACTCAGGCAGGTACAGCTAGATACGTTGTACCGCTAGTTTATGTAAAGGAAAGTCATGGAACGCAACGCCGACACGATCCCGCAGAAGTCGATGTACAAGCTGCTGACTGGATCCATTCTCCCCCGGCCTATCGGGTGGATTTCCACGATAGACGCCGAAGGTGCGCCCAATCTCGCACCCTATTCGTTTTTCAACGCGATTGGTTCTAACCCGCCGCATGTGCTGTTCTGCCCCAACGTGCGCGGGGCCGATCAAAGCGAGAAGGACACACTGCAAAACGTCCGGGTGACGGGTGAATTCGTCGTCAACATTGTCACCGAGGCGCTGGCGGAAGCGATGAACGCCACCTCCGCCGAACTCCCCGCCGGGGTGAACGAATTCGAGGCGGCAGGGTTGAAGGCCGCGCCCTCGGTGGTGGTCAAGCCGCCGCGCGTGGCGGAAAGTCCCGTTCACTTTGAATGCACGCTCACGCAGATCGTTGATCTCAACGCTGGCGGGCCGGGCGGCGGTTATGTCGTCATCGGGCGGGTGGTGCATGTGCATGTCGATGATGCCGTGCTGATAGGCGAGGATAAGATCAACCTTGCGACACTTCAGCCGATCGGTCGCCTCGCTGGGATGTCTTACACTCGTGTCACTGACCTGTTCGACCTGACGCGCCCACCCTCTGAGATCAAATAGCATAGAATCAAAAACGGGGCCGGCTGGCCCCGTCCACATTGTATACCGTCGTCGCTATGCGATGGTGACGTCTTCGCACAGGTAAACGTCCTGGATGGCGTTGAGTAGCTTGACGCCCTCTTCCATCGGGCGTTGGAACGCCTTACGCCCGGAGATTAAGCCGGTGCCGCCAGCCCGTTTGTTGATAACGGCGGTCTTCACGGCGTCGTTGAAGTCGTTGTCGCCGCTGGCCCCACCGGAGCTAATCAGACCGGCGCGGCCCATGTAGCCGTTCGCCACCTGGTAGCGCGTCAGGTCGATGGGGTTATCGCTGGCGAGTTCGCTATAGATGCGCTCGTCTAGCTTGCCGTAGCTGCTATCACCGCTGTTGAGCGCCTTATAGCCGCCGTTGGATTTCGGCAGCTTCTGCTTGAGAATGTCGGCCTGGATGGTTGCGCCGAGGTGGTTGGCTTGCCCGCTCAGGTCAGCGGAGGTCTCGTGGTTGGTGCCGTTGATGGTAAATTCCTCATTACGCATGTAGCACCACAGCACGGTCGCCATGCCGAGTTCGTGGGCGAAGGCGAAGGCTTCCGCTACTTCGATCAACTGGCGGTTGCTTTCCTCACTACCGAAGTAGATCGTCGCGCCGACCGCCGCCGCGCCCATGTCCCACGCTTGTTTGACCGTGCCGAACATGATCTGATCGTAGGTGTTGGGGAAGGTGACCAGTTCGTTATGGTTGATCTTCACGAGGAACGGGATCTTGTGTGCGTATTTACGGGCGACCGACCCCAGCACGCCGAAGGTCGAGGCGACGGCGTTACAACCGCCCTCAATCGCTAGTTCGACGATCTTCGCCGAGTCGAAATAGATCGGGTTCGGCGCGAAAGATGCCCCCGCGCTGTGTTCGATGCCCTGGTCTACCGGCAGGATGGACAGATAACCCGTACCGCCGAGCCGTCCGTGGTCGAACATCTGCTGGAGGCTGCGCAGCACCTGCGGGTTGCGGTCAGTTTGGGTGTAAATGTCATCGACGAAGGTCGGCGACGGCAGATAGAGGTGATCCTTACTGATGGCGGTGCTGGTGTGGTTTAACAAGGTTTCAGCATCGTTGCCGAGTGCCTCGGTAATCTTGTCAATATTGTAGACGGTGGTCGTCGGAGTTGCGGCAATAACCATATGGGGATTTTCCTTTCATTCAATTTTAAGCGATCTGTGCAGCAACGCTGCAATATGATCTTATATTGTGCAATCGCCTATGAAGGTGAGTTTGCGCTTTTAGTATAACATGGCGGCTTTCCTCATCACAACATCAGATGGCAAAAGCGTGAGGAGAATTGCATTTGGGGCAGCGAGAGCACCCGCGTGTGTATGCCCACGACCTACTGCAAAAAGGGCGACCGTAGGGGGTCGCCCTTATGGTTGTTTCGTTGTGGTGGTGCGCGTCTAGCCTTTGACTGCGCCCGCCGTTAGCCCTTCGGTGATGCGACGCTGGAAGATCAGCACCAGCACCAGCAGGGGCAACGTCACGATGACCGCCGCCGCCATGACCTGCCGCACCGGATCCTCGAAGGAGGAGACGTCACCGGCGAAGTTGGCGATGACGACCGTCACGGTACGGGCATCCGGGTTGGTGGGTGTGAAGGTCAGCGCGAACAGATACTCGTTCCATGCAGCGATGAACGCCAGCAGACCAGTCGTGACCAGTGCCGGGGCCGTCAGCGGCAGCAAGATGCGCCAGAAGGTCTGGAAGGCAGTTGCGCCGTCCACCAGTGCGGCCTGTTCGATCTCACCCGGCAGCCCCTGGAAGAAGCTGGTCAGCACCCACACCGTAAACGGCAACGTCAGGATGGGATAGGTGAGGATCATCGCGTTGATAGAGCCATACACGCCGGTCTGGTTCACGATGTCGAACAGACCGGTCAGAATCGAGATCTGCGGGAACATGGTCATCGCCAGCACCGCATAGAGCATGATCAATCGCCCTCTAAACTTGATGCGCCCCAGCGCATAAGCCGCAAACGACCCGATCACCAACGCCAGCACGACCGAGATTGTCGAGACGACCGCGCTGTTCTGCAAGCCGAGGAAGAAGCTGTTGTTAAAGTTGACCTCCTCCGCTTCACCAGCGTCATTGGTCACTGTGCAATCAAAGACACTGCTTACCGCATCCGCGACCGCGTTATCCTGGTCAAAGCAGACCAGTGGGCGGTAGTTTTCTCCGGTGACCTGACTCGGCACCACTGTTGCCCGTGAGGTGATGTCCCGCTGGGGGATGATCGAGGTACGGATCGCCCAGTAGAACGGGAACAGGATGTAAAGCAGGATGATGATGATAATCAGCCAGAAGCCGATCTGTTGGAGTGTTTGTAGTACAGGGTTCTTGTTATCCATGATTATTCTGTATCAACCCCCAGGACTCTCACGTATGCGACGGTGAAGAGCAAGATGATGACGAAGATAATCACCCCGACTGCCGACGCATAGCCGAACTGCCTCGCTTCCACCAATTGGTTATAGTTGTAAGTTGCCATTGAGAACTTCGTACTCCCGCGCAGCAGCACTTCAAATACGTCGAAGACGCGCACCGCGTCGAGCGTGCGGAAGACCAGCGCGACCGCAATCGTCGGGCGCAGCAGGGGCAGCGTGATGCTCAAGAACTGGCGTGGCTTGGATGCGCCGTCTACGTCTGCGGCTTCGTACACATCCGATGGGATCACCTGGAGGCCCGCCAGCAGCAGCAGCGCCATGAACGGCGTGGTCTTCCACACGTCCACCAGCACCATTGACCAGACCTGGGTACTAGGTTGAGTCAACCAGGAGATCGGACTGTCGATCAAACCGACGTTTTCCAGCAATACGTTGACTACACCGGAATTGTCCGGTCTCAGCATCACCTCCCACAATCGGGCGGAAATCACCGTCGGGATCGCCCAGGGAATGAGCATCGCGGTACGCATCAAGCCACGTCCAGGGAACTTGGAATTGACCACCATGGCGATAAACAGGCCGAGCATCAGCTCCAACGACACCGAAATCACCGTGAAGAACAGCGTGTTGTAGATTGACTCCAGGAAGGTCACATCGCGGGCGCTGATTACGTAATCTGTGCCGAGTATGCCGAACTCCGCTAATGGCTCATAGCGCCACTCACGATAATTTTCGACTGTGTCAATAAAATACCGCCGTGGGGTCTGAAGGTTATCCGCATCACCACAGTCACTGACGCTGGGGTCGTTTTCGCATGGGTAAGTGTCCAGGCGGACGCCGAGCAACTCCGTGTAGTTGTCAACGCCGACGAACTGCGGCTCCTGCGTGCCTGCGGTCACGCGGTCGGTCAGGCTGGAAATGAAAGTCTGTTCCAGCGGTTGCAGCGCCACCACGACCAGGATCACCAATGTCGGGATCAGCAGGTTCCAGGCGGTACGTGCTTCACGCGAAGAAATCGTCTCCGCACCGTAGAAGAGATGTTCGTTACTGCCCAGCCAATTCATCACGAAGACGACCAGCCCTAATAGAAATACCCATGGTAGGACGGAGACGATCAACCCACCGGCGGCGTCACCTGCACTTTGGATGCCGAAGATGATGCCTGCGATTGATGCTACAATCAGCCAGATCATCAACTGCCGCGCCCATAGCGCTGTCACGAGGTTACGTCGGTAAAGTTTAATCCCCATCCGAATACAATAAAACCCGATGCCGACAAACACCAGCGGATAGAAAATCCCGAATTCTTCCAAAAATGTCAGAAAGACGTTACCAAGATCGACATCTGGTGTGGTGTCTTCGGGGTCGAGTGTTTCTTCGAGGCTTTCCAACCGGTTATTCAGAGCATTTAATGCGCCGACTAATTCGGCGTTTTCTGCTTCTAATTCGGAGAGGTCGGTTGGTGCCGTTGCTGCGTCTTCTGCCGCTACTTCTCCTTCGACGACCGGTTGTGGGTCAATCGCTGCTCGAAACTCTTCATTGTCATTGACCAGTGCAATTAAAAAGGCAAAAGCAAGGATACCGATAAAAATAAAGAGTCCACTAATCCAGAGTACCGACCCGGCGTCTTCAGCCTGTTTTTGGGTATCGGCACCCGTACCGCTTGGGTTCGCGGTTGTTGCCATAAGAACTTTCCCCCCTCACTGAACGTGAAAGTTGTAGATTTTTGAAAACAGGGGTGCCATGATCGGCACCCCTGACGTTATTTATTTACTGTGCAATTGAGTGCTTACTCAATCGCGCCGATCTCCAACAGCAGGTCTTCCAGGTCGAGTTCCAGGTTGTCCATCGCGGTTGCAGCATCTTCCTGACCGGTCAGCACGTTGGAAACTGCCGTGTAGAACAGTTCGGAAGCGTCGTTGTAGGACGCACCAGTGATGCCGGACGGACGGGCAACAGCGTTATCGAGGATCGGGCCGAGGCGGCTGAACAGTTCATTGGCCTCGAGCAGTTCCTCATCTTCGTACAGTGCCGGGATGGTCGGGTTGGCGCTGAACGGGCTGATGGCGCGCTGTAGCTGCTCATCATAGGAGGTGAGGTACGCTACGACGGAAACCGAGGCTTCGACGTTTTCAGAGTACTGGGAAACGGCGAGCTGCCAACCACCGAGGCAACCGACGCTCTCACCGGATTCACCGACAGGGAGCGGCGCGTAGTCAAACATGCCAGCGACTGCGGACTGCCCTTCGTCGCTGTTGATGCCCCACTGGTACGGCCAGTTACGGGCGAAGGCGGCGTTACCGGCAGCGAACTGCTCGTGCGTATCCGGTTCCTGGTAGCCGGTGACAGCTTCAGGGCTGATGGTGCCGACCCAGCCAGCGGCACGCTCAATAGCGGCGATGACTTCTCCGTTGTTCACGTTGATCTCGCCTTCCGGCGTGATGAAGGTGTTCCCGGTTGCCGCGCCAATCCACTCATGCGCGTTGCAGGTCAGGCCTTCGTAAGCCGCACCCTGCCACACAAAGCCGGAGAAGGCATCGTTGTCTTCACGCTCACCATCCTGGATGACCTGTGCAGCTTCGGTCAGTTCATCCCAGGTTTGCGGAACTTCAACATCATACTTCTCAAGCAGGTCGGTGCGATAGTACAGACCCGGTGCATCGGTGAACCAGGGGAGAGCCACCAGGCGACCGTCGATGGTCTGACCTTCGATCATGCCTTCGAAGTACATGCCGATGGTCTCTTCGTCGAGATATTCGGTCATGTCAACGGTATGCTCGGCGATGATACCGGGCCAGATCACGTCTACCTGAAGCACGTCAACGTCACCGCTCTGTGCTTCCCAGAACTGCTGGTACAGCGCGAGGCGCTCCGTTGAGGAGTCCGGCATTTCGAGCAGTTCGACGGTGACGTTCGGGCACATTTCCATGTAACGCTCTGCACCCGCTGCGCCGACTTCACGCTCAGCACCGACGGCACCCAGGGCGACCGAAACTGTCGGCTCACCTTCTGGGCATTCCATCATCATTTCTTCTTCGTCCTGCGCGGTGATAATGCTGACTGAAAACAGCACCAGCATCATGACCATAAGAAGACTTAGTGTTCTTTTTACCATAAGCTTTTGTACTCCTGTAATCTCTTATATTTGGCGACAAACAGACGCAAATCGCCCGTTTGCTGTTTACTACCATATGAAACCCAATCACATCTGTCAAAAAACTTGTGCATAATACACAAGTTGAATTTTAGTTTGTTTACTGCATGGGTTCTTTAGGTAGTATGCCAGTTAGTATAACGTGCCTGCCCCCGGTGCGCAACCGATTCGGGAGGATTGGGCGAGTCTGCGCGGCAGATTAGAAACGGGTATTGGCGCGGTCGGGGTATCAGTAAGTTGAGACGGTTCGTTTGAAAATGCAAGATGCGCCGATGGCGCGTCCGTTTTGCTGTCTGGCAAGCCAACTGATGAAAAGCAGTCGCAACAGGTAACGATCTGAGCAGTTGCAATTGATTTGGTGCGATTACCCGATCTGTTAAGTAAATGTAACAGTAATCTTGGGCCGGGTGTGGTAAGTTTAGGATACACATTACGAAATGGTTGGAGAAGTTTGAATAATGAAAACCCCTCCTATGCTCTCCGGTGGTTTACCCATCGTCGGTCACGCGCTGGCGATGATGCGCGACCGTAACCAGTTGTTCCAGCGTGGTTATGAAACACACGGCGAGATTTTCACTATCAAGTTGGGGCCGCAACCTGCCGTTGTACTGGGCAACAAGGCTTACAACCGCATCTTCTATACCGAAACAGATAAAGCCCTCAACATCAGTGAGGTCTACGAGTTTTTGCGAGCAGCGTTAGGTGAGGTGCTCTTCACCGCCAATGCCGAAGCCTATTACAACCAGCGCCCGGTGCTGCTGGCGGTCTTCAAGCGGGAGCGCATGGAGCGTTACATCACGGCGATGAACGCCGAGATCCGGCGCTGGCTGGACGGCCTCGGCGACTCCGGGAAGATAAACATCACCGATGAGATGCTCAACCTGACGCAGCGGGTGGTGGCGCACGCTTTCCTGGGGCCGAATTTCGATAAGGAATTGGATGAGGGGTTCTGGCAAGCGTATATGGCGCTGAGTGAATCAATGGATGCCGTCCTGCCGCCGTATTTGCCGCTGCCCAAGTTCATCCGGCGGGATCGCGGACGGAAGTACATCCGCGAGGTGTTCGACCAATTGGTCGCCAAACGCCGCCAGCATCCCGACCAATACGACGATATGATTACGCTGCTGCTGACCACACCGCAGAAAGACGGCGAGATCATGTCTGATGACGAGATTGCCACGCTCTTCACCGGATTGATCTTCGCCGGGCACGAGACCACCGCCGGGCAAGCGGCCTGGACGATCATCCAATTGCTGCAACACCCTGATTATCTGGCGACCGTGCAAGACGAGATCAACCAGCAGGTCACACCCGGCGAAGCCATCGACGCCGGGACGCTGCACAAGCTCGATCATGTCTTCCACGCCATCGACGAAACCACACGTCTGCGACCTTCAGCGGATATTCAGATGCGGCTGGTCGCAGACCCTATCGAGATCGGTGATTACACCATCCCCGCTGGTTGGCGTTTGATCGTCACCGGTGCGATTTCCAATCATCACGAGGACGTGTTTACCGAACCGGAAAAATACGATCCACTGCGGCACTCGCCGGAGCGCAAAGAAGCCAGTGATCCGTTCTCGGTGATCGCCTTCGGCGGTGGCATCCATCGCTGCACAGGGATGAACTTCGCCAAAAACGAGATGGCGATCATCACGTCACGGCTGTTCGACGAGTACGACCTCAGGCTGGAAACGCCCGACCCTTATGTGTTCAAGACGGTCGGTGCGAACCGCCCCAGCCCGACGATCATCAGCTATCGGCGCAAAACCAACGTCGATACACCGCCGTCAGACGTGGTCACAGCCGAAGCGGGAGGTTAAGTCTCATGCTGAAGCGAGATCTACGCGCCCAATATGGCAATTGGGCACTGGTCACCGGCGCGGCACGGTCGGTCGGGTTGGGGTATGCCTTCGCCCGTGAACTGGCAACGGCGGGGATGAATCTGGTGTTGGTCGATATTCTGGCGGACGAGCTAGAAACCCGCGCTGCCGAACTCCGCGCCCAATATGGCGTCGAAGTACGAGCGGCAGGCATCGACCTCGGCGCTCTCGATTTTATAGATCGACTTGGCAAGTATACCGACGACATTGAGATTGGCCTGCTGGTGTGCAATCACATGTACACACCGCAGGATACACCCAAAATGCTGGATATGGACTTGAGCGTTCACCACCGCATGATAGACATCAACGCCCGTGCTTATACCACCCTGATCCACGCTTACGGGCGTGAGATGCGCGACCGGGGGCGCGGCGGCATCATCATCGTCAGTTCGGGGGCGGGGTTGGTGCCCGCGCCGTTCACCTCCTCGTATTCCGCCAACAAAGCCTATCAGATCGCGCTGGGCGAGACGTTATGGTACGAACTCAAGGGGACGGGTGTCGATGTGCTGGTGCTGGCGGCGGGGATGATGCGTACCCACGCTGAAGGGATGACCGATTACCCGGATTACATCTTCGTGGAAACGGACGCTTCCGCACGCGAGGCGCTGATGAAGCTGGGCAAGCAGCATCTTGTGTTCCCCGGTTGGGCGACGAAGGTGTTTATGTTCCTGCAAACGCGGCTGATGTCTCGCCAGCGGGCGATCAACAGTATTGGGGAGTTTATGACGAAGGGATTGGGTAAGTCTCGGTGAATTGCACCGGCTATTGAATAGTTCCTGTTCTGATGTATTCTTTGGCTGATAAAAACTATTACGATACCCGTACCAAAAACAACGAAACCGGAGAAAGCATATAAGGTCATGAGTCAAGACAATTTCCAACAAACGTTGAAGCAGTATGTCGGTGAAACACCCCTGGTAATTCCGTCCTCAGGTGACCCCGCCGAAGACTACGACCGGCGCAACGCATGGTATCAGAACGCAGCCATCGCCATCCGGCGACGTCCAGAAGAAGCCATGCCCGTTTTAATTGACCATCTGGATAGAGCCGGTGTGCGCGACCTCATCAAACGTATGGATGCTGATGTGGTCGCCCTTGTGTTGAAGGCGCTACAGGGGAAGCCGGATGCGGTGGTCGCCAGTGTCGCCGACTACTTGACCGGGATCAAATCTGTAGATGAGGTATTCGAGACCGCAGTTGCGCATACCGGCCCCGCACACCCGGAGGAAGTGCGCCTTAACGCGGTGCGTCTCATCGCGTCTCTTGACCATCCACAACGTAAGCGCGTCTTGCAAGATGCCCAACAAAACGACCTGCTGCGTGACCGGGCCACAGCCGCGCTCGAACAGCTTGTGCATACGGACGGCGGACAGGTCACCTCGGTTGAGATAGCCAAAGACCTGCTGAAGAACATGAGCAAACCCGCCGAACGGCAAAAGGTCATCGAGATGGGCTATCCCGTCATCCCTGCGTTGATGGACTGTGTGGTTGAGCAACCGTATCGTGCGTATGAGATCGGGGCGCTCATCATCTATAAGATGTCACATGATAAATTATTTGAGCAGGTCTACCCTTATACGAGCAGCGAGCATCACGACGCTGTACGAGCCGCCGCAGTCGAGGCGATTGGGATGCTCGACCACCCGCGCCGTGATGAGGTCTGGCGTGAGGCGCTTAAAACGGATGCCCCCGCAATTGTCCAGGCTGTGATGCGTACAGCGCGCGATGCCGGCGCGGATGCCGAGATGTTCGTGCCGTTCTTGGGATATAGAGATAAGTTCGTTCATAACCTAGCGGCGGCGGCGCTGTTCAATATGGGTGACCCGCGTGGATATATCCACGCTTACGACCTCGCAGAGGTCGATTACGCCAAAATGCGCATCACAGCGGTGGAAAAGCTGGAACAGATCGCCACTGAAGCCGACGCCCGCAAATACCTGGAACGCTTGAAAGACGACGCCGAAGCGGACATCCAAAAAGAGGCGCGGGCAGCGATCCAACGCCTGCGGAAACACCGTGACCGGCAGGTTTCCAAATGGGCGAAGCGCAACAGCTAACCGCTTGAGCGCCCCCATGTTTTAGGCGGCGGCTCTAATAACCCGCGACCAGGCCGTCCTTGCGTGGGTCGCTGCCGCCGTAGAGCACACCCGCACCGTCACGCCGGATGATCTGCCCGCTGCCGAACAAACCGCGCCCGGTGCCACTGACCGGCTGCACCTGATGTTCGCGTGCCGCCAGCGCCGCCGCCGTCTTAAACGAGATGCCGTGTTCCAGCGCGAGCGTGCTACCGGCTTCACCGGTCGTCAGGCACCAGCGCGGACGGTCGAGTGCCTCCTGCGGGTTGAGGTCGTCGTCGAGCATGGCGCTCATCACCTGCAAGTGTCCCTGCGGTTGCATGAAGCCGCCCATCACACCGAAAGTGCCCCACAGGTCGCCGTCCTTCGTCGCCAGACCGGGGATGATCGTATGGTAGGGGCGTTTGCCCCCGGCGAGCGCGTTGGGATGATCGGGGTCGAGCACGAAGTTCGCGCCGCGATTTTGCAGGAACACCCCCGTTCCCTTTGCCACGATGCCGCTGCCGAAGCCCATATACAGGCTGTTGATGAACGAGCAGCCGTTGCCCTCGCCATCGACCACGCATAGATAGATCGTATCGGATGTGTTGGGCGGGGTGCCGAAACCGGGCTGCGCGGCGCGGGCGGGGTCGATCATCGCACGGCGTCGGGCGGCGTAATCGGCAGCGAGCAAACCGGCGACCGGTACGGGCACCTGCGCCGGGTCGGTGATGTACTGCCGGGCATCGGCGAAGGCCAGCCGCATCGCTTCCACCATCAGATGCAGGCGGTCGGGCGAGTCCCACGCCATGCCGCTGAGGTCGTCCCCGGCGAGGATGTTCATGGCGATCAACGTGGTCAGGCCCTGCCCGTTGGGTGGATGCTCATGGACGGTCACACCGCGATAATCGGTCGTGATCGAGTCGCCCCACGTCGAGGTGTGCGCTTTGAGGTCGTCGTGGGTCATGGTGCCGCCGAGTGACGCTAATGTCTCGATGATGGCATCCGCGACCGGCCCGGTGTAGAACGCCTCCGGCCCGCCCTCTGCGATGCGCCGGAAGGTCCCCGCCAGTCCCGGTAGTTGGATCACCTGCCCGACCGCTGGTGGTTCGCCCCCCGGCAGATAGTCCTCGGTGTTGGGGCCATGCTGCAAAAGTTCACGGGTGCGCGGGAAGTTCCATGATGTGCCGAAGACCGGCGACACCGCGTAACCGTCCTCGGCGTAGTGGATGGCATCGACCAGCACATCAGCGAGGGTCATGGTGCCGTGTTTTGCCAGCAGATCGTACCAACCCTGCACCGCACCGGGCACGGTGACCGCGTGGACGTCCCGCGCCGGGATTTCGCCGGTGATGCCCTGCGCGTTCAGATGGTCGATGCTGAGCGCGGCGGGGGCGCGTCCGCTGCCATTGAGCGCGGTGACCTGGCGTGTTTTGGCGTCGTAGTAGAGCGCGAAGCAGTCCCCGCCGATCCCGGTCGAAGCGGGTGCGGTGACGTTCATCACGGCAGCGGCAGCGATGGCGGCATCGGCGGCGTTGCCCCCTTGCCGTAAGATATGCAGCCCGGTCTGCGAGGCCAGCGGATTACTCGCGGCGACCATGCCCCGCCGTGCCAGCACCATCGAGCGCCGAGACTCAAAGTCAAAAGACATCGGTTTCATAGGTATGTGCTTTCGGTTGTCTACAATTAGCGTTTGAGCATAACGTACATCCCGGCAAAAGGCACGCCGCCTGCTGGTGGTTGCCTGCGCGAGTTACCCCCTCCGCTGCGACGCGGTCGCCGAGCGAGCCGGGGCAGGTGGCACGATCCCCAGATCGTGACGGAGGGGATGAAACGCCGTTCGACCAGAGAGTCGGCATCAGTGTGGGCACTACGGACACCCGCTCGACCACGTCCGCCGTTATGCTGGAAGTCCCGAAAGGATAACCAGAATAAAGGAGACGAAATCTTATGAGACAGTGGTTATCGGGATTATTGAATACATGGAAGGGTGCAGCTACCCGCGAAAGTGTGCGTGTACCGGTGCCACACATCGGCGCGGTCGCCGCGCACAACGCGACCGTCTGGCCCAACCTGACGGATGCGACCGCACAGAGCGCCGTTTACGCCCGGTCACCCTGGGTGTACGTGGCGGTCAATCGCATTGCGGAGGCGGCGGCGCTGGTGCCGTTGCACGTCTATCGTGTCGAAGGGGAACGCAAACTCGCGGTTGAGAATCACCCGTTGGAGCGTCTGCTGAACGCGCCTAATCCGTTTATGAGCCGCTTCGAGTTGTTGGAGCAAACACTGGGGATGCTGGAACTCACCGGCAACGCCTACTGGTTGCTGAGCGGGGACGCGACCGGCACCCCGACGCAAATCTGGCCACTGCGACCGGATCGCGTGCGGATCGTGCCGGATGCGCGGCGCTTCGTGCGCGGCTACGTCTACGAGATCGACGGGCGGCAGATTCCGCTGGAAGCCGTTGAGGTCGTTCACTTCAAACGCTGGCACCCCACCAACGACTACTACGGTCTGTCGGCGTTGGCGGCGGCACGGGTCGCCGTGCAGACCGACCAGGCCATGAGCAAATGGAATCACAACACATTCGGGCAGAACAATGGCGTCCCCGCTGGCATCGTCAACGTGAAGGAGTTCATCACCGATAGTGATTTTGAGCGGCTCAAGGGGGAATGGCGCTCAAGTTATGGCGGGGCGCAGCGCAAGACGGCCTTTCTGCGCGGCGGCGGGGTCGAATGGCAGGACATCGGACTCAGCCATACCGATCTCGACTTCCTCGACGGGCGGCAGGCCAACCGCGACGAGATCCTGAGCATCTTCGGTGTGCCGGTCGGCCTCATCAGCGAGAATGCGACCGAGGCCAACGCCAGAGTCGCGGAGCGCACCTTCATCGAGCGGACGCTATGGCCCAAGCTGGTGCGCCTTTCGCAGAAGATCACGCAGGAACTGCTCCCGTTCTGGCCCGGTGAACATAGCGCCGCGTTCGCCGACATTCGCCCGACCGATACGCAGGCGCGGCTCGACGAGATCCGCACGGCGGTACAGGTCTTGAGCATCAACGAGATCCGGCAGCAATACTATCACCTACAGCCGGTCGAATGGGGCGCGTTCCCGGTGGCATATACCCCGCCCGCCGAGGAACCGGACGCCGAAGTGGACACGGATGAGTCATCGTCACCGGAGGCGGTCAAAGCCGAGCTTGCCAGATGGGAACGCTTCGCGCTCAAGCGGCTGGGCCAACCGGAGGCGCGTCCGTTCGAGGCGCACCACATCAACGCGGAAACGGCGTTTGAACTCAACGCACGGGTGCAGGCCATCGACGATGCCGACGCGCTCAAGGTGCTGTTCGCTGATGCTCGCGCCGCCCTGAATGAGTCTTGATTATGTCTGTGTTTCCGGTGAGGGCGACTGTACCTCGACCTGTTGCGTGCCTTCGAGTGTGTCCGGCGAAGGCCCCTGATAGCTAGGCTCCTGTTGTGCGTCCGCGCTGACGGGCGCACGCAGCATCTCGGTCAGCACCCGTTCGATGTCTTGCGGCAGTCGCTTGCGGAACTCGTTGTAACTCTCGTTGCCGCTTTGCCCGTAGATGGTGTAGGTAAAGCTCTCGTAGATGGTCTTGCCGACGACGGTCATCTCCGGCTCCCAATAGTCGATGCGACGTGGGACGCCGTTATCACAGTCATAAAGTTCAAAGATAATGCGTACCTCGCCGTGCCGCCCGCGCAACCGAACATCTAACGCGATGGGCAGCATGGCGCTGCGCTTGGTGATCTTCTTCTTGAACTGCCGGGCAAGCTTCTTTGCCACCGGGCGCACCCGCCTGGCGATCTTGTCGGCGTTCAGCTTGTGGTTGCGCTGTGCCGTCCCCGTCAACCGCTTGACCATCCCGCCGCTTGCTAGCACCTGACTGCGCGAGACACGCCCGTACATATCATACTGTGTCATCCGCACGGCGATGATGCGCCAGCCGGAAAGATAATCGCCGTCCATGCCATAAAGTGCCTTACGTGGATGGATCACCCCACGCTGGCAGGGCACCGGGACGATGTTGTTCTGTGCGTGCTGCTGCCAGGACTGCCGCCGGCCCAACGTCGAGTTAGGATCGAGGGGGGGCATGGTGGCATACGGCGGTTGCCAGTTGCCAAAGCTCGGCGACCGCCGGAACAGACGCAGAATGATCTTGATAATCAGCGCGACCAGCATCAGCACGGTGATGAACCCGGCGATCAGCGCGATGTGTCGGGGGTTGTTGGTTTCTACCGGCAGGTCAAGCCACCACAGATCAACCTCTACCGGCAAATCATCCAGAACGCCGGACTCGTCTTCGCTGGTCGCCGGTTGCGTCGTCGGCTCGTCCTCGGTGGTTTGCTGCGCGGCCTCGACCGCCGCCGGGTCATAATCGGGGATGGTGATGGTTTCTGTGGCGCTGTTGTTTGACGTATCGAGCGGGTCTTCTTCGTCGATCTCGACGATCACACTGAGGAACAGGTTCTCGCCCGGTTCAAACAGCGTCACCGGGAAGCGTAGTGAGAGGTCGTCACGGTTGCCGCCGTTGCCGGGGATGGGGTCAACGCTGGCGGTGGCGATCTCTTCCCCATTGTTCAACCGGACGAGCCTGACGCTGGCTTCTTCGGTGGCGTTGCCGCCGCTGTTATACAGCGAATAGTTGACGATGACCTCAGTGTTATCCGCGTTGACTGTGTAGCCAAGCACATCCACGCGGTAATTTGGTGCTTCAGCGTCGTCATCCTGTGCGGTGAGCGTTACCGCAAACGCCAGAATCATAATGAAGGCGATTATCCGTGCCATGAGTTCCCTTGCTGATTATTACAGTACCCTGACTCCAATATACGGCGAAAGCGCAAACTTTCCAAGTCGCCTACCCGACGATTAGACGACACAACGGCGTCAGGGTGCGGTTACGAGGCGTGGTTGCCCTCCTCGAAGCGAGGGTCATCGACCGGCACCGGGGCCACCGGCAGGGTAAACGCGAAGATGCTGCCGCCAGCGGGGTTGTCCTCAATCCAGATTTTGCCGCCGTGTGCTTCTGCGACCAGCTTACAGAACGCCAGCCCCAACCCGACCCCACGCCGGACTTTCTGCCGTCCTTTGACCTGTACGAACTGCTCGAATAAGTTTTCTTTGTATTCGTCCGGCACACCGGGGCCGTTGTCGATCACATCGACACGGATGTAATCGGGTGCTGCCGCGTTCTGGTTCGTCTGTATGACGACATGCCCGTTGGCCGGGCTGTATTTGAGCGCGTTATCGACCAGGTTGGTAACCAGCCGTTCGACCTTGTCCGCGTCGATGCTCAGCAGCGGCAGCGAGTCGGGGATTTCAGCTTCGATGCTGATCTCAAGTTCGTGCGCGAGTGGACTCAGTTCGATGCACACGCTATCCACCAAGGTTGCCAATTCTACGACCTCGGTTTCGATTTCCAGTTTGCCGCTTTCCATCTTGGAAATATCCAACAGGTTATCCACCCGTGCCAGCAGTTTGCGGATGGCGCTGCGGCTGGCATCCGTCGTGGTTTCAACGATGGAATAATAATCGCTGTCCTTCGGCACGAGGTCGCGTAGCAGCTTGATGCTGGTGGTCACCGCCGTCAACGGGCTGCGCAGGTCATGCACAATCATGCGAGAGAGTTCTTCGCGGGTGCGGTTGAGTTCGTATTCTTCGGTCTTGTTGTAGAAGACCAACAACGCCCCCATCGTCTGCCCCTGCTCATCGGGCACCGGGATGACATAGCGTTGGACGTACAACGCGGTGCCGTTATCCTGATAGACGTAGGTATGGGGCGGTTGGTTCTTCCACGTCCCCGGCACACCCAGGTCTTCAACGAACCGGGCTAGATCCCGGTCAGATTTAAACCCGAGCCGCTCCGCGAAGCCCCCTTCGGCGATTTCGTTAATTTTATGCCCTTGAAGTTGATCGACTTCTAAACCGAGCATATCAACACGGAAGTTCGCCAGCGCGATCTCACCGTTGGAGTTAATCAGCACGATGGCCTCGTCCATCGTGTTGAGGATGACTTGCAGCCGGTCACGCCCTTCGGTGATGCGGGCGAATAAGCGGGCGTTGTCGATGGCGATAACGGCATGGTCGGCAACCTGTGTGACGAACTGGCTATCTTGATTGCTGAAGTCGCTGATGCGGTCGCTGGTCAGGGTGACGACACCGATGATTTCCTCCCCGCGCTGTACGGGCACGCTCAACTGAGAGCGCGTGGAGGGTTTGGACGGCACACCGCCGCCGTCTGTGCGGGCGAAGTCTTCGATCAGTCGTAAGTCGCCGTTGCGCAGCACATCACCGCTGACACCGCTGGCGAGTTCTTCACGGCGCAGGTCGTCGTTCTCGTAGCCCTGCTGCGCGTAAATACGTGGGATCGGCTCATCAGCTTCGTATAACATGACCAGGCCGCCGCGTGCGCCGGTCGCCTCGACCGCGCTCTTGAGGATCAACTGCGAAATACGATTGAGATCGACCGTAGAGGTCAGGTTACGGCTGACTTCCGCCAGCGCCAACAGCCGGTTGGCGCTGCGCTGCCGCGCTTCATCGGTGGTGGCGTAGGTACGGGCATTTTTGATGGCTTGCGCGGCCTGTGTTGCGAACGTGCCGAGTAGCTCCAGCCGTTCGCCGTCGAAATACTGCACCTCATCGTAGAACATGGTCAGGATGCCCAGGCAGCGTTCGTTGATGGTCAGCGGTAGCTCGACCAGCGCTTGCTTGTTTTCCTCACGCAGCAGATGGATCTGATGGCTCAGACGGGGTTCGTCGTGGATGTCTTCGACCGCCAGCGGCATCAGGTCAACATTGTTAATATTTGGCGTGGAGAGCGGTTCTATCGGTGAGTGGACGAAATGCGATGATAACCCCGCGCTACGCACCAGCGGCAGGCTACCCTGTTCGTCTTCCAGGCGCAGGTAAACCGCGACCGCGTTCGATTGGTCAAGCGCCGTTGCCGATGAGATGATCGTATCCAGCACCGTTTCCGGCAGCAGCGTGCCACTCAACAACGCGGAAACGCTGTTCAACGCCTTGAGTTGATCCACCCGGTCGATCTGGTCACGGTAGAGTTGTGCATTCTCGACGGCGACACTGGCACTCGACGCCAGGATGTTCAACATGCGCAGGTCACTGCGGTCAAAGGTGTGGTTGGGGTCGTAGGACGTCGCCGCCATCACACCGAAGGTGCGTTCACCGATCTTGAGCGGCACTCCCATCCAGGAGTGCATGGTTTCCGCCGGGGGTTGCAGGCTCATCTCTGCCGCCGTCGCCTGGACGTTGTGCGTGATCAAAAGCGGCGAGCCGGAGCGCAGCACATGTTCGATGAATGCCCGTCCATCGGAGTGCAATATCGGGTTGGTCGCATCGCTGTTGACCTGTTTGCCGTGTTGGATCATCAACGGAAACTCGATGGCCTGTCCGCGCCGGTCGGTCAGCCCGAAGACGAAATTGTCAATTTCCAGCGCCTGCGACACCTGCACATAGATTGTGCGCAGCAGCGCGTCTAACTGTAAATGAGAGCGCATCGCGTTGGAGACGACCGAGAGTGTGCTCATCTCATCCAACTGACGGCGCAGCATCGCCTCCGACCGGCTGAGCGCGTGCAGGCCGACCACGATCACCACCACACCCAGAATGCCGATAAACTGGCTGGGGCGTGAGAGCGATTCGCCGGTCTGGGCGCTTAACACGGCGAAGGGCACCGGCAGCAGCATCGTCACCGTGATTAGCAGCAGGTTCGTCCGCAGAATGCGCTGCACCGGGCGACGCTGCACGTAGGTTTCCATCACGAAGGTGGTGAAGTAAAGTGTGGTATAGACGACGGTATAGACGATCAACGCGAAGACGACCGCCGCGTCGTTTTGCACGGCGTCGAGGGTCAGCGGCAACATACCATCGAGTGCGACGTATACCTGTGCCGCGATGTAAAAGCTCAACGTCACCCGTGCCGCCACGAAGATCAAGCGCGTGAGTTGCTGGCGTACAAACTGCCCGCGTACCCGCTGGCGCAACATCAGGCCAAGTGTGCCCAACACGCCGCCGATTGCCACCGCCCAGGTCGTCAACGGCAGCGCCACTTCCGGCAGGGAGAGCAGGGCGATCATGCCGATGACATGCGCCGGGCTGAGTTCCCCTTCGGAAAGCCACACACCGAAGAACAGCACAAAGCCCGTCAACCCAAGATAGGCGAGGGTCTGTGCGCCGTAGCGTTGTATGAGGTCGCCATCGGGGATATTAAAAAGAAGTACGCCCACCGTCAGCAGCAGTACCAGCCCGGTCAGTCCATCCACCAGGCGAAATTTGTTATTGTTTAAATCATTCGTAGAAATTGTATGCATCACCCAAACCAATTCAACACAGTTATTACCAATCATACATGAAAAACCCCTTGAGAAAGTGCATGAAACCATTTGGACTTCGTTATATCTACGGGACTTACGTACCGGCATCTACGCCTCTCTTATGCCCTGTCTACGTGATTCTAACGTCTGTTCTGTTACGATCTTAATCGTGGGGCACAAAGCCCTATCTTCGTAATAGAAATGACAAATCCGGTGATCCGAGTACAATAGAGTTGTACGTTCACCTCAGAAGTTGGATTGAGTGGGAAAGAAAACAAATGATACGTTTTGAGAGATTTACCGAACGCGCACAGGATGCCGCTGCACGCGCTTATGAAATCCTCCAACGCTACGGGCATAATCAGGTGGATACCGAACATATTCTTCTGGCCTTGTTGGAGCAGAACGACGGTGTCGTGCCACAGATTCTAGAGCGGCTCGGTGTTGAGGTGAGTGTGCTGCGCTCCCGTTTGGATGAGATTTTACATGCCAGCCCTAAAGCTTCAATCTACGGTGGCGGCACCGGGCAGGTGTTCATCACACCGCGTGTGAAGCGCGTGATCGACCTCGCCAACGAAGAAGCCAACCGCCTGCGCGATGATTACATCAGCACGGAGCATATTTTTCTTTCTGTGTTGAACGAACGCAACACCCCCATCGCCAAGACCCTCGCCGATGTCGGCCTGAACCGCGACCGCGTGATGGACACCGTCAAAGAGATTCGCGGTGGGCAGCGCGTCACCGACCCGCAAGCCGAGAGCCGCTATCGCACGTTGGAAAAATACAGCCGTGACCTGACGCGCATGGCAATTGAAGGCAAGCTCGACCCGGTTATCGGGCGTGACGCCGAAATTCTACGGGTGACGCAGGTGCTTTCTCGCCGGACGAAGAACAACCCCGTGCTCATCGGTGAAGCCGGGGTCGGCAAGACCGCCATCGTCGAAGGATTGGCGCAGAAGATCGCCGACAACGACGTCCCCGAAGTGCTGCAAAACAAGCGTGTGGTCAGCCTTGACCTCAGCGGGATGCTAGCGGGTAGCCGCTTTCGTGGGGAATTTGAGGAACGTCTGAAGGCCACCATCGAAGAGGTGCAACGCGCCGAAGGGGAGATCATCCTGTTCATCGACGAGTTGCATCAGGTCGTCGGGGCGGGTGCCGCCGGGGGCGCGATGGACGCCGGGAACATGATGAAACCGGCGCTGGCACGCGGCGAACTTCAGTGCATCGGCGCGACCACGTTGGACGAATACCGCCAGTACATTGAGAAGGACAGCGCCCTTGACCGCCGCTTCGCCGGGGTCTACGTCGAAGAACCGAACGTCGAGGACAGCGTCGAGATGCTTTACGGCCTGCGTGACCGTTACGAAGCGCACCATAACGTCACCATCGCCGATGACGCCATTGAGGCTGCCGTGCGGCTCTCCGACCGGTATGTAACCGGTCGCCGCTTGCCGGACAAGGCCATCGACCTGTTGGACGAGGCCGCCGCCAAGTTGCGGGTCGCGCTTTACAGTATGCCGCCGCGCCTCAAGGAAATGAAAGAGGCCATTACCCGCCTCTCTATTGAAGAAGAAGCCGCCGGCATGGCTCGCAACTACGAACGCGCCGCCGAGTTTAAGATGCAACGTATTCATCTCAAGGAGGAGTACGAACAAGAACGTTACCTGTGGCAACAGGAAAACACGCTGGATGAAGTGGTCAGCGCCGACGACATCGCCGGTGTGGTTCATCAGTGGACGGGCATCCCGGTCAGCCAGATGATGGAGACTGAGTCCGAGAAGTTGCTGCGCATGGAAGAAGCCCTGCACGGTCGCGTCATCGGGCAGAATAAGGCCGTTGCCGCGCTCTCTGACGCTATTCGCCGCGCTCGTAGCGGCTTGAAAGACCCCAAGCGTCCTATCGGATCGTTTATCTTCCTGGGGAGCAGCGGTGTCGGTAAGACCGAACTGGCGAAGGCACTCGCCGAGTTCATGTTCGACGACGAAGAATCGCTCATCCGCATTGATATGAGCGAATACCGCGAACAGCACACCGCCAGTCGTTTGTTCGGTGCGCCGCCGGGATACGTGGGATACGAGCAGGGCGGTCAGTTGACCGAAGCCGTGCGCCGTCGTCCCTATCGCGTCATTCTGTTCGATGAGATCGAGAAGGCGCACCCCGATATCTGGAACGCGCTGCTGCAAATCCTCGAAGATGGACGCCTGACCGATGGGCAGGGTCGTGTGGTGGACTTCCGTAACACGGTCGTCATCATGACCAGCAACCTCGGCACGGAATTCACCAGTAAAGGCGGGGCGCTCGGCTTCGTGCGTGCGGACGATCAGGACGCGGTCGCCGATCACCAGAAGATCGAGAAGGCCATGCGAGACACCTTCCGTCCGGAGTTCTTGAACCGCATCGACGAGATCATCATCTTCAGTCCGTTGGAGGTAGAGGACGTCGAGCAAATCGTCGATCTTCAGATGCACGGCATTGCCGGAAGGCTGGCGGAAGGTGGCATCCACCTGCACCTGACCGAACCGGCCCGGCATTGGCTGGCGCACACCGGCTATGATCGTCAATTCGGGGCACGTCCGCTGCGCCGCACCGTCCAGCGGTATGTGGAAAATCCGCTGAGTGTGCGCTTGCTACGCCGGGACTTCCACCCCGGTGACTTGATCGTGATCGACGAACTCAACGGAGAGTTGGTGTTCGAGCGGCACGAGAACGCCACCACCGACTATTACGAGATCCCGCATAGTGAGCAGTACGAGGACGCAAGCGGCGATCACCCAATGGAGTAGGTCGGCGTTCAAACACCGATTACACAGCACGGGCCGGGTAAACATCCAGCCCGTGTTTTGATTCACCTCAACGTGACCTACGTCCGACGTTTAAACCGCACCCGGTTGCGCTAAATATTACCCGCAAATCCGGTGCTAGAGATTTTCGATGCACCGCCCGCCGCCGGTTCAAAACCGGGCGGCTACTTGTCGTAACGGGATGAGCAATCGTCTCTCTAGCCGCTACATATCTTATCCATGTAGCCGAGCATCTCAAGCATAGGCTGGCAGCCACTCGCCGTGCGCGGCAATGAGGTCATCCACCAGCGCATAGATTTGATCCAGCGTGAGTTCGGCGGCGGTGTGTGGGTCGAGCATGGCGGCGTGGTAGATGTGGTCTTTGCGACAGGTCAGCGCGGCCTCGACGGTCAGCGATTGCACGTTGATGTTGGTCTGCATCAGCGCGGCGAGCTGGGGCGGCAGTGCCCCGATTCTGGTCGGCTGCACCCCGTTTTGATCGACCAGACAGGGGACTTCCACACAGCAGCCGTCCGGCAGATTGTCGATAATGCCGTTGTTGGGCACGTTACCGTAGACCGTGCGCGGCGTGTCCGTTTCCATACTGTGGATGATGAGCGAGCCGTATTCGACACTGCGCTCGACTTCCAGCGGGGCGTCGTCGCTTTCGAGGCGTCCGCGCAGCCCTTCCCAGTCGGCGATCTGATTTTCGCAGCGCCGGATGTATTCGTCCAGCGGGATGTTATAACGGTCGATCAGGTCGGGGTGGTCGTGTTTGATGAACCAGGGCACGTATTCGCTGAAGTGCTCGCTGCTCTCGGTGACGAAATAGCCTAGCCGCTGGAACATATCGTAGCGCACGCGGTTGGTTTCTGGCACACGCCCCTCGTCGATCACCTGTTGGATGCGTGGATAGAGGTCTTCGCCGGTGTGTTTGTGCGCGTACTTGAGGAAGAACGCCACATGGTTGATCCCCGCGACGTGATAGGTCACATTCTCGACCGGCACACCAATGTCGGCGGCGAGTTCCCCGGCGGTATGCGGGACGCTGTGGCACAGCCCCACCGTGCGGATGCTTGTGGCGCGGTCAAGCGCCCATTGGTTCATGCACATCGGGTTGACGTAGTTGAGGAACAGCGCATCCGGGCAGAGCTGCTCCATATCGCGGCAGATGTCGATCAACACAGGGATCGTCCGCAGGCCGCGCATGATGCCACCGATGCCGAGCGTATCCGCGATGGTCTGACGCAGGCCATACTCTTTGGGAATCTCGAAGTCGATCAGCGTGCCGGGTTTGTACCCCGCGACTTGAATCATGCAGATGACGTAATCCGCGCCGGTGAGTGCTTCGCGCCGGTCGGTGGTGGTTTCGATGGTGGCGTTAGCATCCAGTGACTTGACCAGCCGCTCGGCGACGATCTTTGAGGTGCGCAGCCGCTCAGCGTCGATGTCCATCAGGCTGATGGTCGCGTCTTTCAGTTCGGAGAAGCTGAGGATGTCCCCGATGAGATTTTTAGTAAAGACGGTGCTGCCCGCACCGATCATGGTAATTTTGGGCATGGCATGTGTCCTTTGACGTGTGTTAAAGATACCTGCATTATGACCAACCACGCCCGGCTTGTGAAGTCCCCATCAGCACCCGTAGCCAGTGCCGTTGCTACCAAACCAGTCGATAACACTTTCTAGGAGAACATAACTGCCGAAAGGCAAGGATCGAGAGGTAACTTTCAACATGCAATGAGTATTCGTCTACAGCGGTTAAAACCGCGACACTTCCAGCCCCAAAATTCTGTGATATAACGTGATATAATTTGAAATGTTAATCGACAATCAAGGTAAAAGAGTGCATTTATGGCAATGCCGATCACCTTTGGCTATGCGTCTGACCCCGGTCAGGTGCGTGAAAACAACGAGGATGCGGTCGTCGCGTTTTTCTCCGGGATTTCAAATGATAACAACCGTCCACCGTTCGGTTTGTTCGCCGTCGCGGATGGCATGGGCGGGCATATGAACGGTGAGAAGGCATCCGCCGCCGCCGTCGAACTGCTGGTCGATGAGGTGGTGCGCCGGGTGTACCTGCGTTTGTTTACCAGCGATGATGAGGACTTCCAACTACCCATCGGTGAGGTGATGGAATCGGCGATTGAAGCCGCCAACGACGAGATCAACCGCAAAGTGCCGGATGGCGGCACGACCATCACGGCGGCGGTGGTGATGGGCAACCTCGCCTACATCGCGCACGTCGGCGACAGCCGCGCTTATCTCGTCACCGATGACGAGATCGAACAGATCACCGAAGACCACAGTTTCGTCAATCAATTGGTTAAAATGGGCACGATGACCGCCGAGGAAGCCGAGCAATCCGGGCAGGCGAATAAGATTTATAAGGCGCTTGGCATCGCGGAGACCGTCGAGGTGGATAAACTGACGCGACGGTTTAAACCGGGTGTGCGTCTGTTGTTGTGTAGTGACGGCCTAACGGGTGAGATCAAAGACGACGTTATCCATCAAACCGTCGCCGAAGCCGCCACACCGCAGGCCGCCTGTGATCGCCTGGTGGAAATCGCCAATGACAACGGCGCACAGGATAACGTGACCGTCGCCATCGTGTCGATGCACGGTTAGCCGATCCCCCACAAGCGCACGGTGTTATCACCACTGGCGGTGGTGAGCAGCGTCCCCGCCGGGTTAAAGGCCACGCTCATCACCGGCTTCTGGTGGATGTCGATACGGGCCAGGGCTTGATCCGGCGTGATGCGCTTGTTCATCAACACATCCTGTGTGCCCCACACCCGCACCTTATGGTCGCGCCCTCCGGTAGCGATGAGCGATCCATCTGGGCTAAAGGCGACGCAGTCCACGCCCCCTTCGTGTGCGTAGATGCTGGCGTAAGCCTCTCCGGAGTGCGCGTCCCACAGGCGTACAGTGGCGTCCTTGCTGGCGGAGGCGACCATCGTTCCCGCCGGACTAACGACGACCTCTCGCACCCAGTCATCGTGGTAGCCAAGCACGGTGCCTTGTGTCTCGCTTTGCGCATCCCACAGGCGCACGGTTCCATCCCAGCTACCGGAAACCAACACGTTACCGGCGAGGGCATAGGCCAACCCGGTGACCTCGCGTTCGTGGCCTTTGAGCGTGAAGGTCGGGTTGCCGTTTTCCATCTCCCACAGTTGGATGCTGCCATCGGCACTGCCGGTGGCTAATGTGCTGCCGTCCGGTCGGAAGGTGACGGCGTCAATCGAGTCGGTATGACCGGTCAGGGTCGCCAGTTCGCGCGGGTTGTTTTCCGGGTCGCTGATGTCCCACAGCTTGACGGTTGTATCCGAGGCGACCGAGGCCAGCAACGCGCTGTTTGGGTTGAAGGCGATGGCTTTTACATGCCCACCATGCCCACTTAGAATGTGAGTCGGCTTACCGCCGAACGTCCCGACATAGAGGCGTGTGCCGTCTGCGCCGGCGATGGCGGTCATCAACCCACTCGGTGACCACGCCACCTGGGTGATCCACCCGGCTTTTACCGCGCCTAATTCGTTAAGTACAATCGCATTTTCTATGCTGATGGCTTCCCGCATAACACAACTCCACAAGCTAACTTTACTATGCCGTATCTTAACATTTCTTATGATGATGCTCCATAAAGTTTTATGTTCGTGGTCGGAAAGCGCCCGGTGCGCTTTGACCTCGCTAGAGATTTTCGACGGACTGCCCGCCGTCTTGTCGTGACGCGATGAGCAATCGTCGCTTTAACCGCTACGCACCTTATGCAAGCGTGACCGTCTCTTTAGTGGACAGGCACCACGTAGTCGGCGTTTTCAACGCTCGGCTGATCTATGCCTCCAATGCTTGTGTGAGATCGGCGATTAGATCGTCGGCGTGTTCTAGACCGACCGAAAGGCGCAGCAGATTGCGCGGGGTGCGCGTCCCCGGTGCCTCGATGGAGGCGCGATGCTCAATGAGGCTATGCGTGCCGCCGAAGCTGGTGGCACGGGTGAACAGATGCACTTTCGCGGCGACCGCCAGCGCGTCGGCCTCGTCACCGGCGACGAGAATAGAGAGCAGCGCCCCAAAGCCGGGGTACAGCACCCGCTCCACACGCGGATGCTCGCCCAGAAACGCGACGATCTGCCGGGCGTTGGCTTGATGCGCTGCCATGCGATAGGGCAGCGTTTGCAGGCCGCGCAGCGTCAGCCAGCAGTCGAACGGTGACGGCACCGCCCCGCACAACTTTTGTAACTGACGCAACCGCTGGAACAACGGCTGCGCGGCGTCAGCGGCGATGATCGCCCCGCCGAGCACGTCGCTGTGTCCGTTGAGATATTTGGTCGTCGCGTGGATGACCAGATCCGCGCCGTGCTTGAGCGGTTGCTGGTAAACTGGCGTGGCGATGGTGTTATCACAGATGAGCGCGGCGTCGTGCGTGTGCGCCAGCGCACTTACGGCTTCGATGTCGGTGACTTCGAGCATGGGGTTCGAGGGCGATTCGACGATGACGAGGCGCGTTTCCGGGCGTAAAGCAGCACGGACGGCGTCGAGATCGGTCATATCCACGAAGCTGACTTTTAGCCCCCAGGGTGTGAACACATCGGTCAGCATCACCCGCACACCGTAGTAGATCACGGTCGGGGCGATCACATGGTCACCGGGTGCGAGGGCTTGCAGTAGTGTCATCATCGCCGCTGAACCGGAGGCGAAGGCCGCCGTCGCCGCGCCGCCCTCCAGCGTTGCCAACGCCGCTTCCAGCGCGAGCCGGTTCGGGTTGCCCGACCGCACATAATCGAATCCGTGCGGGTAGCTGCCGTCGGCGGCGCGTTCGTAGGTGGTGGTCAGGTGCAGGGGATGCACGACCGCACCTGTTGACGGATCAACACCCCCTGCCGCGTGGATGGCCTGTGTTTCTGGATGCGTCGAGTCGCCGTTCACGCCTAACCGACCACCGCCACCGCTTCGATCTCGATCATTGCATCCACCGGGAGCTTGGCGACTTGAAACGCCGACCGCGCCGGGGGATCATCGGTGAAGAACTCCGCATAGACCTTGTTCATCGCGCTGAAGTCGTTCATGTGTTGCAGGTAGATCGTCATCTTGAGCACATTTTCCATCGACGAGCCGGCCGCCTCCAGTACGGCTTTGATGTTGATGAGTGCTTGCCGCGTCTGCCCGTCGATGCCAGTTGCCATCGTCCCGGCGGTATCCAGCCCGACCTGCCCGGCGGTGAACACTATCCCGTTGGCGACTGTGGCCTGCGAATAGGGGCCAATCGGCGCGGGTGCTGCATCTGTATGAATGATTTGCTTTGCCATCTCAACCAACTCCTTCACTTATGTGATGATGACCAGTATAGCGCGATACGGTATACTAGGCACGCTGTTTGATACGAAAGGACACGACATGCTCAGGATTGCAAGCTGGCTGCTCGGATTTTCGCTCGGCGCGGCGGTGGGTGCGGTGTTGGTCGCGCTGTTTATGCCCGTTTCCGTTGAGGATTTGCGGCGCGGCTATCACGAAGCCCTCGCTGAGTCACACAAGGCGGCGCAGCGCAAACGCGCCGAACTGGAAGCCGAACTCGCCATGTTACAGGGGCGTAAAGATCATCCCAAGCAGCCGGAGTAGATTTGCGTTCAAATTAAAGGGGGAACCATGACCGATAAGATGCCCGGTGCGAAACAACCGCTGCCGGAATGGTACCAGCAGCGCGATATGAACGAGGTCTTCCGGCGTATCACCGCCGGGGAGTTCTGCGAGATCCTCGGTGTGGGTAGCGCCGGGAAAAGCAACTTCATCCGCCACCTGACCAGCACTGATGTCAAACGGCGTTACCTGGGCGAAAACGAACCGTATTTTGTGTTTGTGCTGCTCAACCCGCATTTGATGGTCAACGTGCAGGGCGGTTCCGTCCAGCATGGCGGGGGGGCCTGGCCCGGCTATGAGATCATGTTGAGCCGCCTACGCCGGGAACTGATCGACCTGGAACGACGCGGCGGTCTGCCCACACTCGATGACGACGACGACCTCATCACCCGTGTGCGCCACTTCTACGGGAATATGTTCAAAGACCTGCATCTGATCGCCCAGTCCGGCATCCGGCATCTCGAAGATGCGGTCTATGAGGTGCTGTTGCAGGGGGGGCGCTGGCACATCGTTTTTCTGTTCGACGAAATCGAAGAATTCATGCGCGTGCTACCACCGGAGTTCTTTCAGTCGTTGCGTGGCCTGCGTGATGAGTTCAAGGGTCGGGTGATGTACGTCACCACCAGCCGCCTGCCACTGGTCGAGATCGCCCACGAACACCGGGTTAACGGCGAGGCGATGGTTATGGAAGGCTTCGTCGAGTTGTTCAACGGCTTTCAGTATCATCTCGGTCTGCTGGAAGACCCCAGCGCCCGCGAAGCCATCCGCCGGTTGGAGGTGCGCAACCGCCTCAACATCTCGGAGCCGAACCGCCAGCGGTTGCTGCAAGCCTCCGGCAAACACGCGGGGTTGTTGCGCCGGGCGTTCGTCCCCACCATGCGTGCGGATAACCGCTCGATAGACGATGACGGCTACTATAAGCTGCTGCTCGGTGATCGCGGGGTGCGGCAGGAATGCCGGATGATCTTCGACAGCCTGCGCCCGGATGAGCAGGCCGCGTTGCTCGCGCTCACCACCGGGCGCAGCATCACGCCGGATAGCCCGGTCGTCCGGTCGTTGCTAGATAAGCATCTCATCATCGAACGTGACGGCAGCTACTATCACGCGCTGCCCATCCTCGCCGGGCATTTGAAAGACCTCGGCGGCAAGCGGCGGTAGCTAAGGCTAAACCGCAGGACAATGATGATAGATCCAATAGGCCAATATGGTCTGCATTGGTGTATTCTCACCCAAATTTTAACTGACCTGCGCTACAATAAGCGTCCACGTTTCAGCGTTTGGAAGCAGGTTTTCGATGAACCAACCCCAACTCAACGTCACGCTCGACCGTGACGCGGAAGAGCCGATCTACAAACAACTCATCCGCACCATCCGTATGCGAATCGAAAGCGGCACCCTCACCGCCGGGATGCGCTTACCCGCCAGCCGCGACCTCGCCCAACAACTCGGTATCAGCCGCATCAGTGTGGTCAACGCCTATTCCGAACTGCGTGCGGAAGGCTACCTGAGCGCACACGCCGGGCGGGGGACGTTCGTCGCAAAGAACAACACCAACACCGAACAACCCGCGCAGACCGTCAACGACGTGAACACCACCACAGAGAACACCGCGCCGGATCACTCTCTGCGCGATATGATGCGTATGGGGCGCAAATCCGGTGTGATTAGCTTCAGCCAGGCCACCCCGCCGATGGAGTTCTTCCCGATGCAAAATCTACGTGAGGCGATCAACACCGTGCTTGACCGGGACGGCTCTCGTGCGTTGAATTACGAAGTGCCAGAAGGCTACGGGCCGCTGCGTGCTGCTGTGCGTGATTACGTCAGCGCGTTGGGCATCCGGTGCAGCCCTAGCAACGTCTTGATTACCGGCGGCACACAACAGGCGCTTGATCTGGTGATTCAGGCGCTGCTCTCCGAAGGCGACACGCTGGTCACGGAAAACCCGACTTACATCGGTATGTTGGATATTGCACGGGCGCGGCGCGTCCAGTTGCACGGCATCCCCACCGATGAGGAGGGCATCCGTTTGGATCACTTAGAAAATTATCTGATCGACAACAACCCCCGGCTGATCTATGTCATGCCGACCTTCCAGAACCCGACCGGGCATGTGATGCCGCTGCACCGCCGCCGCCAACTCATCAACCTCGCCAACGAGCATGGCGTACCCGTGCTCGAAGATGCGGTCTATCACGAGTTCCGTTTCGAGGACGAGCCGGTACCGCCGCTCAAAGCGTTAGACGAGAAAGGCATCGTCATCCACGCCAGCGGCTTCACCAAGATGCTGCTACCGGGGATGCGTATCGGCTACCTCATCACCACCAGCGGACATTATCAGCGGTTGGTGCGCGTCAAACAGGCCGCCGACATTTCGACCTCGGCACTCAACCAGCGCGTCATCCACATGATGTTGGAGCGCGGTGTGCTGGCCGGGCAGATCGAACGGAACAACCGCGAACTCCAGCGGCGACGGGATGCCGCCCTCGCCGCCGCCGAAACGTACTTCCCGCCCGGCACCCGCTGGAACGTCCCGGTCGGCGGGTTGTGCATCTGGGCAGAACTGCCACATAATGGGCCTACCGCTGCTGAACTTTATGTCTCTGCCGTTCAGCAAGGCGTAGCGTATGCGATTGGCAACGTGTTTTACACCAATGGTGACGGGAACTATCGCATCCGGGTGAATTATGGCTCACACCCACCGGAGCGCATCGAAGAAGGCTTTAAGCGCCTCGGAAGGGCCTGGCGTGAACTCGCCTGTGACTACGCCGAGATGGAAAAGTCACCGCTATTATAAATCAAGTACAAAATTACTCATTCTAACGTTTTTGGTGGAAATGTGGAATTTACCCTTGCCCTCACCCTAAATCCCTCTCCCGACCGCCGCTTCGCGGCTAGGAGAGGGACTTTTCTCCCCTTCTCCCAGCGTAGCGTTCGGGAGAAGGGGCTGGGGGA
>DAOTTX010000310.1:0-1581 GCA_034437515.1 Anaerolineae bacterium
GGGACACAACCAGTCCACTGCGCTGCCGGAAGCCATCGGGGACTTACCCATGCTCACCGATTTCCTCTACCTCAGCCATAATTATCTGAATAGACTGCCGGATGCTCTGACCCATCTCACACGGCTGCGCTATTTGAATGTGAGTCACAATCACCTGGCGACATTACCGGATGCGATTGGACGCATGGCGGCGCTGGTCGAACTGCGCCTTTATGACAACCCGCTGGATACCTTGCCGGATTCAATTGGAGAGTTGGCGAATCTGCGCGAACTGCATCTGGATAACACGCATATCCGTACCCTGCCGGATGCTATCGGCGAGCTGTCATCATTGCGGACGCTGTCGCTGCGCGGGTGCCGGCTTACTGTCCTGCCAGACGCTATCCAGAAACTAACTGCCCTGCGCCATCTCGATTTGCGTGCCAATCGTCTTGAGCGCCTGCCTGAAGCAGTTCTCGCACTGGAAAGCCTGGAAAAACTGGACCTGCGCTGGAATCCGAACCTGACGATGCTTGCCACCTCGGTACAGTGGCTTGAGAAACGCGGCTGCCTCGTTTACTTCTAAACGATCAGCAGGTCACCGCGAATAATCGTATAGCTCATAGCCCGACAATTGAACTACGACGCTCCATAAGAATGACATCGCGCCACACTCCATGGAGCTGGCCAAGCCGTTCACGATAGCCAACTTCTCGAAAACCACATGCATCATGGAGCGATATACTGGATTCGTTTTCGCGAAAGATACCCGCTTGCAGCGTCCAGATACCATTAGCCTCAGCGGCCTCAACAAGCGTTGTTAACAGCGCCTTGCCAATGCCCTGTCTACGTGCTGCCGTCGCCACGTAAACACTTACCTCGGCTACACCTGCATACACACAGCGTCCAGATACAGGCGACAGTGCCGCCCATCCCCTGACATGTTCGCCTGCAATGGCCACTAACCGGCAGGTCGTTAGATGCGCTTGATCCCAGTCTGCCCAGGTTGGCACCGTCGTTTCAAAGGTCGCTTGCCCGGTTTGAATGCCTTCCCGGTAAATCTCAGCAACCTCATGCCAGTAGTGGGGCTGCATATCAGTGATGTGAGACCTATTCATGCGCAATTTTTGTTCCTCGGTTAACGGTTCGTTCTCTGGTCTACAACAAGCCACGCCCTTAAACAGCTTGTGCGATGTATTGGCGTTTGTCTAGCACCACGTCGCCTCAATGACACGCAACCAGTTCTTGCAGGCAATCTTCTCGACATCCGTCTGAGAGTATCCATGCTGTTCCAATGCAGCGACCACGTTTTGCAGACCCATCACATCTCGAATTGAGTCAGGCATGTCGGCACCGTCGAAGTCCGAACCGAACGCCACATGTTCGATCCCGACGCGCTGCGCGATATAGTCTATGTGGGCCGTGACCTGCGTGACGGGCACGTCATGGTCAATGCGGGACTGTGGATGGGTGTTGAGCGTCTCGAAGTTGACCCCGATCACCCCGCCGGAGTTCGCAATGGTATCGATCTGCTCGTCAGTGAGATTGCGCGTTGAGGGGCAAATGGCGTGGACATCGGCGTGCGTGACCACCAGCGGTGCT
>DAOTTX010000311.1:0-3420 GCA_034437515.1 Anaerolineae bacterium
GGCAGCATGACGCTCGATGCCGCGGCGACGACCATCGCCGGCGACGTGACGGTGGCTGATGCAGCCTCGCTGACGACGGATAGCCTGGACGTGGCCGGCACGATCTCGGCCGGCGGTGCGACGACGATCACCTCGGCAGCGACGGTGGTTGACGGCACGATCAGCAGCGACGCAGCCGTCAGCATGACCACGGCCGACCTGACCATCGCCGGCAGCATCAGCGGTGTGGACACGACGATCACCTCCGGCGACCTGACGCTCAGCGGCACGCTGACGGCAACGGGCAGCCTGGATGTGACCTCCGCGATGACCGACCTCGCCGGGACGATCACGGCTGGCAGCATGACGCTCGATGCCGCGGCGACGACCATCGCCGGCGACGTGACGGTGGCTGATGCAGCCTCGCTGACGACGGATAGCCTGGACGTGGCCGGCACGATCTCGGCTGGCGGTGCGACAACGATCACCTCGGCAGCGACGGTGGTTGACGGCACGATCAGCAGCGATGCCGCCGTCAACATGACCACGGCCGACCTGACCATCGCCGGCAGCGTCTCGGCTGCTACGGACACGACGATCACGGCTTCGGGCATCACGGCCATCAGCGGTACGGTCGATGCGATCCAAGGTGATCTTGTGGTTGCTGTCGAGGATGATCTGACGATCAGCGGCACGGCTCACAGCGGTGGGGATATGACTCTGGATTCGGCAGATTGGTTCCTGTTAACGGAGACGGGTGAGTTGTTGGCCGATGGCAGTCTTCATATCCTGGTTGGCGAAGGAATGACAGTTCTGGGGACGACCGGATTTGGCGGCAGTGGTGAGTTTGCCGTGGATGGAGATCTGGAGTTGATCGGTCATATCACAGCGGGCACTGATCTTGGCCTGACTGTCGGTGGGACGTTGACTGTCATCGGCGGTGCCTCGGCAGGTGAAGCACTGACGGTATCGGCTGGTGATGATTTGATGGTGTCTGAGACAGGCAGCCTGACGGCGACGGACCTGATCATTTCCGTGGGGCAGGACATGACGATTCTCGGCACGGTTGTTTCGACGGCGACGGATGGGTCGATTGATATTGACGCCGGTGGAGCGATCTGGATGCGAAGCGATACGCCATTGACCTCGGCGGTACTTACTGCCAGTGCGGGTGCGGGCATGATGTTGCAGACCGAGGTGGATGTGTTGAATGCGGCGGTGACCGGCAGTGGCATCCTGGAGGTGGATGAGGTTGACTCGATCGTTCTCAATCGGGTTACGAATGCCGACGGCGTCATTCGGATAATGGCCGACGATGAGGTGACGGCGACGTATCTGGCGAGCCAAACGGATGCGGAAGGGAATGATGTGCTGATCCTGACCCGTGCGGGCGACATTCTGGTCGACCGGATTGAAGTGGGCACTGCCTACGGCCAGATTGGTCTTAGTGCGGCTGACGACATCCGTGAGGTGGAAGCAGCGGACGACGCGGATGATCTGGTTGCAGCAACGGCCTTGGTTTATGCCCGTAACGAGGTGTATTCCGCCCGTGGTGGATGGTGGCGAAAGAAGGGTGATCCGCGGGATATGGAAATTGATGTGAATGAATATCATGAAGATACCGGCCGGGACCTTCGGGTGACGAACCTGCGAGATGACATCCAGCTGTGGGTATGGGTCGAAGGCGATGTGGTGATCAAGGCTAAGGAAGGCGTCACGGCAACATATGTGGTGACGGCGGATGGCGATATTGACCTGCAGAGTCAGTGGGATGGAATTGCGGTTGAGCACATTGAGGCTGGCAGGAACAGCGACCGTTATGACGATGTCAAACTGCACGCCAACGATGAAATTCTGGTTCTGACGGAGAGATATAACGGCGATGCCTGCGTAGTGATTGCCAACGATGACATTGAGTTCCACGCCCACGATCACATCGCGATAGCCGGCTCTTTGATTGCCGGTGAGGATGTTGACCTGCATGCCCACGACCGCATGACGATTGACGCGAGTGTCACGGCGGGGCAGGGCGATGTGGATATCGACGCCAATGACGGCCCTGTGAGCATCACCGCGGCGATCATTGCCGATGAGGATCTTCGGATCAAGACGGGCGGCGACCTGACGACCTCGGCCGAGGCGTCCCTGACGGCTGGTCATGATCTGGAGATCGACAGCGATTGGGGCCGGGTGACGCTGCTTGGCGACCTGTACGCCGGCGACGGGCAGTACTGCTCGGCGGACGTGTACCTGACGTCGGGTGATGCGATTGAAATCCACGGCCGCCTGACGGCGGAAGACGATGTCAAGATTCGCTCGAAGTGGTCGAGCGTGTGGGTCAACGCGGCCGAGACGGCGGCGGAGACGCTGCGGATCGACGCCGAAGAGGCGGTGGTCATCGACGCGACGATCACGGCCGGGGAGTGGATCGACATCGAGAGCGACAGCAGCACGGTGACGATCAACGCAGCCATCACGGCTGGCGAAGACCTGCAGATCCAGGCGGGCAGCGACCTGACGACCTCGGCCGAGGCGGCCCTGACGGCTGGTCATGATCTGGAGATCGACAGCGATTGGGGCCGGGTGACGCTGCTTGGCGACCTGTACGCCGGCGACGGGCAGTACAACTCTGCCGATGTCTACATTGAGGCTGGCTATTCCGTGACCACCAGCGGAACGATCACCGCGGAAGACGACGTCTACATCGAAAGCGAGTGGAGTACGATGCGTGTTGTTGGCGATGTCACGGCGGGTGATGATCTGGAGCTTCGCAGTGGCGGTGCCATGATCATCGACGGGAATCTGACCGCCGGCGGCGAGATGTACCTCTACACCCGCTGGGGTACGATTACGATCAACGGTTCACTGATGACGCTCGGCCTGACGACCAATGACAGTGATGTCGTGATCGATGCCGATGACTCCCTGATGATCAACGGTCAGATCACGAGCCATGACGATATTGAGGTGGAGTCGGATCATGGTGACTTGACTGTAGCGGCTGTGACCCTGGCGGCGGGCGACGATATCTCACTGAAAGCCAAGTGCACTCTGAGCCTGCTTTCCGGGAGTCTGCTGACGGGTCTCGATGGTGAACAAGCCGACTATGTCTACCTCCGTGGTCGATATGAAAATCTCGACGGCAGGATCCATGCCCGCAAAGTGAGATAGAGCACATCCCAGGCTGCAGTTGATCCCGAGCAGGATCATCGCCCGGAGGTTCGCGTTACGGCAGTGATCCAGCAGCCGGAGGATTTCATCGCGGGTGAATGCTTTCGGCCCGGCCTCCCGCCGCGCCCACCGCTGGGCCTTTGCCGATGGTGGCTGAAACGCTAGCCCGCATTTCTCACCGGTCCGTTGATTTTTGTTGGTGACGACGATTGGTGGCGTCTTGGCGGGGAGTGCAGGATTCCAGAGGGCGTTTTGCCCGACGAGGGCACA
>DAOTTX010000312.1:0-2430 GCA_034437515.1 Anaerolineae bacterium
AGCGGTGCGAGAACAACAGGAGCAGGTCGCCTATGCAGAAGAAGCGCATGGGCTATGGGACAACGAGCCGGTCTGGGTAGGCGTGCGTCGCACTGATGACAGCGTGAGTGCCGCCGGAGTTTACGGGTTCTTCAAAGATCGTGAGGGCAAGAAGCGATTGCAATTTCGACCTGTCCAGCCCGATCTGGATCATGAAGAAGCTGAACGTCTGGCCGAGCAGTTGAAAGACCTGCTCAAACAGGAAGCACGCAGTCCGAAACGTGAGGACGATCTACGTCCGACGCCGGACATTGACTTTTAACCATAACGCACACAGGAGCCGGAAGCGCATCTCGTCGCCAAACGCACGCGCTGCTGACCCCTGTGTGACATGATAAGGAATACACACAGTATGACACAGAAACATGAATCGACCAACGACGAAAACGCGGGCAGGGAGGCTTTCCTCTCTGCTTTGTACCCGCAACCACTGGCTGATCTGTGGCTGGAACTGCGCTGCATCCATCCGGGAACGGGTGAAGTGCGGGTGCTGTGGACGCAGATCGGGAATGCTAAACAGCGCGAAGCCGTGCTGCAACAGGCGGACAGGCTCAACGGCGAGGGCTATGGCGTGTACTTCGCACCCTGCCTGCGCTCGCAGAAGAAGGGCAATGCGGCATCGGCGGCACTGCTGCCTGCACTCTGGATCGACATCGACGGCCCGGATGAGAACCGCCAGCGCGATCTGGAACGCCTACAAGCATTCCACCCACCACCGTCAGTCATTGTCAGCAGCGGAGGCGGCTGGCACGGCTACTGGCTGTTGGATGAGTCGTTGCAGCTCGACGAGGAGAACAAACAGAAAATCGGTCGCGTCATGCAGGGCTTGTTCTCCGCGCTCGGCGGCGATGAGGGCTATGTCAAGTCTGTCGCTTCAGTCATGCGGCTACCGGGTAGCATCAACACCAAGCCCGACCGCGACGGCGCACAGGTGCAAATCACCGACTGGCATCGAGATCGGCGTTATCCCTTTGCCTGCTTCGACTGGCTGGAAGTCCAACCACGCCCGAAGGTGGAACGCATTGGTGGTCTGAACGTGGTAACGCTCAACGGCAATGCACCACTGCCACCGCGTACCGAAAGCTATCTCGCATCCGGTGCAGCCAATGGCAACCGCAACCACGAACTGTTCGCTGCTGCTTGCCAGCTTCGGGATGCCGGGCACAGCCAGTCCGATGCCGAGCGCGAACTGGTCAGCCGCTACGTCGCCGATGGAAATGGCAGCGAGAACCCCAATGCAAGGGAGAAGGAAGCCAGAGCGACCATCGCCAGCGCCTTCAGCCAGCCACCCAGAGAGCCGATCCAGTCGCGGAGGCAGGTCGCGGAGGCGCACGTCAGCCAACTGGTGGATCGCTACGACACGCGGCAGAAATCGGTCGAGCGTCCATCTACCGCAGAGATCATCGAAGCGGTCGAAGCCTGCGCTCATCTAAACGCCGTCGAGTGGGCGGAACAACGCGAGAAATTCAAGGCTTTGACCGGGGATGGTCTGAAGATCAGCGATATTGACAAGCTGTATAAGGAGAAGCGCCGCGAACTGGAACGCGAGCAGCGGGCAGCGGTGGTCGATACCGAAGAGTATATCGAACACGAAGGGCACATGATCTACCGCAAGCACACCCATCGCGGCACGATCCAGAAGATCATCGCGTCGTGGCAGGCTCGCATTCTGGAACGGGTCAACCGGCTGGATGACGATGGCAAGCGTGAGCGTGTCGCACGGGTCGAAGTTGAGGGGCACGGGCATCAGGAAACGCTTGATGTGCCCTCCGAGTTGTTCGGCGATCCCAACGCGCTGCAACGATTCTTCGCCGCCAATGCTGGCGAGACGTTCACCGTTCGCGCTGGCATGAACAAGCACCTGACACCGGCGATTCTGGCGTTATCGGGCAGCTATCCGGTGCGTGAAACCTATCGTTTCATGGGCTGGACGCAGTTGGAAGGCAGGTGGGTCTACCTGACACCTGCCGACTGCATCACCGCCAAGGGCAAGCTGAGCGAGCCGCCGGAGGTTGAGCTGTCCAGTCGCCTGCGCGATTATGGCGTGCAAGCCTGCACCTGGAACGAGGCGCGAGACGCTTTCGATGCGATGACTGCCGTGTTTCCGCCTGACATCGCGCCTGCTTGTATCGCCTTCGCCATGCTGCCCGTTTTGCAACGCTTCTTCCCGCCCTCGGCCATGCGTCCCGCACTGCATCTCGCTGGAACTTACGGCAGCGGCAAGTCCGAACTGGCAGCGTTGATGAGCAGCCTTTACGGGCGCTTTGAACGCGACAGCCCACCCGCACAGTGGGGGGATACGATCAATACAGTCGAGGCGCTAGGGTATCCGCTGACTGATGCGCTGTATTGGGTGGATGATTACAAACACATCTACGCTGATGAGCGCAC
>DAOTTX010000313.1:0-1539 GCA_034437515.1 Anaerolineae bacterium
CAGCAGCGATTGCGACGATCCTGCTTACACGTATGCGTCAGTTGGCGCCTACACGGTCACCCTCACGGTCAGCGGCACGGGCGGCGTGGATACCCGGAAGCGCCTCAACTACGTCACCACTTACGAGGCGGTGGAGGCAGGTTTCACCGCCACCATCACCGAGGGCCTCGCGCCGTTGACGCTCGTTTTTACCAACACCTCCAGCGGCGATTACGACACGTGTGTGTGGGATTTCGGCGATGGCGACAGCAGCAGCGTCTGTGACCACCCGGGTCATACGTATGCCTCGGGCGGTGTCTACACGGTTGCGCTCACCGTCAGCGGCCCAGGTGGAACCGACCCCCTGACGCGCCCTCATTACGTCACGGTCTACGAACCCGTGGCGGCCGATTTCAGCGCCCATCCGACCTCAGGACCCTCGCCTCTGTTGGTTGATTTCGTCAACCGATCGACCGGCGGCTATGACATATGTGTATGGCACTTCGGCGATGGCGAGCGCAGCGACACGTGCGGCAATCCCAGCCACGAGTACGCGCCCGAGGCGGGCACGCTGAAGTTTCCCATCGACGGCGTCTACACTGTCACCCTGATGGTGGGTGGGGTAGGCGGGACCGATGCCCTGACCCGCACCCACTACATCACCACCTACGAAGCAGTGCGGGCCGATTTCAGCGCCAGTCCCAGCACCGGCACGGCGCCGTTGACCGTCACCTTCGCCAACCATTCGGTGGGGGCATACGACGTGTGTCTTTGGGATTTCGGTGACGGCGCCACCGGCAGCGATTGTCTCGACCCGACCCACGTGTACACCACCGGCGGCGTCTACACCGTTGCGCTCACCGTCGACGGGTTAGGGGGACGTCATACCCTGACGCGCACACGTTATCTCACCGTCCGTGAGGCGGTGAGGGCCGACTTCAGCGCCGCGCCGACGTCGGGACCGGCGCCGTTGACCGTCGCGTTCAACAACCTTTCCACCGGCGATTACGACACGTGCCGCTGGGACTTCGGCGATGGCGAGTCCAGTTTCGACTGTACCAATCCCAGTCATACCTACGTCCCCAATGAGGGCACCTTGAAGACCCGGACCCGGTACGCCTATACCGTCACGTTGACCGTCCAGGGGGCCGGCGGGTGGGCGACCGAGACCAAGTCCGCCTACGTCACCGTCATCGACCTGTACGATGTCTACTTACCCCTGGTTGTCCGGCGCTGGCCGCCCATCCCGTATCAACCGACCCTGGACACCATTTATGACGCCGAGTATGGCGATTACGAGGTGAGTTGGGTCGAAAATCCCTCTCGCCTGGCCGAGACGTATGTCGTCCAGGAAGCCAGTAACGCGGCTTTCACGGAGAATCTGCGCGAGGTTTGCACGACGTCCCGGCAATCGTGCTCGGTTTCTGGGAAAGACGAAGGGACCTATTACTACCGCGTCCAGGGCCGGAACCAGTGGGGGGATGGGGCATGGAGCGGTATCCAGGCCGTAAAAGTACCGTATCTCAAGGAGCGAGTGACGAAGTTCACCGTCACCTTGCC
>DAOTTX010000314.1:0-1570 GCA_034437515.1 Anaerolineae bacterium
ATACATATCAAAGGAAGCGGCCTGGCTGACATAGTCTTGCTTGGCTTGCACGAACGCCTGGCCCACCGTCACGCCACCGGACTGCGCCCCGTCAGCCAGTTGCTCGGCAAAGCGGGCCGATAGTTCCTCTGAATAAGAGACACCGGATCCGTCGCCGATGCCAAAACCCGTGTTGCCGATCCAGGTCGCCCCTTGTGCGGCCATCGCCTGCGGAAAGTCCAAGTCCAACCCCTGTAAAAAGTCAGCGTCGCGCGCGTTAAAGCCCGAGTGACAGCCGACGCTAAAGCCCAAGACCGCGCCAAACCACTGGTTATCGTAAAGTTGATTCACTTCCAACACACCCTGGGACTTGTCGGCCGGGATCGCCCGAAAGTGATCAAAGTGCGCGTTGATCGACTGCAAATGCGCCGTGCCGCTGATCCACAGTTCTCGCAAGTCTATCGCCGTCCAATCGTCGTTGATCAACGGCGTGACCGGCCAGACCGTGCCCAAGGTGTCGGACACGATCAATGCCTGGTCGGTGAGAAAGTCGTAACCCGAGACCAGCACCCTTACTTGAGGGTACACGGTGCCATATTGATACTCGTAGGCGTTTATGACTGCTGCGATCTCGTCCGGGGTCTCGACCAAACGCCCGACGGGCATCCCCGGCACGCACAGCCGACCGCCAGGCCAGGTGAGCGGCTCGGGGTCCGCGTAACAGTCGTCGGTCAGATAAAAGCGCCCGTCAAACGCGCCAAAAGCGGCCGAAGCGGGATCTGCCCCCGAGATATCCCGGTAAGCCAACTCGTTGCCGACAACCGTCTTGTCGGGGATACGCATAAAGGGCACAATGCTGTCATCACCGATGATCACGATGTTTTGGGTGTTGGTGTAACCGCGGCTGATGGCGTCCGAGATCACGTCCTGCACCAACAAGCTGACATTGCTGGCCAGGTAAGGATTGCTGGGATCCGCGTCCCAGCGCGCATAGGCCTGCGAGATGATCTCTGTGTTGGTAAAGGGGTAGGAATAGTCCAGATCACCCAGATCAAGGACGGTACCCTGGATCTCGGGCAAGCTCATGATATAGTCTAGCGCGGTGTAAATCGTCTCGCTGCCATAGGGGTACGCCTGCTCAATCCGCGACCAGTGGGTGACAAACAACGTCTTGACCCCACTGTCCAGCTCGGGATAGTAATCCGGCCAAGTCAGCGTCACCGGGTCCCAGGCCTTGGAAATATCAATCTCTAGTTCAAGCAAGTAAGGCAGTTTCTCGTCATGTGCGCCATTAGCGCCAAAGACCATCACCCGCTGCGGTCCCTGGTCCAGCCAGATGCGATGGCTGACCCGCTCCATCCCGGGTCCCAGATGCGCGCTGATGGCTGCCACATCCGCGATAGCCGCTACATCGGCAATGGCCGCGACGTCCGCGATGGCTGCCACATCGGCAATCGCCGCCACATCGGCAATCGCTGCCACGTCCGCGATAGCCGCCACGTCCGCAATCGCCGCCACATCGGCCATGATCCGCAGTTCCTCTTGGGTCGGCGTCACGATAGGCGAAAACAAGATCAGGTCCATATCCTTA
>DAOTTX010000315.1:0-23506 GCA_034437515.1 Anaerolineae bacterium
TATCGAAGTCAGTGGTACGGTTGCGGAACTGCTGAGCGGCGAAGGCCCCTTCACCGTGTTCGCGCCGACTGACGAAGCCTTTGGTGCGTTCCCTGAGAACATATTGGAAGCCCTGCTGAGCAGCCCGATCTCGGTGCAGTCCACGCTGAGCTACCATGTCGTCGAGGGCGAGATCGTCGCTGAAGACCTGCTGGCGCTGCTGGACGAGAACGACGGCACGCTGGAAGTCGAAACCCTGCTAGGCGACGCCATCGTCTTTACGTTGGATGAAGACGACAACGTCCTGCTCAATGATGAGATCATGCTGGTCACAACGGACATCGAAGCTAGCAACGGCGTCGTCCACGTCATTGACGGCGTGCTGCTCCCTGCGAGTATGCCGATTGATCCCGGTGCAATGGGCGGCGAAGCGACCGCCGAAGCCACTGAAGAAGCGATGGCGGAAGAAACCGAAGCGCCGATGGAAGCCACGGAAGAAGCCGCTATGGGCGATGACGAGATGATGCTGGATGCGCTCGTCAACGTGATGACCGACGACGAACTTGGTGAATATCTGGTCGCGCAGGATGGCATGACGCTGTATATGTTCGTGCCGGACGACGCGAATTGTACCGGTGAGTGCCTGGAAGCATGGCCGCCGCTGACCGTCGAGAGTGAAGACGAACTGTCTCTCGCTGAAGACGTCCCCGGTGAACTGAGCATCTATGAGCGCGAAGACGGCACCATGCAGGTCGCCTACAATGAGATGCCGCTGTACTTCTTCATCAACGACGAAGCCGTCGGTGACACCGTCGGGCAAGGCGTGAACGACGTCTGGTTCGTCGTCGCCCCGACAGATGTCGAGATGATGGAAGCGACCGAAGAGGCCGCTGCCCCGGCAGATGATGAAATGGTCGCCGAAGCCACTGAAGAAGCGATGGCGGAGATGACCGAAGAACCGATGGAAGAAGAAGCCATCGGTATGGATATGGCTGGCTCCATCACGAGCGTCTGCCTGGTGACTGACCAGGGCGGCATCGACGATGGTAACTTTAACGAGCTTGCCAACAATGGTATGGAGCGTGCTGCTGAGGACTTCGGTCTGGAAACAACCGTGATCGAATCTGCGGCCGCTAGTGACTATGATCCCAATATCAGCGCCTGCATTGAGGGTGGTTTTGACGCGGTCATCACGGTCGGCTTTCTGCTGACGGATGATACGCTCGCCGCTGCGCAGGCCAACCCGGATGTTTTCTTCATCGGTATTGACCAGTTCTTCACCGACCATCCCGAAAATCTGGTCGGCGTTCAGTATCGTGAAGATCAGGCTGGTTTCCTGGTTGGTGTGATGGCTGCCCGCATGACTGAAAGTGGCACTGTCGCCGGTGTCTACGGCATCGACATTCCTGCCGTCGTAAAGTTCCGCAACGGCTTTGAGCAGGGTGTGGCCTATGCTGACCCGAGCGTCGAAGTCCTCGGTAGCTACAGCGACAGATTCGATGACCCGGCAGGTGGTGCGCTCATCGCTGAGCAGTTCCTCGGTGAAGGTGCGGACGTGATCTTCGGTGCTGGTGGTCAGACGGGTACCGGTGGTATCCAGTCTGCCGCGACCCAGGATGCGCTGGTCATCGGTGTGGATCAGGACGAATACTTCACTAACTTCGGCGCGGGTGAATCCCCCGGCGCTGAAAACCTGATTACCAGTGCGCTCAAGTCAGTCGATGTGGGTGTGTACGACATGCTCGACGCGCTGACCGAAGGTAACGAACTGTGGTTGGGTGGTGGCATTTACATCCTTGAAGCGTCTAACGGTGGTATCGGCTTTGCGCCGTCCCATGATGCTGATGTGCCGCAGGAAGTGATTGACGAAGTCGATATGGTCTTCGAGATGCTGGCGACCGGCGAACTTGATACCGGCGTCGATCCGCTGACCGGCGAACTCGTCGAAGGCGACGATGATATGGCACCGGAAGAATCCGAGATGCCGCTCGACGAAGAAGCAACTGAAGAACCCATGATGGACGAGGAAGCGACCGAAGAACCGGAAGCGACTGAAGAAGGCTAAGCAACGTCCATTAGCTAGAACATTGCAGTAAAAATGAGGTCAGTCAATAGGCTGGCCTCATTTGATTCTTACGGAGAATGGCTATGCTTAGGCTAGTTAACATCACAAACTGGAGAAAGTTTTAATGAAAAGAACCATGACCTTGTTATTGATTAGCCTGCTGATGTTGAGTGGCCTGACAATCACCACACAGGCACAGCCCCCCCTCCCGCAGAGTGTATGTTTGATTACGGACGTCGGCTTGCTGAACGATGGCGGCTTTAATCAATCTGCCTATGATGGCTTGCAACTCGCCGTCGCGGATTACGGCCTGGAAGACACGTTCATCGAGACACAAAGCCCCACAGATTACGAAACCAACATTAACACCTGTCTTGATGCCGGGTTTGACATCATTATCACGGTTGGTTTTGCGCTGGCGGATGCGACCCTCGCCGCTGCTGAGATTAACCCTGACCAGTATTTCATCGGTGTTGATCAAGACTTCCTCACCACCGATGGCCCGCCTAATCTGGTCGGCTTGCAGTTCCGTGAGGATCAAGGCGGCTTCCTCGCCGGGGTGATGGCGGCGCTCATGACCGAGAGCGGCATCGTCGGTGGCCTCTACGGGCCGAACGACCCGCCGGTGCTGAAGTTCGGTAATGGCTTTTCGCAGGGTGTGGCTTACATCGACCCTGAAATCACTGTGCTGGAAAACTATAGCCTCAGCTATGAAACCCCCACCGAAGGTCGCGAAGTCGCGCTGACCATGCTCGGTGATGGCGCGGATGTGGTTTTCGGGGCGGGTGGTCGCCACAGCGTCGGTGGCATCCGCCAGGCAGCGGAAGAGGGTGCGTTGGTCATCGGTGTGGATACTGACCAGTACATTACTGAGTTCGGCGCGGGTGACGCCCCCGGTGCGGATCGCATCGTCACGAGTGTGGTCAAGGGGATCGACGAGGGGGTCTACGATATGATCGTCGCCGCTGTTGAGGGCGAAGGCTTCCCGGCGGATAACACCTACGTGATGGAGATCGCCAACAACGGCATCGACTTCACCGAGTCGCACGACGCGGACGTCCCCGAAGCGGTCACCGAGCGTATGGAGCAAACGCTGGCTGGCCTGGGCGAAGGTCGCATCGTGACCGGTGTTGACCCGGTCACCGGCGAATTGTTGCCATCACTGACGCAGGTCGCGCAGGAAGCGGATTTGTTCGAGACGCTAATCACCGCAGCGCGTGAGGCCGGTTTGTTTGATACTCTCTCGGAAGAAGGCCCGTTCCTGGTCTTCGCGCCGACCGATGACGCTTTCGAGGCCGCGCTAGACGAGCTAAACATCAGCGTCGAAGAACTGCTTAACGATACGGAAATGTTAGAGGGCATCTTGCTCTATCACGTCGCAGACCGCGCCTTAGATGCCGATCTGATCGTCGGGTTTGACGGCGAGTCGCTGGAGATGCTCAACGGTGGCTTTGTCGATGTGAGCGTGACTGACGATGGTGTGGTGTTGAACGATGACATCAACATCACCCAGACCGATGTGCTGGCGGGTAACGGCATCATCCATGTGATCGACGGTGTGTTGATCCCTGAATAATACCAATCACCGGTGGCGGCCTACCGGGGTCGCCGCCCACTTTCTTTTTCTCACTTCGGCTACTCCGGCTTCGCGTAAACCCATGCCGCTCGTCCGCTGCGCAAGGTGACGCGCACCCGCTGGTAAGCGTCCGTCTCGTAGATGTCGATCTGCTTCAACTCAGCCGGAGTCACCATGATGCAGTTGCCCCGGACGATCTCACCCGGCGCGGTGAAGATCATCGGATAGGCAGCGTTTTCGAGCGTAACCTGTTTTTTGCGATAATCCGTCAGTACATCCGGTTTGCCCATGTCGTAGCGCCCGATGACGTACAATTGCACATCGGGTTGATTGAGTGTGCCATAGATAAAAAGGACTTCGTTCGCCTGCGGTGGGCGATTCTCTTCTGGTACCGGTAGATACGGCATCACGTTTCTCTTCTGTTTATTACGCTATAACATCCTGTGTAGTCACTATCAAGCCAGAGCTTAACTTTCTATTTTTACAATGATAATACAACGAAATCAAATAGGAGTTTTTAATCATGGCAAAGCAATTAGAAGGCAAGCGCGTCGCTATCCTCGTCGCAAACGGTTTTGAACAGATCGAGATGGCCAGCCCACGCGAGGCGCTGCACGAACACGGTGCGGAAACGCATCTGATCTCACCGGGGCAGGATACCGTCGCCGGATGGGAACATACCGACTGGGGGGATACGTTCGATGTCGATGTGAGGCTGGAAAACGCTAACCCGGAAATTTATGATGCGCTGTTGCTGCCCGGTGGGGTGATGAACCCGGATAACCTGCGCAGCAACGAAGCCGTACAGCATTTTGTCCGCAGTTTCTTTGAGCATGGCAAACCGGTCGCGTCCATCTGCCACGGCCCGTGGACGCTGATTGACGCCGGTGTGGTGGAAGGCCGCACGATGACGTCTTACCACAGCATCAAGACCGACCTGAAAAACGCCGGTGCGAATTGGGTCGATCAAGAAGTGGTGGTCGATAACGGTCTGGTCACCAGCCGCAACCCGGACGATCTGCCCGCGTTTAACGACAAGCTGGTCGAGGAAGTCTGGGAAGGCAAGCACGAGGGTCAACACGACTAACCGATATTTTGTCACGACAGCCGAACCGCCGTCCAACAGAAGGGGCGGCGGTTGGGTTTTCCGGCGCGGCAATCGTACATGACATTTTTGTGCAACCTGTCATGGAGCAAACACACCGGTCTGCCGATAATATCTGTGATGATCTGTAGGGGAGCATGTGCTCCTCCTGCCCCAAATGCGATTACCCTCGATTTTCCGTACAGTTGCTTGATTTTCATCACCTGTTTATCGTTATAATGGGAGAGCTATCATAAACATAAACAAGGGCGTAGATCATGCGACCAGAAGATGAAATCCTCAAGTTCATGACCTCAAATCCCTCTTTAGAGGAGATTGTCTCCTTCCAGCCGTCTAAGTCCTTCCGTGACCGGATCGGCGAGTTGATCCTTGCCAGTCGCAGCGACGAACTCACCGAAGCCGAACAACGCGAACTGGAAGAATACACGCGCATTCAGCATTTTCTGGCGGGTCTCAAACGTCGCGCACAAAAGCGACTGGCACATAAGCATTAACTTCCTGCCGGGATGACCGTCTCACCGGCGAGATAAGGACGCAGCACATCGGGGATGGTGATGCTGCCATCGGCTTGTTGGTAGTTTTCCAGAATGGCGATGATGGTGCGCGTCATGCCCAGGCCGCTGCCGTTCAGTGTGTGGACGTACTGCGTCTTTTTCTGTCCGTCGGGGCGGTAACGCACCATCGCCCGGCGTGCCTGGAACGCCTCGGTATTGCTGCACGAGCTGACCTCAAGCCATTCCTCACAACCGGGTGCCCACACCTCGATGTCATATTTTTTCGTCGCGCTGAAGCCCAGGTCACCGGTGACGATCTCCAACCGGCGGAAGGGCAGCTTTAGCGCCCGGCAGATGTCGCTCGCCGCTTCAGCCAGAGCTTCGAGTTCGTCATAGCTCGCTTCCGGTGTGGTGAACTTGTACATCTCCACTTTCTGGAACTGATGCACGCGCTTGATGCCGCGAGTGTCCCGCCCGGCGCTGGTTTTTTCCCGCCGGAAGCAAGGGGTCGCGGCGACGAAATACATGGGCAGGTCGTCCTCGTTCAAAATCTCATCACGGAACATATTGGTAATGGCGACTTCCGAGGTGGGCAGCATGTAAATATCCGCTTCTTGATCCACATAGACCACATCGCGGAACTTGGGGAACTGCGCCGCGCCGTACATCATCTCCTCCCGCACGAAGAACGGCACGTAGACCTCTTCAAAGCCCTTTTCCCGCGCCATGTGCAGGAAGAACTGTTCGAGCGCCCGTTGCAAACGAGCGCCCCAATTGCGCAGGATATACGCACGGGTTCCCGCCAGCTTGACGCCGCGCTCAAAGTCGATGATGCCCAGCGCCGGGCCGATATCCCAATGGGGCTGCGGCGTAAAATCAAACTCGCGGAACTCGCCCTCCGGTTCCCAGGCGATGTTGGCCTCTTCGTCGTCGGCGACGGGCACGCTCTCGTGTGGCATGTTGGGTATCCACAGCATGTTCTCGTCGAGGTCGGCCTCGACCGCTTTCACCTGCTCGTTAAGTTTGCTTACCCGGTCGCTGATACCGCGCAGCGCGTCGGTCAGCGCGTCATAGGCGGCGTTGAGGTCACCACCGCCGTTGGTGGTTGCCGCTTGCTCGCCGGTCAGGATGCCTTCGGCCTGGGCGTAATCCCCGGCTTGCAGCGCGGCAGCGGTGGATTGGGCGCGGGCGATCTTCACCGGTTCTTCCAGCTTTTTATCCCCACGCAGGCGGCCTACACCTCGATTGAGCTTGTTGCGGTGGGCTTGCAGCCCCTCGACCTGGTTGAGTAGATCGCGCCGCCGCTGGTCAAGCGCGACGATGGCGTCCACGCGAGCGAGCGCGTCCTCGTCGTTGAGCTTGTGGATCTGTTCTTTCACCCAGTCGGGCTTTTCACGGATCAAGTTAATGTCGATCATCTGTTGTTTGCTCCTTCTCTGTCCGGTTCTCTATCTGGTTCTGAGTCTGGTTCTGGTCGATGGGGTGGGGTTGGGTGTCGTCTTCGCTCCACTGCGGCTGGCGGCGATGCTCTGGCAGCGGACGGGTGAAATCGGTATACAGGCGCACCGCCGCCAGTGCCAACCCGATGAGAATAACGATCACGATCAACGTGTCAAAGACTTCGCGTGTTAGAAAGTCCAACGACTGCTCCTATCAATAAAAAACGTCCGCCCTGACCATGCAGAACGAACGTGTGAACGACTGTTTGAAGCGGCCCGGGTGAGGTTAGGTCTTGTCTGCGCTGTTAGATGAATCAGAAGCGTCATCCTGCCAGAGCGGCAGCATGAATGAAAATGTTGTACCGACGCCTTCCGCGCTGTCGAACCACATTTTACCGTTCATCGCTTCGACCTCGTGCTTGCACAGGTATAAACTCAGCCCGTAACCAAACTCACCCATGATCTGTGGTTGTAGCGCCCGTTCAAACAGCGCAAACACACGATCATGCTCTGAGTCTCGGATGCCGTAGCCCTCGTCGGTGATGTCGAATTGGGCGTTGCGCCCCTTGACGGTCACCGTAATTTTAATGGGCGTGGCTTTCATACTGTACATAATAGCATTTCGCAGAACGTCCTGCAAGATGCGCGTAAGGTAGTAAGAGGACGCGACGACGGCGAGGTCATCGGGCAAATCTACCGTGATGCGCGAGCGATGGTCATGCGCATCTGTCTCCGGGTCAACCAGGGTGATCTCGTCTAATTCTTCGATGAAATCTTCGATGTAGTTGGTCAGGTCGATCTCTCGGCGACGGTTGCGGGCGTTCTTGCGGGTTTGCCCGGTACGGATGTATTCCAACCGTTCGAGCATTTTCATCAGGCGTTCGACGCGGTTCATGTGCAGGCCGATCAAACGGGTAAAGCCGCTGATCCGGCGGGCGAGTGTATCTACCCCCGCTTCGGCGTCACGATGTTTGATGGTCTGTCTGATCAGGTCAATGTGCCCCTGTGTGGAGGTGATGGCGTCTTTCATCTCCTCGCGGAAGCGATCTACCAGCGTGGTCACCGCAGACCAATCCGGCATTTCAAGCGTAATCATCAGGTGAACGTCGCCGCCCTCAGCGTGTACGGCCGCCGCCGAACACGGGATGTGTTGCCCACGAAGAAAGGTATAAAACCGCACCGGACGGTCGGTTTCGAGGGCTTGCTTACGGACGTTCTCAATCATTTGATCGGGATTTTTGACCGTCGCGTTGAAAAGGGTCGAAGCCGCCGCCCAGCCCTCCTTACGGATGGTTTCTATATCAGTACCGACGATGTGACGTGCGGTGAGGTTTTCGAGGATGAGTCGTCCATCGTTATTGAAAATCAGGATGCCCTGTCCCAGGCCATCGAGTACGGTTCGAAGTTCGAGATTGGTCATGTCGCCGCCGTGTGTGCTGCAACCGGATAACAAAAAAGGAATGTGTCAAATCACATTCCTCCCTATTGTATCCCGTTTTTGCTCAAACGCTATTGATGTGTGGTTCTCGAATGGTTTGGAGCATGTCTGATCTGTGTTTTACGTCCGCAGATGCGGGTAGATCAACACGTCACGGATGGAACGTTGGTCGGCTAGCAGCATCACCAGGCGATCCACACCCATGCCAAAGCCGCCGTTGGGGGGCATCCCGTAGCGCATCGCCCGCAGATAATCCTCATCGAGCGGGGTGGCTTCGTCGTCGTCATCGGCGTAGAGCCGCCCCATGTCGATGAAGCGTTTTTCCTGGTCACGGGGGTCGTTGAGTTCGGTGAAGGCGTTGCCCATTTCCATCCCGGCGATGAAGAATTCAAAGCGTTCGACGTGGAAGTCGTCGTAATCAACGCGCTTGGCGAACGGCGAAATATCACGCGGATAGTCGATCAAAAATGTTGGTTGGGTCAAATTCGGTTCGACGTACTTACTCAGCATATGGTCGATCATGCGTCCCCAGGTCGTACCAGGTGCGATCTTATCGCCGATGCCTTCCAGCGCGGCAGCGAGGGAAGCGGCGTCGGTGTGTGCCATGTAGTCGATACCGCAACCGTCTTTGATCGCGTCTCGCAGCTTGAGCCGAGGCCAGGGCGGGCTGAAGTCGATTTCCTGCCCTTGATAATTGATCGTCGTGCTGCCATTGACTTTCTGCGAGGCGAAGGCGACCATACGCTCGGTGAGATCCATCACATCGTTGTAATCCGCATAGGCTTTGTAGAACTCGACCTGTGTAAACTCGGTGTTGTGCTTGTAGCTCACGCCTTCGTTGCGGAAGTCCCGCCCGATCTCGTAGACCGCGTCGTACCCGCCGACCAGCAAGCGTTTGAGATACAACTCAAAGCTGATGCGCAGGAAAAGTTGTTGGTCAAGCTGATTGTGGTGTGTTTCAAATGGCCTCGCCGCGGCACCGCCATAGATCGGTTGTAAGATCGGCGTCTCGACTTCGAGGAAGTCCTCATCATCGAGGAACTGCCGGATGGCGTTGAGGGTGCGCGTGCGCTTACGGAAGACCTCGCGCACCTCGGTATTCACGGCGAGGTCGGCGTAACGCTGGCGATAGCGTGTCTCTTTGTCGGTAAACTCACCATGTTCGATCACCGTGCCGTCGTCCTGAACCTCACGCTTAATCACCGGCAGCGGACTCAGTGCTTTGCTCAGTAACTTGAGGTCGTTCACGCGCACGCTGACCTCCCCGGCGCGGGTACGCATCATGGTACCGGTGGCCTGCACGAAGTCGTCCATGTCGATCAGCTTTTCTTTGATCGCCCTGTAGACGGTTTCGTCCATGTCGTTGATGCGCAGGAAAAGCTGCACTCTGCCGGTCTCGTCTTCGATGTGCATAAAGGTGACTTTGCCCTTGATGTTGGCGCGGCGAATGCGCCCGGCGACGGTCACGGTGAAGTCGTTGGCGGTTGCCGCGTCTTCGGCTTCGGCCTTCTCAAACGCGGCGATCGCCTGCGCGGTGGTATGGGTGCGCTGTGCCCGGCGCGGGTAGAGTTCCATGCCGAATTCTTTTTCCAGGCGTTCGGCTTTTTCCAGACGTTCTTGTTCAAGTTTGTTCGGCTGCCACATGCTCTATTCTCTTGCTAGATGATAAACAAATCAGGGGCGCTTTTTGGATGAGCGCCCCTGCATTATGCCACAACGGGATAAGTGCTTCATTGGCAAGCGACTTACTTGATGCGCTTCACCCTAAAGACGATCTCACCGTCCGGCGCATTGACCTTGACCCTAGCACCCACCTTCGCACCCATCAGCGCCTTACCGAGCGGGCTTTTCGTGGAAATCTTGCCTTCGCTGGGGTTGGCCTCCGCAGAGCCGACCAGATGGTAGGTTTCTTCATCTCTGGTGCCTTTCTCCACTATGGTGACCCAGGCACCAGGGGTGACGGAGTCGCGTTCGACGTTTTCTTCGAGCAATTCCGCCGCACGTAGGATGCTTTCCAGCCGGATGATCTCGCCTTCGACGAAAGCCTGCTCGTTCTTGGCGTCCTCATACTCGGAGTTTTCCGTGAGGTCACCGCCTTCTTCGAGTGCCTGCCGCAGACGCTCCGCGACCTGGGGCCGGCGTACCTCGTAGAGCTTGGTCAGCCGCTTCTGGAGCTTCCGCATCCCTTCCTGGGTGAGATATTGAGGTTGGTCAACCATAATCCAAGCTCCTCGTGTTGAGTAAAAAGACACAGGCTGTGCTGTGTCGTTGTTCGATGATTTCGAATTTTGCTTCGCCGCACTCTATCATGAAATGCGAAGATTGTAAAGTAATATCACAGTATTAGCTGTGGTAAGACTTCCGCAGATTGTGATTACCGTAAGGGTTGAATGTCAATTGCCGTGTTTGCTTACGTCATCCCTGCCATTTTGATCGTAAACGTGGTGCCTTCGTCGGGAGTGCTTTCCACATGAACTTCAGCATCGACCAATTCGAGCAACCCGTAAGCGATAGGGATGCCCAGTCCGCTGCCTTTATGCGCCCGGATGACATCGCTATCCGCCCGGTAGTAAAGCTCACCAAGACGTGCAATTTCTTCCTCGCTCATGCCGATGCCGTTGTCACTGATGGTCACGACGAGCACGTCACCGTCGGCGCTGCCGGTGACGGTGACCTTGCCTTCGCCTTCAGGTGAATAGCGTAGGCCATTCTCGATCAACTTGTACAGCGCATGGGCAAAGTGATCGCCATCGGTGGTGAGCAGGGGCAAGCCCTGTGGCACGTCGAACTCAAGCTGACGGTTCAGTTCTTTTGCGATAGGCCGGGACTTTTTCTCCGCGATCTGCGCGATGTTCTTGAACATATCCATCTTCTTGTTGACGGGTAGCATCCCCGCACGGAGCTTGTTGATGTAGCTCATGTCAGAAATCAGGCTTTCCATCCGGCGGGAATTATTGCGGATTACGTGCATCAATTGCTGCTGCATATCGGTCAAGTCACCGGACATTTCCTGGTTGACCATCATATCCGAATAGCCGCGAATGCTGGTCATCGGGGTGCGTAATTCGTGGATGGCAGTTTTCAAGAACTCGGCGTTTTCGACCATAATCTCACCAGCATCACCACCGCCGAGGGCGGCCTGCTGCTTGACAACACTGAGTTCCTCGGCGGCTTCTTTTTCGGCCTCCGCAAACGCCTCCTGGATCGCTTCTACCTGACCGGGAAGTCGTACCGGGATGATCGCGCCGGTTTTCGCCGCTTCAAGTAGTTCATCGAGCTGGGCTTTTGCGCGTTCCATCGCTTCATTTGCCATAGGAGTCTCCTGCTGGGGAATATTGCCAGTAACGTTCAGCCAGAATGCCTTCACCGATGCGAGTCATGTATTGATAGAGGCGATCTTTCATCGTGTTGGCATCCGGCCAGAAGGTACTAAGTTGAGATTCGTACCGTTGAAAGGCACGCACCTTCGCTTCGTAGTCGTCGATGCTGATGGTATAGGTCACCATTTGGAGTGCGTCGCTGAAGTCAAACGCATCGAGCGTCTGGTGGGCGTTCATCGGGTTTTCGTCATAGGGGTAATCGGCGTAAAAGAGCAACTTTATGTCCGGTCTCTGTTCGGTCAGTCGCAGCGCCCAATCTCGCACCAGGCAGTGATCGACATGATTGCCGATTGCCAGCGGCGCATACAACCGTTTCGTCCCTGGCACCGGGAGGTCGGTAAGCCGCTGCTGCGTCGGGTCCTGCGGGTGGATGGAGCCGAAGATGTCATCATCGCCGTCGGGGTAGAGGCCGGTGCCGTCCGGCGCGGTGCGATAGACACAATCGGGTAGGTTCAAATAGATGGCCTCCGCGCCCAGGCAGTCGAGCGCGTCCCGGTCTTCCGAACGGCGGTGCGGCATCGGATTTTCCCCCGCTGCCCAGCGAGTGTGTAACTCGCGCACCAGCGGTGTATCCGGCAGGGGAGCAGGTGGGTCACCCGCCATCACGTTGACGACGGTGACGTGCTCTTGCTGATAACTGAGCCGGTGAATGGTCCCGCCGCAGCTAAAGACCACATCATCGAGATGAGGTGAGAGGAAAACGTGCGTCAACTTATCGACTCTCCGCTGTGGCTACGCTAAAAGTAAAGGTGCTGCCCTCGCCGGGGGCGCTCTTGATCTGGATGCGATCTCCCATTTGTTCGATCAAGCGGCTGGTGATTGAAAAACCCAACCCCGTCCCCGGTTGGGCGCGGGTGAAATCGTCCTCGGCGCGCCAGAATTTCGTGCCGAGCATAGACAGGGCTTTCTCACTTAGACCGATGCCAGTATCCGCGATGTTGAACTCGACCCGTCCGGTGGGCAGTTGCCGTACACTCAGGGTGATCGTGCCGCCGTCGGGTGTGTATTTGTAGGCATTGCTGACGAGATTGGTCAACACTTGCAGCAGCCGGTAATAATCTACATAGAGATCGGGCAAATTCGATTCGATCTTTTCGACCCAGATGTGGTCACGCTCCTGAAATTGGGGCAGCGTGCTGTCTTTCACCGCCTGCACAACCTCATTAACCGAGGTGCGTGTTTCTTCCATGAAGAAATGACCGCTCTCGATACGGCTGATGTCTGCCAGGTCGGAAACGAGTATCTCCATACGATTGACCGTATCACGGATGCGGCGTAGGAAATCTTCCTGCCGGTCGCTCAGCGAGCCTTGCATCAGCATCAGTTCCGCATAGCCTTTAATGCCGGTCATCGGTGCTTTGAGGTCATGCGCGACGATGCCGACGAACTCACTCTTGGCATTGTCCGCTTCCTGTACGGCGGCGTAGAGCCGGGCGTTTTCGATGGTGACGGCGGCACGCGCCATCACGCGCTCCACGATGTCCTTTTGTTCTTCGGTGAAGGAGCCGTCCTCGCGTACCAGCACCACCGCGCCGATCACCTCTTGATCTCGACGGATGGGGACGGCGAACACACTCCCGTGTATGCCGAAATCATCTTGTTCGGCCCTGCCGCGCCGGATAGCCTTGCTGGAAACGGGATAGGCCGCGTCCAGCAGATGGGGATGATCTTCTTCTTCGGTGAGGCCGTAATGGGCGACCGCGATCAAATGTGGTGGTACGTTTTCGATCAAGCCGATATGCCCGACCGTCGAGCCGGAAAGCCGGCACGCCCATTCCAGCGTGAACTCTATCGCCTTGTCAGCGTCGAGCGTTTCGTTGAGCAATAAGTCAATCCGCCGGAGCTGTCGCAACTGCTCCACCCGCCGGGTGAGTTCTTCGTCGGTCTCGCTGAACAGCAGCGCATTATCCAGCGCAATTGCCGCCTGTGCGGAGAACGCTTCAATCGCGGCGAGGTCTTCCTCGTTGAACAACCCCGCCAGTGCACGGCTATCCACGTAGATCACGCCGATCACACTGCCGCGTGCCCGCAGTGGTGCCGCCATCACACTCCGTAAGGACTGCGCCACGATGCTGGCTTGACCGGCAAAACGTGGATCTTCGGCGGCGTTGGTGGTCAGCAGAGCTTGTTCGGTATCCAACACCTGATTGGTCACCGTGCGGCTGAACTTAAAGTTCTCACTGGTGAGGGTTTGCTGGTCAAGGTTGCGTGCGGCTTTGACCGTCAGGCCGCCGTCGTCGTCGCGCAGCATCAAGAAGCCGCGTTCCGCGCCGGTCAGTTGGATGATCGCGTCCATGACTTGATCGAGCACGGTCTGTAAGTCCAACGAGGAGCCGAGCACCCGGCTGACGTTGTATAGCGCCTCGAAGCGTGCGCTGTGATCTTGCGACTTTTGTTCCTGCCCGACGCGATCCAGCAGGTTATCGAGCTTGTCGATTTGCTTGGAGAGGAAGTCGTTGTTGAGGCGACCACCCTTCAACTGGCTGCGCAGCAAACCCAGGTTATGCCGCATGTTGACGACTTCTAGTTCCGTCACCGGCTTATCGTTACTCATGGTTTATCCTCACCGCTCAGTTTGATGAAGTAATCACAATGTTCGGTCAGTGGGCAGCGTTCACAGTGTGGGGTGCGGGCGTTGCAGGTGTCGCGCCCATGCCGGATCAAATAGATATGAAACGCGAAGTAATCCTTCGGCGGCACGATGGCTTCCATGACAGGATGTGCTTTGTCCGCGCTGGTTTTCTCCGGCAGAAAGCCGATCCGCTTGCCCACGCGATGCACATGCGTATCAACCGGGAAGGCGGGCATATCATAGGCGAAGCACAGCACGATGGCGGCAGTCTTAGGGCCGATGCCTTTGATCTGCGTCAGCCAATCTTTGGCCTCTTGCGCGGTCATGTCCTGCAAAAAGTCGATACTATACTCGCCGCGCTCCTCGTAGATGGTACGCAGCGCGTTCTGGATGCGCGGAGCCTTCTGGTTGGCTAACCCGGCGGGGCGAATAGTGTCGATCACCTCACCGGTGGGGGCATCGACCACATCCTGCCAGGTTGGGTAGCGGTCTTTCAACGCGCTAAAGCCGCGATCTCGATTGGTGTCGTTGGTGTTCTGGCTGAGGATGCAGCTTACCAGTTCGTTTACCCCATCCTGACCGCGTGACCAGTCGAGGTCGCCGTAAATTTCCCGCAGCGCCTTTGCGACGGGTGCATACTTCGCCTGTCGCCTTTCAAAGTCATCGATGCTTTCTATAAGTTCATTATTGTTCGTCATAGCTTAATTCTAAGGTCACTCTATCCCCATAGCAAGTGAGGTATGCATTTCCTATCCATTGATGCGTCCGACATACGTCGCCTCGGCGACTCGTTCCAAACGACCATCACTCAGGTTGATCTTCCAGGTGCCGTCTTGTGTCGGGTTGGTGAGTAGCAAGGCGCTGTTATCTTCCGTCCAATCAACTGGGACGACAAACGTGCGGATTGGCGTGGTCGTCAGGTTGGTTTGCGTCATCGTGAGCAGATCAACCAGCACAAACACGGTCGTAATTGACTGTGTCTCCCTACCGAAGTCCTCGATTTGTGACAGCGCATAGACCGCGCGGCGACCATCCGGTGTGAGCAGCACATCGCCGCCGTTGTCGTAAGCGGTATCCAGCCGCAGGGCTTCGATCCTGTCCTCAAAGCCGCCGCGCAGGTCGTACAGGTGGAAGTCAAAGCCGCCCAGGTCGTCGGCGAGGCGCAACCGGGCGAACTTGCCCGCACGGATCGCCGCCCCGCAGATGCAGTTCGCCGGCTCATCCGGCAGGAACTCATACGCACCGGTTGTGAGGTCGAGCGCAAAGATGCGCGTGTAAAGGCTGAACGGTGTGAACGCGCTCAGGCCGTCAAGCTGAAAATCCATGTAGAGGGTATCGCGGTTGGCGGCAAAGGCCAGCGGCTGTGCCCGGAGTTCCGGCGTTTCCGGGTCGCTGTGGCTGAAGACTATCTGCGCACCGGCACCGTTAAGCGCCGCTACCGAGGTGATCGTCTTTAGTTGCCCGCCGGGGTCGCGGCTGGTGATCGTCCAGGCGATGCGCTGGGAATCCAGCACCCAATCGACGCGGTAGGTATCCGCCAGCACACGGATGAACGGATGCAGCCGCAGCGTGGTATCCGGCGCGACCAGCGTCACGCGGCGGTTGGCGTAATCGTAGAACATGACCTCATCACCGAAGATGGTGTAATTCTCGCCGTAGACGTCGAGTGTGTTTTCCGCGCCGTTCTGCAAGTCCATGAAGATCAGGCGATCCAGCCCGGTGGCGTCGATGTCACTTTGTACAAAGACCATCCAGGGATGCCCCGGCGCGTCCTGCTGTGCGCCTGTGCCGCCGGTCAGCAGAAACACGCCAAAGAGAAACATAAGTGCGAGCGATGGTCTAGGCATCGTTGAGTAGATCCATCACGGCGGGTAGCATCTCACCGGAGGGGCCGCGCAGCTTGACATCCGCGAGCGCGGTGATGGGTGTGTCGTCTGGGTTGACCTCGATGATCTTCGCGCCGGTGCGCCCGGCGATGCCCGGTAGCGATGCCGCCGGGTTGACCAACCCCGATGTACCGACCACCAGCATCAGATCGCAGGTCTGGCTGATCTCCGCGGCCTTGTTAATCGCGTGTGCCGGCAACATCTCGCCAAACCACACCACATCAGGCCGGACGTAAGCGCCGCAGTGTGGGCAACTCGGCGGCCCGGCGTCCGCGTCCCATTCGAGCGTGCTGGTGTCGATGATGGTCGGCTCACCTTCGCAGTCGTCGAAGCACTTGCTCCGGGCGATGTTCCCGTGCAGATGGATAACGTGTTCGTTGCCAGCCTGCTCATGCAGGTCATCGACGTTCTGGGTGATAACCCAGAAATTGGGCTGCCGTTTTTCCATCTGCGCCAGCGCCCGGTGACCGGGGTTGGGTGCCGCACCGCGCACCAGTTCCCGCCGGAACTCGTACCAGCCCCAGACCAGTTTGGGGTCACGCTGGAAGGCTTGCGGTGTGGCAAGTTGCTGCGGATCGTACTGCGCCCACAGGCCGGTTTGTGCATCACGGAAGGTCGGCACGCCCGACTCCTTGCTGACGCCTGCACCGGTCAAGACGGCGGTTTGTGTGCTGGCGCGGATCACGTCGGCGGTTTGTTCGATTGCTGATTTTTGTGTCATGTTTTTTGTCCTCATGCCCTTGAAAATCTTACCACAGGTTGCGCGGGTACGGGCTTGCGGTTCGTGAAAATGAACAAGACTCCTTCCGTCCCGACTTTTGATGTCCTCACCCCTACTCGCTGCGCTTGTTTTCCCTCTCCAACACTTCGGAAGGGGTGAGGCTTTATTTGTAGATTCGCCCCGGCTGCGACATGATGGTAGGGCAAACACGATCAAAGGAGATGTCATGACTAAATTACCAGTACGGGAGATGGTGTTATACAAGCACGGGGTCGGTTACTTCGTGCGCGGTGGGGAGACGGACGCGGCGGCGGTCGCGCTGACATTCCGTGAGGACGAGATCAACGACGTGTTGAAAAGCCTGACCGTGATCGACCGGGCCGGGGGGCAGGTGCGCGGCATCCACTACCAGACGCCGATGGACGCGGCGCACCGGCTGGCGAACACGTCCATCAAGCTCTCGCAAAATGCCAGCCTGCTCGACCTGCTGCGGGACTTGCGCGGTCGGGAAATCGAGATGCAGGTCGAACGTACACCGGGGTCTATCGAGACGGTCAGCGGTCGGGTGATCGGCGTGGATTACGTCGATGCGGAGCTTTACGGCATCCTCGACCCGATTGATGCGGCGCTGCTCTCGCTGCTGACGACGACGGGTATAGAGGTGATCCGATTGGGCGACCTGCGCGGGATGAGCATCGAGGATGTGCAGGCGGCGCGTGACCTGACGTATTTCCTCGACACCAGCGCCAGCGAGGACGCCCGGCGCACGATCAACGTGCGTTTGAGTGAAGGTACGCACGATCTGATGGTGTCCTATGTTGCGCCCAGCCCGACGTGGCGTGTGAGCTATCGCGTTGTCGCCGAACGTGATGAGAACGACGAGGCCGCCGGTAAGATGCTGCTGCAAGGCTGGGGCTTGTTCGATAACCGGTTGGAAGAAGACCTCGATGATGTGCGCGTGACGTTGGTCGCCGGGCAGCCGATCTCGTTTATCTATGACCTGTACGGATCGCACATCCCTACACGCCCAACCGTGAAGGACGAAGCACGGGTTGCGCCAGGGCCGGTGGAGTACGAGGCCAGCCGTGAGTCCCGCCGCAGTGAAATTGAGGCGGTGCAAAGAAATAGCATGAAAGCCCAAGCACCGTCTATGTCGGCGTTTTTCCGTGCAGCAAGCATGAAAGACGCGGCCGTAGCCGCGCCGCCCGCCGTCGAAAGCAAAGACGCTGGCGAGTTCTTTCAGTACGCCGTCACCACCCCGGTGACGATCAAGCGTGGTGAGTCCGCGTTGGTGCCCATCATCGGGTCAGAAGTACGTTATGAGCGCGAATTGCTCTACAACGGTGAAAAGCTGCCGAAGCACCCGACAGCGGCGCTACGCTTCGAGAACACCACCGACCTGACGTTAGAACGTGGCCCGGTCACGCTGGTCGAAGACGGTGATTACGTCGGTGAGGCGGTGGTGCCGTTCACCAAGCCTGATAGCGAGGTCTACCTGCCTTATGCCGTCGAGTTAGGCATCAACGTCACCGAAGAGTCCGAACAATCGGTTGAACTGCACGGATTGAACATCGAAGATCAAATCATGGTGCTTGAGGAGTATCGCGTGATGACGTTCAAGTATACGCTAGAAAGCACGCTCGAAGACGAGCGCACCGTTATGGTGGAGGCGACCAAAAACCCTCATCATGACCTATACGAAACGCGCACACCCGACGCCGAAACCGCCACCGAACGTCGTTGGAAGGTCAGTGTGCCGGGGCGGGGCAGCGTGAATTTTACCTACAAGGTGCGTCGTCTGACACAACGGCACCAGGCGATCATGCAACTTGACCAGCCGCAGCTAGAGCGTTTCTTGCGGGAGAATCTACTCAATCAGGCCACCTATGACCGTCTGCGCGAACTGCTGGAGACATTCGCGTCTATCAAGCAGATGAGCAAGGAACAGGGTAAACTCAAAGAGCAGATTGCAGAGATTCACGAACAGCAAGAACAGCTCCGCGCCAACATGAGCGCACTCAACGCTACCGGCGACGAGGCCGCCTTTCGTAAGCGCATCATCGGTCAGCTTGAAGCGCAGCAAGATCGTCTCGATGAAATCCACGCGGAACAGGCACGCTTACAGACGGCAATGACGGACGCCGAAAAGCGCGTAGAAGCCATCATCGAGGGGCTGGATGCGTAGAACTATGACTTGATTTTCCGCAATTGCGGGAGGATACTTGCAAGCACGATAAACAAAAAATCCCGCTCAACTGAGCGGGTTTGATTTTGTCGGGGTGCCCGGATTCGAACCGGGGACCTCACCGACCCGAACGGTGCGCGCTACCGGGCTGCGCCACACCCCGATTGATGACAATTGGGTCGATAAATGCAGTTTACAGAAAAAGCACATTCATGACAAGAGCGAGTTTTATGTCCAAACATCCCGTCACATTGACAGATCGTGTGCGTATCCTGACCGGGCGTTTTATGGATCCCCTGGGTCGATTTTTAGCGTCCTGGGGCGTGCATCCTGATTTGGTTACCATCCTGGGGTTGGTCGTCGTGTTGATCGCGGCGTTGTTCATCGGCAACGGTGAATTTCAGATCGGTGGGTTGGTGCTGCTGCTCGGTTTGCCGCTGGACGCCGTCGATGGGGCGGTCGCACGGGCTATGCAGCGCAAAGATAAATTCGGCGCGATGCTGGATTCCTCGTTAGATCGTTATGCTGACGGTTTAATTTTTGCCGCTTTGAGTTATCATTTTGCCATGCAGGGGCGGTTTGATCTGCTGGTGCTGGCGCAGGCCGCGCTTTTAGGCAGTTTTATGGTCAGTTACGCACGGGCACGCGGCGAAGGTGTGGATGTGATCGTCAAGGTGGGGTGGTTTACCCGCATGGAGCGCGTCGTGCTTATCCTGTTGATCTTGCTGCTGCCGCCCACGCTGGAAATCGGCCTGTGGGTGCTGGCAATCGGCACGAACCTGACCGGCCTGCAACGCATCTGGTATGTCTACAAAACCCTCCGCGAACGTGAGGGACAAAAAGAAATTAAAAAGGGAGAGAATTAGTCAATGGAGTTCCAAAGAGAAATTATCGAGATCGGCTCCTTGCAGATCCGATATTACGGCATCATCATCGTGCTTGGCATGTTGGTGGCGACCGCCATCGCTGCCGGGATCGCCAAGCGCACCGGGCGTGACCCGGAACACGTTTACGGGGCGCTGACCTGGGCGATCATCCCCGGCATCATCGGGGCGCGGTTGTGGTTTGTGCTGTTCCCGCCGGAAGCGTCCGTCGATGCCGGGCGTGACGCGGCCTATTTTTTCGAAAATTTTTTCGACCTCAATGACGGCGCGATTGCCATCTGGAGCGGGGGACTGAGCATCTTCGGCGCGGTGATCGGCGGTCTGCTGGGGGCGTATATTTACCTGCGTAAGAACGACCTGCCCGTGCTGGAATGGCTGGACATCGGCGCGATTGTGCTGCCGCTTGGTCAGGCGATTGGGCGCTTTGCCAACTTCGTCAATCAGGAGTTGTTCGGCACGCCGATCACACAGGAATGGTTGCAGTGGGCCGGCCTTGATCTACCCCGCAATGTACGTGAGGCCGCCGGATACAGCGGCATCCGCTTTGAAGACGCGGTGTTCCACCCCTTGTTCGCTTACGAAGCCCTGTGGAGCTTTTTAGCGTTCGTCGTGCTGTTCTGGTTATACAGCAATCAACGGGATCGCTTCCGTACCGGTGATTTCTTCTTGATCTACATCATCCAGTACAGCTTCATTCGCTTCTGGTTGGAATTCATCCGTGTGGAAACGACCATGATCCCCGGCACCGATGTAAACCTGTCGCAGGCGGTGTGTGTGGTGGGTATGGTGATCGGACTGGTTGGTCTGTTCATCCGGCATCAAGGCAGCGAGGAAGGCTATACTATCACGCCGATGCGCCGCCGCGAGAACGAGACCAACACGGCGCAACCGGCGACCTAAAACCAGACATCACCTGCTGAACGCCCATGCCTCGAATCCTCGATTCGGGGCTTTTTAATTCATCTGGCCTGCAACCTGTGTGATAATGTGAGGGTGACGAGATAGGATAACATAAAACTTCTATGATTAACGCACAGGGTTTAACCAAAGATTTCGGCAGTTTTCGTGCAGTGGATAGCATCAACTTGACCGTGTCCGCCGGGTCGGTAGTGGCGCTGCTAGGGCCAAACGGCGCAGGCAAGACTACCACCGTACGCATGATGACCTCCATCCTCGCGCCGACCGCCGGTACGGTGTCTATCGCCGGGCATGATGTGGTAAGCGAACCGGAGCAAGTCCGGGCGAAGGTGGGTGTGCTGACCGAGCAGCACGGCCTCTACGAGCGCATGAAAGGGTTGGATTATCTGGATTTCTTCGGGCAGGTGTATCATCTGCCCAAGCAGCACCGCCAGGCCCGCGCCCGGCAACTGATGGAACGCTTCGGCCTGGGTGACGCGCTGAATAAGCGTCTGGGTGAGTATTCCAAAGGCATGAAACAAAAGTTGGCGCTCGTCCGTGCCATGCTGCACGACCCGCCGGTGCTGCTGCTCGACGAACCGACCTCCGCGATGGACCCCCAGAGCGCCAAACTGGTGCGGGATTCCATCGTGGATTTGCAGCGCGGCGAACGTACATTTCTCATCACCACACACAACCTGACGGAGGCACAGCAGCTCGCCGACCGTATCGCCATCATCCGGCATGGGCGGATTATCGCCAACGGCAGTTTTGACGAGCTGGCGCGGCAGTTCACCGGCGAACCGATCATGGAACTCAAGATCGACGCGCCGGTCAATGAGCATACGGACTCACTCGGTGAACTGGTCGAGGTACAGGCCACCGGTAGGGATTGGATCCGCTATCAGGTGCGTGATCCCCGGCAGACCAACCCGCAGGTGCTGCGTAAGTTGGCCGGGCTGGGCGTGGATGTGATCACGCTGTCCCCGGTCACCCGCACACTGGAAGAAATTTACCTGGAAGTTGTAAAAGAAGACGAAGCAATGGAGCGCACAAATGGCAACCACAGCTAAACCGCTGACGACCCCACAGGAAAAAACCGGACGTATCGCGGGGGTGCGGCGTTTGTTCGCCAATGCGCTGATTATCACCCGGCGTGAGGTGCGTGATAGCTTCCGTGATTGGCGCATCCTCGCGCCGATTGTGGTGCTGACGTTCGTGTTCCCGTTTTTGGCGCAGTTCCTCGGTGCGCAGTTTCGCGGCTTCATCGCCGGTTACGGCGGCGCGGAGATCATCGGTGACCGCACCTTCCCGTTTTTGCTGATGGTGGTGGGCTTCTTCCCGATTTCGATCTCGCTGGTGATCGCGCTGGAGACGTTCGTCGGCGAAAAAGAACGGCGCAGCCTGGAACCGCTGCTCAGCACGCCACTCTCCAACACCGAACTGTATCTTGGCAAGACGCTTTCCGCTATGATCCCGCCGCTGATTTCCAGCTACGGCGGCATGTTTGTCTTTCTGATCAGTTTGATGATCGGCGAGGGATGGCGACCACAGTTTATGCTCATCTTGCAGATCTTCTTGCTCACGACCGTGCAGGCGCTGGTGATGGTCACCGGGGCGGTGGTGGTCAGCAGCCAGACAACCAGCACCCGCGCCGCCAATCTGCTGGCGAGCTTCATCATCATCCCGATGGCGCTGCTGGTACAGGGTGAGGCGTTGATTATGTTCGTCGCGCCGGATGCCGGTTCCTGGGCGGGGATTCGGGCGTTGTGGGCGATTGTGTTCGGTATGCTGGTGGTCGCGGTGCTGCTGCTGCGGGTCGGCAACAGCATCTTCAACCGTGAGGAACTGCTGGGCAGCACAGTGGATCAGCTCAATCTGCGCGGCGTCTTCGCTAAGTTATGGCGTTACATCCGCGCCTACGACGATGACGGCACCCCGGCGCGGAATCTGTTTGAGTGGTACCGGCGCAGCATCCCGTATACGCTGGGCACGCTCAAGCTGCCGCTGATGGTAACGGTGGGGGTGTTTGTAGCGGCGATGATGGCGGGGGCCATCTTCGGCTCCATCCCGCGCTGGCAGATTCCGTTTGACGCCATCACTACCGAGCGCGAGGTCGCCAGTTCTGCCGATGATGTCGGTTCGTTCTTCGGCACCAGTTTTCAAAACCCGGAGACGGTGCGCTTCATCTTCGTGCAGAACACACGGGTGCTGTTGGGGACGCTGCTGCTGTCATTGTTCACGTTCGGTGTTTTTGCACTGGTCATCCCGCCGATCACGTTCGCGGTGTTGGGGTATCTGGTCGCGCAGGTGATCGCCGCCGGGTTCAGCCCGTTTGATCTGCTGGCGGCGTTGCTGCCGCACGGCATCGTGGAAATCCCGTTGATTGCACTGGCGACGGCGATGGCCCTGGCGATGGGCGCGGTGGTCACCCGTCCGCCGAGGGGGGATACGGTCGGCAATGCGTGGATGAAACGCTTTGGCGATACGGTCAAGGTGTTCGTCGGTGTGATTTTGCCAGGGTTGATTATCGCGGCAATCCTCGAAGCGTACATCACGCCGGAAGTCGTCCAATGGGTGTTCGGGAGCTAAACCCCACCCCGGCCCTCCCCGCTTCCCTGTGCGACTGCGTCGCGCCGCTACGGGGAGGGTGCTGTACTAATGGACGAATGAAAAAGGAATCACATAGAAGCAAACAATTGTGTCTGCCCAGGCGACCACACCGGGTCGCCCCTACGATCTGTGAACGTCTTTTTTACTTACAAGCACGTCGCCTTAGAAGCTGTTTGAAAAGCCCTCACCCTGTTTCCCTCTCCCCAGGGAGAGGGACTTGAGAACGATTTTCTCCCCTTCTCCCAGCGAAGCGTTGGGGAGAAGGGGTCGGG
>DAOTTX010000316.1:0-19703 GCA_034437515.1 Anaerolineae bacterium
GGAATTCAAGAAGCAGTTAGATGAGTTCTTTGCTCACTTGAGTGAATATCAAGATGAACTTGCGACTTTGCTAACTGAGAACTTCGAATTGGTTCCCTCCGTCTGGAAGGCACCACAGACAGCCTAATTCTCACAAATTCTATCTGCGTTCAGTATAACCTTGTCTGTGCGTTATCCAGCATACAGTCCTTGCCGCTTTTGATGAAGTCCTCCAGGCTCATCCCGCCGTTCGATGTGACCAGATCATAGCTGTAGTGGCGCGGCGTGCGGCGGACGAAGGCATCGTAAGAGACCACACGCGCGACCGGCTCGCGCAGGAGGGTGAAATAGCGCGGAGGCTCCGGCAGGAACTCGTGCAGCCCGAAGCCAAAATGACCGCGCAGCACCTTGAGCTTCGACCTGCTATCCGCATCCAGGCGCTTGAAATCATCGAGCGATCCATCCACCCAGACGGTGTAGATTTCCTGCGCCCGATAATGGGCCTCGATGATGCGATAGAGCGTGCTGCCGGCTGTCTTGTGGATATGGAGGAAGATGACGCGCGGCCTGGGCTTCATAGCTGTTCTGCTCATCTCTAGGTCAAAGGTGCCTTGTTAATGCTGACGCAAAACCATCGGCAGGTAAATCTGCTGCACCCCGGGCGTCGATGCCCCTATGCTCACCTCATCCACCATCAATAAATCGCCAGCCGAGGACCTGAAGGTGATTGTTGCAGCGTCCCCGGCGAGGGCACTCACATCCCACCCCAGGTGCGTCCAGTCCATGGTGTAAGCCGTGGGCGTGTAGGCCAATGTTTGGGTCACGCCCTCCAAGATGATCAACGGTTCATCCAACGCTGCTTGCTGAACAGATTGCTCCCCATCGGAGAGGTATTGGAACAGCACCGAGAATGTGGGAGTCTCCGAGGTGGGTATGTCAACGCTTTGGGTCAATGTCACGTCACCGGTCAAGGCCACGGCGTAATCGCCGCTGTGGGCGGTCTCGGTCATCACGATTTCACCGGCTCCCGCCGTCTCTGTCCAGCCGCTCAGGTCGTCGGTCTCGAACTGCCCGTTCGTCACCACATCATCGGCTGGCGGCAGGTAGAAATCCACTCCCGTCATTGAGCCGGATAGGCGCTTTATGGCGGGCAATGTGCCGAAATCAGAGCGGGAGGCGGTGAGGGCGTATTCGACGAGGTCATCCTCGTGGCAGAAGAGGTATTCGCCTTCCACATCGGCAGTGGCAGAAAAGATCGTCGATGATTCCGATGTGATCTGCGCGGCGAAGACGGGCTCCGCTCGGTTGTTGTAGACTGAGCCTGTAAAACCGTATTGAGTGAGCCATGTCTGGGCATCGGCTTCGGTGGGCGCAGACTCCAGATTGCCGGCTTCATCACGCGCTTGGGAGCGGAAGTAGTAGATATAACCGGTATCATCCGCGTAGACGGCGGATGTGCCCGTGGAGCCAGATTGCCAACCCGTCCAGGAGCCGCTGTCGCCGGTGCGCACCTGGACGTCGTAGCTGGCGATGCCAGAGCCTGTGTCGGTTCCTTGCCACGAGACGGTCACGGATGAAACCGCACAGGGAGGCGCGCTGGCCTCTGAGGTTGGCGGGACAGTATCAATCATCAACGGGCCGAAGTGGACCGTCTCTTCCGCCAGCAGCCGCGCGCCGTTCACGGCCCGGACGTGGAAGTACCAGGTCGCCCCATCGCCCAGACTGCGGCTCAACGGGCCGCTGCCTTCCTCTGCCCAGGTGTCGCCCTCATCCACGGAGGCGGTCGGCGATGTGTCCCAGGCATAATAATAACCGGATATACCGCTCTCGTCATCAGATGCGCCCGACAGGCTGACGTTGACCGTGTTGCTGTTCGACCAGACGTTTGGGGTGTGAGTGGAACTGGAGACGGTGGGATTCTGGGGCGGCGTGGCGTCCAGATTGAAATCGATGTTGCCGGTGCGATATACGTCGTGATGGAACATGGGCCAGGGACGGGCGACGTTTGCGTTGGTGGTAGTGTCCCAGATATAGATGTCAAAACTACCGGCTACAACCTCTAAAGAGCCATCATTGTCCACGTCATCCACCAGAGGTGGATTGTAGAGAAACCCAGCCGGTTTAAGGGAAACCGAGGGATCGCGCACGCCGTTGTTTTCGACCATACCGATAACGAACGAGGCCTGGTCGACGATCAGAATATCAACCTCGCCATTCCCATCATAGTCCGCCAAAATAGGGGAATAAGGCTGAGTGAAGTTTCCAGGGCTCATCGGGAAACCGCTCACATTGGTGCCGTTCCCGTGCCAGGCATAGAGCGATGTACAAGAGGGCGATGTATCGAATTCATTGCCACAGCCGATCACGATTTCCAGGTCGCCATCGCCGTCCAGGTCGCCCAGCGCGGGCGGGGCGGACATATCGCCGCCGGTCGATTTGGGCCAGCCGCTGACCGGCGAGCCATTGCTTTCCCAGGCATAAACCCAGCGACCATCTCCACCCTCCCGCGTAAGGCCACTGCCCGCTACTATTTCCAAGTCGCCGTCGCCGTCGATGTCGCCTAGTGCGGGGGAGGAATAGACGTTGTTATTCGTGGTCACCGGCCAGCCAGGCACGTTGGTGCTGTCCCCGTTTATGGCCCACACGGTGGCCTTGGAATAGTCCGGGGGAGGTCCGTCCTCTCCTTCCCAGGGAGGACTGTTGGTCGCCACGATGACTTCCGGCAATCCATCGTCATCAATATCGCCCATCGCCGGGGTAGATAGCCCGCCGCGCAGCAAATTATCGCCATTGTAACGGTAGATGGGCCAACCGGAAACTGGTGTCCCGTCGTGATGCCAGGCGAAGATGCGACGATTCAGGGCTTGTACTGCGATCTCCAGATCGCCATCGCCGTCCAGGTCGCCCACAGCCGGTGAGGACTCAATCCCGTCCCAGCACCCGTTGGGACTACCTCCTGGCCCCAGGTCATCAAGGTTGGGCTGAGGCCAGCCATCGACGACAGAGAATGACCAGGCGCTGTTAAAGGTGTAGACCAGCACACCGCCGTTACGATTATCATAAGGGGAACCACCCGTCGTGACGACAATTTCTCGGTCACCGTCGCGATCCAGGTCGGCGATGACCACAGAGGAGCGAATGTCGCTCTTGTTCGTGGTCTCGCAGGTGGCAGGGGCGCCAGCGGCGTTGAGGTCAAGCGCGGTCTGGCGCGACCAAGCGACAGACCAAGACGCGCCATCATAGGTGACGACATACAGCCATCCAGAGACATCACCGATGACGATCTCCTTATCCCCGTCGCCGTCGAAATCGGCGGCAGCGGCACTGGACTGCACGATGTAGTCCTGTGTGTCCACTGTGGTAAGTGGAGCTGTAGGCGCTTTTGGCGCCGGCGGTTCGTCAATTGGAAACCAAGCGGTTCCACCGACGAGGAGCAAGATGATAGCACTTCCCCAGAGCAAGTTCCATTTCTTTTCCATCCTTATCACTCCTTGCAATAAGCTACTTCTCGATTAAGAGATAGAACCGATTGGCGCGAGCATAAGGTTGCCCGCTCAGTTGAAGGGGGTGGAAAAGCGCGAGGGAGCGGATGCGCTCGTAGATATGCAACAGAGTGTGGAGCGCGTCCTGCTCCTGTGGCGCTTTCATCGCCCATTTGAAACGCTCGCTCTGCCAGACGTAATCGCCGGCGAAGAGGCGCTCCACGCGCCGGGCGCCCAGACCGCGAAGGGAGCGAGCGATGTCTTCAGGCTCCGGCAGTCCATAGCGCACGTGTTCGCTCAGGTAGGGATGAGGTTGATTATACATCGAACGGTACAATTCATGCAGTTCGCGCTCGAAGGCCCGGTGGGCCTCGCTGCCGAAGGGCGCGGCGATGACCAGCCCTCGTCGCGCGACCCGCAGGCACTCTTGCAAGAAAGATGGGCGATCTGTCGATGGGATGTGCTCCAGCGTGTCGATGCTGACGACAGCGGGAAATGCCCCGTTCGCGAAGGGCAACGCGCCCCCGCTGCCCAGCACGTTTCCCGTCCCGTCGATGTTGACGGAAGCCACGTAGTAGGGCGTGAACCGTTCCAACAACTCGGCCCGTCCGCCCACGTCTAACACGGAAGCATTTCGCGGCTCATCCCTCAGAATATCGCGCAACAATTTGCCGGTCACAAAATGCCGCTCGTAGAGATCGTAGCTCATCAGCAGGTTACAAGATGCAAGATGCAAGTTGCAAGTCGCAGGTTTGCGATTCATCATTCACCATTCATCATTCTGCTGATGTTCGATTATCTCGATCAGGTGGAGAATGGCCTGGCCCTGGGTTTGGTTGACCATAGCTTGTTTCTGAGCCAGGCGGTTGGTGTAGAAGAGCGCGATGCTGTGCAAGCCCGCTCGCAAGCGATGCAGGATGCGACCCAGAACCGGTAGGCGGGCAGGCTGCACTTCCATAGCAACTCGGAGCGCGTCGGATATCAAGCTCTCCTTGATCTCGGCGCGGAGTTCTGTAGCCAACCGCTCCTCCGTCTCTGATGTAAGATCACTTACCGTTGAACGGCTGCCTCGCTCGGGCGGGAACGTCGGCAACTGGGCCATTTTGCGCAAGTCCAAGCGCAAGGATTGAATCGCCTCGGCCATCTCCTGCGACATCGCGATCAGCATATCGTTTATCTGAAAGAGGCGCGTGATGGTTTCGCGCTCATCAGCAGGGCGGCGCTGATCTTGCAGAAGTTCACCGCGCATTTTGTTTTGATAGCGCGCGATGGCCTGAATGCTAAGACTCAAATCATCGTGCGAGATAGCCCCCTGGGCAAGCTCAAATTCAATATCGCTCAGTACATCTTCTGTGCTTGGCATAACTCTCACTCCTGTGAAAACCCCTCAATCACACTGCGGTACACACGCTCGAACTTACGCGCCATCTGGAGATAGGTAAAGTCCTCCAGCAATCTCTGCCGCCCGGCCAGCCCAAAATCGCGCAGGCGTTGGGGCGATTCCAGCATATTCACCAGCGCTTCAGCCAGCGCAGCGGGAGCCTCCGGTGCCACCAGCAGGCCCGTGCTTCCGTGCTCGACCACCTCCGGCACGCCGCCAGTGCAACAGCCCACGACTGGCTTGGCGTAATTCATCGCCTCCAGGTAGATCAGCCCGAAGGATTCGTAGAGAGAGGGCGCGACGAACAGATCGCACGTCTGGTAAAGCAACTGAAGCTCCTCGTCGCTGACCATCCCCAGGAAGGTCACCTGCGACATAAATTCTCCATAATGGCGGGCGAAGTAAGTGGGATAATCCATCCCCATGCGCTGCTGGAAGCCGTCGTGGTGGCTGTTATCCTTGCCCGCAATAATGAACCTCGTGTCGGGGGCTTTCTTCAAAACGGCGGGCATAGCCTGGAAAAGATCCAAAATGCCCTTGCGCTGCTCCAAGCGCCCGACGTAGAGGACGTTTTTTGGCCTGTTCTTTCTCGCGGGGTCGAAGGGGCGGATTGCCTCATCGGGCGCGGGCACGATGCCATAGGGCGCCATTGTATACCGATCGGGCGTTAAGCGCACATCGTAGACCCGCCGCACCGTTTCGAGCGTCGCGGCGGTGTTGGGCAACAGGTGGGTCGCCTGTTGGAGAAAAAGATCCTCCATGTCCCCCATCAAGCGGGCGTTTTCGCTTTGATCTCCCTGCATGGCTGCGATTTGCCGGTAAGCCGTGATCAGCCGCACGACGACGGGGAGTATACCGCTCACGGCGGTCACCAGTCCCTCCGTCTGCCAGATCGGCGAGTCAACAATCTGAATCCCGTCGTTGAGCACCAAGCGCCGGACACGCTCGTGAATCGCGTGGCTGTAGTTCAGGGAATGGTAGAGGTTGGGGAAGCGGCGGTATCTGTCGTAGCGCTTCAGCTTGTGGGGAATGCGATGGACAAAGGCTCCATCGTAGAAGCTCACCTGCTCGACCTCGCCGTGGGCGATGACGTGGACGGTGTGGCCCAGCTCGAAGAGCCCTCGCGCCATCAGGTTGGTCAAGCGGCCCACGCCGTCAAACTCCTCCGGGGGATAGGTGGCGCTCAGCAAGCAAATCCGCAACGGCTCATCCGACGATGGGGCGGAGGCGCGGCGCCCGCCGATGGGATCGACAGCGGGCTGTTGCGGCGAGCGAGCGTTTTGAAAGCGCAAGATGGGCCGCTCCCTCTCCGGGGCCGAGGTTTGCACCTCCTCCGGGGACATCGTCTGGCGCGCCGCGAAGAGGCCATTGAGGGTGCCACTCATCGCGCCGCGAATCTCGCCCAATCTCATTTTCCAAAGCTGAAGCAAGGATACCTCCCCTTCTCGTCTCAGTTGCCCATACCATATCCAGTGACCATGAAAGAGATAAATGCAGCGCGAGAGGATGGCGGAAGGGGGATCGCCGGCCGCGCGGCCGTTTTTGATCGCGAAGTATATGCCCGATCTCGTCTGCAACCACCACTTGGCGCGGTAGGTGAAGATGACACGGTGACGGCTGGAGGCCGGGATGTGGTAGACGGCAGCTTCCCTGACCGGCTGGACGTTGTAGCCCGCGTTGACCATCCGCATAGCCAGATCCGCCTCCTCCGCGATATAAATGAAGAATTCGTCAAACCCGCCGACATCCAGCAGGGCCTGGCGGCGGAAGGCCATGTTGGTGCCCATCATGCGCGTGATCCACTGGCGCCCCTCGCCGGGAGGTGTGATGTGCTCCAGGCGCGACGCACGCACCACTTCCTGCTCGAAGAGGGAGGAGGTGAGCCCCAGGCGGTGCTGAACCATGGGCCTTTGGGGATGGGCCAGATAAACGACCCCGCCGGTGGCGTCCAGGCCGGGGTCCTCAAAGAGGCGAGCCAACTGCTCCAGCCACCGGCGGCACGGCACGGCGTCGTCGTCGATGTAGGCCACGATGTCGCCGCGTGCGGCCCGCAGCCCGATGTTGCGGGATTGGCTCAGGTTGGCCTCTGGACAGCGCAGTACGCGCACCCGTCCTTCATACTCAGATAACATCTCCAGCGTGTCGTCGCGGGTGGGGCCGACCACGACGATGACCTCAAAGTGCGGGTAGGTCTGATGCTCCAGTGCCCGTAGCAACGTCCGCAGCGGCCCGGCGCGGTCGGTTGTGTTGACGATGAGGGAGAAGGTCGGGTCGGCTATGTTCATAAGGCACCGGTCTCGCGTTCGCCTTCGGATGGGGCGCTTTTCAGCGTGTCGATTTCCTGTCCGAGCGCTTCGATCTCAGCTTGCAATGAATCCTCCCGCTTGGCCCACTCCTCGCGTAGCAAGAACATCTCCTGCGCCATCGTGTTGAGCATTTGTACCGTATCTACGTTGATCTGATTCTGCTGCTCGACAATGGGGTCGATGTACCAGCGTAGCAGGCGGCGGGTGATTTTCTGCAAGGCGGCCTTCACCTTGGGCCAGACCCCTGGAGGCCATTCGGGCCAGGCGATGGGCTGGTGTGGGTTGACTCGCGCCTTGAGCAGCGAGAGCGTGGCGGAGAGCATGGCGAGCGTCGGCTGATGCTGAAGCTTTTCCCCCCCGTCCAGAAGCCAGCGCTCGAGCAGGTCATCCACGACCGCTGGCGGGGCGGTGGAGACCATGCCGGAGGCCACCGTCTGGAACTCCGGCAGGTTGAGCGCCCGCAGTTGCGTCAGCACCTCAGTCAACGTCCGGCGCGATTGCTCAGGGTTCCCCGTCCCCAGCCGCTCGCGCCAGGCGATCAGTTCTTCTAAATCCAGCAGTGTCTTGAAGTATACCAGATCCATCACACCGTAGGCAAAGGTCCCGAAGCCGGTCTGTTGCTGGCGCAGGTCCCGCAGCCAGGCTGACTCGGCCTCGAAGAAATCACTGCGGAGGCGCTCGTCGGGCCAGAACTTGCAGACGAAGCGCAGCCGCCCCATCAGGTAGCTCAGGATGCGATGGGGGGCCAGCGACGTCAGCGTGGAGGATTCATAGTGCACCGAGACCGCATGGGGCGCATAGCAGATGCGCCAGCCCGCCAGCCGCGCGCGGTAGGATAGGTCGGCGTCCTCATAGTTGATGGGGAAATAGCCCTCGTCCTCGTAACCGATCTCCTCGAGCGTCTCCCGGAGTATGCCCATGGCCGCGCCGGTGGCGAAGTCGGTCTCCCTGATCTCGACGTCATCCGGACGGTCGGGTGCGTGCTCGTCCACGTGGGAGGAAATGCCCTGCGCCGGATCAATCGCGCCGCCGCCATACTGGATGGTGCCATCAGGATAGAGCAGTTTGCCGCCCACGACGCCGATGGCGGGATCGGTCTGGAAGGCGTCCACGAAGCACTCGATCCAATCGGGGCGCGCCTCGGTGTCCACGTTGGTCAGGATCAGGATGTCACCCTTGGCGGCGCGAAGCCCGACGTTGTTCCCGCCGGGCACACCCAGGTTCTCCTCGGTGCGGATGAGGCGCACGTGGGGGAAATCGCGCTCGACGATCTCGGCGGTGCGGTCGGGGGAGGCGTTGTCCACGACGATGATCTCATAGGCCGGGTAGGTCTGACGGCTGAGCGATTCCAGGCAAGCGGTGACGAACTGCTCGCCGCCCCAGCCGAGGATGATGACGGAGACGAAGGGTTGCTCGGAGAGATGTACTTTACTCATTTCTCAAAAGCCAGGAGAGTATCCGGCGCAAGGTGGGGGTTTTGTTACCTGCTTCGGGCAGGGTCCGGGAGATAATCTCGGCGCTGCGCTGCACCGGTTCGGCAAGTGCCTTGTCAGAGGCGTAGGAATCTGGCGCGTGCTCGACGAACCAACGGGCGAAAGCGAGGCGGTCTTTGCCGAACACGTCGGGGAATGCGTCCGTGAGGTCATGGCGGATGTGATAGATGTAGAGGGCGAGGTTGGTGAGGATTGGTTCGGCGTCGGGACGGTGGGGGTCTTCCTCGGCTGGCTTGTTGCCCAAGGTAAACAAACTCCCTAGTATCGGTTGGGTGAACACTGGATCAAGATTATGTTCGGCCGAGCCACTTCGTATGAACCAGATGACATACTCGACCCGATCCTCACCGAATAGGTCAGGAAACAAATTCTGAAGATCGGAGCGCGTACGATAGACGTAATAGGCGAGGTTGGTAACAACTGGCGCTTTCTTCTGCTGGACTGGGTCCTCATCGGCGGGCGCGTTGAGCCAGGCGAAAAAGCTCTGCTCCGATGTCGATGTTTCGGCGCCGGCCCAGCGAGACTTCGACGCAGGATCGAGCAGCAAATAGAGCTTGATCACAATCCCAGGAACCTTGACGCCGTTATCGAACCTCTCGTTTTCCAGGAAGGGGTTCGTCGATTGGCGCGGTTTCGCCGGAGCGTCAATCAATGGGTCATTGGGGTCGAGCGTGTAACCCCAAGCCCGGAATATGGCGGGGTAAGGTTCGTGGTGACGAAAGACATCGATGATGTTATCGGGTAATTCATCCCGCCAGTTTCCAGGGCCGCCCTTGCGGAAAAAATTACCTTGGGGGTCATCATACAGCTTACGCAGCAGACTGAGATCACACAAGTCGATGGCGCTTTCAATTCGGTGTGGCTCAACCGGGCGTATGCGGTTGGTCAGATCGGTGAGCGTCTTCACCGGATCGCGCCAGAGGTCTTCGTAGCGCACAATGAGCGATTGGCCCGTTTCCATCCAGTCCAAGGGGATATACAACCCGTGGAAAAAATCCTCTTTGACATACTGCTCCGTATGCTCCCCAATCCGCTCGCCATCGAGCAAGAGCATGGTTGAACGGCCCAGGTCGCTGTTGGGGTTATAGGATTTGTTCTGCATCATGTGCCACAGTGACACGAGCAAGTCTCCGGGATGGCGCAACATCGTGACGAAGAAGACCTGATGGCGCTCCGCCCAGGCCAGCAAATCCGGTTCAGGGTAATAGTGCTGCAAGGCCACCCACGCTGGGCCTTGTTGATCGGCTATGTGCAGATCGAAAGTGGGCGGCAGCTCCACTTCCGGCAAGCCATAGATGGACGAGAGGAGATGGGTCATCCAGGTATTGCCCGTTTTGGGTGCGCTGGCTACGATAATTTTCATATCACTCGTGCTTTGAAATCCGGGCGCGTATCTTTCCCACCAACTTCGACAACGTCAGGCGCATAGACATTATGAGCGCCAGGGCGGGGTTGTGAGCTTCAGGGAGAGTCTGATGGATAATGCGCGCGCTGCTGCGTATGCCATCACTAAATGCCTCGCCAGAAGTGTATCGATCAGGTGCGTAATTGACGAACCAGCGGGCGAAATTCAGGCGGTCTTTCCCGAACACATCCGGGAAAGCCTCCTGAAGATCGGAGCGGATGTGATAGATATAGAGAGCCAGATTGGTGAGGGCCGGTTTTACCTCTGGGGTTGGATCCTCATCGGCCGGCGCGTCACACCACGCGAGAAAATCATCACCCATCGGCTTGATGAAGGCTTGGTCAAGGTCATACTCCGCCGGAGCGTTGAAGATGCACCAGGCGATGTACCTGGTGCGATCTTGGCCGAATAAGTCGGGGAATAGCTTCTGGATGTCCGGGCGCGTGTGATATACGTAATGGGCCAGGTTAGTCACAAGGGGCTCTTGGTCGCTTCGCTGATGGAGCTCGTCAACTGGCGCATTGAGCCAGGCGAAAAAGCTACCCTTCGAAGTTGAGGTCTCTTCCCCCAACCAGCGTGCTTTCAACTCAGGATCGAGCAATAGATAGCGTTTAACGGCTATCACGGGAACTTTGACGCCATTGTCGAACTGATTGCCTTTCAAGAAGGGATTTTTAGAAGCACGCGGTTTCGCTGGCGCATCGATCAGGGGATCACGGGGATCGAGCGTGTAGCCGAGTTCGCGAAACAGGCCTGGATAGGGTTCTTGAGTGCGTAGAACTTCGACGATATTATCCGGTAGTTCCTCTCGCCAACTGCCGGGGCCGCCCTTGCGATAAAACTCACCATCGGGGTCGTTGTAGAGCTTGCGCAGCAGATTTATATCGCACACGTCGATGGCACTCTGAATTCGGTCAGGATCGGCAGGCTGGATTTGACCCGTCAACTTTGCGAGCGTCTTCACCGGATCGCGCCAGAGATCCTCGTAGCGCACGACGAAAGACCGGCCCGACTTCATCCAGTCCAGCGAGATATGCAACACGTGGAAGAAGTTCTCTTTGGCATAGCTTGTGGCATACTCCCCCATCCGGCCGCCATCGAGCGGTAATTTCCTGGCCGCAGGCCCCACGTTAACATTCGGGTCATCCACCTGGTGGAGAAACATATGCCATATCGATACCAAAACGTCACCAGGATGGCGGACCATCGTGACAAACTGGGCCTGGTTTTCATCCGCCCAAGTCAGCAGCTCTGGCTCAGGGTAATAGTGCTGCAAAGTGATCCATCGTGGCCCTTGACGGTCGAGCGCGGCTATGTCAAGATCGGGCGGTACGATCACTTCCGGCAAATCGTAGATAGCCGAGAGAAGGTGGGTCATCCACGTGTTCCCCGTCTTCGGTGTGCTGACAATCATAATCCGCAAATTCTCGAAGTTACGCATCCTCATCTCCCCTAATTTTATTGCCGTTCTGTGTGCTGCATTATAGATAACTGCCGCAAGCCAACCATAAGATGTCGAGCATCTCCATTCGGTTGCACAGGGATCGTTGCTTCTTCCAAAGCTGAGAAAATGAAATAGTTTTTACCAGGTTCAAGTTGCACAACAAAATCAAGCACAGAGTTCTCGGAAAAGGTTTCTGATCGTGCCAAGTTTTGTATTTTCTCCTCGTTCCATAATGATAATGAGACTGTACGAGATGTATCGTGCCGACTTGGCCCAGACATTACATCAAATCGCAGGACAACTTTGCGCGAGTCCTTGGACCATATGGCTCCCTCTAGCCCTTCTTCAGGACCGGTTCCCAACCACAGGAACCCTTGTTCTACAGGGCCAGCGTCTTCCACAGGCCAAGGGGGCCTTATCGTAGGGTCAACGCTCACTTTACCCTGCAAAGAAGGATCAACGATAATCAAAGGCATTTGAGAAGGTGCCCGAAGTGTGTCAAAAATGCGCTGATCCTTCACCTCAATGGACTCGAAGAGGCGCATGTGCTCGCTTTCAAGCGGGATATCGCTGAACCCAGGATGCTTCACTAGCCAAGTGACCATCTCCACTGTGCTTATGTGCGGCTTCCACATAAAACCGACTGCGCGTTCATCCTCAACAAGTATATGCGTGATTTGCTTATCCTCGATCAAATCTTGCATACGTATTTCATCAAAGGGCGACTTCCCCCAGGAAGTCACTTGGTTGGCATAACCCGCGTGGGGAGCAAAGAGGGCATAATCTCGTGTCCCTTGAGAACCGACAAGAAGAATATGTGAGCCGGCGGGTATGTAACTCAAAGCTTCAGAAAACGGCTCCTGAATTTTCTCTAGGGGAATGGGCGATACAACCCGAGACTCAATTCTCAGTGTCTGCAACTTGAAAGGAGCGTAAATCATGTATGCAATTAAAATCATAGATACGGCCCTGAGTAGCTTGTACTTTACAAACAACCTGTTCAGTAAGGCTGTACTGATTACCACACCGATCGCATAAGGCGCTACCAAGAAACGTTCAGGGACTCTGGCGTGGATCATCCAACGAACCAAAAAAACCACCCCACAGAGAAACGGCAATTCCAAGATCACGAGGATAGATAAGGGTGTAAGTTTAAATCTTGGATAGGAGCCAATCCAATCCCGGAGCAGGTATACCAGGCCCAGGATCAACATCGGTAACCAGAAAAAACCTCCCAATGAAAACTTATCCGCGTACTCCGGTATTTCGTAAACATAGATGCCAGGCCAGCGCGATGTTTCTCTCTCCAGTGGTAAAGGCTTATCTGCATTAAGGAAGGCAATCACATCATTACCAAAGTTACTCAAATGCTTTCTAAGACCAAGTGAGGGGACTTCCGGAAACTCAAATAACAGGAATGGGAAGCGGACAGCATGGGTGTAAATTTGAATAGCGCTTACATCGCTAGAGTGAACATCTTGCATGGCTTTCGAGCCTAGGATATGACCATGATTTGCCAGGTTGAATCCGAAAACGACAATCAAGCCACTTAGTAGCAGTCCCATCGCAATTCCCGTTAAGGCCGCTCCTAATTTCAGAGAACTGTTTCTTTTTCCTAACAGCCACAACAAGAAGATGGCTGCAGGCAATAAAGATAACGCCGTGAATTTAACATTAACGCTCAGTATTGAGAACAAAGCCAAGAAGAACAGGGTTTTTCTGGCTCGATCAGGCCGCTTATATGCTCTAACCGCCCAAAATCCTGTACCGAGACTGAAAACGGCAAGCCAGATCTCGGGTTTTAGGCCAACGGATTGCTCTATTACAATTGGTGTGCCTGTGAAAATCAAAGTTCCTGCCAACGAGATTTTCTTACCGATCTCCAGCTCCCGCAGGAGAAAATACAAGCCGATTACAGCCACGGGATGTCCCAGCCAAAACACTATGCGACCAATTACTTCTTCCTTGGTGAAGAGTATGGGATATAGAAAAAACAGCTCCGAGCCATACGGAAACACATTCTGTCGGTCATTATGAGTGGCATAGGGAAAGATGGTGCGGTTCTGCGTCCAATACAGAACACGGGAGGCATGATACATCCTCTCGTCCCCTCCCCTAATTGGTGTCAGATACCGTTCCAAGCCTGAAAACAGCACAAAAATCGTTACAAGCGACAACAGCACCAAAGCGCCCGCGGACAATGAGGACAAAAAGGAACGCATTGTGGAGAATGACTGCTTAATCGCATCAACTGGATGAATGGGCAGCAGTTTGAAGGAGCGTGGAAATAACTTCCTGATCACAAAGATAGTCAGGACAAAAACAGTCACTTGCGACACTAACCACACGAGGCCCACCAATTGGTTAAGGAGAGATGTAGCTAGACTAAGTGCTCCCAGATGCAAACTGATGGTTGCCACAAAAACCCAGAACCTCTCGCGAGGTATTTGGGTAGTGTAGTAAGCGATCAGCAATGAAGACCAGCATAACACTACCGACGATGCGATCAGGCCTAGGATTCCAGCTTCAGGTAACATCATTGTTCTATAGAGGGTTGAAGTTTTCTATCGCCTCTTCATACGCAGCCCTAAACCGAGCGACGGCCACATCCCAGGTATGCTGAACCAACACCTTCTCCTTCCCACACTGCCCCATCCGTTCACGCAATCCCGCGTCGGTCAACAACTCCAGGATTGCCGAGGCTAACTGGGGCGCATCCCGATAGTCGACCAACAAGCCATCCCGCCACTCGTCGATCACGGAGGGGATCGCGCCGCGGCGACAGCCGATGACGGGCTTGCCGGCCGCCCAGGCCTCGACGAACGTGATCCCAAAAGACTCGTGGCCCGATGGCGAGACGAACACATCACAGGCGGCGAAAATATGTGGCTTCTCCTCCTCGGCGAAGTTCGGTATGTGCTGAATGCGCTCTCGCTCCTGAGGGGAGAATTCCTCCAAAATGCGATCCAGGTGCTGCGAATAAGCCGTGCGCCCGCCAGCCACGATCAGGCGCGCTTCGGGCAATTGCCGCCAGACCAACCGCATCGCCTGGTAGAGTACGTCAATGCCTTTGTGCACAGATTGCTGGCCCACGAAGGCGATAATCGGCGCATCTTCCCATCCGAACCTGCTGCGCAGTGGCCTGCCATCGGCATTCTCAAACGGTTCGGGGTTTACGCCCGGCGAAGCGATCCGTATTTTGTCAGGCGAGAATCCTTTGGCGATCAAGAAATCGCGTTCAAAGGTCGTGTTGGCCAAATACATATCACAGGCAGCGATGGCCTTGTAAATAATCGGTCGATCATAGCTCCAACGCTGTCCCGGATGAAGGGCGCCGTGATACAATAAGGGGATGTGGTTGAAGCGCTTGCCAATCGCGGCGTAATACATATGTAAAAGTGGGAAAGCCGAGGCTGCCAGCACATCGGCCTTTGCACGCCGAATCGCGTCGAACATTGGCCACGAGATCGGCCCGTGATACAGGGTGCGAAGCACGTCGTTAAAGGGCCAGTTACCCTCGAAGGCTTTCCTTTGCAAATCATCGATGCGCGGCGCGATACGGTTGTTGACCGGGAAGCGGCGTATTTTCACGCTGTTGAGCTCCTCGCCCTCGCGGATCGGGATCGTCGGCTGATCGGGATCCACGAACATCCCTGGATTATAACCGTTAGTTGTGAAGACCGTCACCCGGTCGTCATATTGCGCCACCAGGCGCTCCGATATCTGCTGAAACAGAAACTCGGTGCCGCCGATGGCCGGCGGATAGCCGTGGACGACGTGCAGGATCTCCATGTGCGACGCCTAGAGGTGGAATTTCTGCAACGCGGTGTCCAGTTCTTCCGTCGTGCCGATGTCTATGTATCGACCGTCGTCGAAGCAAAAAGCCTTGACGTTCAGATTTTGGCGCAGCGCCTCGTCGAAAACCTCCGATAGGACGATCTCTCTGTCGCCCACTGGAATACCCAATAGGAACTGGTGCATCATTTCGGTGAAGCGCGGCCCCCAGCAACAAATGCCCCACATATATTCCAGATCGGTCTGGGCGGGCTTGTCGATGTTATAGGTGACGCGATGCTGCGCATCAAAACCCACCATGCCGAACTTCCAAGGCGTGTCGGTGGCGAAGAGCCCCAACGTCAGGTCTGCCTCAACGCCATCGTGATAATCCAATAATTTCACGAAAGCGTCCTTCGGCTCGATGATCGTGTCGGGCATGCCGAAGACGACCGTGGCCCCGTTTAACCAGGGATAAGCTAAGTCGAGGGCGAAGGGCATCCCCAGCAATTCCTCCTGATACAGATAAGAAACGTGGGCGCCAAAGCGTCGCCCGTCGCCGTAGTAATGCATGATGTCCTGTTTCCCCTCGCCCAGGATGATGAACACTTTCTCGGCCCCGGCCATCACCAACTCCTCGAACAGGTATTGGCTGATCACCTTGGGCCGGCGCTCGATCTTGTCCTTGACCTTGTAATCCTGATAACCGATGGGGAAAAGTTCCTTGGGGCAAGGGAAGGGCGCCAGGCGGCTACCTTGCCCGGCTGCTGGAATTAAACCGACAATGTCGCTCATATACTACTCCTTTTGCTGCTCTTTCGCTTTCTCATATTCCTGAGCGCGTAGCGCGAAGGGAATGTCCGGATCATATATCTCGCCGAATAGCTCCTCAATCTCGAACAGCTCCATCAAGCGCTGCTGCGCCCGTTGATACTCCGGTGCATTGAAACAAACGTCGAAACTCAAGGCCCGCACACTCTTGAATATCTCCTCATCGGTGCGACGGCGCTGCTGTTGGATATGCGCCCGTTTCTCCATCAGGTCGGGATATGTCTCGATGAGGTCGTTGGCGGCCGCGACGTGCGCTTGCTCTATCCAGTAGAAAGATTCTTGTTGCGGCGTGGCAATGTGCTCGGGAACGGGCCGTCCGCGCCGCCGATCCAACTCATCCAAGCCGCGGCGCATTAGGGCCAGCAGCCCCTCGTCGCGCAGCGTGCGCCAGGTCTCTCGCGCGTAATAACGCAGGTCGTAATCGGTCTGTACCGGGGCCGCCGGCTCGGTTTCAGAATTGAGGCGGCATGCGTCCATATCCACGCCCCCCATCCGGCCATACAGATAAGCCCGTTTGAACTGCATCAGCAGCGCCAACGGCAAAACGCGCGCCAGGTAGCGCCGCTCATAATTTTTGATGATGGTGTAAAGCGCGTTCCGCTCGTATAGGTAGTGAATGCGAGCCGACGCTTGCTTGGAGGATGAACCGTAGTGGACGTGATAACAGATCGATTCAGGCGCGAAGGCGACCTTGTAGCCCAGCACCCACAGCCGCCACCCCAGATCAATGTCCTCGAAATAGGCAAAATAATCCTCGTCAAATCCGCCTACATCCAGAAAAACCTTCCGGTCAATGAGCATAGCGCCGCCACACGGCGCCAGGATATAGCCCACATCATCATAGGCAGTCAGGTTGGGGTTCCGGTAGCCATCGGCGCGGCCATGTCCCAGGAAGGATAGCAGAATGCCGCCAAAGTCCACCAAATGCCCATCCCAATTCAATATCTTGGAGGAGGAGCAGATGACCTCTCGCTCGCCCGCCATCCCTTCCAGCAGGCCGGTCAACCAGTGCGGCTCCACGCGCATGTCGGAGTTTAAAAAGGCCACCAGATCGCTCTGGACCTGCGCCGCAGCCCGGTTGTTGCCCTCGCAGAAACCGTGATTGCGCTCAAATTGAATCACGCGCACCTGGGGAAAATGCTCGCGCACATATTCCACCGATCCATCATGGGAAGCGTTATCAGCCAGCACCAGCTCGACGTGCTCAACCGGATAATCAAGGTCGCTCAGGGAGGAAAAGCAATCCTCCATATATTGCAGCCCGTTGTAGTTCAAGACGATCACGCTGACCGTGGGAAAATGCACGCTATCCTCCCACCTTCCAGCGGATGTAGCGGCGCACCTCGCGGCCCACGCCGCCCAAGCCTTGTCGGCGGAGTATGCGCCACGCTTTGCCGGGCAAGGCTAGCAGCGGCGTCGGCGCGGACGAGACAGGCTGGTGGGGCCGAAGCGGATCGCCATCATCCCCGCCTACTATCTCGCTTGCCTCCTCAAAGGCGTGGACCGTGTATTGTTGCAGTTCCGCCGATGTATTTTGTTGAAGCGATAAAGGGGTGATGGCCGGATAATGGCTATAAAGGCCACGCACATTTTCCACCGTCAAGGCCGGCATACCTTTGTACAGAGTCAAAGCGTCAGCCTCGTGAGCCAGATCGTCGGGCCAAGGCCCACAGGCGACCGCTTGCAAAGCGGATAAGATGTGATACCCCTGCCAACGTATTCGGTGGGACCAATTTCTCATCCTCTGTTCTGGCGCGGCTTCGCTCGACATTTCCACCTTCTGAAGCGCCTCGCGGCGCAGCAAGCCGCCCGATGAGTGAATAGAATGTACTTCCCGCCAGCGCTTGAACTGTCCCACGTCCAGATGGCCGGTGTAGGACATACGATCATTCGCTTCCATTCGTTCCCCCGCGCACACGACAAAGCGCGACCAACGCTCCCACATCACCCTGGGAGCCACGGCGGCGATGTCGTCCCGAAGTTCCAATGTATGCGTCATCTCGGCGAGCGCCCCCGGCGTCAACCTCACCCGTGAATCGAGCAGTAAAACCGCCTCGGCCTCAAGCTGAGCCAGCCGCTCGCTTAGAGCACGGGTCCAGTCGTCGCGCCGTATCAGATGGACTTCTTTTGCCTCAAGCGTCCAGGGCTGCGCGGCGATGACCGTGATCGCCGCCGGCCCTGGTTCTCGCTGTTTTCGCAGTGAATCCAAGCATGCGTCCAGATCGGCTTGGGGGTGGTGATGGATGACGAAGGCGGCTGAACTTCTCGTGGCATCAATCGCAGCGTGGGTGGGGGATGACGTCGTGGCGGGCGATCCGGCTTGCAACAGCCCCGCGCGTTGGAGGACGGTCAGGGCGCAGGAGGTCAAGTAGGTCGAAATGTGAAGGTTTTGGGCCAGATCGGTCGTCGCTTGCCCCTCGGGTGCCGACCAAATCGCGAATATCAGCGGGTCCAGAGCGATTCCCTTCTGAGCGCCCGGCGGATGGATGATAGCCCAATCATCGGCTTGCCGGGCGATAACCAATCCATCCCTGCGTCGGTAGGTAGGCGATTCCATCAATCGATCAAGCGCCGGGGTTGCCCGTGAACCACCGCCAGCGGAGATATTGGCCCGTTTCCTGCATCAGGCCCAACGCGCCTTTCTCCCGCAACGCTCTGCGCACTTTTTGCCCGATGGAGGGCGAGGCGGCGGCAGCCGCTGTGAGGTTCACGGCCAAATCCTCTGGGGCCGGAGGGAAGTTAGGCTTGAAGGCTTCCACGTCCATATAATGGCCCCGGATGGCGGGCGCAAAAATGACCGGGTAGCGACCATACATCGCCGGGCGGGGCAAGCCCTCAGCGAGCGCGAACATCGCGTCGTCGGAGAAATCAGACGTGCGCGGTCCGCGCGTCCGCCAGCGGGCCAGCGCCAGTTCGGGCCAGGAACGGCGCCATTTTCGCTTGCTCTCGCGGTACGTTTCCAGCACCTCATCCAGGCCCTGATCCTTGGCCCGCGCGACGGTAAGACGATCCTGCTCCTGATAAATGCGCGTCAGCTCCCTGGCACGCCTGAAATCGAGGTTCTTCCAGATAAAGCGCAGACGGTTGCGCACAATCAGATCCAGTTTGAACGTGGAGGCCATCGTGTTCACCGTGGCGTTGAATTTATGATACACGATAGCCTGCGGCGCGGCGACTAAATCATAACCGCAGAGCCGCGCTCGGAGCGACCAATCCACATCGTCGTAGTAGACGAAATACTCCTCATCCAGATAGCCGATCTGCTCCACCACGGAGCGGCGTAACATCGCTGCTCCGAAACAGGCGGCGAAGACCTGATCAGTGTCGTCAAACTGACCCGCGTCCAGGTAACCAATGAAATTGTCGTGGGAATGGCCATTGGGATGGATGGAGTTCCCCATCGAGTTGATAAAGGAACGCATATAAAAGAGTTTCATCTTGGGGGCTACGATGGCGACGTTCTCCGACTGAAGCATTTTGTGGACGCACTCCGCGATACAATCTGGCTCCATCTCGGTGTCCTCGTTCACCAGGAAGAAAAAATCTCCCTTGGCCCGCTTCATCGCGTAATTGTTCGCCCCGCCAAACCCCAGGGGCTCCGGAGTGGG
>DAOTTX010000317.1:0-1887 GCA_034437515.1 Anaerolineae bacterium
TTCTGCGGCTGGTACGGCCCCTCGTCGGAGGCCAAAGGAAAGCGAGGGAAGAAAAAGTGTCCCGACTGTGGCAAGGACGAAGCAAGCGGGTGGCTCGTGTCCAAAGGAGACGAGCGATGAGCCTTCAAGGGATCGCCGATCTGATCGTCGACCAGATCACAGCCCACATCGAAAACGATCTTGCCCTCGACGGACTGAGGCTGGTCTGGGACGAACTCTCACCCGACGTACAGCGGAAGGCGCTCGCAGAGTGGACGGCTATCGTAAAGGCCACTTTAGCAGCAGAGGGTGTTACCGCTGACGGCGCGGTGGAACGGCAGCAAGCCCAGATTCCCCCGGAACTGGAGGAAATGGGCGAGGACGAGCTGGACGACGTCGTCCACGAGCTCAAGTCGCTGGAAGCTGCCCAGATCAACGACGCCGGCAGGGACGCCCAGCTCGCATACATCGGCGAGCAGTGGATGGGAGAGGAGATGGCGCGATGATCTCCAACACGTATCCCTGGCCCACGCTCAAACACCTACCGTTGCGCGAGCGACCGGTGTATCGCGTATCTCACGACGTCGATTCCTGCAACCTGGCCGAGCTGCTGGCCGCCGTCACCGGCGGTTCGCAGCAGATCGAGATAGCGCACGCGTTGTTGGCGACGTTCGAGAACCTGGGCAACCTCGTCCGGGCCTCGACCCAGGAATTGGAGGCCATCGCCGGTCTCGGCGCTGCTGGCGCGGCGCGCCTCAAGGCGGCGCTGGAGTTGGGGCGGCGTATGCTGCTCGACGTCCCGGAGGATCGCCTGGTCGTGCGTTCTGTAACCGACGCGGCGTCACTCTTGATCCCCGAAATGGCCCACCTGGAACAGGAGCATTTTCGGGTGCTGTACCTGGACACGCGCAACCGGCTGCTCGATTCCGAGACGCTCTACGTAGGCAGTCTCAACGCCACCCACATCCGAGTGGGCGAGGTGTTTCGCGGCGCCATCAAGCGCAACTGCGCGGCGATCATCGTCGCTCACAACCACCCCAGCACCGATCCGTCGCCCAGCCCCGACGACCTGGAGGTCACTCGCCAGCTCATCGCGGCGGGCGACCTGGTGGGCATCGATGTTCTGGATCATTTGATCATCGGCGGCCACCAACGGTTCGTGAGTCTGCACGAGCAGGGCTTGGGTGGGCCGTGGCCGTGAATCAACTGGAAACCTACTGGGGGTCAGACAGCCCCCAGTAGGTCATCATTTCTTTCCCCGGCGTCTGGCCCAGGCAGGTTCGACTCCTGCACGCCGGTCTTGCTCTCCTATGCTGGCCTTGTGGTCTGTTTCACAGGGGGGATGTACCTTTCCCCTGCAAGGAAGAGGTCTGTCCTTCTGTCCAGGCATAGACCAAAAGACACACCAGACAGACAAGGGGAGCGCAAAGGGTGCATCCCCGGCCGGGGAAACCTGACCGAGGATGCTGAGAGGGCCGGTCGGCGTATCGCTCAAGAGTGTGCCGAACACGAGTGTCTCCACTTCCTCTGTATCGTACCAGACTTTACCATACTCGCCAAACCCGATTTTCTCTGGCGCTGGAGGCGAGGCTTTGTCCTCGCCCGGCCAAGGCAGGTTCGATTCCTGCGCGCCGGTCTCTACTCTCCTACTGCTGGCCTTTGCGCCTTTATAGGAGATGTTCTCACGCTGGCTTCCGCCTCTGTGAGATGTTCCGTTTGACGGCATTTGGCTTTCGGACAGAAAAACAACGGTTGCGAACTGATTGAACAGGCCCCAACAGGGGGATGTGCCTTCCCCCCTGCTGGGGAGAGGTCTGTCCTCCTGTATCAAACAACAGGAGGAACAGAAATGTCAAAACATTACACCCGTGCTGGTAGGGGAAGCGGCCTATTCGTTCCCGGCGAGGG
>DAOTTX010000318.1:0-2769 GCA_034437515.1 Anaerolineae bacterium
AGTTCGGGAAAGTGCCGCATCGGGATCGACGCGCCGATGATTCGCACGGGTGGCGGGCGCGGTGTAACTTATCACGAGGTGCAGCACTACCAGCAATATGGTTACAACGCCTGTTATGCTTCCTGGAAACCCGGCTATGATGGCAATGCGGAGTTTATAGAAGGCTACGCGGATTATGGTCCTAGCACGATCGACAACTCTGGTTGGTACAACAACAACTCGTACAGCGCCTCCTCGTCGATGTACAAAAAAGGCTATGGCAACCGCTTCGCCATCTATCTCTCTGAGCAGGTCGCCGAAGGACTTGGTCCCAACGGATCGCCCGGTGATGCCTGGTATCGCTCCAATGGGATGTACGAACACTATCGTGTCTGTAATGTTCATAGCGATCTCTACGTCGAGCGTAATATCGTCCAGGCCAACACACCCTATTCGTATGAAGAATTCTTCACGAATTTCTTCGCCGCCAACTGGGGCAAGGATTGGGCGGATGAGCCGACGCAGCCAGAACTGCACTACTATGAGAACGATGTGGGCATTACCCTAGCTGCGCCAACGCTCACAGCAGACGAGACTATGTCAAGTGGCACGCAAAGCTGGAATGGACACTCCACGCCGGACACCTGGGCGGGCAAGTACTACCAGGTGCGTCCGCAAAGCGGTTGTCCTTATCTTATGCTGGAGGTAGATGGGCAGAGTGGTGCGAACCTCGGCATCAGCCTGATGGCGGCCGATACCAGCGCCCCATCGCTGGTGCGCTCGGCCTGGGTGGGCGAGGATTTCGTGCGCACATTTGCCGCGCACGGCGTGCATAACCGGCTTGCGGCGGTCGTCAATGCGTTTGGCCATAACTACAACTACGACTTGACCGCCACGTGCGTGACGCCACAGATCGACATCCTCGAACCCCGGCAGACCAACTTCGCGCTCGTCGGCGATCCAGCCAGCCCCATCGCGTTCCTGGCGCGCGTTCGTGTGACCAGCGGCGGCGCGCCGGTGCGGGGGTTGGCGGAAAGTTCCTTTAGTTTTGACGCCGAAGGTGACGCCATTACCGTGGTTGCCGATACACTGCAGGAGATCGGCGGCGGCGAATACTGGGCCACACTGCTTCCCCCCACCAAGCCCGCTGGAACGACCTTCGTGGACTTCAAAGCATGCCTCGATACGATCTGCGATACCGAGACCGATGCCTTGCTCTACGTCGCACCGGGCAACAGCGACATCATCATCTTGCACGACGAATCCGGTTCGATGTCCACCGAAGACGTGGTCGGCGAGGGAACGCGCTTGGTAAACGCGCAAAAAGCCGCCACGGTGTGGGCCAACCTGGCGCAAAACGGCGACCGCTACGGCGTGATGGGCTTCAATGCAAAAAATAATCCGGTGGGTTGTGGGCTACCGGGAGGCGACGGCGACTGCGAGCTGGACATTCGCGAACATATGGGGCGCACCGAGATCACCAATCCCACCTCTCAAATCTCGACCATCGAAGCCGCGATCAATGCCACGGCTGCGCTGGAATGGACACCCATCGGGGCGGGGCTGCGTTCGGCCAAGAACGCGCTGCAAGCCTCCCCGTACAGCCTCAATCCCAAGTACATCATCTTGCTCTCCGATGGCGAAGAAAACGTCAACCCGCTTTATGGCGACCCGACATCCGGGCTTCAGCAAGAGATCGTCGACTCTGGGGTCGTGGTGCACACCATCGGCTTCTCCGGGGACTCGCCTTCGGCGCTGTTGGCGCAGATCGCGGCGGATACCGGCGGCATTTTCCGTTACGTGCCCACCAGTCCCGGCGACAGTATGGGGCAGTCTACTGAAACTTCGACCGCTGCTGATGTTGCTACTATGCTTGTCGCGCAAGGCGTGCCGGAGGAAAGCGCAACGGCGTTGGTCGGAATGTTGTCTCCTGTTTCGACCCATTATCCAGGCAACCTCGGTCTGGCCGACGTTTACGATTACTACGAGACCGAGGCGCAGGGCGCGGCGCGTATCGGTCACGGGATGTACGTGCTGTCCGCCGATAACGCCTGGCAGCAGCAGGAGATGACCGTCGATGCGTCGGTGAACTTGCTGCGCTTGGTCTCTGCCGGCAGACAGTGGGATGCTGACGTCGATGGTATCTGCGAAGGCTACCATCGCAAAGTCGAAGTGCTCGCGCCCGATGCCGGGCCGCGCGAATGGATTCCAGTCAGCCCGCCGACCCAGGACAATCCGCCGCCCGCGACGTGGGACATCCGCAACAGCTATTACGTCGACGTGGTGTTGATCCCTAATCCCGAACCCGGCCTCTGGAAAATCAGAACCAAATACTACTACGCTATCTGCCAACAGGGACAACCCGCTCAACAACCTGAAAGTACGTTGGCTTTAGAATCCGACTTCCTGATGAACGCCAGCGTCCAATCGACGTTCCACCTGGAAGGCCGCTTCCTGGCTCCATACGAGGACAATCAGGGCCTGACCGGCGAGCACGCGCCCATTGTTGTGGCGTTGATGCATAAAACCGGTACACTGTCCGGCGCGGCTGTCTCTGCGTCGGTCGAGAAGCCAGGTAGCGGAAACGACATTTTCCCGTTGTACGATGATGGCAACCACGGCGATGGTAAAGCCAATGATGGTATCTACGGGCGCGTTTATCCGAAGACAACTGCCGCCGGACCGTACAATGTGACCATCGTGGCGTCTTTCCAAGACCCCTCGAATCCGGCGCAAAACCTGACGCGCACATGGTACGGAAGTTTCTACGTGCAGGGGGACGATGAGAGC
>DAOTTX010000319.1:0-1941 GCA_034437515.1 Anaerolineae bacterium
GACGTTTAGCGCACAATCGTATTTAGTGAGTTGTACCATATAAGGCGCTTGTGCGCCACGCCTTATATCCCCATAGCTAAAGACAGGGGCTTTACGGCGCATTTTGGTAAATTCGGCCAAAGCTATTCTCTCGCATTCCGAAGGGTATTATACTGCATTGCGCCTGGGTATACGACCATTTCGTCATTTTTCCCGGCGATCTGATCTGCTACACTGCTGCTGCCGCGCGGCGTTCACTCGTTTTTGTGTCAGCATGAGGAGGTCATGTGATGAACGAGCAGCAGATGTATCAGGTTCATCCGATTGGGTATGTACGGCATTCGCCAGAGGGGTTTGCGCTGGAGATTCTCCTGCCGTACCGGCCCGCATTGAAGCATCTGGACCAGTTCAGCCATGTGCATGTGCTGTGGTGGGCCGACCGGCACGATAACGCGGGCGACCGCAGCACCATGCAGGCCGGCCTGCCGTATGCGCCGGGCGTAACGGCGGGGGTGTTTGCCTGCCGTGCCGAATATCGCCCCAATCCGATCGCGGTTACCACGTGCCTGATGTTGGATGTGGATGTGGACAAGGGGATCGTGATCGTGCCCTGGATCGATGCGTTCGACGGGACACCGGTGCTCGACCTGAAGCCGTACATCCCGGTGTCGGACCGCGTGCGGGATTTCGAGGTGGCGGAGTGGTTCGCAGAGTGGCCGGACTGGACGGAAGACGGGGCGAAATTCTTCGCTGAAAGCGACATTGACGTCGACTGAGCTGCCGGTTTTGTAGCGTAAACCCAGGCCTACCCACAGATTGTGTGGATAGGCCCTGGTCTGTTTCGAAATGTATCTGGCGGAATTACCAGCGGTGATGTACTTGCTTGCGGACGTAGCGGTCATAGATGGCGCGCACCTGTGCCATCGTGTCTTCGCTCAGGTCCGCCATGTCGCTGGCGTTGACGTTATCTTCGGCCTGCGAGGGGCGTTTGGCTCCGGGGATGACGCATGTCACTGCGCCGAACATCAGAATCCAGCGCAGCGCAAACTGCGCCATCGTTGCGCCCCCCGGCACCAGAGGCTTCAACTCTTCGGCGGCATCGACTCCGGTATCGAAATCGACTCCGGCGAACGTCTCGCCCACGTCGAAGGCTTCACCATGCCGGTTGAAATTGCGATGATCGCTTTCCTCGAACGTAGAATCGTGGGACATTTTGCCGGTTAGCAGCCCGCTGGCCAACGGCACGCGCGCCAGAATGCCGATGTTGCGGCGCTTGGCTTCCCGGAAGAACAACTCTGCCGGACGATGGCGGAACATGTTGAAGATGATCTGCACCGTCTTGACGTTGGGGTATTCGATGGCTTTGATCGCTTCTTCAACTTTCTCAACACTGACGCCGTAATGACGGATTTTCCCTTGCTGCATCAGGTCATCCATCACCTCGAATACTTCGGGGCGATAGTAGACTTTGGTGGGCGGGCAGTGTAACTGCACCAGGTCCAATGTTTCGGTGTCGAGGTTGCGCAGGCTGCGCTCGACGAACCGCGTCAGATTTTCGCGATTGTACCCATCCGCAACGTGCGGATTCAGCCGTCGCCCGGCCTTGGTGGCGACGTAGATCGTTTCGCTGCGCTCCTTGAGGACCTGCGCGATCAACTGTTCGCTGCGCCCGTCGCCATAAACGTCGGCAGTGTCGATGAAGTTCACACCCATGTCGATGGCTTTGTGCAGCGCGGCGATTGATTCATCGTTGTCGACGGCACCCCAGTCTCCACCAATCGCCCATGCTCCGAAGCTGACCTCCGATACTTTCCAGCCGGTGCGTCCTAGCTCACGATATTTCATTAAATGTACTGTAGTTTCGCCAAAATAGGTCAAAAAGGGGAGCATGATGTACAGTGAGACTGACCAAGGTCTCAAAACCGATCAGATCGGAAGGACATCATGCTCCCTATCATTATA
>DAOTTX010000320.1:0-44117 GCA_034437515.1 Anaerolineae bacterium
GAGCCGTTTATCTCAATGGCGATTGGGATGATTTCCAGCGCTTTCGCCGACAACAGGCGCAGGGTGTACGAACAACCTGTCAGAGGATCGCATGTTAGGGCAAATTCACTCATTCTGGATAACGATAGACTGAAAATGCAAGCAAAATGATCCATGATGAACCCTAGATACACATTGCATTCGCTGAAATTGCGCAGCAATCAAATGCCTGACAACTTGTTCGTAGTCCCCAGGCGCACCAAAAACGACATGGTTCCTTACACCCAAGTGTCATTCCGGAAGAACGCTTGTTCGGTGTCGCCGCATGAGTTCAAAACGCAAAGTAGCCACACCCATCGGATTTTGAGGTGACAGGCACCTGTCACCTCAGCGTTGTCAAAATGGGTGCTATGAGCGATCCGTCACATGCACGACGACCGCCGCACCGGTATCCCCGGCGGCACAACCAGTGAACAACCCGTAACCGCCACCACGCGCTACCAATTCTTCGATTAATTCGACGATCAGGCGTAGACCGGTCGACCCCTGGGGATGTCCCCAGATGAGCGAACAACCGTAGTTGTTCATCGCGTCGAGGCTGACACCCATCTGACGTGCGAAGTAAATGTCATTCACGGCGAACGGATTATGCGTTTTGATCGCTTTTACGTCGTCCATGCTGACCCTGGCGGCGGCAAGGGCCTTCTGTGCCGCCGGGACCGGAGCCATCGGCATGTGACCGGCCTGCACCCGTGACTGACCGAAGCCCAACAGTTGGATTTCTATCGTATTATCCTGGCTGAGTGACTGCGCATGGTCGCGTGTGGTCAAGACCATCCCGACGTTACCATCTGCCGGGTAGGTCTGTCCGCCGTAGGTGACGGTACCGTCAGGCAGCACGGGCTTGAGTTTACCCAATCCTTCCGCCGTCGTCGGGAACACACCTTCATCTGTGCTGACGGTGCCACGTACCCGGCCTCGCTTATCCTTGATCTCGACCGGAGTTACCATATAGCGCCGTTGGAAGGCGGCATCGTCGGCAAGGGCCTGTTCATACTGTGCATGGCGCATCAGCACGACCTCGTGTTGTTCTTCCGTGCTGATTTCTTCGCGCCGGGCGACGTTTTCCGCCGTTTGCAGCATCGAGCCACCGGCATGTGGATCGTAACCGAAGTTATCAAACACCCAATGCTCGGAGTCGGGTTTGGCACCGGGGTTGCGCGGGTTGGGGTAGAGCATCTGCGGGCCGTTGGAACAACGATCTGCCGTCAGGCAGAGGATCGTCTCCGCGCCGTCATTTTCGATCTCAAAAGCGGCACTGCCCACCACCCGAGCCGAGGTCGCGCAGGCCTGGTTGATCGTCGGACCGCTGACACCCTCCGCGCCGAGCATCGCCGCCGCCCATGCCGCACCATAGAATGAATGCATCGCGGGGACGGTCATGCCCAGGTGAACGGCGTCGAACACACCGGGGTCGATCTGCCGTTCCTCAAAGACGCGCCGCCCGACCTCAGCGGCAAATTTGAGCGGGTGCAACTCGGCAAAACTGCCTTGCCATTTGGTAAATGGCGTTGACCAATATGCCCCGTAGGGGATATATGTATTCTTCATCTGCATGGTCATGCCCCAATCGTCACGCCGCCATCGACCCAGATCACCTGCCCGGTGATGTAGGAGGCGTCGTCACTGGCGAGAAATGCATGGACGGAGGCGATTTCTTCCGGCTCCGCCAGGCGAGATAGCGGAATGCGCCCGACGAGGTCTTCCATGATATTCTCCGGGATGCCCGCCGTCATCCGGGTTTTGACGCCACCGGGCGCGACACAGTTCACCTGGATGTTGAAACGTGACCATTCCAGCGCGAGGGTGCGAGTCAACCCGATGACACCCGCTTTGGAAGCCGCATAGTTTACCTGCCCGATGTTGCCGCGTGCCGCGACCGAGGCTGTGTTGATGATCCGACCGTTTTTCTGCTCCATCATCGGCACGGCGGCGGCCTGGCTCATCAGGAACGTGCCCTTCAGGTTGACGTTTAGCACCGAGTCCCACTTGTCATCCGACATCGACTTGACCTCACCGTTTTTCACACGCACGGTAAGGCCGTCGCGTGTGATGCCGGCATTGTTCACCAACACGTTCAGCGTGCTCTGTGCGGCAAGCGCCGTCTCGATGATTTGTGCCACGCTTTCCCGTGAGGAAACATCGCCCGTGATGGCCTGTGCGGTGCCCCCCGCCGCCTCGATCATCGAAGCGGTTTCGTTCACACCGTCTTCGTCGAGATCAACCACGACGACGCACGCACCTTCTTTAGCGAAGCGTAATGCGGTCGCCCGACCGATCCCGGTACCAGCACCTGTAACCAGCGCGACTTTATCCTGCAACTTCATGCTCGGCCTCGCTACGCTTCATCAGTAATGTCCATTGTCCGTCGATGACGGTATCGCCGTTCTGGTTGATGACCGCCGCGTCGAACTTGACGATCCCGCGATCCGTCTTTGAGGTCTCTTTCTTGTCGGCGACTGTGAGTTGCAGGTAGATGGTGTCTCCAAACTTGACCACACCTTTGTAGCGGATTTGCTGCTCCGCCAGGGCGATTGTGGTGCCTTCAAAAACACCTGTCCAGTTCGCCATGCCGGTCGCCATCGCCATGACCAACATGCCATGCGCGATACGCTCCCCGAACGGTGTTGTGCGGGCGAACTCGGCATCGGTGTGCAATGGGTTGAAATCCCCGGAAAGCCCGGCGAACTGCGCCACATCGCTCTCGGTGACCGTCCGTGCCTGTGACTTATAGACATCACCCATATTGAATTCTTCAAATGTCAAACCACGACTCATACTTTACTGCTCCTTAGATATAGTTCCGTAAATTAAATCGCACGACCAACTGTTTCACCTTCGCGGATGGCGATGGCGACATGCCGGGGCGCGATGCTGTCCCCACCTTGATGAACTTCGTCAAACTGGTCTTTCACCTGCTCGTAAAGGGCGTTTTGAGCGACTTTGTTGCCGGCGATGACGACCGCATCAAAGCCTGCCAAAGGTTTGACCTGACCGCTCAACACATTCAATGTGAGGATCGAGTCGTCATGCGTTTCGAGGATCATCGTCTCCGGCAGACGCTTCACATCCAATTCCGCGAGCTTGCGGTGCAGCGGGACGATGGTGGGGCCGTCGATCTCTGCCGGAATAGTGAGTGTCGAAGCGATCCACGTTACGTCGTTGCCCTGTGAAGCCAGGGTTTCAGCCAGGGCTGCACCCTCGTAGCGCACGCCCATGTCGAGCAGGGCGACCCGCTGATCACGCGGACCATCACCGCACATCACTGCCCACTCATCATAGACCGGCAGCGTACCCTTCATCGCAAACGGCGGCGGCCCGGCTGCCGAACCAGTCGCAATCACGATGACATCTGGTGACAGGGTATTCAGGCTCTCGATGGTCGCTGCTGTGTTCAGTTGCACATCGACATCGAGTGCCTCTAACCGGCGTGCTAGGTAGCGCACGATCTCACCCCATTCATCATGTTCAGGGGCCTGGGCGGCATAAGCGACCTGACCACCCAGGCGAGAATCTTTCTCGATCAACGTGACGCGATGCCCACGGACGGCGGCGACCTCCGCCGCCTTAAGCCCCATCGGGCCACCACCGACGACGACCACGTGCCGAGGGGTGTCAGTCATCAACAGGGTATCGACACCGAGCAGTTCCTCGTGACCGGCAGCCGGGTTATGCACACAGCCGATGGGCATGTTGCGCTCCAGCCGACCAACGCATTCTTGATTGCAGCCGACACACGGGCGTATTTCTTCCGTGCGTCCAGTGCGGGCTTTGTCGGCGAATTCTGGGTCGGCGATGAACTGCCGCGCCATGCCGATCAGATCCGCTTCGCCGCTGGCGAGGATGGCCTCGGCCTGCTGCGGCGTCTTGATACGACCGAACGCGATCACTGGAATGTCAACCGCCTGTTTAATCGTCTTGATCGCCTCGCGTGCATAACCCTGGGGCGTTTTCATCGAAGGCACCTGCACTTCGAGGCTCATCCATGTGCCCATATCCGTACTGATGTAGTCCAACAGGCCGGATTCACTCATCGCCTGGGCGTACCATGTCGCGTCTTCGAGTGTATAGCCACCGGGGATGGCTTCCTCGATGCAGAAGCGGATACCCAGCGGATAATCCTCGCCCACTTCTTCGCGCACCGTTTCCAGCACTTCTAGTACGAAGCGCAGCCGGTTCTCTTGACTGCCGCCATATTCGTCCTCACGACGGTTGAAGTAGGGCGATAGGAAGGCGCGCAACATACCATCATGCCCGACTTTTAACTCGACTCCATCGAAGCCTGCCGCCCGGACGTTGCCTGCCGAAACACGAAACGCCTCATGGATCGTGCGCATGTCTTCGGCGTCCATCGGCTTGGGGATCTCGCGCACAATCGCATCCGGCACTGCCGAAGGCGAAAGCGAAGGCAAATGTGTATGTGCAGTAAAGGTCTGGATGCCATGATGGGTGATCTGGGCGAAGAACATGGTGCCGTGTTCGTGCAAGGCATCGACCGTCCGTCGCCACATCATCATCCCCTCGCGATTGGAGGCATCGACGCAGTTCTCGACCGCGCTGGTCGCGTGGACGTATTGGCTTTCCGTAACGATGAGGCCGACGCCACCCTTCGCCCGTTCGAGATAGTAGTGGTGATGGCGGTCGCTCGGTGTGCGCTGCTGCGTCCCGTAGAAGGTAACGTGCGGCAGCATGACTAAACGATTCTTCAGTTCGACATTTTTAATCGAAAATGGTGTAAATAAATGTGAATAGTCTTTAGACATGGTGTTCTCCAAAGTTCGGGTTTAGACGGAAGCACCGAGATAGCGCGTTTTGACCTCGTCGTCGACATTGAGTTCCTGCGGCGTACCCTGATAAACGACCTCCCCGCGATTGACGATATAAACCAGATCGGCGACCGACATCGCCAACCCCAGGTTTTGCTCCACCAGCAAGATCGAGAGGCCCTCGTCCCGTAGTGATCGAATGATATTACCCAGGTGACGCACGAGCATCGGAGCCAGCCCCTCGGAAGGCTCATCCATCAAGATGAGATCGGGACAGGTGAGCACCGCACGAGCAACCGCCAACATTTGCTGTTCGCCACCGCTGAGCAGCGTCCCGCCGAAGTTGGCTCGTTCCTTTAATACCGGGAACAACTCATAGACTTCGTCGAGCGTCCAGCGGCGAGCGCCTGCCCGCTGCCGCAACCCGACTGTGAGGTTCTCTTTCACAGTTAATGAAGGGAAGATGCGCTTGCCCTGTGGCACCAGCGCCAAACCCATCTGTGCGATGTCGTTCGGTTTGCGTCCGCGTAGTTCCTGCCCTTTGAACGAGATTTTGCCTGCGCTGGGTGGGGTGAAGCCGATGATCGAGTGAACGGTGGTGGTCTTACCCATCCCGTTGCGCCCTAGCAGGGCGACGACCGATTTCTCTGGCACTTCTAAAGAAACGCCGTTTAACGCCTTGACATCGCCGTATGAAGTGTGCAAGTCCTGAACTTCCAACATCACTATGCCACCCCTTCGCCTAGATAGATTTCACGGACACGCTCATTTTCCTGGATGTCCTGCGGGGTGCCTTCGGCGACGATCTCACCGAAGTACAGCACGATTACCCGTTCTGCCAGCCCAAAGACCACATCCATATCGTGCGAGGTAAATAAGATCGCCGTTTCCGCAGCCAGGTCTTTGATCGTCTGCATAAAGGGTGTGATCCCTGCCAGCGAGAGGCCCGCCGTCGGCTCATCGAGTACCAGCAGCTTCGGTTCGGATGCCAGCCCAAAGACGATTTCCAGCGACCGCTGCTCGCCATACGAGATCGCGCCGACCGGCTCATCACGGCGACTCCACAGGTTCATCATGTCTAACAAGCGACGGGCATCGTCGCGGACTTCGTGCTGTACGGTGATCGGTCGAAAGGTCTTATCCAGCCAGGGGCGTGCCCCCAATAACGCCAGATGCACATTTTCCAGCACGCTGAGGCTGTAAAACAACCGATTCAACTGGAAGCCGCAACCCAACCCTAACTCCAACCGCCGGTGGGGTGGCAGGGTGGTTACATCGCGTCCATAGAGCTTGACCTGACCGCTATTGGGCCGGTGAACACCGGTGATGGTGCTCAGCAGGGTGGTCTTTCCGGCACCGTTCGGCCCGATGATGGCGATACGTTCGCCGGGTTTGATCGCAAAGTTTAGATTACGCAGCACCTGTAAGCCGCCGAAACTCTTACTGAGTCCGTTTAGTTCTAATGCGTTGACATCATGCATTGGTTACATCTCCTCGGTCATTAAGCTGTCTGGCGGCTATTTTGTTCTGCCATGACGGGTAGGTCACCGGTTTGTGCTGTGGGCTGCTTCTCCGCAGCGCGGAAGCGCAGCCAGGTCAGCGCCCGATCCAGGTAAATACCGACCCCGCCCGGCAGTACCATCACCGAGACGACGAACGCCGCACCTAAGATCATCGGCCAGCGCGCTGGTTCCCAGTTCATCACGAACGATTGTAGGAACAGGACCAGTGCCGCGCCGATGACCGGCCCTAAGAATGTGCGTGAACTGCCGATGATGACCATCAGCATGACGAGTGCGGATGTGATAGCGCCCAGGTAGGGCGGTACGACGGTGAACACTGCCGGTGCGTAAAGCAACCCGGCGACCCCAGCGAACATCCCGCCGATCACAAAGATGACGTATTTAAACAACCAGGTATTGTAGCCGAGATGTTTCATGCGCTGTTCGTCGTCACGGATGCCCTGTAGTGCCAGGCCGAGGGGTGATTTTACGATTAAATACATCAATACCGCAGCTACCAGGAACGTCACCAATGTAAGATAAAAGAATGCGTCGTCGCTCATATCAACACCCAGGCCCACTTCAGGGTAAAAGATGCCGAATAAGCCATTACTGCCGCCGGTCACCTCCGACCAGTTCTGGGCGATAGCGGCGAGGAGTTCCGCGAGGGCCAATGTGACGAACAGGAAGTATGTGCCTTTCACACGCAAGGCGATGACGCCAAACACAATCGCCGTGACCGTCGCCGCCAGCACCCCGGCGGGCAGCAGTAGCCAGAAGCTCTCGATACCATGTTCGGTATAGAGATAACCGGAGACATACGCCGACGTACCAAAGAACGCCGCGTGACCAAGTGAGAACATCCCCGTGTAGCCGAACAGCAAGTTCAGGCTCAGCGCGAAGATGCCGAAGATCAAGACCTGTGTCATGGTGGTGCGCAGTGAGGGCGAGGCGAACTGCGGGAACGCAAACAAGCCAACGACGATCAGCCCGAAAGGGAGGTACTTGATTAGCTGGTGCTGCCACTGACGTAGGGCACGCGGCACGCCGATGCGAGAGGCACGAAACGCCGATGCGGGTGGGGCGGTGCTGCCAAACTGCACGCGCCCCAGCAAGCCGGAGGGCTTGACCAGCAAAATCAGGATGAACACCGCGTATACAGTAAATTCGGAGAAATCAGGGAAGAAGGTCTTGCCCAGGGAGTCGATCAACCCGATGATGATGGCACCCAACAGCGTGCCTTCCACGCGCCCGACACCACCGACCACTACTACAATCAATGCCTGGATCAAGATCGGGAAGCCCATATCCCAACTGGCACCGCGCAGCGGCGTTCCCAAGACCCCCGCCATCCCCGCAATGAACACACCGAGGAAGAAGACGCCTGTACTTACCAGACCATAGTTGATCCCCAGGCCAAGCACCATTTCGCGGTCGTCCATGCCCGCACGGACGATGGCACCGACCCGCGTCCGGTTCTGGATGTACCACAGCAGCAGCGCGATGCCCAACCCGATGCCGATCAAAGCGAGGCGATAGACCGGAAAGTCTAACCGGCCCATCGGGATAGAGAAATCTAAACCATCAGGCACCGTGCCCAACTTCGGAAACGATCCCCAGATCCACAGGGCAGCATTGCCGAAGATGTAGACGAAGCCGAGGGTTAACAACACTTGCTCATTGAACTGTTTATATAATCGTTTCAAGAAGCCGCGTTCCAGCACAAACCCGATGCCGCCGACGATCACCGCACTGGCTAACGCGGCGATCCAAAAATTGCCGGTCACCGGGATCAACGCTAACCCCAGATACGCACCGATCATGTAGAGCGACCCGTGCGCCAGGTTGAGGATGCCCATCACCCCCAGGATGAGCGAAAGACCACTGGCGATGAGGAATAAGATCATCCCCCACGAGACGCCGGTAAGTAGTATGCGGATCATATCTTCGATTGCGAACACTTGGTGACCTCCAAAATTTCCCCTGTTTGCGATTTGTGCCAACTTACATGAAATCCTTCAAGCCTAGCAGCAGTACCTCGCGTGTAAAGTCGCACGAATACCCGATCCATGCGTCGTTCAAGAATTTGCCGGTGCGATATTCCTTCGTAACGCCATAACCGCCCAGGATTTCCACCGCACGCTGTGCGTTGCGAATGGCAGCATCAACGGCGAAGGTCTTCGCGGTCGGTGCCTTGACCGTCGCGGCCAGCATCGGGTCGGTATCAGCAGCGTGGGCTGCGTCCCAGACCATCAACCGTGCGGATTGTACATCGACCATCATTTCCGCCAGTTTGAGCGCGACGGTTTGATGTTCGATGATCGGCTTGCCCCAACTCCGGCGCTCACGGGCGTAATCCAGCGCGTATTCGTAGGCGGCACGCGCTAGACCGATGTAACATGCCGCCAGCCCGATTGCCATTTCCGGCGTGCTGGCAAAAATCATCCCGGCCTGGCCTTCTTCGCCGATGCGGTTCTCAACCGGGACACATACGTTATCGAGGTAGATTTCCGTGTGGTGCGCGGTCTTCCAGCCGATCATCTCGGTACGCTTACCGAAGGAAAGACCGGGTGTATCTGCCGGGACGTAGAGCATGGTCAATCCCTGCGATGGCGGCGTGTCGAGATCGGTGCGTGCCATAACGAAATACACATCGGCGACCCCGGCATTGGTCACAAACGCGGACTTGTGCCCGTTGATGTAGTAATCACCGTTGCGCCGTTCCGCGATGCTCTGCGGGCCGACACCCGGCTCCGGTGACGGGCAGAACAGGTCTGACCCGGCGATGTTCGGCTCGCTGAGTGCGCCGCTGTGCAGCAGCGGTTTACCGTCTTTCAAGTGTTGGAGCATCCATTGTTTTTGCGAGTCACTTGCAGCACGAGAAACCAACACGTTCATTCCCGCCGTCAGGTTAAAGTAGTTGGCAGGGATGGCGACGTCGAGTGTGCCCAGTTCCTCCATTACAATGGCGAGGTCAACGCAGCTTTGCCCCAGCCCACCGTGTGCTTCTGGCACCAGCAGGCTGGTAAAGCCCATTTCCGCACCTTTCTCAAAGATCGGCTGGCATAAGTCCCAGGGGACGATCTCATCGTGCCCCGCCGCCTCGATCTTATCGACGACCGGTGCGATTTCTTTGTCGGCGAAGGTGCGCGCAGCCTTCTTGAGCATTTGCTGTTCTTCTGTCAACGTCAGGTTGACCATGATTGTATTGCCTCCTACAAAGCTAGTCTGCGGCTTCCGACATGACCCGTGCGGATTTGATGCGATCAATTTCATTGTAGTATTTTTCGACATTCGCAATTTTGATGTCCTCATAACCACGGATGAGGTCGGGTAGCTTGGCGAGTTCAACTGACCGCTCATATGTGTTTGTGGAGAGGGTGGCGAGTTCTTCTTCGATCATCGCCCGGTATTGGTCGATGAGTTCGCGTTCCACCTTGCGGACGTGGGCATAACCAAAGACATCGAAGGGTGTCCCACGTAAGAAGCGTAACCGGTACAGCAACTTGTAGCCGACATCGAACCACTTGCCGAGGCCGATCTTACGCTCGATGCCAAGCGCCCGTAAGAAGGGCGGATGCAGCTTATAGGTGATTTTGGCATTCGGGCCGAATTGCTCGATCAGTTGTTGTTGGAACTCGGATTTCAAATGCAGCCTGCCGACTTCATATTCGTCTTTATAGGCCATCAGTTTGAAAAGATAATGCGCGACCGCTTCACTGAGTTCGGTGCGTTTGGTGACTCGCGCCTCGGCCTCGCGCACACGCTTGACGAACGCGACGTAAGACCGGGCATATTTTACGTTCTGGTAGTCGATCAATTCAGGTACGCGGATTTCCAGCAGGCGCAGGAGTTCGCCCTCAGCCTGTACGGTATCGATCAAAGCGCGTGCAGTGGAGGAGACCTCCGGCTGAATAGCCAGATCGCCATCGCGCTTTAATTCTTTGAGCGGGTGCCAATCTGGGTCAGCGACCAGCTTACGCCCGATGCGAAACGCCAGCATATTCGATTTAACGGCAACCCCGTTGATCGTGATGGTGTGCTCTAGGGTTTCCGCATCCAACGGCAGCACCCCAGCTTGATAGGCCGCACCGATGCAGATCATATTGGCCTGCATGTGGGTGCCGAACACGTTCTCGGAGAGGGCCTTCGCATCCAGATAGATATTGCGTTCCGGTTGGGTGCGGTTGTCGATGCTGCGCTTGAGAAATTGCATCTGTGGGAAGGACAGTTCAGTCGAGCGTATCATCTCGCCGGTGGCAAACTCACTCATAGAGACGACCGCGACCGTGCGTTTGGGTGTGGCATGTTGCAGATTCTTATCTTTCGCTGCTTCCAGTGGGTCAAAGACCAGATACGCATCGGCAGCGGCGTTGCCGACCTTGTTCGAGATCGGACGGTCATTGCGGGCGATTTTCACATGGGAAAGCACCGGCCCGCCTTTCTGGCTCAGTCCGGTCTGGTCGAGGTTGCGCACGACTTTTCCTTCTAAGAAGGCGGCGGTGCCGAGGATCTGGTTGATGGTGACCACGCCGGTGCCGCCGATGCCGACCATGTAGATGTTGGCCTCATCACCGACCATGCGCTCCGGTTTCGGCAGTTCATCCAGGTCGATTTGAATATCCAGCCGTCCGCGTTTCTTCGGCATGTTCTCGTCGGGGATGACGGTCACAAATGAGGGGCAATCCCCCTCCAGGCAGGTGTAGTCTTTGTTGCAGGATGCTTGGTGAATCTGGGTTTTGCGCCCGAATTCCGTATCAACGGGTACCACACTCAAGCAATTAGATTTGACGCCGCAGTCCCCGCAGCCCTCGCAGACCGCCTCGTTGATAAAGATGCGTGTGGGCGGGTCTACAGCCTGACCGCGCTTGCGCTGGCGGCGCAGGTCGGCAGCACAGGGTTGGTCATAAATCAAGATGGTCACCCCCGGCTCATCACGCAGCGCGTGCTGCGCGTCGTCCAGACGGTCGCGGTGCCAGACGGTCGTGCCGGGTGCCCATTGGGTATTCGTCGGGTATTTTTCCGGCTCATCAGCACACACGATAATCTTGTTGACGCCTTCGGCGTGCAGGGCACAGGTGAGTTCCGGTACCGCCATACCACCATCGGCGGGTTGTGCGCCGGTCATGGCGACCGCTTCGTTATAGAGGATCTTGTAGGTGATGTTGGTCCCGGCGGCGATTGCCTGACGAATCGCCAGATACCCGGAATGCGCCAGCGTGCCATCGCCGATGTTCTGGAACATGTGCGTCGTGTTGGAGAAGGGCGCAGCGCCGACCCATTGCACACCCTCACCACCCATATGTGTGATGCCTTCCGTGTTGCGATCCATGTTCAGCACCATGCCATGACACCCGATGCCCCCCCCCGCAATCGACCCTTCCGGCACGACCGTTGAGCGGTTATGCGGGCAGCCAGAGCAAAAGTATGGGCTGCGATTGGCTGATTGTGCGTCGTTTGCCATCGGCACTTCGAGGGATATGGAGGCCGCACGCAGCGTGGTAAGGTGCGGCTTCAACACCTCCGAAGGGACATAATCTGTGAGGCGCTGGCCCAGGATACGGGTGACCTGATCGACATCGAGTTCGCTATCACTGCGGACTAACGGCTGTCCGGCTTCGTCGCGTTTACCGAAGACCAGCGGGCGTTCGCTGTGGTTGTACAACACATCACGGATGAAGACCTCGACAAATGCCCGTTTCTCCTCGATCACCAAGATCTCACGCAGGCCACTCGCAAACCGCTTGATAATCTCTGGTTCCGCCGGGTAGAGCATCCCAATCTTCAAAAGTCGGATGCCATAGCGGTTCAGTTCTGCCTCATCAAGACTCAGTAAATCCAGTGCTTCGCGCAGATCGTAGTAAGTCTTCCCGGCGGCGACGATACCCAGCCGATCCTCCGTACCGGATACGGTAATCTGGTTCAAGTTGTTGGCGGCGGCGAAGCGTTTTGCGGCTTCTAACCGACCTTCGTTGAGTTCGCGCTCCAGTTGTAAGGAGAAGGGTGCGACCAGACGTGTATCCTGGTTAGCCTGCCAGGGCCGCCCGTTGAACTCAAATTCCGGTCGGACAATATCGGTGATCTCTCGCACGCAAGCCGTGCCGAAGCCATCGGCGATGTCCGTGACGATCTTAAAGCCGACCCATAGCCCACTGTAACGTGAGAGTTCAAAGCCGTAACGCCCGAACTCGATCACTTCCTGGATGTCACCGGGGTAGAGCACCGGCATCTGTGCATCGTAGAACGCCACTTCCGAAGCAGAAGGCAGCGTCGAAGACTTAGCAATGGGGTCGTCCCCGGCAATCGCCAGCACGCCGCCGTAACGCCCGACGCCGGTAAAGTTCCCGTGTTTGAACACATCGCCGGAGCGATCCACACCGGGTGCTTTGCCGTACCACATGCCGAGCACACCGTCATATTTTGGATCGGGCAGGGTATTGGCGATCTGGCTACCGAAGACGGCGGTCGCACCCAGGTCTTCGTTGACGCCGGGCATGAACGTGACGTTATGCGCGTCGAGCAGTTTCTTTTCTCGCTCGAACAGCATATCCAACCCGGCGATGGGTGACCCACGATAACCAGAAATCAGCGTTGCCGTGTTCAGCCGAGCGCGTTTATCCGCGAGGTGCTGATCCAACGGAAGCCTGACGAGGGCCTGCAACCCGGTCAGGATAACCGGCCCTTCTTGTTTGGTGTATTTGTCTTTAAAGGTAAACTCGTTCCAATCAATCATCATAATGTGCTTGATATGCTTTCCACTAACTTACGCGCCGTTTACGTCTAGGACGATGCGCCCGGCAAAATGCCGCGCCTGAATGAGTTTGTGTGCTTCCTGTGCCTCGGCGAGTGGATAGACGTGTTGAACACATGGGCGCACGTTCCCGGCCTCGACCTGTTCACGCAGTGTATCCAGTCCTTCGGGATAGGTGTCGAAAGCCAGCACTTTGACTTCGACCTGATGCTCTTTGCACAGCCGTTCGCGGTTCTCCATCTCGACCGGGTCATCACGCAACACGACAATGATCTTGCCGCCCGGCTTCATCACATCGAAGGTGCGCAGGTTCGTATCCCCGCCGATGGGATCAACGGCAACGTCGATGTCTTTTGCAACCTCACGGAAGTCAACTGTGTTGTAATCAATGACTTCATCTGCCCCCAACCCACGGACGAAATCGGTGTTGTTGGCGCTGCATGTCGCAATAACGTGAGCACCGTGTGCTTTCGCCAGTTGGATCGATATCATGCCGACACCGCCCGCACCGCCATGATAGAGCAGGCGATCCCCAGCCTGGATTTCAGCGAGGCCGTGCATGGCGATAATGCCGCTGAGGCCCGGCATCGGCAGGGAGGCGGCTTCAATAAAGCTGATCTCCTGCGGCATTTTGCGGATCAAAGCGGCATCAACAGCGAGATATTCGGCATAGGTGCCGCTGTGCATCACGGTGATGAGTCCGTAAACGTGGTCACCGACGGCGAATTTGGTCACACCTTCGCCGACTTCCACCACTTCACCGGCGAAGTCGTTGCCCAGCGTGTGAGGGAAGGAGATCGGGAAGAACCCACGCAGCCAGCCTTCACGAATTTTGATGTCGTAGTAGTTCACCCCGGCGGCGTGGATGCGTACCAACACCTGACCGGCAGCGGGAGTCGGGCGTTCAACCTCGACATATTCCAGTACATCGTCGTGCCCGTATTGGTTAATCTGTACAGCCTTCATCGTAAAATGTCCTTTCGTAACGTATTTATTCGAGCGAACGTAGGTATTCCCAGATCGCTTCAATATCTTCGTCCGTCATGTTGTTGTAGCCCGCCCAGGGCATATAAATCGGGTCAATCACATCACCATCGATCATCACACCGGTACGCATGACCCGGTCGAAATCTTCGAGTGTGTAATCATCCAACGGGCCGCCGACGTGCAAATTGGTTCCCGGTGGTGCCCCCGGTTCGAGGCCCTGCCCACCACGTAGATCGTCCCCGTGACAGAACGAACAACCGCCGATTTGCACCAGATATTCACCGTAGTATTCCGGCAGTTCAGGGCGTGGCCCGGTAAAGTCGATCAACTCGGTACGGGCGACCTGGCCCGATGCGCCCAGCGAGAGCATCACCTGTGCCGGGATGGTCAGGTTACGTGCGGCTTCGGTGTTGTCTACCGGTGGCAGGCTCATCAGGTAGGCGACCATTGCGCCCAGGTCTTCATCCGTCAGGTGGAAGTACGAATCCGACGGCATGAAGATCAACCCACGCCCGCCCGGATGCACACCATAGCGGATCGCCCGTACCCAATCTTCTTCGGTGTAATAGGCACCGACGCCACCTTCACCGGTCGTCAGGTTAGGCGTATGAACGCTGCCCAGGAAGTCATCGTTGAAGGCGGGTGCCCCGCCCAGGTTATCCCCATGGCAGATCGTACAGACCGCTACAGCTTCTGTGATGTACCGTCCGCGTTCAATTGCTTCGGGGTCATCGTAGGAGATAGCAACCGCATAACCGGGTGCGTCCGCGTAGGTGCGGTTGATGGGGGAGTTTGCGATGATGTACCAGGCACCCAACCCAGCCAGAACGGCCAGTGTACCAACAATTGCTGCCAGTCGAACAAAGAACTTTTTCATCATCTATCCCTCGTGTACTTTGACCAGCATCTTACCAACGTGGTTCGAGTCGAATAGTTCTGCAAATGCTTGTGGACACTTTTCCAGTCCGTCAAAAATAGTTTCGCGGTATTTGATCTTGCCTTCGCGCAACCATTCCGACAGTACGCGCAGCGCCTCCGGGAAGTGTTCGGCGTAATCCCCCACGAGAAACCCGGTGATGTGCACACGCTTGATAATCCAGGTGTAAAGGTGCCTTGGACCAGCATCGACTTCGCCCGGCCCCAGGTTGTAGTTTGCAATCGTGCCGATCAAAACGATGCGTGCATGGACGTTGATATGATCCATGATGGCATCGTGCATATCACCGCCGACCAGGTCGAGAAAGACGTCGATCCCATCCGGGCAGGCAGCACCAATTGCTTCGGAGAGGTCGCCCGGCGCTTTGTAGTCCACAGCGGCGTCAAAGCCAAGGTCATCGGTGATGTAGTTCAACTGCACATCGTCCCCGGCGACACCGACTACCCGTGCACCCTGGAGTTTGGCGATCTGACCGGCGACTGAAGCCACCGACCCCGACGCGGCGTTAATCAAGAAGGTTTCCCCGGCTTGAGGTTGCCCGACGTGCAGCGTTGCGAAGTAAGCCGCCAACCCGGACGGCCCTAACACGCCTAAACTGCTGCGAACCGGCCCCAGGCTGGCATCGACCGGGCGTAGACCTTCCCCATCAGAGCGGACGTAGGTCTGCCAGCCGAGTTCACCGGCGACGTAATCGCCTTCTGCGAATGCCGGATGTCGTGAGGCGACCACCTGACCGACCCCGCGTCCAATCATCACACTTTCCAGCGGGAGCTGCGGCGGGCCATCGGTTTTACCACTCATGCGCAGTCGCGGGAACGGATCCATCGAGAGGTAGTGCGTCTGTACGAGAATCTCGCCTTCTGCCGGGTCGCTTATAGGTTCTTCATGCAAGACGAAATTTGAAGCATCGGGGATGCCATCCGCGTAGGAGACGAGCCGTAGTTGCTTATTTGTGCGCGTCATGTGCTGCCCCCTGCGGTTACTTGCTGCCTGAGGAAGTTCAGCACGCGCTCGTTGAACACGGTTGGCTGGTCGATATTGCTCAGATGAGCGGCCTTCTCAATAACGTGAAATTCCGCGCCGGGGATGCGCTCCGCCATATCGCGCATGATCTCCGGTTTGGCGACGGTATCTTCCGCGCCGACCAGTACCAGACAGGGCACGGTGATCGTCTCAACCGATGGGAAGTCGTGGTAATTCACGACTGCTTCCAGCGTGTGCAGGTAGGGGTGTTTGCGTAGTGTAGAAAGGCTGGCGAGGATGCGCTGCCGTGCGTCTTCCGTTGTCGAGGGGCCGGTGAGGGCCTGCGCCACTTTTGGCGCGATGTCTGCCGGGGTCTTACCCTCTAACAGCGGACGCTGGCGCAAGTCCAGCACTTCGCGGATTTTTTCCGGCGTGGGGCGCGGCCCACCGAAGCTGGTATCGGCGATCACGAGGCTGGCGACGCGTTCCGGGTGCCGTCCGTAGAAATCCGCCGCGATGCGTCCACCCATCGAAAGCCCGACCAGATGCGCCTGTGCCGCACCAAAGTGATCGATCACACGCAGCAGGTCGGCGCTGTAGTCGGCAAAGTGCCAGGGTTGGTCGGGGGCTTCGCTGTCGCCGTAACCGCGTGCATCCCAGGCGACTGCTGTGTAATGTGGTGCGAATGCCGGGAGCTGGTCACGCCAATTGGTACGATTACCGCCGATGCCATGCAGGAAGATCACCAGCGGCCCGTTGCCTTGTCTGTCTACAGCGATATGTGGTGAAGGGACGATCTTAATCATGTTTTTCCCCCTATGACAACACATCGCTGAGTTGACCATCATCGACGACGACAGTGTCGTCCAATTTGATAGTGCAATCGCGGATAGTCAGGTCAAAGTGACAATCGGAGTGGCGACCGGCTGCCGGGTTCGGCCCGGTAGAAAAGAGAAACTGCCCGGCGACGGCGCGGCCTTCGGTCGCGTTGACATCCCCTTTGTCGTACATCACCAGCGAGTCCCAGCGTGCGCCGTGATTCATCCCCCAACTGACGTGAGACGTTGCATAGGCGTTGGGGTCATCCCAGGCGGCGAAGTAATCTCGCAGTAGTTCAGCGTCCCAGCCATCGCCGCTGATGTCGGTAACAAAGTCGTTTTCGATGGTCAGTGTGACGGGCGTCTCAAGATAGCGTTTGAACGTGTAGTTGATGTCACCCGCTGCCATCACCACTTTGCCGTTGACCGTGCCCTTACCGGGGAAGCAGCTCTGAATGCCGCCGGGCCAACTGCCCCAGCTCCCCGGTTGGTCAACAAAGCCCAGGTTACCGCCGATGAAGGCATCCGTCATGGTCACTTCGAGGTCAGTCCCCGCCTTTGAGGTCACACGCATACAACGACTGTTGCTCATCATCTCGCGCCCCTTGTGGATGCGCGGCTTCATGGTGGCATCGCTGCGAGTGCGCTCCAGTGATTCGGGGTGGTCATTGCTGATGTAGAGCATCCGCGTGCCGTCTTTGCGCACGTTGAGCGCCGCCGGGGAGTGGATCACTCCTTCGACGGTCAGATCAGCGACGAACGGGCACGCTGCCAGCGCCTTGACCACCTCCGACATGTGTTCAATGGCGAAAGAATAACCGCTTGACCGCACCGGCACCGGCGCGAATTGGGGCGGCGTCGGCACCACGATGTGAAACGGTCGCGCTTGCAAGCGCAGCAATGCCAGTTCAGCGAGGTGTACATTCACCGGGCGGGACTGCGTTTCCGATAAGATGGCGACGGCATCCCCTGCTTTGACCTGACAAAGTTCAAATGTGTGGGCGAAGGCGTCGATCCACTTGCCTTCGATACGATCCTGTAAAATTGGCATATTTTGTTCTCAAATGAATATCGTAAATTTAAACGCGAACTTCGACCTGATCTAACGTATCGAACCGCGCAATCACCCGGTCACCGGGGTTCGCTTCAACCGGGCCGATCAAGTCGCCACTGGAAATTAGTTGTCCTTTGCGGAGCGGGTCACCGCGCCGGGCGCGATCATTGGCGAACCATGCCAGCACCGCCACCGGGTCAAACCCGATGTCAGCGGCAATACCCTGGCTGTGATCTTCGTCGTTGAGCACTAACGTAACCGTCACCTGTTGCAGATCGACCGACTGCCAATCGGGGATCGGTTCGCCATGCACCAGGCCATAGTTCACGCCGTTGTCGGCGATGAGACTTAATCCGCCGATCTCCATCGGGCGCTCGTAGCTGGGGCGATTAAGTTCCAGTACCGGGTAAACCGCATCGACCATCGTTCGAATACTCTCTGCTGTATAGTCCTGTACGTCTGTCGACAAATCCTGCGCGATCCGTAGGGCGAACTCCGCACCGATGGTGAGCGTACCCGGCGTGTCCTCCAGCAGGGCAGGGCTACTGTAAACGGTATCCGCGAAGATGCGCCCACCGAACGGTTCCGTCAGACCCAGGTGCTGCCAGGCACGCGGGATGCTCGCGCCGATCTTCCAGCCAGCGACCGGTTGACCGATCTCAGCGGCGAGGGCATCGGCGACCGCATAAGCTTCATCGAGTGTGTGCGGTTTTTCGTCTTCTGGCACGTCAGCGATCAACCGATGATGTTGACGGACGGCGACCAATTGGTCGATCAGAGGTGTGTTTGACATCGCTCACATGACCTTATAAAAGCCTGCCGACCATCTCAGGATAATGATGCTCGGCAAGCTCGTTGGCAGGCTTATTTAACGCGGCTCGACGGCTTCGTAAACCGTGACCGGTTCCCAGGCGTAGATGGTCTCCATCTCTTCGTCGTCACCTTCGGTTTCGATTTCGATCACCTGAAGGATGAAGTGGTCATGGATGGCGACACGGCCTTCGGTCATAGTAACTTCACCGGAGGGGTTGGGCAGTTCTTCCAGCGAGAGGATAGCCTCACTCACGGCATCGCTGCTGGTGTCACCCTCGGTCGCTTCCACTGCGGCGATGAACATCGCGGCGGCTGAGTAGGCGACATGAACAGCAGTCCCTGGCGGGCGCTCGTAAAGCTCGACAAACTCGGCGACGAAGGCTTCGTTCTCTTCGCTTTCAATCAGCGGGCTATACCAGGCCGCACCGTACATCCCCACCACGTCGTCCCCCATCTGTGCTAGCAGGGGCGCTTCCTGTGGGGCGCTGGAGATAAAGATCACCGGCGCGTCGAGGCCGAACTCACGATACTGGCGCACGAAGGCAAAGTCAGACGGGTTCAGCAGTAGAACGGCGACCACCTCCGCATCACCGATGTTTTCCAGGAAGGGGGCCATATCTGCGGTGCCGAAGGGTATACCTTGCTCGGAGATCACCTCGCCGCCCAGTTCGGTAAAGGCTTCGGAGAAACCGTCACGGCTTTGCTGACCAAACAGATAGTCCGAGTACAGGATGGCGGCGGTACGCGCTTCTAATTCTTCGTAGGCGAACACACCGGTGGTGTAGGCATCACCGCGCCCACTGCCGGGGTAGAAGGTATGTGCGCTCTCGACTTCATCTGCCGCTCCTAGCACGATATGCGGGACGCCAGCACGTTCAGCGTAAGCACTCACGGCTGCGCCGGTATGCGCCAACTGCGGCCCGATGATAACGTCCACATCATCTTCTTCGACGAGTTGACGGGCGCGAGCGACTGCGTTCGCCGGGTCATCAGTTTCGTCCTCGAAGAAGAGTTCTACCGACCGACCGGCGACTTCGTTGCCGACCTGTTCAAACGCGAATTCAACGCCAAGTCGTACTTCTGGACCGACCGCCGCTGCTGTACCGGTCAACGGAAGGATGACCCCAACGCGGATTGGTGCCTCTTCGTCGTCCTGTGCTAGCGCGGCGAAAGACAGACTGAGTAGGGCGAAGATTGTTACAAAAGCTGCGAACAAACGGTTAGATTTCATCAGTTTTCTCTCCTTATTATATAGAAATACTTTATGCCAATTCTTTGTTGTAATTTACATGACCAACGAAGAAGGCTTCGTCGTTCTCTCGCGGTTGAATGCCCAAAGCTCGTACTGCATCTCGTGCTTGATCCATCTGATGCTGGCCCATCTTCATGACGGGTTCGCGTGTGCAACCGCCATTGCCGCCGACCAACCACTGATAATATTTCATCAACGGCCAGTGATACGTACCGATGGTCTGTGTGGGCATAAATTGCTGCTCGAAGGTCATACGGGCGGGTGTGATACGCCAATAGAGTTCCATGGCTTCATCGGTTTTGCCTTCCAGAAGCAGGTTGAAGTAATCAACCAGGTAGCGTTTTTCCGGTGATTGGAATAACTCATAGGTTCCCGGCCCCATCCACTGCTGACCGTGGTTGCTAACCAGGAAGGGCATCCAGCGTTCCCAGGGCACCTGTACCAGTACGTCATCGCCATAGCGGCGGAAGCACTCAAAGATGAACCCTGGTTCGGTGATGGCAACCAGGATGGAAACCACGTTGTCGATCTCAACCAGACGATCAAGCACCTCAAGGGGGAAACCGCTAGGATGAAAGCGCCCAAAGTTGTACTTCATGCTGGGGTACAGCACGACCGGTAGACCGGACGCCTCACACATGCGCCTTGTGTCCTGGTAAATCTTTTCCGGTGAGTCGGGATAATAATTTAAGGGGTAACTGAGCACTGCCATATCCGCCCCGGCCTGTTCAGCATATTCGATGAACGCGATGTTCTTTTCCAGCGAGTCAAAAATGATGCCGGGGGAGACCATAATTTGACCATCGGCTTCATCGACGACGATGTCGAGGAAACGCTTCGCCTCGTCGAAGGTCAGGCCAGCCTGGGTGGTCAACTCGGTGGAGAAAAAGCCATGCGCGATTGACTGTTTCACATCCCAACGGATGCCGGCCTCATCGAGTTCGGTGAGATCAGGCGTAAAGGAGGGCATCAGCAGGTTTTGCACACCTATAAATGTTTCACGAGCTTTTTGCTTTTGTTCAGACTGGTGTACAGGCATAATTTCCTCTCAAAATTATTTTAAGGTTGAAATACCTACCGAGCGGTATGCTTGATATATAACATCCGGCTTAGTGTTTGTCAAGAAATTCGTTAAACTTCTCGTAATTTCGGCACAGCCTCCAAATTGACAAAGTCGTTTTACCCATAGTATTGTCAATACGCACCTACCGACCAGTTTGTAAAGGGCTTTGTATGCGAACGAGCACCAAAGCAGAAGCAACCGTCCATGACATCTTGAATGCGGCGGAAAATCTGTTTGTGGAGAAGAACTACGCTGATGTCTCTATGGCGGAGATTGCCTACCTCGCTAACGTGACGAAGGGAGCTTTATATCATCATTTCAAAAGCAAGGAAGACCTTTACGTCGCCATGCTGCTGCGTGACCTGGATGAGAAGCGGGTTGTCTTCCAGCAAGCCGTTGATTTTAAAGGGGACTGTCGCAGCCGGTTGATCCTTTCCACCAAGTTGCTATTTCAGATGCCATCACACAAGCAAAAAGTGATTCGGCTAGTCCGGCGTGACATCAACGTCTTCAAAGGCGAAACACGCGAACAACTCGTCCGTGCCTATCAAATGGCACTACCCGAAAGTGTCGAGGCGATCATCCGTGACGGCATCGCGAACGGCGAACTCGCTGAAAACGACCCGCGTCTGCTCTCCTGGGGTTATGTGGCGATGGTTGAAGTGGTACTCTCGAATTACGCCCAGCAGATCCTCGGCGGGCCGGAGCAATGTGTCGAACACGCTGTTAATCTGTTTTTCCAGGGTGCGGCCAAATAGCGATGCGCCGTCCCCGCTAAGTGCGGATTGTCAGCGGCAGATGCGCAAATCCACGAAAGTTTGGTGTCGTCACGCGTACTGCCTGCGCTTTGTCAATTTCCCACAGGTCGCTCGCCGCCAGCATTTCACGGAAGATGGTTTGTGTCATCAAGCGACCGAGTGGCGCACCGACACAGAAGTGTAAGCCGATCCCCAGACCTAAGTGACTTTTATTCGAGCGATGAACGTTAAACAGGTCAGGTTCTTCAAATCTGCGGTCGTCGCGGTTGGCTGCGCCGATGTGCAGCATAACTTGCGAGTTTTCCGGGATGACTTTGCCGTGCAGTTCGACATCCCGCGTGGGCGTGCGGACGAAACCCTGTGCGGCGGCGTCCCAACGCATGGCTTCTTCGCCAAAGTCCTCGATGAGGTCAGGGTTGGCCTTCATCTCCTCGTAGACGTGCGGGTGGATCGCCAGAGCGTGCGTGGTGTTGGTGAACAGATTGTTGACCGACTCAAAGCCAGCGACGAGAAACGTCATCGTCGTGACCACCACTTGATCGTAGTTCAGGCGCTGACCCTTTTCATCCTCAGCCTGTAGCATGGCGGTCATTAAATCGTCCTGTGGGTCTTCAAGCCGTGCATCCGCTAGTTTAGAGAGATAGTCATTCAGATGGCGCATGGCGACCTGCTGCGGTGGTTCCTCACCTTCGGCGGCTTCCACCCGTAGGAAGAAATCATCGAGCCAGTGACGCAACTGGATAAAATCAGATTCCGGCACACCGAACATCGTACCTAGGATGGCGGCATTGTAAGGGGCGGAAATATCCGCGACGAACTCGATTGTCCCTTTCTCCCGCGCCTTCGTGACGAGATTCTGTGTGAGCGCGTTAATTTTTGGCTCCAACGCGGCGACGGTACGCGGTGTAAATGCCTTGTTGACCAGACGACGGGCGAAGGTATGTTTGGGCGGGTCGGTCGTCCCCAGAGTCTTACCGATGCGCTCCGGCAAGTCATTCAGCAGGTTTCCGCGCCGCTGAGATGACCATGTCTTCCAGTCCTTAAAGGCATTGATGACGTCCTCGTAGCGGGTCAGCACCCACACATCTTCTTTTTCGGAGTAGTGCGCCGGGTCGTGGTCACGCATCCAACGATATCGAGGGTAAGGGTCTTCAGTGGCGATAATCTGCAAATCATAATTGAAAGTCATGTGTCAACTCCCACAATGCATCTAATTTTAATCTGGCAATCATTTGACAAATCCAAGATACTTTATATAGTAAATTATATCAGAAAAAACTATACAAGTTCTAATTATTTATGCCTGAAGTAAATTTGTCAATTGAAGAAGCCCAAATCAATTACAGCTATCTCCCGGAACTCATCGGTCATCTGGTCGGTTTGATCCATCTGCAAGCGACACAACTCTGCATGGAGGCGATGGCTCCCCTCGAACTAACACCCAAACAGTTTGTCACGCTGGAATTTATCTCGCACAATCCGAAAATCTCCCAAAAAGACATTGCGGAGCATGTCGGCACAACACCAACGGTGCTGGTGAATGTTCTGGACAGCTTGGCGGAGCGGTCTTTAATCCAGCGGGTGCGCTCTGAGGAAGACCGGCGCGTGCAGTTCGTGCAGCTTACCCAGGCCGGGCGTGCGATGCTGGACGACATCCGCAAACGGGCCTTTTCCGTCGAGCATCAACTGGATGAGGCATCTGGCCTGACCGCTGACGAACGCGAGATGCTCCTTCGCCTGTTACGCAAAGTCACCGGGCGTTGACCAATGTCTACTTTCGCCACCGTAAATAAAATAACGCTGCACTATCAGTTGGACGACCGACCCGATGGTATACCGTTGGTTTTCATCAACTCGCTGGGGACGGATTATCGCATCTGGGATGAGGTCACCGTACACTTCACGAACCGGCATCCAATTCTACGCTATGACAAACGCGGGCACGGCCTTTCTGAAGCGCCACCGCCGCCTTACACCCTCGGTGAACATACAGCAGACTTAACCGCGCTGCTCGATCAGCTCAGCCTGCGTCGGGTGATCTTAGTCGGGCTGTCCGTCGGCGGGATGATCGCATTGGATTTCAGCGCCCGTTACCCAGAGCGCGTCCATGCACTGGTGCTGAGTGACACCGCACCCCAGATCGGCACGGCAGCGATGTGGAACGAGCGCATCGGCAACCTGCGAACCAACGGCATGGCCTCGATGGTCGGTGCGATCCTACCGCGCTGGTTCGCACCGGCTTTTGCCGACCAGCACCCGGCGGCTTACCAGGGCTATGGGCATATGCTGGCTCGTACCCCGCTCGACGGGTATACCGGCACCTGCGAAGCCATCCGTGATGCCGATTTGACGGACGCCAGCCATACAATACAGACACGAACGCTGGTGCTCTGTGGTGAGCAGGACGCCTCGACCCCGTCGGATTTCATCAGGGAGGCGACCTCACACATACCGGATGTCCGTTTTGAGTTGGTGCCGGATGCGGGTCATCTGCCTTGCGTGGAACAACCTGATATTTTTTTCGCCGAGATCAATACGTTTCTGGAGGGATTATGAGTAAATTTGACACTGGTATGCAGGTGCGGCGCTCCGTGTTGGGAGATGCACACGTTGACCGCGCCGAGGCCAACAAAACCACTTTCGATGCTGACTTCCAGCGGCTTATCACCGATTTTGCATGGGGCAGCGTATGGACGCGCGGCGGCATCGAGCGTGAGACACGACATCTGCTCACAATTGCACTGCTGGCGGCGCTGGGCCACACTCACGAACTCGCCATGCATATCCGCGCTACACAGAACACCGACGTTACCCCCGCACAGGTCAAGGAGGTGCTGCATCAGGTCGCCGTGTATGCTGGTGTCCCGGCGGCGAACTCAGCGTTTAGTACCGCCAAACAGGTTTATCAGGAATTAGGAATCAACTTAGATTTTAAGGGAGATCACGACGATGACACCACCGGATAAATCACTTACATCGCTGGATCGAACCCAGCATCCACCTTATTTACATGAACCTTATAAGTCCACTGTGTTGCGTTCACCACGCAAACCGTTGATCGCCATGCCGCAGACTCTCTCCGAACTGACCGCGCCCGTCTTTGGAGATGACGCGGTGAACGAGATCGACGCCGACCTGACCCTGAATGCGCGGGTCAACGGTGAACCCATCGGTGAGCGTATTCTGGTCACCGGGCGTTTGTTGGACGAACGCGGCGACCCTGTTCGTAACGCGCTGGTGGAGATCTGGCAGGCCAACGCGACCGGGCGCTATCTGCACAAACGTGACCAGCACGATGCCCCCCTCGACCCCAACTTCACCGGGGCAGGGCGGGCGCTTACCGACGATAACGGCAACTATCGCTTTACCACCGTGCGACCGGGGGCCTATCCCTGGGGCAACCACGAGAACGCCTGGCGTCCGGCACATATTCATTTCTCTGTGTTCGGGAACAACTTTCTCTCACGGCTGGTCACGCAGATGTATTTCCCCGGCGATCCACTGCACGGACTTGACCCGATCTTGAGCGGCATTCCCGACGAGAAAAGCCGTCAGCGGTTGATTGCCGATTACGCGCATGACATCACACAACCGGCGTGGGCGCTCGGCTATCGCTTCGACATCGTGGTCTGTGGTACACAGATGACACCCTTCGAGACGCGGAAGGCCTGAGCGATGGAAAAGAAACAGACCCCTAGCCAGACGGTCGGCCCGTACTTTCGTATCGGCTTGATCTACGGCGAAGACCAGAACGTCCTCGTCAACGAGCATACGCGCGGCGAACGCATCGTAATTACGGGTGCGGTATTAGATGGTGCCGGGGAACCGGTCGATGATGCCATGGTCGAGATCTGGCAAGCCGATGCAAACGGCGTCTTCAACCATCCCGCCGACCCACGTCACACCCATGCCGACCCACACTTCGGTGGTTTTGGACGGGCAGAGAACCGCGACGGCGGTGTTTACACATTCACGACGGTCAAACCCGGTGCGGTCATAGATGCTGATGGCAGCGTGCAAGCACCGCACGTTAATCTGCGTGTGTTTGCACGAGGGATGCTCGTCCATGCCATCACGCGAGTCTATTTCGCCAACGAGGACAACGAGGACGACCCGATTCTCAATCTCGTACCGGCTGAGCGTCGAGAAACACTCATCGTCCAGCTTGAGCCGGGTGAGGGCTTACCGACTTACTGCTTCAACATCGTCCTACAGGGGGAGCACGAAACCGTCTTCTTTGAGCTATGAGCCTATATACACCGCTTTTCAGCCAACCTGCGATGGACGAAATTCTCGATGATGCGCGCTTCGTCCGTTACATGATTCAATTTGAAGTCATGCTGGCACAAGCACAGGGGGAAGTCGAGATGATCCCCGCCGAAGCTGCCCGGCACATCCGAGAAGCGACTTTCGAGATTGACCAGAGCCAGCTCGCACGGGGTGTAGAGCAGGCGGGCGTGCCGACAATCGCGCTGCTGCGGCAGATGCGTGAACAACTCAACGATGAGGCGGCGCTCTATCTGCATTGGGGGGCGACTACCCAGGACGTGATGGATACCGCGCTGGTGCTGCAACTCCGAGACGCGCTCAACCACCTGCAAGGTCAACTTCGGGTGCTGCTGCGTCGTCTCTCCACGCTGGCAGACCAGCACCGGGATACCCTCATGGTCGCCCGGACGCACTTACAACAAGCCTTGCCGACCACCTTCGGGTTAAAGGTCGCCGGATGGGGTGCGCCATTGCTGCGCCACCTCGAACGGCTGCGCGAACTGCGTCCCCGGTTGCTGTTGGTACAGCTTGGTGGCGCTGCCGGGACGCTGGCGTCAATGGGCGAGGCGGGCCTCGAAGTACGGGAAAACCTGGCGGCGCGGCTTGGCCTCGGCCTGCCGGTGCTCCCCTGGCACACCGCACGGGACAACCCGGTTGAACTGGCAAGCTGGCTTTCCATGCTGACCGGCAGTCTGGCGAAGATGGCGCAGGACATCATCCTGATGGCACAAACCGAGATCGGTGAGGTGCTCGAATCCGATGACACGACGCGAGGCAGTTCCAGCACACTGCCGCAAAAGCGCAACCCGGTCATCAGCGAGGGGATCATCGCGGCGGCACGGACGAATGCCGCGCTCGTCGCGGCGATGCATCAGGCGTTGATCCAGGAACACGAACGTGCAACCGGTAACTGGCAGGTCGAGTGGGTCACCCTGCCGCAGATGCTCCGCTTGACAGCCAGTGCGCTTGAGAAGGCGGTGTTTCTCAGTGCCAATCTGGTCGTCAATGTCGAGCGGATGCGCGCTAACCTCGCCGCATCGAACGGTGTGCTGCTCGCAGAACGGGTCAGCCTGGCACTTGCGCCAGAGCTGGGCAGAAAAGGGGCAAAAGCACAGGTGCGCGATGCTTGCATGACCGCCGTTGGAGGCAACCGGCACCTGATCGACGTATTAGAAGAACAAATCGACATCGCGCTAGACTGGGATGCGCTCCGTGATGAGGCGACGTATCTAGGCGCAGCCGATGCTTTTATTGATCGTATACTGAAGCTTATCGAGGAAGAAAACAAATGAATGACGTGGTGATAGTCAGTGCAGTGCGCACACCAATCGGACGAATTCGCGGCGCACTTTCCAGCGTGCGGCCCGACGATCTCGCCGGGTTGGTTATCAAAGAGGCCGTCGAACGTGCCGGGGTCGAACCGGAACTGATCGAAGAAGTGTATATGGGCTGCGCGAATCAAGCTGGTGAAGATAACCGGAACGTTGCCCGGATGGGGTTGCTGTTGGCGGGTCTGCCGGAGCACGTCGGCGGGGTGACCTTCAACCGGCTGTGCGCCAGCGGCTTAAACGCGGTCAATCAGGCGGCACGGGCGATTAAGTGTGGTGAAGGAGATATCTACGTCGCGGGTGGTGTGGAAAGCATGACCCGTGCGCCTTATTCCATGCCCAAAAACCCGACCGCATTCGGGCCGTCGGGCAACATCACCGGGTGGGATACGACCCTGGGTTGGCGCTACCCGAACCCGTCAATGGCAGAGATGTTTCCGCTAGAAGCAATGGGCGAGACTGCCGAAAACATCTACGAGCGGAGCTGTGTCGGTGAGATTGCAGGCGGAGCCATCACCCGTGAGGAACAGGATCGCTTCGCGCTGCAAAGCCAGCAGCGTGCGGTGGACGCGATCAATCACGGCTACTTTGAGCGCGAGATTATCCCGGTCAGCATCCCACAACGTAAAGGCGACCCCGTTACCGTCAGCGTAGATGAGCATCCGTTCTATCGCCAGACGGAAAACGGCTATGAGGTCGCCACGACAATAGAGAAACTCGGCAAATTACGGACAGTCTTCCGTGAGGGCGGCTCGGTGACGGCGGGGAACTCCAGCGGGTTGAACGATGGTGCTTGTGCGCTGGTGTTGATGTCCGAGGCGAAGGCCAACGAGTTAGACATCCGTCCGCTGGCACGCTGGCACGGCTCGGCGGCGGTCGGCGTTGACCCGCGTGTGATGGGCCTCGGTCCGGTCGGCGCGACGTGGAAGGTCTTACAGCGCACCGGCCTGAGCATAGACGCGCTTGACCTGGTCGAACTCAACGAAGCGTTTGCAGTCCAGTCTATTGCCGTGCTGAGAGAACTCGGCCTTAGTGAAGACATCGTCAACGTCAATGGTGGGGCGATTGCGCTCGGTCACCCGTTGGGCTGCTCCGGCGCACGCATCCTGACCACGCTGCTTTATGAGATGCACCGTCGTGCGGAAGCCGGGGAGCAGATGCGCTATGGGTTGGCGATGTTGTGTGTCGGTGTAGGGCAGGGCGAGGCCACAATCATCGAAAGGGTGGACGCCTGATGCAGACTGTACCGCAGATCACCGCTGACGAAGCCGCCGCACTGGTCAAAGATGGTGCTGTGTTGATGGCGGGTGGCTTCGGTATGACCGGCAACCCGGTTCATCTGCTCCACGCACTGGCAAAAACGGATACCCACAATATCACTTACATCGGGAACAACGTCGGTGAACCTGGGTTAGGTGGGGGGCGTATGCTGCGCAATGGACAGATCAAGAAAGCCATCGGCTCGTTTTTCACCAGCAACCCGGAGGCTGTCGCTGCCGCGCAATCTGGCGATATGGCTTTTCAGTTAATCCCCCAGGGATCACTGGCGGAGGCCATCCGTGCGGGTGGTGCGGGGATCGGTGGCTTCTACACACCCACCACCGCCGGGACGACCATCGCTGAGGGCAGTGACACCCGCGACATCGACGGTCAGGCACATGTCTTCGTGCCCGGTTTGCGGGCGGATGTCGCTTTCATCCGTGCGTGGACAGCGGATACGGCTGGTAATCTGGTTTACCGGATGACGGAACAGAACTTTAACAAAGCGATGGCGACAGCGGCGGATCTGGTCATCGCCGAAGTAGAGCACATCGTCCCCGTGGGCGAACTTGACCCGAACACCATTCACACACCGGGCAACTTTGTCGATTATCTGGTGCAGGCGTCAGTGAGCCTGGAAGACCTGGGGTCGTCGGCATCAGTGGCGGGCAGCAGTAAAAGGGTCGATGAAGCCCGTATGAACATGGCCCGCCGCGCATTAGCAGAACTGCATCCCGGTGATGTGGTCAATCTAGGCATCGGTATCCCGACGCTGGTCGCCGATTTGATCGAGCCATCACACGGGATCATCCTACATACAGAAAATGGGATGATCGGCGTCGGCCCGGCACCGGAAAATGGCGGGGCGATGGACTATCCGGTCAACGCCGGTAAGATCCCCGTGACCGCGCTGCCGGGCAGCAGTTACTTCGACAGTGCCGACTCGTTCGCTATGATCCGAGGTGGGCATATTGACGTCGCCATTATGGGCGGCTTACAGGTCGATGAGCAGGCCAATCTGGCGAACTGGGCCGTGCCCGGTAAGCCGTTGCTGGGCGTCGGTGGGGCGATGGATCTTGCATCCGGGGCGCGGCGCTTGATCGTCACCATGACCCACACAAGCCGTGACGGCGTCTCCAAAATTGTACCGGAATGCTCACTGCCGCTGACTGCCGCGGGGGCGGTTGACCTAGTGATTACCGATCTCGCTGTGTTCGGTTACGAAGACGGTCATCTCAAATTACTGGAGGTTATGCCCGGTGTTGAGATTGACGAAGTACGTGCCAAAACGGCGGCACATTTTGTCGAGTGAGGACATGTCTCATGCGGATTTACGTTGTTTTGTCGATAGTCATTCTTCTGCTGACGGCCTGTAGCTCCGACGAGGGTGACACGAACACACCAGGCGTGGAGGCGGTCAGCATCACCGATGGTGACGCTACACGCGGTGCCGAACTTTTCAACGCCACCATCAACCGGCAGCCAAGCTGCGCGAGCTGCCACAGCCTTGATGGGTCAGCCGGTGTCGGCCCGACACTGGCCGGTTTTGGCGCGGTCGCCCGGGTTCGTGTCGAAGGCGAGAGCGCCCACGAATATGCTTATAGCAGCCTCGTCGATCCGGGGGCGTATCTCGTCGGCGACCATGCCAACGTGATGCCCGCGACCTACAGCGAGATGTTCACACGGCAAGAACTCGCCGATCTGGTCGCCTACATCCTCGACCAGTGATGGCGAGGCGGCCTACGTCCAGGTGCGGGTTTCCCAGCGCCATTTCTCCTCTTCGGCGAACTGGCGCATGTTCTTTGGAGGACGTTCGAGCAACATCTCAAGCTCGTCGGATTTTTGGGCGTTACTGCCCTGCCGCGTCAGCCGGTAGACGATGGTCATAAACAGGATGACATCCCATTTGACACCACGTCGCCACATGCGCCAGATGAACCGCAGCGGGTGCGGGTCGGTATATTCGATGGGCTTATCCAGTGCGTCAGCGAGGATTGCCGCCGTCTCCTCCATGTTGATGTTTTCCGGCCCGGCCAATGTGTAAGCACGGTTGCGGTGTGGGTCCGGGTTCTTCATAATGCGGATCACGACCTCGGCGACATCACGCGCATCGATGATAGTCATTCTACCGTCTGACCCCGGGATGAATAACTCGTTGTGCTCCATAATATCGACGCCGTGTGTGGAAATCCCCCGGCAAAAGTTCTGCATAAAGTATGTGCAACGCAGGAACGTGTAAGGAATGCCACACTGCTCGATATATCGTTCGACATGATAATGAGGCACGATCTTGTGTTTGTCCGCGCCGGGGACATCCAGATAAACGATATGCTTGACATCACGCTTGACCAACTCGTCGATGAAGGGCTTCATCCAGCGGTTGACGTTACGTGGTTGTGGCAGCGGGAACACCAAGAAGACCTGATCCACACCTTCGAGTACGGCATCCCATGTGCTCTGGTCGGCATAACTGAATTTGACAACGGGAACGTCTTCGCCGTAGAGCTTCTTCAGCTTCGACGGCGTGTGTGCCGCTAACCGGTACGGCATTGGGTTGTTTTCGATACAATATTTTGCGACCTCGCCGCCGACGTTGCCGGTTGGTGCTGTGACCAGTAACATATCTGTGTGCCTCCGCCTATCCAACGTAATTTGCTTTAAACCAGAATATTATTTTTGTAAAACATATCAGGTGGTCGCACGTTATGCAAGAAGGCACAAAAATGTGCTATAGTATCATCCATGATACCTTTGGAATTGAGAACAAGCGATGACTGACAAATCATCCGCACGCGCACCGGTCGAAATCACCCTTGATGTGATCGGCGGCAAGTGGAAGCCGTTGATTATCTACTTTTTGATGCAGCGAACCATGCGATTTAACGAGTTACGCCGCGCCATCCCAGCGGTGACGCAGCGTATGTTGACTCGCCATTTGCGCGAGTTGGAGGCCTACGGCATCATCCACCGGGAAGTCTACCCGGAGGTGCCGCCGCGTGTTGAATATTCCCTCACGGAACAGGGCTATTCGCTTAAACCCGTGCTAGATGCCATGCTAGAGTGGGGCACGCATTATCTGGCGCAAAACCCTGACCTGACCATGAAAACGCCTGACGACCTCAAGCAGGATTGAGCTTACAGCCGATCTGCAAGACGACGCAAACCCGGCGCAACCCGGTAGCGTTCTTCGTGGTAAAACTCGTACAGATGATCCAGAACCGCGATGACCCGAGCTACCCCGATCTGCTGCGCCCACTCGAACGGTCCCGCCGGGTAATTGACGCCTAGCCTCATCGCGGTGTCGATCATCTCTGCTTCGGCGACTCCCTCACCGACCGCGAACGCTGCCTCGTTGATGATCTGGCAGACCACACGCGACAGAATATGACCGGGGGCATCATGTGGCAGCCAGACCACCCCCAGACCGAGGCCATGCATCAGTGCTTCGGTACATGAGCGGTCTTCGTCTGCCGCGCTGACTGTGATGACCTGGGCGTCCGCCAGCAATGTACCATCATACCCGACCTGGCCCGGTGAAACTGTAGAATGTGCGGCATCTACCAACACGAGATCGGCTTCATCAAGGTCACGGGTGAGTGTGTGCCCGGCGCGTTTGCAGCGTTCTAATAGGGGTGTCATCTCGTAGTAGCCAACCGTCCAATGTTTGCCGGTGTCTGCCGTTAGAGCAGGTGAGTCGATTGTCACCCCACCTTCGGTGTAGTTATAGAAGCCGCGCCCCGTTTTACGGCCCAGTTGGTTGGCGTGTATCATCCACGCCTGTAGCATTGACGGACGATAACGCGGTTCATGAAATGTCTGCTCATACACGGATTGTGAAGCCACCAGACTGACATCGAGGCCGATCAAGTCCATCAGTTGGAACGGCCCCATACGAAACCCCGCTGCGAGTTGCAACACGGTATCGACCTGTACCGGCGTGGCGATCCCCTCACTGACCAGTCGTAGGCTTTCCAGATAAAACGGCCTCGCCACTCGGTTGACGGCGAACCCCGGCGTATCACGCACGACGATAGGCGTTTTCCCTAGCCTTTGGGCAAGCTCGGTAACCTGTTGGATGACGTGATCATCGGTCTGGTAAGCACGCACCACCTCGACCAGCTTCATCACCGGCGCAGGGTTGAAGAAGTGCATCCCGACCACGCGGCCCGGCTTGTGGGTCGCCGTTGCTAACTGGGTAACGGAGATCGTGCTGGTGTTGGTGGCAAAAATTGTGGACTCCGTACAGGTCTCGTCAAGCTGTTGGAGCAGCGTGCGTTTTACCTCAAGGTCTTCGATCACCGCTTCGATGACGACTTCGCAATCTTTCAGACTCGTCAATTCGTCTGTGATCGTAAGTTGCGCCAGGGCATCCAGGCGATCTTTCTTCCGCAAGAAACGTTCGATGTATGCCCGTGCTTTGTCACGGGCGTCCTCGTAAGTGTCATAAAGGATCACCTCAAGATCGGCATACAGCGCACTCAGCGCGATGCCCGACCCCATTGTCCCCGCGCCGACGATGCCAATCTTCACGATAGTTCTCCCATTTCACTGAGTTCACGGATATGCGCCGCGACCAGTTGCGGCGACTCCATCGGGATGAAATGGGTGTTCTCCGGTAGTGGAATATCCGTCCCCTGCTGGAAGCGTGTTGCCAGGTCAGGCGCGGTCGGTGAGGCGAGTAGATCCCGACCGATCTCTGAAACGGTCTTGGCACAGCGCAGAATGCGTACCGGCACTGTGACCTGATCCACCGACTCGTAGACATCGCGTGCATCTACATGGGTGGTGCTGCAATACATGTGCGCCTCGACCTCCGGCGGACATGCCAACTGGTAACCGCTGTCATCACCGGAGAGCAGGCCATAAGTGCAGTAGTCGCGCAAAATCTCGTCCTCCCACTTGGCGAATGGGCCACGCCCCTTGAAACTGTCGAACATCTCATCCGGGGAAGACCATTTACGGCGACGGTTCAACACGAAATGACCATCAATCGTGTAGTCCTCAAGCGTGTACCAGTCATACGGCAGGATGACAGGGTCTACCAGTAGCAAGGCGCGGAACGCCCCCGGCACCTGGGCCGCTGCCCGCGTGAGGCTGTTCCCGCCCATCGAATGCCCGACGCCGATAGCATCTTGCAAGCCTAATTGTGTGATCAGCGCAGCGGCATCCTGCCCCATACGCTGCCATGTGTGTGGCGGGTCTGGCTTATCACTGCGACCATGCCCGCGTGCATCAACCGTATAGCAGTGGAAACTGGGCAACCGCCGGACCACTGCATCCCAGCAGTGTCCGTGAAAGCCGGTTGCGTGGAAAAAGATAACGTCGGGTCTGCCGACCTGGGGGTGTCCCCACTCATAAACCTGCAAACCGACATCTTGAACGAGAATTTTGTGCTCAATCGGTGACATATTTGACCAATTACTTGACATTTAAAATATTTAAGCTTTAATATTCTAGATGAAAACTTTGCCTGTCGCAACAGGTCTCAAGTTTAGTGGAGAAGTTATTATGCGTATAGTATGCATCGGCGGTGGACCGGGTGGCTTATACACCGCCATCTTGTTGAAAAAGTCACACGCGGACTGGGAAATTACTGTTTATGAGCGTAACCGCCCAGACGACACCTACGGCTGGGGGGTGGTGTTCTCCGACCAGACAATGGAAAATCTCGCACAGGCTGACCGTCCTTCGCATGATGCGATTGCGGACTCCTTCTACCATTGGGACGACATAGAGGTCTTTTACAAAGATCGCGCTGTTCGTTCCGGCGGGCATGGGTTCAGCGGCATCGGACGGATGCGCCTGCTGATGATCCTTTACAACCGTGCCGCCGAATTGGGCGTTGATCTGCAATATGAAACCGAGGTCAACGACTTAACGCAGTTCGATGACGCCGATCTGATCGTCGCCGCCGATGGGGTGAACAGCCGCATCCGCACCGCGTATGAGGCGTTCTTCTGCCCAAACATCACCATGCGTAACTGTAAGTACGTCTGGCTAGGCACCTATAAGAAATTCGATGCGTTCACGTTTGCCTTCAAAGAGACGGAATGGGGCTGGTTTCAGATCCACGCTTATCAATTCTCCGAAGAGATGAGTACGGTCATCGTCGAAGCGCCGGAGGAAAACTGGTACGCTGCCGGGTTGGATGCGATGAGCGCCGAGGAATCAATCCGCTGGTGTGAAGACCTGTTCGCCGAGTATCTTGACGGTCATGAACTCATCAATAACGCGACACACCTTAAATCTCCCTGGTTGAAGTTCAAGCATGTGCTTAACGAGCACTGGTATCACAAAAACATTCTGCTGCTGGGGGACTCCGCACATACTGCCCATTTCTCGATTGGCTCTGGTACAAAACTCGCCCTCGAAGACGCAATTACGTTGGATCGTGTGTTGCGCGAGCATGACGACATGGCGCGTGCGCTTCAGGAGTACGAAGAAGTTCGCAAGTTGGAGGTCATCAAGATTCAGAATGCCGCCCGCAACAGTACGGAGTGGTTTGAGCATGTTGACCGTTATACCGGCTTCGACGCGGAACAATTCGCTTACAGTCTGCTCACCCGTAGCCAGCGCGTCTCACACGAGAACTTGCGCCTACGTGACCGGGAATGGTTGGAGGGTTACGAGACCTGGTTTGCTGACCAGACCGGCCTGGAACCACAGCCCGTCCCGCCGATGTTCACACCGTTCACCGTGCGTGATGTCACCGTCCTCAACCGCGTGGTGATGTCCCCGATGGCGATGTACTCCGCCGAAGAGGGCACCGTCAACGAATTTCATCTGGTGCATTTTGGCAGCAGAGCGCACGGCGGGGCCGGGCTACTGTTCACGGAGATGACCTGTCCGTCACCGGAGGCGCGGATCACACCCGGCTGTGCGGGGCTGTACAAATCCGAGCATATCACCGCGTGGAAGCGCATCGTTGACTACGTCCACGAACGCAGCCATGCGAAGATGGCCCTTCAGCTTGGGCATTCCGGGCCGAAAGGCTCCACGCGGCTGGGCTGGGAAGGCATCGACGAACCGCTGCCGGAAGGCAACTGGCCTTTGATTGCGGCTTCAGCGGTATCCTACGGGCCGCAGAATCAGGTGCCGCGTGCCATGACCCGTGAGGATATGGATCGTATCAGAGCAGATTTTGTCCGGGCGACCGAATGGGCGATTGAGATCGGCTTTGATTGGCTCGAACTCCATTGTGCGCATGGTTACCTGTTCAGCAGTTTCCTTTCTCCGCTGACCAATATCCGTGAGGATGAATACGGCGGTAGCATCGAAAACCGTTGTCGCTACCCGCTGGAAGTTTTCAAGGCGATGCGCGAGGTCTGGCCTGATGACAGACCGATGTCTGTACGTATCTCCGCCCACGACTGGGCACCGGGTGGCAATACCCCCGATGACGCGGTTGTGATCGCAAGGTTGTTCAGAGAAGCGGGCGTCGATGTAATGGACGTCTCATCCGGGCAGACAACACGCGAGGCCAAACCGGTCTACGGGCGTATGTACCAGACGCCGTTCGCCGATCAAATTCGTAACGAGGTCGGTATTTGCACGCTGGCGGTCGGCAACATCTACGAACCGGATCATGTGAACAGCATCATCGCTTCCGGTCGTGCTGATCTGTGCGCGTTGGCGCGTCCACATCTGGCAGACCCACACTGGACGCTGCACGCGGCGGCGCAAATCGGTTACAAGGATGTGACCTGGCTCAACCAGTATCTGACTGCAAAACGCCAGCTTGAGCGCATCGAAGAGCGCAAAGGGCAGATGGTTCAACTATGAGCGCATTGGCGGGGCAGCACGCCGTCGTCACCGGCGGCAGCCGAGGAATCGGCTTTGCCGTTGCATCTGCGCTGGCTGAGGTAGGCGCACAGGTGACGATTATGGGTCGCAACCGCGACCGCTTGCAGGCGGCAGCGGACGAACTCAACGCACGGCCTATCGTGTGTGATGTCACCCAGGCGCAGGCTGTCGAAGCGGCATTTGCACAGTGTGACCCGGTAAACATCCTCGTCAACAACGCCGGTAACGCGACGAGTGCGCCCTTCCACCGCACCACGCTCGACCTGTGGCGACAAATGCTCGACGTCAACCTGACCAGCGCCTATCTGTGTACACAGGCGGTGGTCAGTGGGATGGTCGAGCGTAGCTACGGGCGGATTATCAACATCGCCAGCACTGCCGCATTGACCGGTTACGCCTACGTCTCGGCGTATTGTGCGGCGAAACACGGTCTGCTCGGCCTGACGCGCTCACTCGCGCTGGAGTTGGCAACGAAGGGGGTGACGGTTAACGCGGTCTGCCCCGGGTATACCGACACCGACATGATCGCCGGTTCGATTGACAATATCGTCAGCAAGACCGGGCGCGAAGCGGACTCAGTCCGTGAAGAACTAGAAAGACACAATCCGCAGGGGCGGCTCATCCAACCGGAGGAAGTCGCGCACAGTGTTCTGTGGTTGTGCCTGCCGGGGTCGGGTGCTATAACGGGGCAACCGATTACCGTTGCAGGAGGTGAACTATTATGAATAATAAGACGAGCTTGAAGCTCGATCATATGTCGCTGCGTGTATGGTTACGTTTGCTGGGTTGCACCAAGCTGATCGAAAATCACATTCGTGGCAACCTGCGGGAAGACCACAACACCACGTTACCTCGTTTCGACGTGATGGCGCAGCTTTATCGCTTCCCTGAAGGGTTGCGCATGGGGGAGATCTCCCAGCTCTTGATGGTTTCCGGTGGGAACATCACCGGCATCATCGACCAGCTTGAGAAGGAAAACCTCGTCGAGCGCATCATCGACCCCAACGACCGCCGCGCTTACATCGCCAGACCCACCATAGCCGGGCTTGAGACGTTTGAGTCGATGGCAGTGGAGCATCGCGGTTGGATCGACGAGCTGCTTGACGGTTTGACCAAGGAAGAACAGCAGACGCTCCATACATTGTTGACCAAACTACGCGAATCTTTAAACGAAAAGTTGATCGAACAAAATGAATGATTATTTGACCTCCCACACGTTTGCAGGTTATGACGCCCGGCATTTTCAATGGGACGTCACAAACCAAGTTGCGACCATCACGCTGAACCGCCCGGATAAGAAAAATCCACTGACGTTTGAATCCTACGCGGAACTACGCGATCTGTTTCGCGGGTTGAGCTACGCCGAGGACGTCAAGACCGTCGTGCTGACCGGGGCAGGGGGGAACTTCTGCTCCGGTGGCGATGTGCATGAAATCATCGGGCCGCTAACTGCGATGCAAATGCCGGAACTGCTGGCCTTTACCCGCATGACCGGTGATCTGGTCAAAGCGATCCGCGCTTGCCCACAACCGATCATCGCAGCAGTCGATGGGGTATGCGTAGGGGCGGGGGCGATCCTCGCAATGGCATCCGACATGCGCTACGGCACACCGGGCGCGAAGACCGCCTTCCTCTTTACGCGGGTGGGGTTGGCCGGTTGTGATATGGGTGCTTGTGCCATCCTTCCACGCATCATCGGGCAGGGCCGCGCCTCGGAACTACTCTATACCGGGCGCGTGATGACGGCCGATGAGGGCTTACAATGGGGGTTCTTCAACGACCTGTACGAGCCGGATGAGGTGCTGACCAGAGCACAGGCAATGGCATCTCGACTCGCCGAAGGGCCAACGTTCGCACACGGCATCACCAAGAAGATGCTGCATCAGGAGTGGTCAATGGGTGTGGATGAGGCCATCGAAGCCGAAGCCGAAGCACAGGCCATCTGTATGCAGACGCAAGACTTCCGGCGAGCCTACGAGGCATTCGTCAACAAGCAGACGCCGGTTTTCGAGGGTAATTAACCTATGGATACATCGTTACCTTTCTTTGAGGACGCACATCATCAACTCGTCGCCGAACTGGAACCTTGGTGCGCCGACCATCTGGGCGGTGACCATCAAGAAGACGTCGATGCCGCCTGTCGAGATCATGTCGCCGCGTTAGGGGCGGCGGGGTGGCTGCGCTATGTCGTCCCGGCGACCTATGGCGGCGCACTACCGGAACTCGACTCACGGGCGTTGTGTCTGCTGCGGGAAACCCTCGCTTACCATGATGGCCTGGCGGATTTCAGTTTTGCGATGCAAGGTCTGGGCAGCGGTGCGATTACGTTGTTCGGGTCGGAAATGCTTAAGCAAAAGTATCTGCCCGCCGTCGCCGCCGGTGACGCAATCGCCGCCTTTGCCCTCTCCGAACCGGACGCTGGTTCTGATGCCGCCGCGTTAACCACCAGCGCCACCCGTGACGGTAACAACTACATCCTCAACGGTACCAAGACATGGATTTCCAACGGTGGCATCGCAGATTTTTACACCGTCTTCGCTCGTAGTGAACCGGAGAGCGGCGCACGCGGCATTTCCGCGTTCGTCGTCCCGGCGGATGCACCCGGTTTGCGCATCGCTGAGCGTATCGAGGTCATTGCACCGCATCCGCTGGCGACGCTGGTCTTTGAGGACTGTCGCATCCCATGTGAATATCTGCTTGGTGAGGCAGGGCGTGGCTTCCGCGTTGCCATGAGTACGCTGGACATCTTCCGTGCCTCGGTCGCCGCTGCTGCGATTGGCTTCGCCCGTCGCGCACTCGACGAGGCCCTGCACCGGGCGACTCACCGTGAGATGTTCGGTCAAACACTGGCGGATTTCCAGATGACGCAGGCACGGCTGGCAGATATGGCGACCGACGTCGATGTCTCCCAGTTGCTGACCTACCGGGCGGCGTGGCTGCGCGATGTACGCGGTGAACGTCCTACGAAAGCGGTGGCGATGGCGAAGATGGTCGCAACGGAATCTGCACAGCAAGTCATCGACGCGGCGGTGCAGATCTTCGGCGGCCTGGGGGTCAAGCGGGGTGAGATCGTCGAGCGGCTCTATCGTGAAATACGGGCGCTGCGCATCTATGAAGGTGCGACGGAAGTCCAGAAGTTAATTATTGCTCGAGCATTGCTTAAAGGAGAGAAAAAATGACCGTCGATACGTTTGCACGCGACAACCTGCCGCCACGCGACCAATGGCCTGACCTGATCTATGAATTGCCGGAACTGCAATATCCCGATCAGATGAATTGTGTAGTCGAACTGTTGGATAACGCGGTTGAAAGAGGATGGGGGGATCGTCTCGCCATACTGGGTGATGGTATCCGCTGGACGTACAGCGATCTGCTCGAAGCGGTCAACCGGTGTGCGAACGTATTGATCAACGAGTTAAAGCTGGTGCCGGGCAACCGTGTACTGCTGCGTGGTGCGAACCATCGCGGGATGGCGGTCGCATGGTTGGCGGTCGCCAAAGCCGGGTTGATCGCCGTGACGACCATGCCGCTGCTGCGTGCGAAAGAACTACATGAAATCATCGAGCGTGCGCAGGTCACCGCCGCGTTATGCGATGTGCAGTTCGACGAAGAAATGCGGAAAACGCACACAGAATCGACGTTGTTGAAGCATGTGCTGTATTACAACGATGACACGACGGATAGCCTGGAAGCGCGTATGGCAAAGCAGCCAACCACCTTCGATGCTTATGACAGCGCCGCTGATGACACCGTCATTATCGCGTTTACCTCTGGCACGACCGGCAATCCCAAGGCTACGATGCACTTTCACCGGGATGTGATGGCGATCTGTGATGCCTTCCCGCGCTCCGTCGTCAAAATGCAGGCTGATGACGTCTGCATCGGGTCGCCGCCGCTAGGCTTTACCTTCGGCCTGGGTGGGCTGCTGTTGTTCCCGCTGCGTTACGGTGCGGGGACGATCCTCAAGGGGAAGTACACGCCGGAAAGTTACCTGGAAACCATCGCCGAGCATGGTGCGACCATTTCCTGGACGTCGCCATTTCTCTATCGCAAGATGGCGGAAGTCGCTGAAAATCATGACCTTTCCTCGCTGCGAAAGTGTATCTCTGCCGGTGAAGCACTCCCGGCTGCCATCCGTGACGCCTGGCGGGAGGCTACTGGCATCGAGATGATCGACGGCATCGGCGCGACGGAGATGCTGCACATCTTCATCTCTCATACCGAGGAAGAGGCACGACCAGATGCGACCGGCAAACCTGTCCCTGGTTATCATGCGCGGGTGGTGGATCTCAACGGTAATGAGATCGAACCGGGCATTCCCGGTCGGTTGGCGGTGAAGGGGCCGACGGGCTGTCGCTATCTGGATGATCCACGACAGGCGACTTACGTCGAAAATGGCTGGAACATCACTGGTGATACTTATATCATGGACGAAGATGGTTATTTCTTCTACCAGGCACGCAATGACGATATGATTATCACTACCGGGTATAACGTCGCCGGGCCGGAGGTCGAAGGGGCGCTGCTCAAGCATGACGCCGTCGCCGAATGCGCGGTTGTCGGCGCACCGGATAGTGATCGTGGCACGGTTGTCAAAGCTTACATCGTATTACGGGAAGGGCACGAACCGGGTGAGAGTATGATCGCTGAACTGCAAAATTTCGTCAAGAACACCATCGCCCCCTATAAGTATCCGCGCGCAATCGAGTTTATCTCGCAGCTCCCGCGTACTCAGACTGGTAAAGTCCAACGCTACGTGCTGCGTCAAAAAGCGAAAGAAAGGGTTGGTTCGTGATCGAACATGTAAAGGGTATGGAAATATTGCAGCCACCGGGTTGGGCACGACCGCGTGGCTACTCAAATGGAGTGGTGGCGCAGGGGCAGCTTGTATTCATCGCCGGGCAAATCGGCTGGAATGCCGAGCAACAGTTCGCCACCGATGATTTCGTCGGTCAAACCCGGCAGGCGCTTGAAAATGTGCTGGCTATTCTGGCGGAAGCAGGCGGCGAACCTCATCATATTGCAAGGATGATCTGGTACGTCACAGATAAGCGGGAATACGTCGCCTCGTATAGGGCAATCGGTGAGGTCTATCGAGAGTTGATAGGGAAGCATTATCCGGTCATGACCGCATTTCAAGTCCGCGGATTAATTGAAGACCGGGCGAAAGTCGAAATTGAAGTAACCGCTGTGATACCTGTAAAATAGGAAATTAATATGGATTTTCAACTGACGGATGAGCAAATCGAAGCACAGAAGATGGTACGGGAGTTCGCCCGCCGCGAGGTCATTCCTGTAATCGGTGAATGGGATCGCAAGCAAGAAATGAACCCCGATTTTTTACCACGTATGGGCGAACTCGGCATCCTCGGGATCAGCATCCCTGTGCGTTATGGCGGGCAAGGCTTTGACTACGTTACACTGGGGTTGGTCTGTGAAGAATTGGAACGGGCAGATACAACCCTGCGCGTGGTCATGTCCGTGCATCACGGGTTGAACAGTCAGGCCATCCTCCAATGGGGGACGGAAGAACAGAAGCAGAAATTCCTCACACCCCAGGCACGCGGGGACGCTTATGCCGCGTTCTGCCTGACGGAATCGAACGCAGGCACCGATGTCGCCGGGATGAACTCCACCGCCATCCGCCAGGGGGATAAATACATCCTCAATGGGGAGAAAATGTGGATCAGCCTTGCGAGCAAAGCCCATAACTATCTGGTGGTTGCCAAGCATGACCCACAGGCTGAAAAACAGCATGACTCGATGAGTGCCTTTCTGGTCACGGCGGATATGCCCGGTGTGACTTGCGGCGACATCCACGGGAAGTTGGGCGTGCGGGCTGGGTCTACCGGCTGGGTGAAGTTCGACGATGTCGAAGTCCCGGTTGAGAACCGGCTCGGTGAGGAAGGCGAGGGCTTTAAGATCGCCATGACCTGCCTGGATAACGGACGTTATACGGTCGGGGCAGGGGCGACCGGTCTAATCCGGGCGTGCCTGGAAGAAAGTGTTAGATACGCGCACGAGCGTGAGACCTTCGGGCGCTCTATCGGGAAGCATCAACTCGTCAAGCAGAAGCTCGCCTATATGCGCCTGTGGTATGACCAGGCTCATATGATGATGCTGCGCGTCGGTTGGCTGAAGAACCAGGGCGTGCGCAATACCCGTGAGACGAGCCAATTCAAGTGGTTTGCGACCGATCAAAGTGTGGCGGCGGCGTTAGAAGCCGTGCAGATTCACGGGTCTTACGGCTTTAGTGACGAGTATCCGGTGGAGCGTTATCTGCGCAACAGCAAGGGCGCAGTTATCTATGAAGGCACCAGCGAAATCCATCAGGTCATGCAGGCGGATTACGAACTTGGCTACCGTGAGGATAGGCCGCTGCGCTGCGAAGCTCCGGCTTACGACCCGGAATTCTGGCAGCAGGAGCCGTCGCTGGTCGCCGGTAATTAGTCGAAGATAAAACAAAGCGTAAAGGAGAAATCTATGGCTACGAATACTTCGCCGACATCAAATAACCGATCATTACTTTTCGCCGCTGCCGTCGGAGGTGTAATTGCCGCCGTCGCTAACGCGATTGTCTATTTCGTCGGTGATAGCGCCGGCGTGGAGTTCATCGTCCCGGCGGGTGGGCCGGGCAGTGAAAATACGATGGAACTTCCGCTGGTTGCCATCATTCTGATCAGCGCGGCGCCGGCATTCATCGCTGCTGGCCTCATCGCTACGCTCAGGCGTTTTACTGATCGTGCGATGACTGTCTTCTACGTGATCGCTGCCGTAATCCTCGTGATTTCTTTCTTCCCGTTAGGGCAGGAAGGCGTCGCTGAGGATGCCATCATCTACCTGGCGGTGATGCATGTCGCCGCTGCGGGTGCAATCGTAGGAGCATTTGCTTACGCCCGGCGCTAGATTCACTTGCGTACAGTTGATTAAATTCATGTGGCGGAACCCGCGAGAGTAAACGGGTTCCGCCGCTTTTTTAACATCTCATATTGACTTTTAAGAGGTGGTGTTTGGTGTTTCTACGCCTGCACGGGCCACGCGGCATCCACGCCACCGAGGACACCGCTCCAGGACGGCCTGGACAGCGTCCGGGCGGAGATCGACGCGACACCAAGCAGTCCGTTCGGCTTCATCGGCGAGCAGACCGACCCCAACGGCTTGCTGTATCTGCGTGCGCGGTACTATGATCCCGCGACAGGCGTGTTCATGTCCCGCGATGCGTTCGAGGGAACGATGAACCCTCTGATGTGTGTGAATGGGTACTCATACGTTGAAGGTAACCCCATCAACCACGCTGTCAGGGCATACGCATGAGATAGGATTACGATAAAGCGCCACGACCATGCACCGTGCTTGTGCATGGTCACCATTGCGGATACGAGAATGCAAGCTTTATACTGCCGATGACGTAGACCTACTGGAGAATCCCCATGAGCCTATCAGTGAGCCTTGAAACCCACTTTGCCGACCTGCCCGACCCGCGTGAACCCGGCAAATGCCAACATAAACTGTTGGATATGGTCATTATCGCGGTGTGTGCCACCATTGCCAATGCCGATGACTGGCAAGGCATCGTCACTTTTGCCCAAGCCAAAGCCGATTGGTTGGAGCGGTGGTTAGATTTGCCCAATGGTATCCCCTCACATGATACCTTTGAGCGCGTCTTCGGGAAATTGGACATGGCAGCTTTCGAGTCGCGTTTCATTGCCTGGACACAAGACGTTTTCCAGTTGACCACGGGACAGGTGGTGGCG
>DAOTTX010000321.1:0-3809 GCA_034437515.1 Anaerolineae bacterium
ACTTGAACGCAAACTGTTCCGGCACAAGTTTGTGAATATGGGCTGCAAGATGCGTCTTGCCAATGCCGCCAATGCCCACCAGTGAAATCAGGCGATGGTTTGGGTCAGCCAACTGATTCAGGATCAAACGGACTTCTGATTCACGTCCGAAGAAAGCGTGACCGGCATAAGGGACACTTTGTTCAGTAGTTGTGTGTACTGCTGCAATTGACTTTTCACCCTTTTGCTGTGCCAATGCTTGTTGGCGTAGCGCCTCGATCTCATGGCCTGGTGATAATCCAAGTTCTGCATAGAGTATCCGGGCAAAAGTCTCATAGACTTTCAATGCGTCCAGGGGTTGCTGATTATGTAAGTGTAGTGTCATCAACCGACAGTACCACTCTTCCCTTAATGTGTCCCCGGCGATAAGCTGCTCGGCAATCACCAGCGCGCGGTCAATATTGCCCAGTGACTGATGACAATCGATCAAGCTGACCATCATATGTGTGGTCTTGCGCTCGATATCCAGACGCTCAAAGTCAAGCCAATCGTCAAACATCGGGCAATCGCGCAGGGTGAAGCCAGCCATAAATTCCCCCTGAACCAGTGCCAGTGCCTGTTCGTACTGATCTACACAATGAACAACATTTTCAATATGGATGGCATACAATGATTTGAAAGCTAATAGATCAACCCGGATGTTATCGACATTGGCGATCTGTATCAGGTTACCATGTTCAGCCAGCCACTCAGCCCCTAATGCGGAGCGTAATGTAGAGAGTGCCACCCGTACCTGATTCCGACTATCCGCCGACTCCGGCCAAAAGATAACACCCAACGTATCGCGCTCATAAGATTTACCAGTGACAGCAAGATAAACCAGCATCGCCAGAGCTTTACGGCGCGTGATATGGACAGGCACCTCATCAAGATAGACGCGCCCGGCACCGAATAAATATAAGTTTAACTGCGCCATTGGTTTCTGTCTTTACCTTTGTGCAATCTCACGGTCAATTTTCACTCACTGAAATGATTGTGAAATGCCCTAACCCTATAATCCCCATTATAAACTATGCATCAGGAGGAATTTTCGTGAAAAAGTTACTTCGTTTCTTGCCAATTTTTTTACTCATTAGTCTTTTGTCTATGCCTGCACAGGCACAGGATGATCGTCCTGATTTGCTCATCTGGGCGGATTCAACACGGGCACCTGCTCTACAGGGCGTACTTGATGCGTTCTCCAATGAGTATGGCGTCGTCGCGGAAGTGCAGGAAATTGCTATGGGCGACATTCGCTCCAACTTGAGCGTTGCTGGCCCTGCTGGTGAAGGCCCCGACATCGTGATCGGTGCTCATGACTGGTTAGGTGAGTATATCGTCAACGGGGCTATTGTCCCGGTGGAACTGGGCGATGGTGTCGATCAATTCGCAGCGAGCGCGATTGATGCTTTCACCGTCGATGGTGTGCTTTACGGAATGCCCTACGGCACCGAAAATCTGGCACTGTTCCGTAATACTGAACTGGTGCCGGAAGCACCTGAAACCTGGGATGATGTCTTTACGATTACCGAGGAACTGGTGTCCGGCGATCAAGTTGACTTTGGCTTCGTCCTTCCTAGTAACGCCAGTTATGACTTTTTCCCAGTGATGACGGCATATGGTGGGTATGTGTTCGGTCGTGATGACGCCGGGAACTACAATCCGGCTGATGTGGGTATCGACAGCGAAGGCACCATCGCGGCTGCCGAATACATCCAGCAATATGGCGAAGCTGGCTATATAAATGCCGACATCGACGGTGATGTGGCGATTTCGCTCTTTGAATCCGGTGATGCTGCCATGATCTTGACCGGCCCCTGGTGGCTGAACCGCCTGCGGACTGCCGGTACGCCCTTTGCCATCAGCGATATTCCGACAGGTCCAGCAGGTGCCGGTTATCCCTTCCTGGGCGCACAGGGCTTTATGATCAGTGCATTCAGTGAAAATCAACTACTGGCGCAGGTATTTCTGAGCGAATTCATGGCAACAACTGACGCCATGCAAACCTTCTACAATGAACTGTCATTTATCCCGGCGTATCTTCCCCTATTGGACGTGATCGAAGATGACGCGATTGTCGCCTTCCAGCAGGCAGGTGCCAACGCCATCCCGCAACCAGCGATTCCAGAAATGTCTACCGTATGGGGATCGTGGGGTAACGCGCTGCAATTCGTCATCACAGGCGAACTCGAACCGGCTGATGCCTACACCCAGGCTCAGGAACAGATCGTTGAGGCGATTGGTTTGATGGATGCCGCACCGGAGAGTGTTCACCTGGTCGGCACAGTTCAAACCTACTTAGGCTGCGAGAATGACTGGAGTGAGACTTGTGAGTCCTCTCAGTTGATTGATGCCGGTGAGGGGAATTATGTTCTGACAACATCGGCTATCCCAGCAGGAGATTATGAGGTCAAGATCACCTATAACGCCTCCTGGGACATTAACTTTGGTGCGGGTGGTGCAGCCGGTGGCGATAATATCCCCTTCAGCGTGCCTGCGGATGGCACACTGATGGTGTTCAATTTCAACACCGCCGATACCACCCTCAACATCTCTGAAGGCTCGGTGGCGGTAGTCGGCACGGTGCAGACCTTCCTGGGCTGTGATGGTGACTGGAACCCGGCCTGCGATGCCAGCGAATTGACCGCCAACGGTGATGGCACCTTTACACTGACTACTGATGCGATCCCGGCTGGTGATTACGAAGTCAAGGTCGCTATCAACGATGACTGGCCGATCAATTACGGTGCGGACGGGGCATATGGTGGTGATAACATCCCCTTCAGTGTGGATGCCGACGGTACATCTGTGACTTTCACCTTTGATGGTGCTACGAATATGTTGACAGTCGCGGTGGACGGCTAGCCTAGCATGTCCGCCGCCACAACACGGGCGGAGGTCTCTGGCGGGGCCTCCGCTCGTTTGCCAAATCTGAACACCGCCTTTCAGTATCTGTTGCTGTTACTGGTTGATGGATTCGGCCTGTTTCTAGGTGTTTCTATCGGTCAGGATGGCAACTGGTTTTTCGCTATCGCCATCTTCCTGACGTTGGCCCTGGTTAATCTGGTCATGCTCATTCCAGACCTGTGGCCGCTGCGTTGGGTTTCACCCGCACTGGCGTTGATGCTCATTCTGTCAGTTTATCCACTACTCTATACGGTTTACATTGCTTTCACTAACTTTAGTGATGGGCACCGCTTCACCAAGGTCGAAGCGATTGACCTGTTGGCCGAACGACGATATTTACCTGAAGGTGGTGAAACTTTCACCTGGTCAGTTTTCCAGAATGAAGCCGGGGATTACGCGCTGTGGTTGGTTGATGAAGCCGGGGACAGCTTTTTCGCCGTGCCGGACGGTGACTTTGAGTCTACTACGATGGATAACGGTGAGATTCCCACTCGCTATAACGGCTACACACTGCTAGAAGGTGGCGCACGCTTCCGCGCCCTTAATGAGATCGAAGACCTGGCTTTCGGCAGTGGCGATACAGCCGTCAGTGTGCGCTCTGCAAATGAAGCAGGTGCGTTTGCACAGCGGTGGGTTTACGATGCTGATGCCGACGCGCTGACCGACATGCAAACCGGGACAGTCTACACGGCTGATGGCAACACAGGCGAATTTGTTGCCCCCAACGGTGATACAGCCCCTATCGGGTATTGGGTGGGTGTTGGCTTTGATAACTTCGAGTCAATCATTGATACAACGCTCTCACAGGGGCCGCTGGTGCGTGTATTCATATGGACGATCTCCTTTGCGCTATTAGGGTCTATCTCCGCATTTGCGCTGGGCCT
>DAOTTX010000322.1:0-2271 GCA_034437515.1 Anaerolineae bacterium
ACCCTGGGCCAAACGCAACCCCCCGCATTCACACACCTTGCCTGCCCTGAGCGCAGCCGAAGGGCGGGGCCTGCCTGCCGTAGCTTCAGCGAAGGCAGGTTAACGAGTAGCAAGCGCGGGGTGGCGGGGAGAACGTGACCAGCGTCGGCTAGTCTGCATCAGCTTCCCCGTGGCTCTCCTCGAATAGCTGACCGGTCTGCCCTCGCATTGGCTGCATCTCGTAGAGCTCAGCAACAGTCCATTGCCGTCCGCCCCGCTTGTCAATCTTCGCATCCAACTGTAGCCGAAGACCCGCATCGTGCCATTTCACAGCTTCGCGATACATCGGTGGTGTTAGTCGCATCACGACTTTACGCCAACTGCCGCCGTGCTTGATTTCCAGCGCGATCTCGTGTTTCGGGTCATCCGTAATAGTTGGACGATCCTTGTGGAGATTGACGACAAAACCAGTCAGCAACTCGCGTTCGAACTCATCTGCTTTCTTTAGGCGATCATGTATGCTCTGGGCACGGCTGTACGTGAAGTTGTCGAGGAGAACTTCTTGCATCCTCGGTGTCGTCATCTCCTCACTTCGTCGCTCTGGCGGCAGGAGCGGACTGAAACGGACTGCTAGCGAGCCGCTTCCGAAGTCTGTTTCAGGTTTCAGTCTCTTGACCGCACTTGCAACTTGCGCATTCAAGGTGGGAGGAAGTGGGTTCTCCGGATCGCCAGCATCCTCGGAAGCTAGGAACTCGAAGTTCTCCACGACGGCTCGAGATGCGCCGCGACCAAATGGCTCGTCGAAGATCGTGTCCCACGCTTGGTTGCTAGGATTGGTGGGGCAAAACACCTTCAGTACGAAGCTCCCGTATTCAGTCTGCCCGAACTGGCAGTTGTTGGCGAACGCTTTCGCTTGATCCCCGACATTCGTGTAGCTGCGGCGTTGAGTCATTCTTCCCGCAGCCGAATAAAGGAGCACATCGTATAGCGCGTGCATTGCCTGCTGGGTGTACCCAAGGCGAAGCCTGCCCCATACAGATTCAGGTGTCTCAACCCGATACCTGAAGATATCACTGTCGGGAAGGACGATCAGACCAACAACATCGTCAGGCGTGAGGTCGTCGGCAGAAAAGATGTCGATGACTCCACCCACGCACTTCGCGTAGTCTCTTGCCTCTTGAGAACGGGGGATGACTATCATCGTGTCCTCACTTCGAAAGACACGCGCGTTTGCCGTCCCTGAGTTCTCTTCATACCCGCGTCTTCGCAGGAATGCCGCAACTGAATTCGGTTGCAGTGATCTCAGCAATGTATCTGTGATTGGACCGATCATTCGCTGCCCCCTCCGGCATAAGCCTCAATGGCGGACCGATAGAGGCCAATGAGAGAATCTGCAGTCAGGCGATTCTGTAGCGGAACATGAACAGTCTTTCCCGTCTGTGGCTCGCCATTGCTTGCAGTGGGCAGCGAACTCTCGCCGCGCAGATCAAGGTAGAAACCTGCGTGGCTCATCTCACAGTAGTGTGACTCAAGATCACATTGCCCATTCCTGGAGCAGAATGTCACCCATCGCGCTCTGTCCTGCGGAAGGCAGTAGACGAGGAGCAGCGTCCGGGTGATACACTCGTCTCGCAACAGATCGTAGGTGTCTCTGTCAAGCCAGAAGCTCAATGCATCTCCAACAACACTCCAGTTGGACGTAGCCTTGAGCTGAAAGCTCAGCCATGTGTTCGGGGAGCAAGGGAGATCGCGAAAAGGCTTTTTGATCGAACCAACGTCCCAGTCGAGACCATCATCGTATTCCCCGGATGGGCGAACGTTCAGGCCAGCTTGGGCCGCGAGCGCACGCAGAAAGGCAACGCTTAGGAACTCCTTCGCTTTGCTTTCCGTGACACCGGATGCGGGAGCAAACGTACTCATCATGACCGCCCTGACCGGTTAACCCGTTGCCGTTCCGAGAGGAGTGAGAGTCTGAGAGTTTCGGGCGACTCGCGCTCGCGCCGGTTGGTTTCTGTGGCCCCTTGGGTTGGCAGAAGTGGTCGAAGTGTCGGCCGCCCCGTCGTTCCCGCCGGGTCACAACGTTTGGCCGTGTCGGGAGCTATAGGTTAACAGACTCGTTCGACTCGGCCCCTGCATGAAAAACGCCGTAAGCTGCTGCATTGCAGCCTCTTACGGCGCGACCTCCCGGACAAGGACTCGAACCTTGAACCTAGCGGTTAACAGCCGCTCGCTCTACCATTGAGCTATCCGGGAATGTGTCTGGTTGTTGTCGGCCGAGGGTGTCGGCAGATG
>DAOTTX010000323.1:0-8043 GCA_034437515.1 Anaerolineae bacterium
GGCAGGCCACGCGGACGATTGACCGAAAATAAGTCGTCACCCTCAAAGTACACCATCGTGTATTCATCGTGCAGCACATTCGCACCGCTGGCGATGATGCGGTCGATTAGCCAGCGTGTGCGCTCGTCACCGATGGGACGAAACAGCGTCGCCTTCAGCACATCATGGTCTAGCGATGGAAAATGCTTTACGATGTCGGCGCGTAGCACATAGCAGTAGCGCCGGGCGAAGCTCTGCAAGCGCTGGATGGCGGCGTGTGTGCCCTTGCCTTTACGGTTGGCGTAGCTATCTGCAATGAAGCGGCGGTCAAAGATGGGTTCAATCACATTACACAGCGCATGATGCACCACGCGGTCAGGGAAGGGCGCGGCGGAGATTTTGCGGCGTTTGGGTTCTTGGATGGTGAAGTGGGTGTAATCGCCTGGTTGATAACTTTCTTGTGCGAGTTCATCCTGAAGTTCTAGCAGATGGTCTGCCAATTGATGCTCAAAATTGGCGGCAGAGGGCTTTCCCCGTTTATGCTTCGCCGCTTTGCGATAAGCTAAGAGAAGATTTGACCAGTCAATAAGTTGTGAATAGAGAGACAAATGATTGATGCCTGATGACATGATTATCCTGACCCGTACCTTCGACCTGCTGGCGTGGCTGTTGCCCAAAGCGGAATCGTTCCCGAAGGTATACCGGGCCACACTGACGCAACGTATGATGAACGCCGCACTGGATTTTCAGGAATCGCTATTCGACGCGCACAGCCAGACCGGACGCAGACGACTAGAGGCTCTGCGGCTGGCAGACTCGCATCTGGACAAGTTGCGCCTCTATCTGCGTTTAGCCCATCATTTTAAGTGGTTCAATGACGGCCAGTATGAACACGTCAGCCGGATGGTAGCTGAAATAGGGCGCTTGCTAGGCGGTTGGATGCGCCAGAGCAAGGGCGGGAAAGCTCAAGACGATTGAACGCCCTCGGAGCTTCCCCATTTTGTATATATGCCTGACGGCGCTGACCACCATGTGGCACTCTCTGTGCAGACAGGACACACCCGCGCCATTTATAAAGCCCTTCCGCCGCGTCCCACAAGCCGTAACCGGTGGGCATAATCTGGAAGATAGTGCGGATGCGGACACCTGCACTATCCCGCACGAGCGTAAAACGCCGTGCCTTAGGAAAGGGGCAGTTCAAATGTGGCAGGCACACCAACCGAAAACCGTTGTTGTTGTTACGGTTGTTTGGATTGTTGTTGTTGCGGTACGCGGCACGCGCATTGTTGTTATTGTTGTTCCACGAGCCGCCGCGCAACACCCGGCGGGCGCACCTTCCGGGGTGCCCTAAGGCGACGATGCTGCCTCAAGATGTAGTCTAGCGCAAAAGCCGCCAAAATCCCACTAAATTGATTCCGCTTCGCGGAAGAAATTGTTTTTAGGGGGCATTGCGTCCTACGGACGCGCCCCCTCTCCGCCGCTACGCGGCGCATTCACCCCCGCCAGCGCCCAGCGTCCCAGATTATAAATGGGGCAGGCACACCAACCGAAAACCGCCGTTGTTGAGACGGTTGATTGGATTGCTGGAGAGGCGGGCCGCGGCACGCGCATCGTAGTCATCGTCGTACCACGAGCCGCCGCGCAACACCCGGCGGGCGCTAGAACTTATGTTCTCTCGACCATCTTCGACACGATACGGATACGGGAACTGCTCTTGATCGTAGAGGCTCGTCGTCCATGTATAGGCATTGCCCGTCAGGTCAAATGCGCCTTCAGGCGTGGCATTATCGAAGATGCCAATTGGCGTGGTGCGTCGGATGTGGCTCTCAAAGGTGTTGCTTCGCGCCGCATCAAACGGGCTGCCATAAGGATATTCGCGCCCCTCTGTGCCCCGTGCCGCTGCCTCAAACTGTGCTTCCGTCGGTAGTTGTATCGCCTCCCCTGTCTGGGCTGACAGCCAGTTGCAGTACGCTCGCGCCTCGAACCAGGTGATGCCAACAACGGGTTGTGAGGGGCTGTTGAAGCGGGTGTCGTCCCAGTAGTCCGGCTGGCGGTAAATCTTTCCCGATGGGAAAGTCTCATCAAGCCACTCCTCAAAGCGTTCGTTTGACCAGTTACGGATTGTGAAGTAATCTCTCTTTTGATCTGAAGTGAAATTATTCGCGTTACGTATGCTTTCTTCCGACCAACTCAAAATCCTCTGCCGATTTTCTCGCCAAGATTGCTTCAGTCCTTCTGTGCTGCCCTCGCCGCGCAGCCATGCCAGTGCCTCGTCGGTGTCCCACCAGCGTTCGTTCTCGTAGCCGCCTGCCGCCATAAATAGCGCATATTCGGCGTTCGTCACCGGGAACTGCCCAATCTCGAAGGCTTCCAGGTCAACAGTGTGGGCGGGTTTCTCGTCGTCGCCCATCGGGTAGGTTCCGGCGAGAATACGCACCATTGGGGGGAGCAGGTAGTCGCCGTGTTCCCCCGTGCGGCGTTCAAAGCGCGGGTCGTCCAGCTCACCCAATGCCAGTCCCGCCGCAATCCGGGCGCGTAGGTCGGCGTTGGCGAAGTCCTGCGAGCGAGCGATGAGCGCCTGCTGGATCTCGCGCTTCAGGTCGGGGTCAACCGTGATCTCCGGTGAGGCGGCACAACGCGCTGCCAGCGGCAGGTTGTGTGGCATCAAATCCCGGATGAAGGTATTCGGGTCTTTTGCCATCGGTGCGGCGGTCAGCGTGGTTTCCTCCCAGCCGGTCTGCGGCAGCGGCGGCATTGGGTCGCCGTCGGCTAAGGTGGCGAGTACCTCATCCAGCGTCGGGGATACTTCATCAATGTGCCATGCAACATGGACAAGCGCCGGGTTCGGCTCCTGCGCCAGCCGCCGCGCCGCGAAGAACTCCTGTAGCAACTGGTGGAAAAAGGTGATTTCGTCGCGGGCGATGTCCTCGTCCAGCACGGTCAGCGCCACGCCCGCTTTGAGGATGTCCTCGTCGCGGCTGCCGTCCAGTAGGTCGCAGGCGTCGTCAAAGTCGATGCGAACCAGTGCGCCTTCCGTTTCCAGCCCCTTTTCCTGCATGGCAAAGGCCAGCACGCTCAAGTTAGGGATGAGCAGGCCGCGCTCCGGTAGTTCAAACGGCGTTTTCCAGGCATCCTGCGTCAGGCGACGGTGGTCGCGCCCACTGAGTAGACCGTTGGGTGCCAGCAGGGGATGATCGAGGTTGCGGGTGATCTGCTGGCGCACGAACTGGGTGAACAACTGCGCTTTGCCCTTCGGCACCTGCTGGTAACGCTCGACCTGATCCAGCAGCAGCTTAAGGTAAATCGGCGTGCGGAACAGATCAAACTGCGGGGTGCCTTCCAGGTCGTGCCAGATGGTGTCGGCATGGGTCGGGCTGTACACGGTGATGAAATCGCGCACCTGCTCGCCGCTCATGGGCTGCACTTCAATCTGCGGCACGCGCAGATCTTTGCTGCTCAGGCTGGCGCTGTAGTCCAGGCTACGGCAGGAGAAAATCGCCCGGTTGCCTTGCGCGACAACCGCCTGCGTAAACACACGCCACAGGCTCACCTTGCTGGCGTACTCGGCGTTGTTCTGGTGCGGCATCTCGTTGAGTGCGTCCAGCAGCAGAATCACCTGCCCGTCCCGTAGATAGTCATCCAGGGCTAGCAAATCCGGGTAACGCTCTCGCCAGCGTTCATTCAACCACTGGCGCGGGTCATCCGTGCCGCGATAGGCGTTTAACTGGATGAAGAATGTCACCTGTGGTCCGTCAGCGCGAAGCTGGTCCAGGCTGTGATCCATCTGAAAGCGGCGCAGCAGCGTCGATTTACCCGATCCGGGCGCACCCAGCACCACAAAGGCCGGGTCGGGGACGGCGGTCAACACGTCGCGTAGGTCATCGAAGCGGGTATTTTCGGCGCTTTGCCAGCGCTGCTGGGCTTCTTCGCCCTTGTCCAGCAGCAGCGTCAGATTGACGAAGCGGTTATCGAGTGCATAGCGCGGTTGGCTCCACTCGGCGACACATCCCAGACGATATTCCGCGATGTCGGTAGGTTTGTGCTCGACAAGCTGCTTGATCTGGTCAGGCGTGAGCGCGATTTTGCCGTCCGGGTCGCGGGCAGCTTCCAGCAGGTCCGCGAAGGGTGATTTAGTCGGTGGGTTTTCATCTGCTTCTGCTGGTGGTGCGCTCACAATGGGGGAGGGTGTGATGGCGGCGGGTTGGGTGAAGCCTGCCCGCACCTCGCGCAGCAGGCGTTCCCAGTCGCGTTTGTCCGGCTCGCGCCAATCAAGGTACTGGTAAGGCAAAAGCTGATAGTGCGGGTCGCAGGTCTGCACCATCAAGCAATGAATTGGTTTCTTCTTGCTGTAGAAGTAAAACCACTCGTTGAATACCTCGCCCGATTGCATGGCTTCAGGTGTCATGAGCAACAACAGGCGGTCGGTGTTCCGCAGCGCACCATCGACGACCTGTGACCACCGAGCCGTATGCCGGATGTTGTTCACATCCTGCCACACGCGCAACCCGGCAGCGGTGAGCCGCTGGTTGATTTCCTTCGTTTCTGCTTCGGACTCGCGCTGATAAGAGATGAACACTTCCCAGTGATCGCCGTTGTCAGCGCTAGATGGTAGATCGGGATCAGGGGCTGGCATTTCACCCAGCAGATCGAGCAGTTCGGCCTGTGCCTCAGCGATGCGTTTATCGTAGTCGGCTAAAAGCGTATTCAATGCCGCTAGCAGCATCCCGCCCATATCATACTGCTTGCGGCTGTCGAGTTTCCCGACTTTGCAGCGATGAATCTCATCGCGGAGTTTCTGGATCAGGTCACCTCGTTCACTCATGCTGGCTCACGCTCCACATCGAAACCGAGATCGTTCAGGTCATCCTCAATTTCGTTCAGCATTTGGCGGATGGTTTCATCTTCTTTCTTAACTCGCAAAAGGAACATATTCTCCGTGATTTCACCGCGTTCTCGCTCTTCACGATGAGTCAGCTTCGCGTTGCGTGCCCGGTCAATGGCATTACGCTTGCGCTCGATGAGTTTAATGGTCTCTTCAACGCGCTGCGGGCTGCTAGCGGTCGTGGCAGCTTGCAGCATCTGTGGCACAGCCTGCTCGACTTCTTGCCGGTTGGCCAGATCAGCCGATTCTTGTTCACGGCGTACTTTCCAGCGTTCACTGAGTTCGCTCTTGGCCCAGCGACCAACCTCTATCAAAAATCCAACGAGTATATTCGGTTCCATAAGGTATTTTTGTCCTTTCGTTGTTGGTAGGGTAGTTGATAACGCCCGAATAAGCTCGTTGATCTCCGCCTGTCGGGTAATGCCAACCTGCATCTGCAATTCTTGGAGTATGGCAACAATCGCCGATACATCATACTGATAAAGCCGCATCACCAGCCTCATGGTAAATTGATTGGCAGCACCCGACCAATCAATTTGATGTAGAACTGGAGAGCCAAACAGGGCGCTCTGTACTAAAGCCTGCCGATTACTGACACTAGCCATTTCTGGCATGAGTTGGGCTACGATGCGGTCAAAGAGTGGTTTGTCCATGCGATGATCATCTAATAAATTAGGATTTACAGACTTTAATTATGAATTGTGTTGGCTGTTCTTGCAATTAAGATTGCTCTATTCCCTTATCCCTGCGATTGGCTGCTTGCTTTACAGTGTATGCTCTTTACATTTTCTCTTCACACAGGATAACTGATTTCTCTCTCGCACACCGCAGGCGCGGCTAGTGTACAACGCAAGGGAACCCACCATCAAGCACCGGCAGGCGGTACGGTCGCTGCCTGCGGCAGCTAATCCCATTTTGCTTCTCAAAACGGGACTACCGAACCACCTGCCTATCTGCTTCGCAGATTGCTTGACCGTCCCCCCTTTGCGTTGTCCCGCAGGGTTGAGCGTTGTGCTCGACCGCGCCGGACGGATTTCCGGTTTGTGGGGGAGAGAAAACCTCATGACAACATCTCGTAACAAGATCCGCAGCCAGATCAAGCCGTTTCCGAAGGTCACCACCTATCCCACTGGCTGGGGTGGTGAGTTGGCTTTTGCTGCCATCGCCGAGCAGGTCGGTCCCTTGATGGCGAAGAAGATCACCCGTTTTGGTCTGTTCGGCCAGGACATCCCCGACAGTGTGCAGACCGGGCTGATGAAGCTGTGGCTCAAGCTGGTCGATGAGCCGGGGTTGCTGGCGCACGACGACCAGACGCGCACCGTCTGGCGAGTCATTGGCGTCTGCGGATGCACGACCATCATCGATAAACAAAAGCGATATGACTTTTTTGTGGACATTGCGGCCAACACCGGCATTGATACCGATGAATACGGTGTACACGGTGATGACACCCGTGTGCAGATCTGGGATGCCAGAGAGCGCTGGGCTGGTTTCGCCACCCGGACTGACGTTCAGATTGACCTTGAACGGGCGATTGTGGCTATTGCTGAACGTTACGCCGACGACATCACCGGATTGGTCGCGCTCTATATTTTGACCACAGACGCCAAGCCTTTACAGACGGTTGATGCCCACAATCTGCCGCAGTCGTCGGTGTATGCACGCCTGGATCAGATCCGCGAGCGGCTGCGGACACTACTGGCTGACTACAAACCAACACCGCGTCGCATCTGGCGCGAACGTCTGGACGGCGGTGAGATTGTGCCGTTTCTGGAGGTAGTCGCGCACTACGAGGATCGTCTGCTGGCGCTGGTGGCACTTTACACACTATCGACACGGGCGAAGGTGCGGCATTACGTCGCCTGCGAGAATGATCGGCGGATTGTGACGCGCTATCGACGCGCAGCCACCAAACGCCTTGAGGCAGCCTATAGACAGGCTGCCTCTTTTTAATTCCGACGGTTTCGCCCGGCTGGTGAGCGTGTGAACAGGCACGTTCACCAGCTATTTTTTTGCTTCGAGCCGATCGCCGCCTATGGTGACTCTCTATTCTGACCAGCACAAAATAGATTGCTGATCCTACCCATTTTGATGCAAATATACCCAAGTTTGAACAATAGATGGTAACTGCTCAATGACTTCATAACCGAATAGAATCTCATCAACATATCCCATGTTTAGCATATCTATCATCCGACATAGATAGGATTTGCCCATATCCCACCAAGTGAGATAAGCATCTACAATCAATAGATGCTGGACACTAATTTTTTCGTGCTCTTCGAGTTCCTCAAGTTCAAGACCATCAAGTAGTGTTTCATATACACCATCAGCTATTCTGCTACCAAACGTCGTTGTGTAGTAATATTCCTTTATTTCCCATATTGCGATCGGATTTACACAACTTGGGAAACATCCATCTACACGTCGTGCCAGTGTTCGGAGAGGTTCATTATTTTTGGTAATGGTTGTGAGCACACGAGGGTCATAGTCACACGGGAGGCCATCGGAGTTAGCCTCAATTATCATGTTGACCATAGCTGTTAAATAAGCAATTTTCTTCTTGTCACCTTTTTGCTTATTCATAGGGATCGGAGAATTTGGCTGAAGTTCGCTAAGGAGTTGATTGAATGTTTCCTCTGCCCGAGTAGCGTCCATTAGCCGAGGTTCCACATAATCATTTAGTATTGTGGCTCTATATAGGAAATATTCTATGAGGTCTGTTGCAAGCGGAGAAGTATTGCCATCAGAATCAACTAGATGACTTATCCCTAATCCGGACTTAAGCATGGCGGTCTTTAAGTCATCGATTGTGTAAGTTCTAACTTGTTTGGTTTTCCTATCGGTGTAACCAATCTCTTGGCCGATTGTTCTTACATTTGCCCAAAACTTCTTATCTTGATTTCTGAATTTAGGATTTGCCTTCATCTGAGTTAGTTAGTGCCTTTTCTAATTTTTCAACGAATAAGATTAGGTCAATGTCAAGACACCGGCAAATTTGACGGAGTTCAATAATATCGAGCCGTCTTTCTCCAGACTCATACTTGCTGATAAAGGATTGTGGTTTACCCCATCGTTCACAAGTTAAGGGCCAGAAGCTGTTGTCAAGGACAAAAGTGCGTCCAATTTGCCAGAGGGCGGCTTTCGCTTGACGATGCCGAGCAACTTGGCATTTTCAACCA
>DAOTTX010000324.1:0-2998 GCA_034437515.1 Anaerolineae bacterium
TTTATCGTAAAAATACGATTATGGGAACAAAACAAAGCATACCAATCAAAACCTATAATCTAACCAATGATGAAGAGCGCCTCACAAGAATGATGAAGGCCCTCGGCCATCCGGCGCGAATGCAAATCATGCGCTATTTGAGCGACAATCCGCAGTGCTTCACCGGCGACATTGTTGAGGTACTGCCGCTGGCACAGGCGACGGTCTCACAGCATCTCAAGGTGCTGCGTGATGCGGGTTTGATCTGTGGCACCATCGAAGGCCCGGCAACAAGTTACTGCCTGTGCGATGAGGCAGTGGCGTGGTATAAGGCGCAGGTCGCGTCGCTGTTCTAAAGCGTTAACTCTTTTTTTGTTCGCTTTATCGTAATTATACGATTTAACTTAGACCTATCAGATATATTTTTTGCGCTGAATGATCGCAAAAATACGATAATGGAGGGAATCGTGATACCAGAACCACTTGAAATCACACAATCTTTGATCCGTCTGGAAACGGTTAATCCGCCGGGCAATGAGGCAATCGCGCAACAATACCTGCGTGATTTGCTAGAACAGGAGGGTTTCTCCGTCGAGATGATCGAAGCTGTACCGGGACGCCCCAACTTGATTACGCGTTTACAAGGGCGTGGCGAAAAGCCACCGTTGCTGTTCTACGGTCATACTGATGTTGTCGGTGTCGGAGGGCAACAGTGGCAGTTTCCACCGTTCGATGCCGTTGTCGAGGATGGTGTCCTGTTTGGTCGGGGCGCGCTGGACATGAAAGCCGGGGTAGCCATGCTCGTCCACAGCTTGCTACGAGCCGCAGAAGATGGTGTGCAACCTGCCGGTGACATTGTACTGGCTATCGTTGTAGATGAGGAAACCGGTGGTGAAGTTGGTATGCAATATCTTCTGCGTGAGCACCCGCAAATCTTTGCAGATGTTCGACATGCCCTCGGTGAATTTGGCGGATTTCCGCTGTATGTGGCCGGGCGTAAATTCTACCGCATCGGTGTCTCACAGAAGCAGTATGCACGCATCCGTTTGACGTTTCGGGCGGCGTGCGGTCATGGATCGCTACCTGCCGCTGAAACCGTAATGGGGGAACTCGGTACAGCCCTGGCGACTCTGGACGCCTATCGTATGCCGTATCACAAAACACCGTTAGCGGAACAAATCGTGCATACGCTGAGCGAACATCTGGACGGCGACATTGCTCAGGCATTGCTCGACCTGCTGGATCCAGCGACGTTCGGTGATGCGCTCACCCGCATTCCCGACGCAGCTCGATTTGAAAGTTTGTTTCGAGATACCGCCAATCCCACGATTGTCTCCGCTGGCGGCAAATTCAACGTGATTCCCTCCGAGGCAATGGTGGACATTGACGCTCGCATCATTCCAGGCCGCACAGCGGAAGATGTGGTGCGAAAACTGCGCACGCTGTTGGGCAGCGATGTCGAGATTGAGGTCGTTGCTGCCGGACCAAAAACAAAACCTGAGGTCGATTATGCACTCTTCGATTTGCTGGCTGGTCTATTGCGTGAATATGACCCGGCGGGAATACCGGTTCCCTATTTGTTCAACGAAAGTCCGGATGGACGGTTGCTGGAGAATCACGGCATTCAGAACTACGGATTTCTACCGATGAACCTGCCACCGGAAATCGACCTACCATCTTTAATCCATGGTGAAGATGAACGCGTGCCGGTGTCCGCGATTCAATTTGGCGCGGATATTCTGTTTGATCTGATTTCACGATATTAACTACAAGGAGTTTGATGTATGTCACTGAAAAGTAAACCCGTAGCTGTCATTGGCGCTGGCCCGGTAGGATTGGCGGCGGCGGCCCATCTGCTGGAACGCGGCGAAACGCCGGTTGTTTTCGAAGCCGGTTCACAGGTCGGCGCGAATGTCCGTGATTGGGCGCATGTGCGCATGTTCTCGCCCTGGGAGTTCACGGTGGATACCGCATCGGTGCGCCTGCTGGAACGTCACGGCTGGCAGATGCCACCGGCGGATGATCTGCCTACGGGCGATGAACTGGTGGAACGGTACTTGCAACCCCTGGCCGACGTGCTGCGCGAGCACATCCACCTGAACGCCCGTGTGATCGCGGTCAGCCGCCGTGACGTGGACAAAATGAAGGACGCCGGACGCGATGACGCACCCTTCATGCTGCACGTGGCGTATGGAGACGGACGTGAAGCCCTGGTCGAAGCGCGGGCAGTGATTGACGCCAGCGGTACGTGGCAGCAGCCGAACCCGCTCGGTTCCGGCGGCTTGCCCGCGATTGGCGAAGGACGGCACGCAGCGCACATCACTTACGGCATTCCCGATATTCTCGGCACGGCTCGCACACGCTACGCCGACCGGCGCGTGATGGTCGTCGGCAGCGGGCACTCTGCGATTAACGCGCTGCTGGAACTGGCGCAGCTCAAAGCCCACTATCCCGACACACAGATCACCTGGGCGATGCGGGGTACGAATCTCAAGCGTGTGTTCGGCGGGGGTGAGGACGATGCCCTGCCCGCACGCGGCGCGCTGGGGGATCGCATCAAAGCGTCTGTCGATGCCGGTGACCTCACCATTCTGTCGCCGTTTCGTGTGCGCGAGCTTGGCCCGGCTGAACGCGGGATCACCGTCACCGGGGACACAGCCGGGGGTACACAGACTATAAACGTCGATGAAGTCATCACAGCGACCGGCGCACGGCCCGACCTGGCGATGCTGCGCGAACTGCGCCTCGACGTGGATTCATCGATGGAAAGCAGTCGGGCACTCGCGCCGATGATCGACCCCAACATTCACTCCTGCGGCACCGTGCCGCCGCATGGGGAGGCTGAACTGCGTCACCCGGAGAAGAACTTCTACATCGTCGGCATGAAGAGTTACGGGCGTGCGCCGACCTTCCTATTGGCGACCGGCTACGAGCAGGTGCGCTCGGTGGTGGCGGCGCTGGTCGGGGATTGGGAGGCCGCCCGCGATGTGCAGCTTTGCCTGCCGGAGACGGGCGTGTG
>DAOTTX010000325.1:0-3821 GCA_034437515.1 Anaerolineae bacterium
TGGCTATGCGCTGCGTCGGCGTCGCATCGCTCAAGATCGCCTTCCAGACCGGGTCGTGTTCGAATGCGTCGACCAGCACGGCTGCGGCCTGGGGGACGTTTCTTTTCTGTAAACGGTATAAACCAGCCAATGTATCTGACATCGCTCACCTCACTTGTCGTAGGGTTCATTTCTTAGAAACGCGAGAACGTCCCGGCGGAACTGTTTCCCGCCGGCCGGATGGCCCATCGTTGGAAACGCCTTCTCGTAAAGGCAGAGTTTGACGTTGGGGATGCCGGCCGCCGTCTCGCGGAACAGGGATGGGCTGTAGAAGAAGTCATCCGCGCCGCCAATGACCAGGGTCGGCGCGGTGATCTCTGCCAGGCGCGACTTGAAGGCGTGCTGATCTTCGGCCTCGACGGTGACGACCAAGTCGCTGGGGTCTTGGGGCGGCTTCAAGGACAGCAGCCCCGCGCTGAGCCAGACAAGCGGTTGCGCAAGCCATTTCCCCGGCCCTGTCTGTGGATAAATCGTGCCGACTAACAGGGCCCAGGCTTTCATCCATTGCCCTTGCTGCGCCAGACGCGCCACGTCCAACTGCAACTGCTTTGCGGTGTCGTTCAACGTGTGCGCGCTGGAATGGATAATCAATCGGCGTACCAGGTCGGGATGGTCAGCGGCAAAGTGCAGGGCGATGGAACCGCCGGTCGAGATGCCCAATACGTCCACCGGCCCGCCGAATTCCTCATGAATCATCGTGGCGTAATCATCCGCCATATCACCCAGCGTATACCCTTGCGGCGGCCTCGGCTTGCGGAGCACACCGTAGAGCGTGTAGTCGCTTCCCAGGAACTTGTACATCATAAGCATCACGGCTTGCGGCTTGTGTTCAAATGTCAGTCCTTGGAAGACGACCAGGGGACGCGGACCGTGGCCCGAACGTTTATAGGGCAGGCCGTAGCGGAAATATCCGCTCTTTGGAAATGATAGCATGATTCACCTCATAATTGAAGCACGCTGTCGCCAAAATATCACGGCGACGATGATGGCCGTCGCCGCCAACCCAACGCCAAATTCGGTCGTGATATATGTCGTGAAACCGGTATCTCGCGTCAACGGATCGAAGATGCTCTGGATGAAGATGTTGTGGCTGGCGTGCAAGATCGCCGCTGTCCACAAGCTGCCCGACTTGAGGCGCAGCCAGGCGAAGGCGAAGCTGGAGCCGACCACCAGCACGCTGAAACAGAGCAGCGCGAACCAGCGAGGCGCGGCGGCGTGATAGTCTGCAAACAGGATCATGGGATAATGCCAGACCGCCCAGATCGCGCCGCTGATAAGGGCGACGTTGGTAAAGGAAGTCAGTTTTGCCAGTTGTGGCACCAGCAGTCCGCGCCAGCCGATTTCCTCGCCCAACGCCGGGAAAAAGCCACCCAAGAGAAACAGCAAGGTCGCGTGAATGAGGACGAGCAGCGGCCACGATTGGCCCTCCGGCACGTTCTCCGTGGTGAACGCGCCCCAGCCCATGAGCCACGTCAACGCGTAGACCACACCCGCATAGACGATGGGCAGCGCGTAACTGAGTAAGAGATAGCGCACGGGGCCGCGCTCCCATCCCAGGCCGCGAAAGTTGCGCTGAAAGATAAAAGTGGTGAGCAGCGCGGCGACGCCAGGACTCCACATCAGCCCCAGGGTATACACTTGCCCATAAGGGCTCGGCGGTTCCGCTCGGATGATCAGCGCCCAGAAGATGGCGCTGAACAGAAAGGTAAAGCCCAAGAATATGCCGATGCGGCGGCGGGTGTTTTGAGTCTCGAGTGGGATCATTGTGTCCTCCGGATAGTTACATTCATCTTACATGCTGAGCGAGGCATCATATTTCCTTTCGTGGGATGGAGAGTTCCTGCGCCCAACCGCGAATTTTGTCCCAATTCCGGAAATCCAGCGTGGGGCAGAAGCGCGCGAGCCAACCAGGGAGACCCAGCGCCACACCGCGCCGGTCAACTTTGCCGGCGGAAAGGACTTCGGCTACAGGCGTGACGAAGGCGCGCAGTGGACCAAAGACGGTGTCGCGCGCCGACGCCAGTGATCTTTCGTCTTTGGCCAGGCCGGACAGGCACACGCTGAAGAACGCCACCGGCGTGCGATTGAGTACTGTCTGGTTGGCCTCGACAAATTCCAGGGCCTCGGATAGCCAGCGGCTTCCGTGAACCGCGCTGCCGATGAGCACAAATTGATAATCATCCACTGGTGGATTTTCCACAACCGGGATCACGTCTACCGCGAAACTTCGTTCTCCCAACACCTTGCCGATCTCGGCGGCGACGTCCTGGGCCGATCCCGCATAGGTTGCATAGGCGACGAGGATCGAGTTTGCCATCATTTTCTCCTTCTCTTGCAAATGATCATCCCTTGAATAACAGCAGACTAACCAGCCGATACAGCAACACGCATCCCGTCAACCCCAACGGGATGCCAGTAAACATACCCGCGCCCAGCGTACCTCGAAAGCGTTTGCTCTTGAGGTAGCCCACGATGTGAATCACGCCGTTCCCGATCCCCAACAGCGCGCCGCCGCAGGCCAGCCAGTAGCCAGCAGGCACAGCGTATAGCATCAAGAACAAGGGCACATAGTTCACGGCAACCAGCACCGAAGCTACCCACAGGTATTTCTTGAGCGAACCGACCGGCTTATAGGCTTCCATGCCGATTTCCTCAAAGATGTGCAGGGTTTGTAAGAGCAGCAACAAGCCGTAAAGGCTAAGAATAGGATTCATCTCGATGTACCTCATATCACAAAGATGAGCAAAGGACGCGAGCCGTGGCCTGAACGTTTGTAGGGCAGGCCGTTGCCAAAATAGCCGGCATGACTCATCGCTGTATCTGCCGCGCCCAGGCCGCTGCGCGCCAATTCGCCGTCTTTCAGCGGCCCTTCCTTGCCGTTGACAAAGAACCCGGCCGGTGGCATGGCCGGCGTGCCGTCCTTTTCGACCAACCGGGCCGCCATCGGCTCGGCAGCGTAGCCGAACAGCTTGACGAAGAAGTTGAGAATTGCGGAGTTTGCGTCCTCTAACGCAATCCGCGTGTCGAAGGCGGCGACCCGAACGCCGTTGAGTTTTCCCGCTGGGATCTTGTTCAGGAAGTCTTTGATGGGCTTCAGTGGCTGGAACTTCTGCGTCGGCGAGCCGACGATCAGCGCGTCCAGGCCGGTCAACTGCGCGGGCTGCACCTCGGTGACGCGGAGGACTTGCGCGCCCAGCGCGTCCCCTATCGCCTGCGCGACCTTTTCCGTATTGCCAAATACCGAATCGTAAATTACCAAAGTTTTCATTGTGTTCTCCATCTAAAAAAAATGACGATGCGTCTTCTATGTCAATAAATCACTGCAAAACCAAGAACACGTCACGATGACCAAGAGTATCTCAATAGGGTAGGTTTCAAACGAGTTGAAAGTCAGACACTTTTCCGATAGAGTATGTTGACCAAGACAACTCTAAGGAGGAAGTTATGACTTCCAACTCACAAGACATGATACACGATATTCGTGCAGAACTCAAAAAGCTGATCGACTTTGTGTCATTGTTAGCCAGTGGCGGCGTAATCCTCTCGATTCAACGTTATCCGGCAATATCTGGGATAGAGAGCGTCTGCGCCCAACCGCGAATCTTGTCCCAATTGCGGAAATCCAGCGTGGGGGCGATAGGTGATGTGCCTCACGCCTATCGGCGGTGCAGACGGCGTGGATGTCACCAGTGGCAGAAACACAAAGTCCGTCGGCGTGAACGGGAACGCGGCGTGTAGCTCAAATGCGCCGATATCATAGCCAGAACCGGCGGGGCGCAGAT
>DAOTTX010000326.1:0-10545 GCA_034437515.1 Anaerolineae bacterium
TGTTCAGGAAAGCGATGTACTGCTCGTTAGACACTTCTGTGCGTTCGATAGCGAAATCGCTCAGTGTGACCGTAACCCGCGGTGTTGCGTCCTCGCCGAAGCTGGGGTCACAGTCACCACCATCACGGTCGATACACTCACGCACCGCCGCCGCGACTTCCTGCGCGGTCGTGCCCATGTTGAACGTGCCGCCTTCAATTTCTACCAGTGGTGAGGCCAGCGACGCCAGAATAGGATCAATCTCTGGGACCTCCTCGGTAGGTTCATCTGCCGGTTCGGCGACCTGAGCACCGGCATCGGGGTCGTCCCCGCCACCACCGGCGGCACTGTCCGTGTCTGGTGCGCTGCTGTCGGCAGTTGTTTCGGGTTCCGTGATTGGATCATTGGTTTCCGCACCGGCGGAACCGGCATCGACCACTGGATCCTGGACTTCCTCGGTAGTGGCGACGGGCTGTGTGGGGATGCCAACCGTCGCGACGGTCACCGCTTCACCCGGTGCGGCGGCTTGCTGTTCGGCCTCTGTGGTGGCTTGCACCGCGATGCTGGTCGCGTCGATAGCGGCCTGTACCGTCGCCTGGACGTTCTCAGTCGGCAGGGGTTGTGTCGTCGGTGGGGCGCTTTGCGTTGGCTGGGAAGGCAGTGTCGCCTGGGCGATAGACTGTCCATCGTCATCGCTGCCGCTGATGCTGAGAATGTCAAAGGTGAGCAGGGTCAGCACGAGGATCGCCGCGCAGCCAAAGCCGAATAAACTACCGAGCAGTAGCCACTGCCATACCGCGCCGCTGCCGCGTCGATTATTACTCATACGACCATATCCTCCGGGTCTTGCCATAGAAGTTTTCTCCTCAAATCACGAAAGTGACTTGCATTTTGCTTGCTAGCTGTGAATGTATAGTTCTAAACGATAATCAGGGAGAGTTCAAGATGCGACCATGCGCATAGGCAAAGCGTATGCGAATAGAGCAACCGGTTCTCATCGGATGCTTCGCGGAGAATCTAATAGGTCAGGCTGGTTAAATGTTGTTGATATGATCTATGATGTTCTGGAACATATTGCCGACTGCCGCACCGAGTATCGTGAGCATACCCATAACAATGACGCCAACAAGCATCAGGAGCATGGCATATTCTACCAGCCCTTGACCGATGTCGGCTTCTTTGTTGTTATCGTCTGCGTCGAATAGATAATGTATTACCCCATTGATGAGCTGGTGCAACCGGATGTAAAGCATTTGGTACCACATGATAAGACCTCAAAGTTTAATGAATGCAAATTTCGCCTGTAGTGCCATTGATAATAAAAGATAAGATATGACAGCACATCAAGCCTAAATTAATTTTAGCATATTTTTCGTATTGAGGAAACAATTCTTATACGAAAAACGTAAATTTTCTCCGTATTTTCTCTGATCGCTGTACATTGTTCGGTAGCTATGAAAGGGGTATAATTTGCAGATAGTTGGTATTTTTCGTTAATGAATCACAGAGCCTTAAGGTCATTCTCGTGATCGGCACGACCTCAGTACAAGACACGTCCCGGAATTATTCTGATGGCTTGCGCCCGGTTGACCTGCGCACCGACCTCGCCCCGTTAGCAGATCTGATCGAACTCGTCTTCAAGGACTCAATGGATAGTAGTGGGCGAGCCGCCCTACGTGAGATGCGTTATCTGAGCCGTATGGGGCCGGGGCTTCGTATACTGGCACGCTTCAATGATATGGCGGTCGGGATCAACCTCGGCTACGTGTGGATCACCAATGGTGATCTGGTCGGTAATGTCTCCGTTTACCCGGCGAACTGGCCCAGCGAAGCCGGGCGTGGTTGGATTATCGCCAACGTCGGCACTCACCCCGATTACCAGAATCGCGGAATCGCACGGCGTCTGATGCTTGCAAGTATGCGGATGCTCTACGAACGTGGCGGTGATCTGGCGATGCTGCAAGTGGATGTAGACAACGCCCCGGCACGGCACCTTTACCGGTCGCTGGGGTTTGTCGAGGAACGCGCCTGGACGACCTGGCGGCGTAGTGCTGCTGCGCGTATACCGCCTGCGCTGGAGGACGATATTTTTATCCGGCGGCGGCGGCGTGCGGAACTCGACGAAGAGATGACATTAGCGCGACGAGTGCGGCCTGATGAGCATGGAGGTTTGGGTTGGTTGCGCCCCTTGCATCCGAGTTTTTTCCGTCGTTCATTGTTCCAGCAAATCACCGATTGGGTTAATCTGCGTGGGATGGAACGTCTGGTTGCGCGTGCGCCTCACGAACAACGGTTAGCGGCCTCTTTATGGCTGGAAAAGATGCTGGCAGGTACGAACCAGCTCACATTGCTACACGACCCCGCGACCGACATAATCTACACGGAAGTACTGCTTAACAATGTTGTGCGTCGTAACGGGCACGCGCCCCTACTAATCGAACATCCGGCGGATGACGAGCAGATAAACACTTTGCTGCGTGCATATAACTTCGCCCCACGTCGCACGGTGATGCACATGCGCTGGTATGTACAGCCAGTCTCATGATCCCTAGCACAAGTAAAGGATTCTTGTGGAACTGATTATTATTTTCGTGTTGGTTTTATTTAATGGTGTCCTGGCGATGAGCGAGGCAGCGGTGATTTCCGCACGCAAGGCACGGCTACAACAGGACGCCGACGACGATAAGTTTGGCGCATCAGTCGCGTTAGAGTTGACGGAAAACCCTAACCGTTTTCTCTCAACCGTGCAGATCGGCATTACTTTGGTCGGTGTGCTTTCCGGTGCGTTCGGCGGTGCCGCCGTCGCGGATGACATCGCGGTGCAGGTTGCTAAGATCGACGCGCTCGCACCCTACAGCGATGTACTTGGTCTGGCGTTGATCGTCGGGTTGACGACGTATCTTTCGTTGATTATCGGCGAATTGGCACCCAAACGCATCGCTATCGAAAACCCGGAGCGTATCGCCAGTCTGGTTGCACCGGCGATGCATCGCCTTTCTCAATTGACATTTCCTATCGTATGGTTTTTGAGCTTATCAACCAATGCGGTGCTACGGTTGATCGGAATCCAGCCATCGGGGGAACCCGCAGTGACAGAAGACGAAGTGCGGGTGATGCTGCGCGAAGGCACGCGCATCGGCACGTTTGCATTGCGTGAGCGGGAGATGGTGCAGGGGGTCTTCCGCATGGATGACATGACAGCGGCCTCCGTGATGACACCGCGCACGGCAACCCACTGGCTCGATGTAGAAGCCTCAAACGACGATATACGCCAGCTTTTAACCGAGGCTGACCACGCCCTGTACCCGGTCATTAACAAGACCGCTGATGAGGTGGTTGGGGTGGTGCGGGTGCTGGATCTGGTGCGGGCGTTGTGGATCGATGAGACGTTCGACCTGCGCACAATGTCTGATCCGCCCCTGCTTGTGCCGGAAACGCTGTCGCTGCCGGATGTGTTTAACCGGATACGGAACAGCCGACTTCAACTTGCTGTGGTGATCGGTGAGTATGGTGGGGTAGAAGGAATCGTCACTACGAACGACATTGTTGAGTCCATTGTCGGTGATATTGACCGGCCTGACATCGTCGCGCGGGGTGAGAATGCCTGGTTGATCGATGGGTTACTGCCGTTGGAAGAGTTTAAAGAATTCTTCGGGATCAACGAAAATATGCCCGACGAGGAACATTATCGCACGCTTGCGGGGTTTGTCGTTGATTTTCTTGGTCAGGTGCCGGAGGTGACAGATCGTTTTGAGTGGAAAGACTATCAGTTTGAAGTCATCGACATGGATGGTCACCGTGTCGATAAAGTGCTGGTGGGACGACAACCGACCGAAACTGAACAGTAGCTCGCGCCCCGCTTCCGTCTGGCGGAAACAGGACGTTCGCCCTGTTGGGGAAGAGGTTAGTCGCGGTTGCCGCGCTGGCTGTAAGATTTAACTTTGGTTTTGCCAGCGAGGAAGTCGATAATCGATCCTTTGGAGCTACCGATGGGGCCGTCAGTTATTTCATCGGAGTCGATCCAATTGGGACCGGAGTTTACGCTGACCTTTTTAGGTGCTTCTGCTTGCATAATCTCAGAGAGGCGTTCATCAATATCCGCTTCGAGATTTGCGATACGTTCGCGAATGCGATACATGAACTTCTTTGTATTTTTATGCATATTGCTCCTAAATACTACGGTTCCTAGAATGCATTATAACACAAACTTGTGATTTTGTAAGGGCAATCAGTAGAATGTTTTAGGCAGAGGCAAAGGCTTGCGCCGGTCTATGAACCGTCACGTTGACCCGCTGCCCTACCTCGAAGTGCTGGTAGGCATCTGTACGAGCGGTCACTGAAATGTCATCGCCGAGGTGCAGGAGGATGCTCTGGTCGTGCCCGTAGAACTCGACCTGGGTGACCGTCGCCGGGGTGCCTATGCCTTTATCACTGAGTTGCAAAGTTTCCGGGCGTATCAGCAGTGTAACCGTGCCGTGCGCCGGTTCTATCAGGTCAACCTGACCCAGCAAACACGCCGCCTGGTTGCCCGTCGCTGTGGCGGGGATGAAGTTCGCCGCACCGACGAACGTCGCCACCTGGGGGGAAGCCGGTTGCGTGTAGATCACCTGTGGTGAGCCGACCTGCGCCACTTTACCACTGAACATGACGACAACTTGATCGGAAATACTCAGGGCTTCTTCCTGGTCATGCGTGACGAAAATACTGGTGACGCCGGTCGCCTTCAAGATATGTCGAACTTCGGTACGTACTTGATTGCGTAGCGCGGCGTCCAGATTGGAGAACGGTTCATCAAGCAGCAGCACCGTCGGGTTGGGTGCCAGCGCCCGTGCCAGTGCTACACGCTGCTGCTGCCCACCACTGAGTTCATAGGGCATCCGCAGCCCCAGCCCAGTTAAGCCGACCAGATCCAACAGTTCCTCGGCGCGGTCGGATTTGTGAGTGCGGGAGCGTTCGTGCAACCCGAAGGTGATATTTTCCAGCACGTTCAAATGAGGGAACAGTGCGTAATCTTGAAACACCATGCCCACCCGCCGCTTTTCCGGCGGCACCCAGCGTGAAGGCCCGGCGATGACCTCACCGTTCAGCCGGATTTCCCCGGCGTCGGGGCGTTCCAAACCGGCGATCAGGCGTAGCGTGGTGGTCTTACCACAGCCACTAGGGCCGAGCAGGACGGTGATCGTCCCCTGGTTGACGTTGAAGTCAATATCATCAACGGCGGTGATTTTGCCGTAATCTTTGCGTGTATTTCTGAGAGCAATCGTTGGGGTCATCAGTAAGGATTTCGGGCTAAAAACAAAAGCGCAGCGAGGTGCCGCCACGCCTCCAAAATACTATAGCCCTTAGCCGGGTTCAAGTGGGTTTAGAAGTGGTTTTTGTGTTTGAAGCTATCCAGCAAGCGGGCAGCCTTGCCGGGATGCTGTCTAAAGTATTCGGGGTCATCCTTCGCCTGGAGGAAATCCGTCACACCTTCTTCGTTCAGGTCTTCGTCTCTAATCTTGTTGAACCCCATCGACCAATCATCGAAAGCACGTTGTTCGACGTCATTTTCGTAGGCGGTCAAGATGTTACGGTGGCGACCATCACCCTTGATCTTGTCATACAGTTTATGAACTTTTTCTTTTTCACCTTCCAGTGCCTGGATGAAAAAGCCGTCCCGGTAGAGCAGCATGCCGGTGACGTCTATCTTGGCGTTGTTCTCGCGGCTGACATGCAGGATTTCCTTGAGTTCTTCGTCTGACATATCATGCGACGCCAGACTAACGTAAACGAGTGATGTTAAAGGCAATTTCTATCTCCTTCGTAAAACGGTTAATAGCATTTGATTGTCCACATACACTAAACGTATTATAAGGAGAAGTGAGTGCCACAAGTGTTAAGGTTTTATATGATCTTCCTTTTTTAGAGGACGAGCAGTGATACTTCGATAAAGATATGACGGACAGACTCGCGGTGATTCTGTCGTGCTTTTGTGCAACCTTTGCAGTTGGTCTTGCGTATCCCTTGCTGGACACAAAAGCGGTTTGGCTCTACATTAGAGACACTTACGGTAAGAACAGGAGGCAACCAATCCATGTCTGGTTCATGGTGGGGGTCGCGTAACGACGTCTCCACGCGATTACGTCTGGAAGTCGAGGCGATGCGGACGACTTTCGGCAACAATTTCAAACTCATCGTACCGCAGCATGGCCTGCTCTATTGGCAGGGAGATGTTGATGTAAATCTCGCCGGGCTAAGAGAGCCGACCCACACACTAAAAATCTTGTATCCGAAAGATTACCCGAACCGCCCATCGGAGGCGTATGTGCTGAAACCGCGTGTGTATAGCGAGAAGCACCAATACGAAGATGGGCAGCTCTGCCTGTTCAACCCCAAAGACGGCGAGCAGTACGGCTGGAACCCGTCGCGTTCAACGGCGGTGACGGTGACGGCCTGGGCCATCCAATGGTTGTATGCCTACTATACCTGGAAGGCCACCGGTGATTGGCCCGGCATCGAAGAACGCATTAACCCGAATAACCCGGTGCCACCACGCAGGAGGCGGCGGTGATGTTCAGGAAGCGGAGGATCATGAAAGACGGTCGTGTGCCTAAACTCGTGATCGCGGAACATGCGGTCGATAAGATCATGAAAGCGGCGACTCAATATGCCGAGGACGAAACCGGCGAAGCTATGATCGGTTTTATGCTGCCCGGTGACGACCTGCTGACCTACTATGTGATGGAAACCATCTCACCGGATGACAGCGCGGTGCGTCATACGCATACCTTCCAGCAGGGTGACCCCTGGCAGGACGAGATGATCTGGTGGATGCAGGAAAACTGGCGCGTGCGTCGGGAGAAAGACCACGCGGGGACGATGTGGGATGCGCCATTGCGCTATCTGGGTGATTGGCACAAGCAGCCCGGTTATATGATCGCCCCCAGTGGTGGCGACCTACAAACCGCGCTCGACTGGTTAGACGACCCCGAAAACGGGCAGGATGCGCTGCTGGTGCCGATTGTCACGCTGGGGCACCCGGCGACCACCGACGACAGCCCCAACACCAACTACTTCACCCGTCACAGCGGGGATGGCAGCGCCCTTCGGGTGGATTGGTGGTATATCCATCGTGATGTGCGGCGCTTCCAGCCGATGACGCCGGAGGTCTTGCCGGGTAGCGACCTGCCGAGGCTGGTGGTGAACGCGCCCTGGCACCTGCGCGATGAAGACCGCTTCAACCTGGAGTTCAAGCGGCTACGGCAAAATGGTCTCATCAGCACACCGACCATTGCGAATATCGACGGGGTGCTGCCGCTGGAATTTTGCATCGCGGCGGCACGCATGGACGGCTCGCGCATTTTCTTGATCGCTACCCATTGGGATTATCCCGAACGCCCGCCGCTGATGCGTGTCGCGCCTGTGGTCGAGTTAGAGCCGGGGCAGCAGGTCGCAGATATGTTCGAGACGTGGTGGCGCAGTGGCGACCTGTTCGATGACCCGCCCGGCTGGACGTGGAACGAGGAAACCCATCTGGTAGATTACATTCAGGCGATTGAAGCCCATCACGATCTCAATTCATTACGGGTAACGGCAGAATCGACGCAGGAGGACGACTACGATGTGGGATAGAGTAGAACGCTTACTCGGTGCAAATAACCTGGGCAAGCTGGCGACTAAGCGCGTCGGCGTGGTCGGGTTGGGTTCAGGCGGTGGGTTCGTCGCGCAGAGTTTGGCGATGAGCGGTGTCGGTCATTTTGTGTTGATCGACGATGATGTGCTGGAAGACACCAATACCGTGCGTCACATCGCGGATCGTCGTTACATCGGGCGGCCCAAAGCTGAGATCGTCGCCGAGTTGATCGCCCTGCGCAACCCGGCAGCGGACGTAAAAACACATTACGGGCGCATCGAGGATCATGCGACCGCGCTAGATAACCTTGATTTGCTGGTCGTGGGGGTGGATGGCGAAGGCGTCAAGTATAAGATCAATGAGATGTGTTTGGAGCGTGATCTGGTCGCCATCTACGCCGGTGTGTACGAACGCGGTGAGGGCGGTGATGTGGTCATCGTGCGTCCGTATGATGGGCCGTGTTATGCTTGTTGGGCCGCAGAACTGCGCGAGGGAATGCACTTCGTCGCTGATCCTGAAGACGGCGACACCGACCTCGATTACGGTATGATCGGGCCGGAAGGCACACTCGAAGCGGAGCCGGGGTTATGGCTGCACGTCACGCGGGTCGCCGGGGTGCAGGCTGATTTTGCGCTGCGTGAACTGCTGCGCGATGGCGAACAATACGAACCGCTGCCGTCGAACACCATCGTGCTGGCGAACACCGCCTTAGAGATCATCACCGGGCAGGTGACGCCGCCACATTCGGCGGTGTGGGTGCAGATCCAACGGGACTCGGCCTGTCTGGTTTGTGGGGATGCCATGCACGACGAAGCGACGAGCACACAGGAAATGTCGCTCGATCAACTGGCGGGTGAAAGTGGCATCGAAGTCGAGGAAGAAAAGCAGCAAAATACGCGCTGAACCGTAACATCAGATTAAAATTGTTGTGTTCGCGTCCGGTTCAGCCGGGTTGCGTTGTATAATGTAAACGTATCACGTTAAATGGGAAAGGATGAGAACAGGCCGAAACTGCCACCGGTGGAGGACGTCTGTAGACTGGTAATGGAAGAGAAAAACATCCCGACGGAAGAAAACACCAAAGACAAGAACACGTCGGAAGACCAGATGGGCGAACGCCTGGAACGTCTGGGCGGGGAACCGGCACCGGTCATCACGCCGGAGGAATTTGCCCGTTTGCAGAAAGATGGGCAGGTACACATCGACTCGCGTGGTCGGGTGCGCACCAGCCGCCGTTCTGATGCGGAAGCTGGCGTCTCTTTACGGAAGCGCCGGGCCTGGTACACGAAGTAGCTAGAATCGTAATGCCTTTGATTTGCTGAGTGGAAGGGTCAAACAGCGTAACGTCTCAGTGAGCGTGTTACGCGCTTTATGGTTTCTGAAACCGTCACAAACGATAGTCTGGTCGAGCTGCTGCGTGAACGTGGTCTGCTGTACAATCCGAAGATTGCAGCGGCCTTCGAGCATGTGCAGCGGCATAGGTTTTTGCCTGATGTTGCGTTGGAACAAGTCTATACGGATACATCTGTCACGGTGCGTGTGGACGCGACAGGTGAATCGATCTGTTCCGCGACACAGCCGAGTATGCTGGCCTTTATGCTCAACCAATTGGATCTGCAACCCGGTCATAATGTGCTGGAAATCGGCACGGGTACCGGTTACACCGTTGCGTTGATGCGCAACATTCTGGGCGATTCTGGGACGATCACCACATTAGAGATCGACCCGGACATCAGCCAGTTAGCGGAAGAAAATCTCACTCAGGCGGGGGTACATCAATACAATCTCGTCACCGTCGATGGGGCGGAGGGCTATGCACCACGCGCCGCTTATGACCGCATTATTGCGACGGCTGGCATCTGGGATATTCCCAAGGCTTGGTTGCGCCAGCTCAAACCGGACGGGCGTATCGTCGCACCCGTATGGTTGGATGGCTTGCAGGTCAGCGGTGCGTTTAAGCTGCAAGCAGACGGCACGGTCATCTGTGACCATGTGATGCCGAGTGCGTTTGTCTACATTCGCGGGATGGCTGCCGGGCCGAAGGTGCGTAACCGTGTCGGTAGCACCGCGATGACCTTGATCGCTGATGATGTCGCCCACGTGGACTCGGTGGCATTGGCGACCCTGCTTTCCTCCGATCATGAAGCGGCACAACTCAGCCGTCCGTTGGATACAGCCGGCTATTGGTACGGCTTCCTGCCCTATCTTATGCTCCGCGAACCGGAAGATGATGTCTTCGCGCTGTATTACATCCTTGAAGGTCGCACTGCCTACGGCATCGAGGGTGAAGGGTTTGTGTTCCTCACCCCGGCGAGCGCGTGTTTTGTGCCTTACTATGGCCTGGGTTTTGCGCACAGCTTCGCCGGGGCGGATGCGTTCCTTGCGGTGGAGGATTACCTCAAAGAATGGGATGCCGCCGGGCAACCGGGGATCAACACACTGCGCCTACGTTTCAGCCCGAAGACGCGATCACGACCGCAGATCAAAACCGGCAAACTCTACGAACGACGCAATCACTATTTACACGTCTGGATGGGAACGGCGAATTAAGGGCCGGGTTCCGCCCAGGCCAGCGGGCCGGTATGTGTGCGGTAAACCTCCCAGAACACCTGCCAGCGGTACGGTTGTTCATTGAAATAGGTGAGCATCACGCTGGGGGTGTCTTTAAAATCGTGGTCGGGGTTGGTCCAGGTGAAGTTCATAAACGCGATGATGTAGTAAAAGCGGTCGGCGATCAGCACCAGCAGTGCGCCGTGTACGATACGTCGTGCCGTCCGGCTGCGCGTCAATTGTCCGATCAACGCTGCCGCCAACACCGCATACACGATATAAATTGGGTGTGGCTACTTTACGTTTTAGAAAAACTGGTGCTGATTTGAATGTCGCAGAAATAATGCGAAAAACGGTGTTGAACTCGCCAGATTGGGTATAAATTGGCGATTATTAACTGATTC
>DAOTTX010000327.1:0-1576 GCA_034437515.1 Anaerolineae bacterium
CAGAAACATCCGAGCGAGCGTTCCGGTTGCTGGCGCTGGTTGGACAATCCCGGTCGCATCAACAACGGCTGGCATCACTTCCCGACGGCGGCGCAGTCTGACTATCAGCCATCGAAATATAAGGAAGGTCCACGCTACAATCCGACGGGTTACCGCGCCGTTTCGCCGAGCGGGACGGCATCATTGTCGGTTCCCGCAATTCGGGCAGAACGCACCCAGCGCAGTGCTTCGGATACGCCATGGTGGTGGATTACGGGCGATACTTATCCGCATCGCGCCGCGTTCAAAGCGGCAGGTTGTCGCTGGAGCCGCAAGCGCAAAAGTTGGTATTTTGTGGGCGAAACGCTTCCGAAAGCGGTACAAGAAATTATAGACATGGCTGCCTTCGACGCGAAGGTAGAAGCTGCTCAACCCAAACCGGAGCAGCCAGTCGGCACGGGTGCGGGCGGCAAGTTCAAGGTCGGTGATCGCGTGCAGGCTGCCGACGACTTCATGGCGCTGGGTGGCGGCACGATCAAGGGCAGAACGCTCGGCATAGTAAAGCGGTGTTTCGGAGAAGCAGGCGAGCTTGGCTACTCGTACACCGTTGATTTTGCAGTATCTGGCGAGACCTGGTGCTTCGAGATGGACTTAGCGTCTGCACCGGATATGCCGCCACCGTCAGCCGCCCCTCAAACAGTAGCAGAATCGCCCGTTGTTGAAACACCACCTGCGGAACCTATCGTTGCACAGGCGGAAATAACCCCATCTCCTGCCGAAGAAACACCCATACCAGCGGCTGAACCGACAGAGACAGAAGGCGTTCCGGGCGTTCACTATCCACGCTTCAAAGTCGGGCAGACAGTTTACACCTGATACCGAATTAAGCTCGACCAGGCTAACACGGACACCATCATTCCTGAAGGAACCACAGGCAAGATCGTTCGGCGCTTCAATATCAAGGCGACGGACAAGTACGAACTGTTCGGGTATCTGGTGCAGTTCACGGAGGCGCTGGGCGGCAAACATCAGCACGCGCTGTTTGAGCGCACGCTGGATGACGAACGTCCGCCGAGCTATCGGCATATCCGCAATGAAGAACCCATCATGCTCATACCGGGCTTGAGCGGTCAATCGCTGTTGGCGGCACACATCGCCCGCCGTGAGGCGATTGTCAACGGCACCGATTGGGACGGCGGCACAACGCCTGACCCCATCGCCGACAAACCTACAACCGTTAAACCAGACGAACCAGTGGAATCAGCACCCGCTGAACCGGAGCCAGGCATCACACCGGATGATAAACCCATCACCGATGAGGATGACGGTGAACCTGCTATCCGGGTGCTGAAAGCGGAGGCGCTGCCCGAACACCTGCAAACGGCGGTTGAAGCGGCTCGCGGTAAATCGGTCATGGTCTCCGCACCAAAGTCGAACGGCACACGCACACCCATCCAGCAGGCATATGTTGGTGAACTAACCGGAGCCATCACAGGAAATGTGTACTGCTACGGTTACGCGGTGCATCAAGGTGTGCTGCTCTACCTCAGTTGCGGTGGTCCACGCACCGCCGTCGAAGCTATTCGAGCAAAACTGG
>DAOTTX010000328.1:0-1831 GCA_034437515.1 Anaerolineae bacterium
TACTTGTATCGAAAGACATGATTTCTCCCTGACGACTGTTGACACACATTATCGTCTTGAGTTTTCCTCTGTCTTTCAACCCTCTTCAAAATCCAAAGTAGCCACACCCAACTCTATAAGGAAAAGCGGCGCGAACTGGAACGTGAGCAGCGGGCATCGGTGGTCGATACCGAGGAGTATATTGAGCACGAAGGGCACATGATCTACCGCAAGCATACCCATCGCGGCACGATCCAGAAGATCATCGCCTCGTGGCAGGCACGTGTCCTGGAGCGCGTCAATCGACTGGATGACGACGGTAAACGCGAGCGTGTGGCGCGGGTCGAGGTCGAAGGACGAGGACATCAGGAAACGCTCGATGTGCCCTCCGAACTGTTCGGTGACCCCAACGCGCTGCAACGCTTCTTCGCCGCCAATGCTGGAGAGACGTTCACCGTCCGCGCTGGCATGAGCAAACACCTGACACCGGCAATCCTCGCGTTGTCGGGCAGTTATCCGGTGCGGGAGACGTATCGATTCATGGGCTGGACACAGTTGGAGGGCAGGTGGGTCTACCTCACGCCTACGGACTGCATCACCGCAAAGGGCAAGCTGAGCGATCCACCGGAGGTTGAACTCTCTACCCGCCTCCGAGATTATGGCGTACAAGCCTGCACCTGGAATGACGCACGGGGCGCTTTCGACGCGATGACTGCTGTGTTTCCGTCCGACATCGCGCCTGCCTGTATCGCCTTCGCCATGCTGCCCGTCCTACAACGGTTTTTCCCGCCATCGGCGATGCGTCCCGCGCTGCACCTCGCCGGAACCTACGGCAGCGGCAAGTCGGAGTTGGCAGCGCTGATGAGCAGCCTCTACGGGCGTTTCGACCGCGACAGTCCGCCCGCGCAGTGGGGCGATACCATCAATACCGTTGAGGCGCTGGGGCATCCGCTGACCGACGCGCTCTACTGGGTAGATGACTACAAGCACATCTACGCCGACGAGCGCACCTACACCCGCTTTTTGCAGTCCTACTCACGCGAGATGGGGCGCGGCAGACTAACTCGTGAGGCGAAATTACGTGAAGAGCGTCCCTGTCGCGGACTGATCCTGTCCACTGGCGAGACGACCATCGAAGGCGAGGCTAGCGTATTATCACGCATGTTGGTGATTGATGTGCCACCCTGGGAGCATCGTGATCCGAACGGCGAGAAGCTGCTCGCTGCCGACGCGCTGCGCCATCTCTTGCCGGGCTTTACCGCTCACTTTGTTTCCTGGTTAGCGAAGCAGCTTGAGGCTGGCACACTCCAGGACGATATCACCAACCGCTACCTGAGTAACATTGATGGCTATCGCGCCAAACTCCGCAGCAAGGTGAAGGGCAGTCGCGCCAGCACGGGGCGGCTGGTCGGCAACTGGGCCGTATTGGCGACCGTCTACCAACTGCTATCGCGGTTTGTTGACGAAATCGACGGCGACTACATGCTTCCGGATTGGCAGGACTCGATTGTCGAAACAGTCCAGATCGTGCGCGAGGAACGTGCCAGCGAGGTCTTTCTCAACGTTTTGGGGCAGCTTCTCGCCAGCGGGGAGGCGATGCTGGCTGAAGATCGGCAAAACCCCATTGAGCCGCCACCGGGCACGACTATCGTTGGCTACCGGGATGAGCAGTTCATCCACCTGCTGCCAGAGGTCGCCTATCGTGCGGTGAACAAAGTCCACGCGCTCAAGTTTCCGGTCGGATGGCGGCTTCCCTCAGTCGTGACCAACCAACCCTCTTCTTTCAGCAGCGAACCAATTGCCCCGACCGGAAACTTGAGCGCGTGGACTTTGTTCACCGCACGATAGGCGA
>DAOTTX010000329.1:0-2505 GCA_034437515.1 Anaerolineae bacterium
CGAATGAGCAAGCCATTGGCCCAGTCGGTCTGGGTGATCGCACTGCCCAATCCGGCGGGCGTAGTCACACCCAGAATCGACAGGGCTGCGTTCTCCACGATGTTCAAGCCGGATTGCGTGTCCTTGTCGAAGTAGTCCGGGCAATCGTACAACTCCATAATCAGGTCTTTCATGCCCGTCATGTAATCGCGTTTGTTGATCGCGCCAAACAAGCCCGCCACTTCGTCCTTGAGCAGTCCCCGCTGTGCGGCAAACGGCTGAGATTTTTTCAACCGATCCTGCTGCGATTGGGTGAGCTTGTCGAAGTTGGTCGGCAATCGCCCCGCCAATGCCTCCTGAAACCGTTCCGGTGATCCCGGTGTCGGCATCAGCATGTGCGGGATAGCATCGCGGGCCACCTGCTCGGCGAGCTTGTAAGCGGTGGATTTACGGTAGAAGGTGGTGCCCGCCACCAGCATCAGGTAGAGGTTGGGATACAGCTTCACACCCCAGGGGGCTTCCCCGTACAGCCGCCGACCGATGGCGGTGGACAGCAGCCACAACCCCGCCGCCTGATGGAAGATCATCGGTGTCTGGTTGCCCGTTGCGCCTGCCCAATCCATATACTGCTGCAACCAGGACGGTAGCTTGTAGCCGGTTGTCGGCGGTTCATCATTGGGCAGGATGTCATCCGGGATGCGCTCCATATCGGTTTTGTCGGTGATCTGGATCTGCCGCGGTTCCGGTCGCTGAAACAGACCACCTTGATCGTTGGGATCGATGTTCAATGTGTCGCAGATGTCTTTCGCTAGCATGGTGCCGCAACGATGACAGTATCCATAACCCGTTTGCGTGTTGAATCCGAAGCTAGGATTACGGTCGCCGTTGCTGTGACGTTCGGGATGAATGCAGCGACCATGTAACCATTCACCCCGTTCTTGATACCCCCGTGACCGGAAGGCATCGCTGATCGCCGCGATCAGACGCGGGTTGATGTCCGTCGGTACTGAAGACATCACTGATTTTGGTGTCGATGTTGCAGGTTTGGATCCAGTGCGGAAGGAAGCGATCCACGCTACCAGATCGTCCAGGTCATCCACACATAAGATACGCTCTTGCTTGAGTACCCGATAGCGTTGTCCGGTGCGCGGATGCAGGCTGGGTGGTGCCACCACCTGCCGTCCCTCACCGCACAGCTCCAAATTGCCGATGGGTGTATCCATCGCCTTTACCGACGTGGGTAGCCTGTCAGTATAGAAGTACACATGCCGCCCCACACCCCCACCGGTCGCGACCGTGTAGGTGCCCGCCAGATGCGGGAAGGTCGCGGCGAAGGCGGGATACCCTGCTGCGCCATCCAGGTCGAGGACGACCAGGTTGCCGGATACGTTGCCACACACGATGCCAACGTTCTCAAGCAAGCCTTGCTGGTGCCACTGTTCGATCTCTTTTGACGATGCTCTCTCCTTCTGGTACTGCTTCCAGCTTTTCAGCGCGGGACGCTTCCCCTGCAACGGGATGACGCTCAGTTCCAGTGCGGCATATTGCTTCGCCGCTTCGTAGATAGTTTCGGTTTCTGCCGCCTGCACAATGGGCGGCCTATTGGTGCCGTTCACGATTGGTTTACTCCTGATTGTGTGTTTCACACGGTTGTCTTGTTCGTGGACAGCGCAACCAGATTGATGTATTCTCAAGGTGCTTATACTCGAAAATGCATCGTTCCAGCCGCGCTGCCAGTGACTTAGCCTTCGCTCAGGAAGCTGGCGGTTTGGTGTTCTGGCGCAGGACGATCTCGACCAGTGTGTGCAGTTGGTCTTCCGTCTCGATGCCGGATTGCACTGCCTCCGCCAGCAGATCACCTAAGTCCTGCGGTTCCTTCTTCACCCGCTCGAACAGGATTTGCAGTGTCTGCATATTCAGCCACAGGCTGATCGCCAACAGGCGCTCGATGTAGGTCACGCGCCGCTGGAACATCTTCGTGAAGTGCTTGCGGCTGCTCAGCAAATCCTCCTGCTCATCCAGATACGCTCGCAGCGCACTGCGAACGATCTCCGCTTTGGCCTCATCGCGCATCAGCGCGATCTGATCCAGCCGGTTGCTCATCGCTGGCGTGACATGCACGCTCAGGCGGCTGGTGTATTTGGTTTTTGATTTGTCGGACATGGTGACTCCGTGACTTTGTATGACAAATGGACGAAACCGGCATTGAACCAGTCAATGCTTCGATTTTGGCACGGCCCTGGCCGCGGTATGAGCGCGAATACCTATGACGCGCCATGCCTGCCAGCAGCGGCGGCGCACGCGCCATCCGGTGCTGGCGCGACACGTAGAGACGTGGCGCATCAAGCCTCTCCGGCGTGTGAGGAGCGAGTTGATTAAACTCGCTACCCCTACTTCGTTGAGGGTAGACTGTCCCGCCTGCATCCATACCGGATACAGGCAAACGTCCGACAGGCGGGACAGGGACGAACGTGCCAGCGTTCGTCCAGATGGATGCCACAGCATCCGTAGGTGTAAGACATCGTT
>DAOTTX010000330.1:0-28600 GCA_034437515.1 Anaerolineae bacterium
GGTAGTTAAGCCCATAAGCGCTGATGGTACTGCACTGGAGACGGTGTGGGAGAGTAGGCCGCTGCCAACGTCAATCTCACATTTTCATCCTCTTTTTGATTCTTCACGATGAACAAAATGGTATCTCCTGCACAGTTGCGTTACACTGTGTCTGGAAAGTTCGCGTAGGCGGGAATTTCAGATGCAGCAAGACCCACGTATGATTATCATGATTGCCGGTGCGCTTGGGTTAGCAACTGGCATCAGCCTCGGTGTAGCGTTTGGCAATTTCTTTCTTATCCCGTTAGGGTTTATATTCGGTGTTTTGATCGGCTTTGGCACCGTGATGAACGCCCTGTGAAAAGGAGGCTTCGTTGTCTGCAATACTATTGATCTCCTGTCCGGATCGTCCGGGGTTGGTCGCTGCGGTGACCGATTTTATCTTCCGTCGTAGTGGCAATATCATTCATCTCGATCAACATGTTGACCCGGCGCAGAATATCTTTTTTATGCGCGTTGAGTGGGACATCACGCAGTTTGAGGTTCCCGCTGATAAGATCATGGACGCCTTTCGCCCAGTTGCGGAGCAGTACGCGATGACCTGGCGGTTGCACTTCAACGACGAAACGCTGCGTATGGCGCTGTTCGTTAGCAAGCAAGTCCACTGTCTGTATGATCTGCTGAGTCGCTGGCAATCCGGTGAATTCAATGTCGAGATTCCGCTGATTGTCAGCAATCACCCCACACTGGCACCCGTCGCCGAGAAGTTCGGCGTGCCCTACCATGTTTTCAAGATCACCAAAGAGACGAAGGCCGAGCAAGAGGCGGCACAGCTTAAACTACTCGCAGAACATAACATCGACTTTGTGGTGCTGGCGCGTTATATGCAGATCATCACCCAGACCTTCATCGACCAGTACCCCCAGCGGACGATTAACATTCATCACTCGTTTTTACCCGCGTTCCCTGGTGCGAAGCCTTATCACCAGGCTTACGAGCGCGGTGTGAAGATCATCGGCGCGACCAGTCATTACGTCACCGCAGATTTAGATGCCGGGCCGATCATCGAGCAGGATGTGACTCGCGTTGATCACCGTGACACCGTGCAGGAAATGATCCGCAAGGGCAAAGATTTGGAGAAAACCGTCCTCGCACGGGCGGTGTGGTATCATCTCAATCATCGGATCTTGACCTACGGCAATAAAACGGTCGTTTTTGCTTGATAATTTTCTTTGTGAGACAGAACCAATAGATGACCAACGACAATCTTTCTAACCAACCACAGAACAAAAACGAGTGGATAGTGACCTACGTCACTAACAATATGGCAGAGGCGCAGATCGTCGCCGGACGCTTGAAACACGAGGGCATCATGGCGATTCTCGATTATATGGCGGGGATGGGTGCGATTGGTATCTCCATCGGCAACATGGGCGAGGTGCGCGTGCTGGTGCATCCTAACGACTATCCGCTAGCGCAAGATATTTTGTTCCCGGATGTTGATAACGCGCTGGTAGAAGGCGATGAGGACACCATTTATTATGACGAGTGGAACGCCGAAGATGACGACGAATAACACACTCACTGCGATACCGGGCTTTCGCGTCGGGCACACCACTGACCTGGAAGGGGCGACCGGCTGCACGGTGATCTTATGCCCGGAAGGGACGGTCGGTGGTGTGGATCAACGTGGGGGTGCGCCGGGCACGCGAGAAACCGATATGCTGCGTCCGCTGCATTGGGTGCAAACCGTCACCGCGATTGTGCTTTCCGGTGGCAGCGCGTATGGGTTGGCGAGTGCGGATGGTGTGATGCGCTGGTGCGAGGAACACGACATCGGCTATCGCAGCGGTACCGGTTATCTGGTACCGATTGTACCGGCGGCGATTTTGATGGATTTGCCGGTCGGCAAGCAGGGCGTCAGGCCGGATGCGGCGATGGGTTATGCTGCCTGCGAAGCGGCGACCGATGCACCCGTCGAGCAGGGGACGGTCGGTGCGGGGACGGGTTGCCGCATCGGGGCGTTTCGTGGAAGTGAATTTGCCACAAAGGGCGGGATTGGATCGGCTGTGCGAACGTTCAGCAATGGCTTGATGGTCGCTGCGCTGGTCGCGGTCAACGCAGTCGGTGATGTGTTGGACGAATCCGGTGCGGTGATGGCTGGTGTGCGCAACGACGACGGCACGTTTATGAACATGCTCGGTATGCTGCAATACATGGCGGAGAATCCGCCGTTGCCGCCCGACGAAGCAAACACGCCGGATAGCAACACCGTCATCGGGGTGGTGGCGAACAATGCCAACCTGAGCAAAGATCACACCAACAAAGTCGCACAGATGGCACATGACGGGCTGGCGCGTGCCATCAACCCGGCGCACACCATGTACGACGGCGATACGATATTTGCGCTTTCTACCGGCGAGGTTGAAGCGGATGTGACCATCGTGGGGGTGTTCGGTGCGGAAGTCATGGCGGAGGCCATCCGCAACGGGGTACGGGCGGCGTCATCGCTGGCGGGGGTACGCGCCTGGGACGAGTTCGACGGGGGCTAACAGTGGCTGTGCGGTGATTTTCGATTAAGGAGTAGACAATGACGTATAGTATCGTGGCACGAAATGCGGCAACGGGTGAAATCGGCGTGGCGGTACAGACCGCGTTGATAGGTGTCGGGGTGTTGTGTCCCTGGGCGGAAGCGGGTGTCGGTGCGGTGGCGACACAATCGCTGGTGCGTGTCTCACATGGGCCGAGTGGTCTTAGTCTAATGCGCAACGGGCACACCGCGCCGGAAGCGTTGACTGCCGTGCTCGCCGGTGACGAAGGGCGCGAACAACGTCAGATCGGCATGATCGACGCTGACGGCAACGTCGAGTCATATACCGGGGCGCAGTGCATCCGGTATGCCGGGCACAAAGTCGGCGAGGGCTACGCGGTGCAGGCCAATATGATGCGTAACGATACCGTGCCGGAAGCCATGTCTGTGGCCTACGAAGCCACTGAGGGGCCGTTGTTGCTGCGTCTGGTTGCCGCGTTGCAGGCCGCGCAGGCCGAAGGCGGCGATTTTCGCGGTCAGCAGAGCGCGGCGCTGATGATCGTCAGCGGAGATTTGCCCAAGAACGCCTGGAGTGGCGTGCTGTACGACATCCGCGTGGACGACCACTCGACACCGGTGGATGAATTGGCGCGTTTGTGCAATAAGCGGATGGCCTGGGAGCGGATGGACGATGCCTACGGCGCGATGTCAGACGGTGACTTTGACAAAGTGATGACGATCTACGATGAGGTCGTCGCCGCTGACCCTGACTCCGAACAGATGCAGTTCGGTTTCGCGCTGACAGTGGCGACCCGCTATGACAATCTGGCACGGGTCGAGTCGATTCTGCGCCGATTGTTCGGTTCAGAAGACGGTGAAATGTGGGTAGAATACGTCAAGCGTTATCAAGACGCTGGATACATGCCCGATGAGGCAAAGGTCAAACAGATATTAGCACTCGCAAAATAGACCACACCGTCCCGTTTATTCGGGATCGCTTTACCTGGCTGGCTTACTTCATGATGGGTTATTTCGCCTATCTGCAAACCAGCACCGGGCCGCTGATGCCCTTCCTGAGAGATGAACTTGATCTATCATATACGGTTGGCGGCCTCCACCTGAGCGCGTTTGCATTTGGCTCGGTGCTGGTCGGTCTGGGTGCGGATCGTGTCGTCAAACGTTATGGGCGTCGCCGCGCCTTCTGGGGTGGTGGCCTGACGATGGCGGTTGGGACGTTCGGCTTGCTGCTGGGACGTCATCCGGCGATGACCATCTTCGGCACCTGGTTGATGGGGCTGGGCGGCTCTATGCTGCTGGTCAACGTGCATTCGAGCCTGGGCGACCTGCACCGGACGCGCCGCGCGGTAGCGATCACAGAAGCAAACATCGCGGCGGTGGGTAGTGCGATGCTGGCTCCGCTGCTCATCGGTTTGATGCAAAGTGTCGAGGTCGGTTGGCGGGCGGCGCTGGTGTTGATGCTGGTGCTGTACGGCGTGATATTACTGCTTTTTCGTCACATCCCGGTGCCGCGCCCACACAAGACCGCAACAGATGACGATGCACCCGATGCGCCGCTGCCCGGCGCGTTCTGGGCGTACTGGCTGTTTATGTTGTTCGGGGTTTCGATTGAGTGGTGTGTGGCCTTCTGGGGTGCGGACTTTCTGGCCAGCTCTGTCGGCTTGGCGACGGAGCTGGCCTCCGCGTTGATGACGGTTTACCTGGCGGCGATGCTGTTTGGGCGCATCGTGACGAGTCGTCTGGCGCGGCGCTACCCGGTCAGGCCGTTGTTGCTCGGTTCGATAGGGATTGCGGCAATCGGCTTTCCGTTGTTCTGGTTGGCACCGGTGGCACCGTTGAATGTGCTGGGTTTGTTCATCGCTGGCGTCGGCATCGCAAATTTTTTCCCGTTGGGATACACCGCCGCCGCCAACGTCGTCCCAGATCAGCAGGACACCGCCAGTGCCCGCCTTTCGTTGAGTGCCGGGTTAGCGATTATGAGTATGCCGCAGATCCTCGGCATACTGGCGGATGCCGTACAGATCAAGAATGCGTTTGGCGTGGTGATCGTTCTGTTGCTTTTAATGATGGTAACCGCTTTCGCCGCCCGCAAAATCCCTGATGTTGGTTGACCGACCCCAGGCGACCGCTTCACCATAGAACGCGCCTATCGAACTATCGAACAAATCAAACCCTTACTAAGCCGCTATTGCGGTGCATACCGGAATAATTTAATAATGATTTTACACTGTGAAGCACTTTGTTAAAGTGGATTTATTATAGTCAGGGAATAATGATGCGCTCAACTTCAAAGTTACAGAAAGATGATGAATTGAAGATTCTAATCATCGAAGACGAGGAGACTTTAGCGAATAACCTTGCAGAAAAGCTCCGTTCCGAGGGGTTCAAGGTCGATGCTGCACATGATGGCGAAACCGGACTGGAGAAAATCCGCGCCGAATCGCCTGATTTGATCGTGCTGGATATTATGTTGCCCGGCCTGGATGGTCTGAGCATCTGCCGGATGGTACGCCACGATACCAAAACCGCCCATATCCCGATCATCATGTTGACGGCACGCGGCACCGAGGTTGATAAAATCGTCGGCCTGGAAAGTGGCGCGGACGACTACATCGTGAAGCCTTTTGGTTTAGGCGAGTTTTTGGCGCGTGTGCGGGCGGTGTTGCGCCGTTTGCGTGAACGTCCAATGGTGCAGCAGGACGAGTTGATCTCGAACGATCTACGGTTAAACCTGACCGGTCGGCGTGTGTTTAAGGGCGATGACGAAAAGAAACTGAGCAACAAGGAATTTGATCTGCTGGCGGAGTTGATGCGCAACCGTAGCGCGGTGTTATCGCGTGATCTCATCCTGACCAAAGTGTGGGGATATGACTACTTCGTTGATAAGCGCACGGTCGATGTGCATATCCGCTGGTTGCGAGAGAAGATCGAGGACGACCCGTCGAACCCAAAGCGCATTATCACCGTGCGAGGTGTCGGCTACCGGTTTGAGGGATGAGCCGCACTCAATTGGGGCGGTGGTTGCTTGCGTCGCTGCCGCTGCTGCTGGCCTATGCGGTCTATGGTTATGCGGTGACGTTGCCCTTTTTCCTCGATGATGGGCCGCACTTTCAAATTCTTGCGCAGACCAACGGCCTTGCCCATTGGGGTGATTTTGCGCCCTTTCCGTTCTATCGACCGTTCACTTTCACCGTCTGGAAGTTTTTCGCGCCGTTCGGATACAGCGCGGCGGTGCTGCATCTGCTGAATGTTGCCTGCTTCGGTCTGGCAGGGGTGCTGGTCGGGCAAATCGTCCGCCGTTTGCTGCCGCACGATCTGCGACAGGTGGCGGCCCTGGTCGCCGGGAACGGCTTCGTGTTATTTCCGCCGGTCTATCAGGCAGTGGCGATGGTCGCTGCGTTGTTTCACCTGACGTTGGCGCTGGGGACGGTGTTAAGTGTGTGGTCGGCGCTGCTGTGGCTGGATGGTCGTGGTGGGCGCGGTCTGCTGGGGTTATGTTGGGTGAGCGCGTTCGTGGCGGTTTTTAGTCATGAGAGCGGTGTGCTGGTGCTGCCGTTGTTGATCGGCGTGGTGGCGCTGCGCGGTTATCTGCGTTCACGTCGTGTGATCGGTAGGTTGCTCGTCCCGGTGATGTTGATTTGCGCTGTGTACGTGGGGCTGTGGCTGGCATTCAGCCCCCGTGAGGACACCGGATTGACACAAGACCTGCCAGCGGCGTTGGCGGTGCTGATGCAGGGATGGGTCTTTCCGGTGGTGGCGCTGCTCAGGCCGTTCGTGGTCGGGGATGCCGTCCCGCTGGTTGTGATTGCTCTGGCGGGTGCGGCGGTGCTGGTCACGCTGGCGATCACCAGCACACATGGACATCGTGCGTTGTACACTGCCGGTTATGGCGTCGTCTGGTATGTGCTGGCGATCCTCCCGGCGGCCTTGTTCCTCCCGGCGGGTTATGTGCTGGGGCAGCCACGCCTGGCGCTGCTGGCCTCGGCGGGTGGGGCGTTGGTGTGGGGTGTGCTCATCGCCGTGATCGCTGGCGGTGCGAGCTACAAGCGGTTGCGGCAGATCGTCGCGCTGGTGTTGGTCGGCGTTTCTGTGTACGTGAGTTTGGAGTTTCTAGGAATGCGCCGCGCAGATTTTCTCCATCTGCGCGACTGGAACCGAGCGGCAATTGCGATATTGGATGAATCGCGGACTGGCTCAGTGGTGGTCAATGCACCGGGGTTTGTCATCCCCGCTGAGGACGACCGGCGCTTCTTGATCGGCACGGAGGGTGTGCTATGGGTTGATCCATCGCTGGATTACAACCAGCAGTTCTGGATGAACGCAACGGGGAATTGGGCTGTCGAGGTCGTGGCGGTGCCGTCTATCCAGCGGAACGTCAACTTTCGCTACCAGGCGCACCCGCCAACCGTCGAAGGGGCAGGATTACATCAGGTCGTCGCGGATGCGCGGCGTGTGGTCGTCACCCAGTTTGATGGTCGCACGTTCATGCCGGTGCTGGTCAGCGGGGAGGCGCTGGACGTCCCGCCAAGCGTAGACGCGATCATCGGTGATGGGTACCGGCTTATCGGTGCGGATGTGCGTTACGAAGCCGGTCAGGTCATTGTGACCGCCGGTTGGACGGTCACAGACGCGGTAGGGATGAAGATGTTTGTGCATGTGTATTGTGAGGATGACTTTATCGCCCAGTCGGATGGCTACCCCTGGGGTGATACCTATCCGTTTGCGGCCTGGGAAGCGAACAGCACCCACATTGACCGCCGTGTGATTCCGGTTACGGTATCTCCGGCGTGTTTGCAGGTGTACACCGGACTGTATCGAGAGAGTGATGGCGAACGGCTCCCGGCAGTGGCGGCAGACACAGGCGTGCGCTACCCGAACGATCAGGTGCCGCTGCTGGAAAGTACGGACTAGAGGAAGAACGACCTATGCTAGAGACACTACTTATCGCTGGTTTAACGGCTGTACTGGTCGCGTTAGGATTTTTCACCTGGCGTTGGCGCGAGCAGCTCGAAGCACAAAAGACAAAATTGTCAGAAAAAGACCGTTGGATTGTCGGGTTGGAAGAACGCGCCGCCGACAAAGCACGGCTTATCACCAGCCTAGAAGAAAAAATCGACGGCAAAGAGCGTACAATCGCCAACCTCAACGCCCAGGTACTACTCAAGGAACAGTCAGCGGCGCGGGCGCTCGGTGAGCTTAGTAAGCGTGACCGACGCATCGAAGCACTGCAAGCGAAGATCGAGGCCAGCGAAGCGGAAATCACTTATCGCCGAGCGTTGATACTCACACTGGCGAACACGGCCTATGACGCGCTGATGGTCGTGGATCGTGAAAGTAAGGTGATCGCGGCGAATACGGCGGCTGAGTCTTTGTTTGACTGTGACTGTCTCGCCGGTGCGCCGCTTTCTTCGTTGAACGAGACGCCTGAACTAACGATGATGGTTGATGACGCGCTGACCAACGAAGAGGAGTCATTCGAGGCGCAGATGATGATCGGACAGCGCATTTATAAAGTCCGGTCGCAAGTGATGAAGCGCGATGGGCATTACTTCATCGCTCTGGCGCTGCAAGACATCACGCAGTTGGTACGTCTGAACCGTGCCCGGCGGGATATGGTCGCTAACATCTCACACGAACTGCGGACGCCGATTGCAAATATTCGCTCGATCATTGACAGCTTGTTCCACGAGCAGGATAAGCCCAAGCGTAAGGAAAGCATCCACTCCCTACGAGAGATCGCACAGGAGACGGATAATCTGCTGTGGTTAGTTCAGGAGATGATGGATCTCTCCATGATTGAGTCGGGGCAGGCGATCGTCCGCATGGTGGATAACCAGCTCTCCGAAGTGATTGATGAAACGGTCGAACGACTGGCAGACCGCGCCGATCAGAAGTCGATCAATCTGGTACGCCATATCCCGGAAAAAATGCACGTCTTGTGTGATCGTGATTTGATCCAGCGGGTGCTGGTCAACCTGGTACACAACGCGCTGAAATGGTCGCCGGATGACGAAGCCATCACCATCAGTGCCTCCGGTGATGAAGAAGAGGTTACGATCAGTATATTAGACAACGGCCCCGGTGTGCCGCCGGCTGCGGTGGATCGCATCTTTGAGCGGTTTTATCAGGTGGATGCGTCACGTAGCGGTGGCGAGGGTACCGGGTTGGGATTGGCGATCTGCCGGCACATCATCGAAGCGCACGGTGGGCGCATCTGGGCGGAACCGAACACCAGTGGTGCGGGTGGGCGCTTTCTGTTCACCTTGTTAAGCGCGGGTGAACGTGAGATGGATACTTCAGCTTCCTAATATGGCGATTGTTTCAAAGTTTCTGATTCTAACAACGACCACACTCTACCCCGTGACGGTATTCGCCGCGAACGCCGCCGCGTAGTCTACGGGGATCGTGACCTGTCCACTGGTGCCTGCACGCCACCGCCGCAGACCGCGCACCCGCGCCAGCAACTTATCGTCGTGCAGCCGCTTAATGATGAAGTGCCGCAGCACCGAGGTCGCGTCAATCGCGGCGATCCAGGTGCTGATCTCGATCTCATCGCCGAAGACCGCAGCCTGCTTATACTCGATCTGGTGACGCATGTGGGCGAGAGTCGCGCCCAGCTCACGGATGCGCGTCACGGGCCAGCCGTGCGCGTGCATGGCCTGCGCCTCGCAGTCCTCGACGTAGTTGAGGTACTGCGCGTTGTTGACGTGCCGCGCCGCGTCGATTTCAGGCCAGGCGACCCGTCGCCGGATGGTCAACAGGCCGCGTTCGGGTATTCTCGCCGGGGGCAGAGGGGTACGCGGCGGCGCGACATCGACCGCCTCGCCCTGCGAATAGGCCGCGATGATCTCCGGCGGCACGCTGGCGGGGAACTGCTTCACGGTGTCGAACAGCACCCAATCGGTGCTGGCCTGCCCGATCTGCACATCACCCCGATAGAACTCGTACTGCCGCAGTGAGCGCACCCGCCGGAAGTCCTGCACCCACGTCTTGACGCGCACGGTATCCCCGTAGATTAGTGGCTGTTCGTAGACCAGATCGGTCTCGTAGGCCAGCCATTGCAGGTTCAGCGCCGCGTAGCGTGCCGGAGGATACCCGACCGCCGCCGACGCGCCGAAGGCCGCTTCCTGCATGTAGCGCAGGTAGTTCGCCGGGTGCAGTTCCTCGAACACGTCGCACTCGTAGTGGCGCACTTTAAACTCATGGGTGTGGACGAAAGGCATAGGCAGCTCATTTTTCAACGGTCGATGATATACCGCCGGTTGCAAACAGGGCGGCTCCTGTTTATTTTACCCCATCCGCCACAATTCTAATGATCGTGCCACTTCCCCTGATCCGCTATGCGACTTCGTCGCACCGCTATGGGGGAGGTCAAATCACACATCACGAGGCGTTCCGGCAGCATGTCGTAGTCGGTATCCGGGACGCGCAGAAATTCAATGCCGTTGCGCTTGAGCTTCTCCACCGCGCCGAGTATATCCCCGATGCTGAGCGCGAGATGCTGCACCCCCGGCGTCAGGTAGAAGTCGAGGTATTCCTCGATCTGGCTTTTGTGTTTACCGTCCACCGGTTCGTAACCCGGTATGAACGGGCCGTCGTAGTCGCTGTGATCTACGAAGATGTGTAGCGTCTCGCCGTACATCACATCATGTATAGCCCCTGTGTTAGGATGAAAAATTGAGCCGGTGTGAGCGAATGCCCACACCGGATTTGTTGGTTGTGTTACTGAATCTCGTCCAGATCGACGATCATGCGTAGGGGGAGTTCGTGGGGAATCTGGTTGCGCTCGTAGCTGCGCTGCACGCTACCAGCGACCGTGTCGAAGTCCGCACCCGGCACACCGATCACCCCGCCACCGGTGAAGCTGAGGTTGGCCCAGTTGTCCTGGCTACCAAGGACGAACAGGCTGTTGTCGGCGTTGAGGTCAACCGAGAGACCGGTATCCGTCGTATCCCCGTCACAGTTCCAGTCAATCGCGGTGATGTCCGTGACCAGTGTCGCCGAATTGGGCGCACTCGCAGGCGGGCAGAGCTTCGCCGTCTGGTACCCTCCGGCGACGGCTTCGCTGCTGTTCAGACCGACGGTCTCATCCAGGTTGGTTTCGTCCAATACCGGGATGGGGAAACGTTGGAAATCATAGGCACGTGTCGCACCGTTATCTCGCGGCACACCCTGGAACTGCCAGCGATAGTTCATGATGCTCAGGTAGTTGGGCTTCCAGTTAGTGTTATCATTGCCGCCGTGCGTCAGGGCGAGATTGTGCCCCAACTCATGGATGAACGTCCCGATCAGGAAGCCATCCGCCAAACCGTTGCTTACACCGACGTTCGGCCCCAGCGTGACGATGAACACCGACGCATCAATGCCGTAGGAGATACCACTGGAACCGGGCGACGTACCGGGGATCGCGTAGCCATCCCCCCAGATCGAGTAATGCCAGACCGGAACGCGCAGTTCGTTGAAGTATTCACTTTGCAAGGCCAGCACATCATCGTTGGCGGGGTCAAAGGACGTATTCATCACGGGAATGTAAGGTAACTCGTCGTCCAGATCGAGGATGATGTTGATGCCGTCTATGCCGTTAGGGTTGCTGAGAGGGGCATCAGCGAAAACCTGTTCGATCTGTGTGATGACGTTGGCGTTCGGTGCCAGTGCGAAGGCGTTGTTGGGCAGCACCATGTAATCCATCTCGACGAACAGGTCTTTATACAGCGGGTCAGCACCATAACCGGCCAGGTCGGTCACACCATAACCGTGTACTTCCCAGCCGTCCGGCAGTGAGTCGCCGTCAGTGTCGGGATTATTCGCCAGCGTGCCGAGGAAGTCCTCTTCGACATCCGCGAGGCCGTCGCTGTCCATGTCGTCGCCGATTTTGAACTCACCCTGCACCCAGGCACCCAACGCATTGGCGTTGGCATAGTAAGGACGCACGAACCATGTATAGTCGCCGTTCGCCGGGATGCCGGTGCCTTCCGGTGTGATGACGCACACCCCGTTCTCACAGATGCCGGGTAAGCCATACTGCCCGCCGATCTCATCGGTGGCGGCGTACCACGCCGAGGCGACCGGCTGGTTAAAGGCGGCATCGCTGACGTAAAGCTGATACCACGCCGCATCTGAACCGAAGTTTTCCCAGGAGAAGGTCAGATAGTTGCCGCCGACGGTGTTGTCATTGGTCGGAGAAAGCAGCAGGTCAGCTTGCCCCTGTGTGCTGAACGTGACCGGCTGGGTGTTGAAGCCGCCAAAGCCCGCTGGCGACCAACCCTGTATGAAGATCGCGTAACTGCCGTCGAGCGGCTGCGGGGCGTCGAGCGAGCAGATGCCATCGTTGCAGATGTCTTCCTCCGCCAGCCAGCCAAAGAACAGGGTTTCGGAATAGTCATCCGTGCCCAGGTAGACCTGATAAAACACCGCCGGGCCGCTTTCGTCCCAGGAGACAGACGCTTGCGGTGCCACACCGACACCGGTCGGGCCGATGTTGGCGATGAGGCCGGGCTGCTGAATATCGAGTGTGAAGGCGCTTGCCGCACTGAGCGGGCCAAAGCCAGAAACCCACGCCCAGCTTTGCGCCGTCCAGGTGTAAGCACCGTTCGTGTAAAGTGGCTCCTCGACGCTGCACTGGTAAGTGCCGGTAAATACGCAGACTTCACTGGCGGCGTACCATTTATTGAGGCTCTCCGGTCCATCGACAACCAGATTAACCCAATCCGGTCGAGAGACACCCGATTGCGAGGCTGGTTCCCAGGTAAAGGTCACCATATTAGTGCCGTCGATGGTCAATTGATCTTCTGGCGTGACCGGGGTCACATCACCCGGCGCGGGGATGTCCACCGCGAACTCTAGCGGCACGATCTGTCCGCCGAGGTCAACACTGCTGACCGGGTTGCTCAACCCTGCCGGGCTGTACTGCTGCAAACTATAGCTCTGGGTGCCGTTCTGTGTGACGGTGATCCCCAACCCGCAGAAGCCGAAGCCATAGCACACATCTTGCGCGGGGTACCAGTTGGCCTGCACGGTGCCGTCCGGCTCGGTCAATGTGATGTTGTACCATGTCACCTGCGGATCTTCCGCGACATAAACACGCAGCGGATTGTCCAGGGTGCTCAGCGTTTCGTTGAAGGGGCTATCCAGGCCGCCACCGTCGATTAAGACCGAGCCGTCGGGTACCTCTGACTCAGAGAACGCCAGGCTGTAGTTCCCACCTGCGCCGAACGCGGAAAGCATCACGTAATAAGTGGAACCCGCATCGACATCCGCGACGACAGTGCCGCCGGTGGTGTTGTTGTAGCCGTTGTCGCAGTCCAGTTCACTGCCGTTCGGCCCGTAGACTGTCAACACGGTTTGGAATTCGGAACCACCTGCATCAATGAAGACACCGGTATCGATCGGAGCGGTGAACTGGAACCAGACCGTTGAACCATAGGCCAGCGCACAACTCGGTTTCGGGTCATTGCTGGCTTTGGTCGCCTCAGCGGAGGTGCCAGTGATGATGTTCGGTGTGGCATTTGCCGCCGGGATCGAAGTAACGACAGTCGCGTTGACGGCTTCGTCGTTGGCGGGCGGGGGGGCGCTGCTGCTCGTCTCTACGACCGGCATGGTCGCGGTGATGTTGTCAATGCCGATGCCGCCGTTTTCGCCGTAAATGTGCGCCATATGGACACCGGCAGGCAATGAGTCTAACACCAGGGAGCCACTGCCGATGGTCTCAGCGCCAGTCGCTACCGTTTGCCAGATGTTGCCGTCGATCTCCACGACCAGCGTACCCAGGCTGGGGCCGGTGACGTAATCGACCTGAAAATAACTACCGGCGAACTGCATCCGCAGCAGCGCGTCCGCGCCTTCGCTGTAGATGTAGCTCTCGCCACTGAAACCGGCGGCCTCGGCGGTCTGCCAAGTGCCGATTTGCTCGTAGCCGAGCGCCTCAGCCTCGAAAGAACGGGCCTGCACCGCGTCACCCGTACCGGCACTTTCATCCTGGGCGCTGACGACCGTTAAAGCCAACACCCCCACCACGCCGACCAGTAACGCCGCCGTAAGACGAATCCAAAGTTTATTCATATATAATAATCTCCTATCACCTGACATACAGAACGCTTACTGCATTCTAACTTCATTATATTGCAACCGTGCCCAAGTACCAACACGGGCGCTTTATGGTTTGTAAAATGTAATGAATTCCATAGCGTGCTCATAGCTGGGATGCTACTATCAAGTAGATTTCGCCGAAGTCTGGTCAAGACTCCACATTTGACGGTATACTTATCCATCAACAATGATAGCAACTTACGTTAGAATAACCCTTTCAAAATCTTAGCGGAGGCAACGATGGCAACGGATTCAAGAAGGTGGTTTTACTCCACGCCGGAGCCGCGCCCTTACTACATCGAAGAGCGCGTGAACAACACTTTATGGAAAAATCGTTTGCAAGGACTTTTTATGAACTGCCTGCAAGCGACCCCGCCGATCAAAATGGAAGGCAACTGGAACGGGATGCCGGTGATCTTCGAATGGGTGCCGGGTGACTACTTTATTTTGAAATCTGGGGAGAAGCGCCGCGAACTGATCGGCGTGATCCGCCAGATGCTGTTTAACCTCAAGCCAGTGTTAGAATACGAAGGGGCGGATGGCCTCTATGTGGTTGAATGGCACACCGACGGCGGCGACGAACGCTGGAAGCAGATCCAGGGCAACCCGCAATATCAAGGGTTGCGACGCATCGGCGCGCCGAAGAAGAACAAAAGCTAGCGGTGCGATATGAAGGCGTGCCGGTTGTGGGTACGTCTTTTTGATTCGTAAGGCCATTATCACTGGTAGCATCTAAATTGAAACAGGATAAACATTGAGGAGCAATAACGACTATGGCTAAGGAATACGTCTCTGTACATATGGGTGATGGCTTTAAGACCACTGCCAGCACACGCGATTTTGAGTGGCACGCCGACCTGCCGGAAGAAAACGGCGGCACCAACACTGCCCCTAACCCGGAAGAACTGCTGCTTGGGGCGCTTGGCTCTTGCATGGCGCAGACGGCAAAGCTCTATGCACAGCGCAAGGGCTGGCAAATCGACGCGATTACGATTAACCTCAGCTTTGAACGTCTTAAAGCGGAAGACTACCCGGCTTATGATGGTGACGCCCGGTTTGTGCATGAAGTTACGGAAGAAATCATCATTGAAGGGCCGCTGAGTGAAGACCAGCACCAGCGCGTTCTGGAAATCATGGGTAAATGCCCGGTACGGCGCATCATCAGTAACCCGGTTTTCTTTGCTGAATCCATCGTAGAAGAAGCCTAAACATCGTCTCCGGGCATACAATCGAATGCCCGGTTTTCCTGTCTTTTCAACACATTTCGAGTAGGGGCTTGCATGTTCCCATTGCAATTTAATTATATTCCGTATCCGCTGTGGCGGCGGCGTGGCTGGTTCCACAAGCTGACCAACCCGCTGTGGGGGGCATGGTATCCGGTCGAAGAGGATCGCCAACCACCAACGGATAGCGCGGCGATGGCAGATTATCTGGTACGCTACGGGTTGCTGCCTGCCTACGGCTTGAGCGAGATCCGCGATATGCTGGAGGCCAGCACCACACAGGTTGAACATACACCTGACCGACCGCTGCCGAAGCAAGCGGCGCTGCCGGCACGTCTGCCCGCTCAATGGGAACCGATGGAAGCTGTCATCGTCAACTGGCCTATCCTGTACCCGCCGCTGTGGGATTTGCACGCGCAGATGGTCGAGGCTATCGCCCCGGTCGCTGATGTACTGGTCACCGTCCCCGCACCGATGTGGGCACATGCCGCCAGCGTTTACCTGCGCGAACGGAGTCAGTTATGTGATGATAGTGTGCGTTTTCTCGTCGTCCCCACTGATGACATCTGGGTGCGAGACTACGGCCCAATCGTCGGGTACGACGCCGACGGTGAGCGTGTCGCCTTCGACGCGATCTATGACCACATTCCACACTATCCACAAACCCGCGACGACGCCATGCCGCAGTTCTGGTCTGCACATATGGGGATGCCGGTGCAGTCGCTCAAACTACACACGGAAGGCGGTAACCTGTGGACGGACGGTGAGGGTACACTCATCATGACGCGGCGCATCTTTGAGGAAAACCCCAGCTATGATCGCCCGGCCTTGGAGGCATATCTGCACCAATTCTTCGCGTTCGAGAAGCTCATCATCACCCCACGCTTACGCATTGAGAGCACCGGGCATGTCGATTTGCTGGTGAAGCTGGCAAATGCGGAGACGATTCTCGTTTCCGCGCCGACCACACGCAGCACCGCCGCCGAACTACGCGAAGCGGCGGCGATCTTCCGCCAGCAGACCAACGCGCATGGCGCTCGTTACCATGTGCTTGAACTACCTACACCGCCGTTGTACTTCAACTGGTTTGCCTATCCCATCCGGCGCAGTTACACCAACGCCCTGACGGTCAACGGACGGGTGTTAGTCCCGGTGTATGGTTTGAAGACCGATGCACAAGCCCTACGCATATACGAACAAGCCATGCCAGATTATGAAATCATCCCGATTGACTGTAAAATCGGTGCCAACGGTGGCGGTGCGGTACACTGTATGACAAAAGAAGTGCCACGTAGTTAAGAGGATAGAGCGATGACCCAGGACACCACAAACATCAAGTCAGATCAATTGCATCAAATCGCTACGGCGGTTGTGCAAGCCGCTGAAGCCGACACGATCGAGGAGGTGCTGCAACGTATCGCTCATACCGCCCGTGAGTTGATCGGCGCACGCTATGCCGCGCTCGGTGTGCCTGATGGCGAAGGCGGCCTGCACTATTTTAAGGTCTCCGGTATCAGCGAAGAGGACGTCGCAAAGATCGAGCATCTACCGGAAGGACGCGGGTTGCTAGGTGCCATCATGAACAACCGGGAAACGTTGCGCCTCGACCACATGCAAAAGGACACACGGTCGGTCGGCTTCCCACCGGGGCACCCGCCGATGGATGCTATGCTCGGTGTGCCGATCAAAGCTGGTGGTGAGTTGTTCGGTATGTTTTACCTGACGGATCGCACCGACGGGCTGCCGTTTACCGTACAGGATCAATGGCTGTTAGAGGCACTTTCCGGTTATGCCGCGCTCGCTATCGCCGGGACGGAGCTACGGGAGAACCAACAACGTCTTTCCGTGCTGGAAGAACGGTCACGTATCGGCATGGAACTGCACGACGGTGTCATCCAATCACTTTATGCGGTGGGGATGCAACTCGACCTCATCAAACGCGGGGTGCTGGGTACTGACAACATCGACGGCGCTATCGAGGGGTTAAATGACGTCATCGAAGACATCCGCGATTATATTATGAATCTCAAAGCATCAACAGAAAACACGCTGACCGTGCGCGAACATCTCAATCATATCTTGATGCGGCTGTATATCCCTGATGACCTGAAGATCAGCGTAGATGCACCGGAGAAGGTGCCACGCCTGCCGATACATCTTTTTGACTCGATCTGCATGGTAGCACGCGAAGCGATCAGCAACGTGATACGCCACGCGGAGGCCGAACATTTGACGATCCGCTGCGAGCAGAGCATGTCTGAGTTTCTGCTTACCATTCGTGACGACGGCATCGGCTTTGACCCGGAAAAACCAGAAAACCGCCAGAGCCTGGGCTTACAGAATATGCGGGCACGGGTCGATAAACTACGTGGTACGTTGGAAGTCCGGGGCGAACCCGATCACGGTACCGCGCTGATTATCCACATCCCGATGCCTTAGTCTTTGACCTGCACGACCTTTTGAATATTGTGTTTTACCGCGTAGATCGCCGCTTCCGAACGGTTGCTGACGTTGATCTTCGAGAGAACACTGCTGACGTAGTTTCGCACGGTGCCTTCACCCAGGTAGAGCTTGACTGCGATTTGCCGGTTGGTCAATCCCTGTGCGACCAGCGCCAATACCTGAAGTTCCTGTGAGGTTAAATCCGCGAATGCCGAGGCGTCTTCGGCTTTATTGGCCTCACGCACACGCTCAAACACCGCTTTCGTCAATGAGGGGTCAAGCGTGCCGTCACCCTGGCTGACGCGCTCCACCGCCCGGACGAGTTCATTACTGCCAATACGCTTGAGGACATAACCGGAAGCCCCCGCGTCAATCGCGGCGAGTAGCAATTCATCTTCGGCGTATGAGGTGAGCATCACGACGCGGCAGTCTTCGACGGTTTCGATAATCTTGCGGCAGGCATCAATGCCGGAAAGACCGGGCATACGAATGTCCAGAACAGCGACATCCGGGTGATATTCCTGTACTTTCTTGACCGCTTCTTCACCGGTAGCGGCTTCCGCGACAACATGAAAACCGTCGCGTTGTTCGAGCAGTGCCTTTAGCCCTGCGCGGACGACAGCATGGTCATCTGCGATGAGTATCCGAATCATAACTTGTCCTTTGTCTTCTTTGTCATGTTCTACGCCATGCTCTATTTATTCTACCCGATTTCGGACTCCTCTATGTATGACACTCATCATGCCTAAAGGTGACACATGACCACTTTCATTTTCTGTTCATACGTGCAATGTACTATCGACGGCAACTCTATGATATTTCAGCGACAGGCCACATTACCCAAAAATATTTACATGACACCTATCACCTTATTCCGATGACCATAACTTTCTGAAACCCGACTATGATGTAGGATATAACTGATTGGAGGCTCTACTATGTATGTCGCTGATATAATGACAAATAAACCAGTGACTATTCGACAAGACAAACCACTTTCCGCCGCGATGGCCTTGATGGACGAATATCGATGTCGTCATCTGCCGGTGATGAGTGTCGCGTCCCATCTCATCGGCATCGTCAGTGACCGTGACTGTCTGCTGGCGTTGAACTCACCGCGTGTGCTGCGTGAACGCTGGCAAGACGAAGTGATTACTAATCGGACGCCGATTGCTGCAATTATGACCCCGGCACCGATCATCGTTGAGGCGGATATGCAAGCGCACGAAGCGGCACGGCTAATGTTGGATCATTCGATCAACGCGCTGCCGGTTATGCGGTCGGAAACACTTATCGGAATCGTGACGACCTCGGATGTGTTGATGGCGTTCCTCAAGTCTGCTGAGTTCGTCGACCCAAAGCTGATTGATTAGTCCCCTGATACCCCCCAAGTTTAGGGGAACGTGGAACTATCGAATTTGTTATACAATATGAGATAGTTATTCCGTCACTTCAGGGGAACACCCATGCGTGCTGATGTCGCCCTCAGAGATGCCCAAACGCTATGTGAAGCCGACCAGACGATCATCATTGATGGTTGGTTGGTCAACGCCTCCAACAGAGGATTAGGTCAGCTCTTTTACATTGTCGAAGACAAAACCGAACACGAAAATACTCGCAGAGCGTTATTCCTGGTGCGAGGCATTGCCCAGAGCAACGGCGCGGAAATGCAACTCGCCGACACGCTCGCTTTTCTCGCCCCGTTCGGTCGGCTGAGTCCGATTGAAGTAAAGATCGTCGGCAAGATCCGGCCCAGTCCAGAAAAGCCCTTCCCCTACATGCTGGATGCCATCGAGAGTCTTCAGGTCATGATCCCCAAATGGGGGTATACGGGATACTTCATCCCGCATGGCATCGACTACGATAATATCGGTGTCGGGCAGCTCTCCCCGATCACGTTGATCGACTTGCTGCAAAACAAAGACCTTTTCATCGGTGCGAAGGTCAAAATTGCAGGGGTCTTTACTGGCACTCCGTTGACGCGCACCACGCCCGAACTCAGCTACATCACCGACCGGCGCTATCTGGCGCGCCCGCCCGAACTCATGCCATTAGTTTCCGGCGAGCGCATCTCCGAAGAATTTTTACGCGATATGGAAAAACGCCAGCAAAAACGCCGTGCCGCCTACGAAGCACGATTGATCCGCGAGCGCCGTAACGCTGTGCTGGTCAAATACGATGGCATCCTACGCAAGATCATCGCGCCCCACTACAACAGCGGACGCGCGTTTTTCGAGAATGTCATCATCACCGGCGAATTCGACGCGGCAGACATCGCCCCCTTCCCGGCGGCGCTGGTTAACGCGCAAAAGTTGTTTATCAAAAACATGAAGGACGAGCAGCATAGCGTTCAGATGTGGGATTTACAACAGTTCCCCTATGGGCGCAACATCTAACCCAGCGGCAGTGTGACCGTGACCGTCGTGCCGACACCGGGTTGGCTTTCCAGTTCGATTGTGCCGTTGTGCAGCAGCACGATCTTTTGTGCGATTGCCAGTCCTAGCCCGAAACCGGGTGTGGTGTGTGCGTTGTCTAACCGGTAGAAGCGTTCGAAAGCATGGACTCTTTCGCTCTCACTCATTCCCTGACCCGTATCGCGGATGATGACCTGCGCATCGGCATCGACGAGCGCCGTCTCTACGAAAATATCACCATCGGGGACGTTGTAACGGATGGCATTGTCAATGATGTAGTCAAAGGCTTGTGCAATTTCGGAGACGATCAGCGGCAGCTTGATCAACGATGATGAAAGCTGTTTGTGCAGGGTCAAATCGGCTCGTTGGAGCGCGTCGTGCCGCTTGTTGAGGATGTCAGCCACGATCTGGTTGAGGTCATTCACTCTAAAAGTAAGCGCCGGTTCGGATTCAAGCATGGTCATCTTTGCTAACATATCCACCAGATGATTCAGACGCTCGACCTGTCCGGTAATCAGCGCCAGTTTTTCATCGCGGCGCTCTTTATCAGCATCGGTCAGGCGACTGAGCAGATAGGTGCTCGAATTAATCGTCGAGAGCGGGGTGCGGAACTCATGCGAGGCATTCTGAATGAATTTTGACAGCACATTTATCCGTTCTCGTTCCACCGCGAGTTTGAACGCTTGCGCCTGCTGCTGATTACGTTCAGTGACATCAACCATCAGCACCATGCCAACCGCTTGCTGCCCGAACTTCAGCGGGATGAACTGTACATCCAGCATGCCATCCATCGCCTCAAATTCGATCTGGTTCGCCTCCCCGCGCAGCGCTGCACGATAATATATCTCGACCGAATCCGCCCACTGTGGTGCGACTTCGTGTAATGTCTTACCCATGATTTCTGCCGGGTCGAACCCGAATACGGCGATCAACTTGCCGCCCACCAGCAGATAGCGCAAGTCCTCATCGTAGATCATGACGGCGGCGTTGGGGAGGTTCTCAACTAATTTGCGATAGAGTGATTCGCTGCGTTGCAGGGCCTGTTCGATGTGTTTGCGCTCGGTAATGTCTCGGCCTACAGCTTGAATCTCGATCACATCACCACTAGCGTCGGTGATAACCTGGTCGGTCCATTGTTGGTAGCGATAATGCTTTTGGGGATGCCGCACCCATATCTCGTGCACCTTGGGCCGCCTGGTCTTGAGCAATTTCTGAATGTGTGTGCGCAGGTAGCCATGATTCTCGACGGCGGCGGTGTTAAAGAAACTCTGCCCGATGACCTCCGCTTCGGTGACGCCATAATAGCGGCAGTAAGCCTCATTAACGAAGGTGATGCGTGTATCCGGCGTGTACCGGCAGACCAATTCCGTCTGTGATTGGACGATGTTCTGATAAAGTTCCTGGCTCTCACGTAAGGCTTGTTCGACCCGCTTCTGATGCGTAATATCCTGGAACGTGCCATACACTTTGACGACTTTCCCGTCCTCAATGAGTGGGCGACCGACAGTACGTATCCACATCGGATCACCCCCTGCGTTGATAAATTGCAGTTGGAGGTCGTAGGATCCGCCCGTCTCGATGGTGTTCTGGAAGGCCTGCGTAATGACCGCCTGGTCATCGGGTGAATATTGCTTAATCGAGCGTTCGATCTGGAGCGCGTCATCCGGGTCGAAGCCATGAATTTCATACGTTCCCGGCGTCCAGATAGGCTGCATCGTTTCGATGTCCACTTCCCACCCGCCGACCTTCACCATACGTTCGACCTCATGAAAAATCGCCTCATTGCGGCGCAGGTTTTCTTCGATCTGCCGTTGTGCGGTCATATCATGCAAGACGAGATAAAGCAGTTGCCCACCGTCCTGTTCGATCATAGCGGGTGAGACACTCAGATAACGTCTGTCTCCATTGGTTTGTGTGTGCTGGCAGGGGAGCTGTACCTGCGCCTGACCTGCTTGTGCGCTTGCGAACAACTTTTGCAGCAACTCAAGCATCGCCTGGGGATCATGCCCTTTGAGGTCGGCGGCGCTCATCTCGCAAAGTTGCTTACGGGTAAGGTCATAAAACGATGCCGCCGCCGGGTTGGCATCGACGATGGCCCATGCCTCCGGTTGGATGAGCAGTTGCGCGGTCGGGTTGGCCTCAAACATCTGCTGGTACCAGTCAGGCGATTGATTGGCTTCTAGCGAGACTATCCGTGTTTCGAGGTATTGAATGTAGGCCGCATCATCTGTGATATTAACGCTGCGTTCATTGCTGGCGGTCATGGCATTCCTGTTACATATCAATTTTGTTGCACCTTACTATATATTAAGCCGAAAGTGAGTCCACCAGCATAAAGGTTTCCTATTCGGCCTGAATTTGCTATATTGTTAAGCGGAAAATTAAAATAACCTGGGGTTAAAGAATGAAAAAACTTTTGTTGTTCGTGATGATGCTTCTATTGATCGTACTACCGTCAAGTGGGCAGGGTCTGGTCGAAGGCGAGGCCGAGGGCAACTGGTGGGACGGTCAGGTCTTCTATGAAATTTTCGTGCGCAGTTTTTACGATAGCAACGGTGACGGCATCGGTGATATTCAGGGCATCATCCAGCAGCTTGATTACCTGAACGACGGCGACCCGACCACTACCGACGATTTGGGCATTACGGGCATCTGGTTGATGCCGATTAGCCCGGCGACGAGTTATCACGGCTACGATGTGCTGGATTATCGTGGCATCAACCCGGAATATGGCACGATGGCAGACTTCGAGGAACTACTGGCAGAGGCCGAGACACGCGGCATCTCCATCGTGATTGATCTGGTCATCAACCACACCGCACGCGACCATGAATGGTTCATCAACTCTCGTGAACCGGACGCACCGTTTGAGGATTGGTACGTCTGGGCCGACGAAGACCCCGGTTACCCCGGTCCAGATGGTCAAAATGTGTGGCACCCACTCAGCGGACGTTATTACTACGGTGTGTTCTGGCAGGGGATGCCGGATTTGAACTACGAAAACCCGGAAGTCACCGAAGAGATGTACGACATCGCCCGTTTCTGGTTGGAAGATGTCGGCGTGGCGGGCTTCCGTTTGGATGCGATCAAGTTCATCATCGCCGATGGACGCGCTCAGGAAAATACCCGGCAAAACCTCACCTGGATGGCAGACTTTCACGATCACGTTGAGTCAGTCGCCCCGGATGCGCTGCTCGTCGGCGAGGTGTGGAGCAACACCGGGCAAATCTCACGCTATGTTGATGAACAGGTCGATATCGCCTTTGAGTTTGACCTTGCCGAAGCCATCATCCGCACCGCGCAATTCGGTACGACCGGCTCCGTGCTGCGCCAGTTGGAAACGGTCTATGAGGTCTACCCGGATGGACAGTACGCCACTTTCCTGACCAACCACGACCAGAATCGCATTATGAGCCAGGTCGCTGAGGACATGGACGCCGCCACCAACGCCGCCAGCCTGCTGCTGACGTTGCCCGGTGTGCCGTTCGTCTACTACGGTGAGGAGATCGGCATGACCGGTATCAAGCCCGATGAGGACATCCGCTTGCCGATGCAGTGGGATAGCAGCCCGAACGCCGGCTTTACCACCGGCAACCCCTGGCGACTGCCAGCCTTCAATGTGGCGAGCGTGAACGTCGCCGCGCAGGACGATGACCCCGACTCGTTGCTGAACCACTATCGTGGCTTGATCCAGGCGCGGGGTGCCAGCGAAGCGATGCGGCGCGGTGGCTTCCTCTTGCTGGAAAGCAGCGAACGTAAGGTGCTCTCCTATCTGCGTGAGTACGATGGACAGGCGGCGCTGGTCGTGCTTAACCTCGACGAAGAACCCATCGAAGCCTATACGTTGACCCTCGCCGCCAGTGACATGACTGCCATCGATGCTCCCACATTGCTGCTCGGCGAAGGTGAGGTCACCGCGCCAACACTCAATGACACAGGTGGCTTCACCGATTATACGCCCGTCGCCACACTGCCGCCGACCAGCGCCACCATCATCCAGTTAAGCGAGTAGGTCGTCTATTCTCGCACACGCGACCAATACGCCAGCATCATGTGATTGGTCGCGTAAACTACGCATGAGCCGCAGTTGTGGCAAACGCATTTGTGCGATCACTTCAGCGAAACTCGAACAAAAACATCACGCAGATCACTCACTTCGGTCAACTCTTCGTTTTGCCTATAACCGGATTTGCAACGCAGCGAAAGTCAAGCGCGTATACATAACAAAGACCAAAATAAAACACACGGAGCGCAAGCGATGAACGAGCAAATCAAACAACTCTACGAAGAAAACAAACAAAATCCGGTGGCCTGGGTGCTTATCGGCATTGGCCTGATGATCTTGATCGGCGGGCTGTGGCCGCTGTTCATCTTGCTGCCAGGGCTTGCGCTGGTGTTCGCGGCGACCCAGGGCGGCAAATCCAGCACCGGCTTGATCTTCCCCGGCGCAGTGATCGCAGGTACTGGTGCCATCTTGTTCGTGCAGAACCTCACCGGACATTTCGAGAGCTGGGCCTACGCATGGACGCTCTACCCCGTGTTCGTCGGGTTGGCGATGCGCTATCATGGTGAACGAACCGGAAAACACGACGAGGTCAGCACCGGTCAGGGCATGGTCAAGAACGGCCTGATGGCGTTCGCTGGTTTCGCGCTGTTCTTTGAACTGTTGATCTTCCAGAGTTTGAGCGCGTGGCTACTGCTGGCGGCGGGTGCGGGTCTGCTATGGTGGAACGGGCGCATCAGCCTTGGTGAGAAGGACGCCGAATACAAGCAACAGGTACGTGACTTCATCAAAGAGAAGCGTGAGCAGGTCAACATGACCATCAGCGATGACGTCGCACAAGCCTCAGCGGAGCCGACCAAGCAGAAGAATCAAGGCGACCCCGGCGCGGTGATTAACCCTGATCTGCAACGACAGATCAAAGAGGCGCTCGCGGAGGACGACACCGAAGCCGAGACCGAGGAAGCTAAATCTAACTCCAACCGGGTGCGTATCCCTATCGAGGAATAGCCCAGGTCGGTCGAGAAGACGTGAGAACCGGAGATGATTTCCCTTGAAACTCTCTCTCCGGGATCACGTCATGTCTTTTGCGATACCCAGATGTACGCCCATTGGCTGATTTGCGCTAACGACTGTACGTTTGGATGTCATGAGCAGCGCCTCGAACGATTAATATGGCCCGAAGACATCACCGTCAACATCAAGCACGAACACCTGCCCCACCGTCACGTCAGCGAACAGGGTGCCGCCTTCCATTCGTTGCAAGTTGACCCCAATCGTTTGTTCCCCGGTGATGGCAAAGCCCATGCCCTGCCGGATGTCGGGGTAAGTCGTCCAAACCGCTGCGAAGATCCCCGCCGGGCCTTGAAAACCCTCCGGCACGTTAATGGCGACTGGCGTCAGATCGGCGGGCGGTTGTTCGACAAACCAGAATTCGCCAACTTCACCCAATTGCCCCGGTGAGATGGCCCACATCGCACCGGTATCTGGATTGAAATACATCGCACCATCCTCGAATACTTGAATCGACCCATTGAAGCCGAAACTCTGCTGGATCGGGCAACCCATCCGATTTTGGAGATTACGCTGTCCGGCCCAGGTCGTCCCGAAGACGGTATCAATCGGAATCGCGCATAATAGCGGTGTGTCGCCGGGTTGGGCGCGGGTCGGCAGGTCGAGCGCGTCGAGCGTCGGGGCGGCATTTTGCACCAGCAGATCGACTTCTGCCTTACCGAGAAAGACACCGACATAGGGCGTTGGGGAAGCGGTCGGCTGGGCCGGTGCGCGAGTCGGACGAGCAGGGGCGGCCTGCGCGGTTGCGGTGAGGTCGGTCGTGTTGGGCATCTGCGTGGGTGCGAGTGTAGCGATACGCTTCGCCAGTACGATCTCGGTCGGTGGTGGCGTGCTGTCGTCCTCGGTGCCGCACGCGGCAAGCAATAGCAGCACCACGAGAATCCCAACCAGGCGAAAAATACGCATAACGGGTGATTCCGCGCCGCCTCCCGGCTCCGTATCACACTGGCTCGCTGCACTGCACAAGTCCCCAGGCCGCTTGTGTGTATAGTGTCGGGTCGCCGCACTGCTTAAGTTCCCAGGCCGCTTGTGCGTATGGTGTCGGGTCGCCGCACTGCTCAAGTCCCCAGGCCGCTTGTGTGTATAGTGTCGGGTCGCTGACCTGCTTAAGTCCCCAGGCCGCTTGTGTGTATAGTGTCGGGTCGCCGACCTGCTTAAGTCCCCTCTCCCCTTGTGGGAGAGGGGATTTAGGGGTGAGGGGGGAAAGGTTTTACACATCACACACCACCGGAAGTTCATATTCATGTACGTTTTCAAAACCGCCACTATCAGTGGTGCGATACATGCCGTAACGCACCCAGGCCACCTGTGCCGGTTCGACTGCCAGCGTGTAGATGTCGCGCACCTGCTCCCCCGCTTGCCATGTCGTCAGCGGACGCCAGCCGTAAACCGGCGCGAAGCTATCCGCTTGTGCCACCGGCGGCGAGTCCAGTGTCGGCAGCGCGTGGACGAAGACACTCAAGTTCTCGTCAGGCGTGGTTCCGCTGTGCCACGTCACATCCAGGACGAGCCGGTCGCGCTCACAGGTCAGGTGTTCGTCGGCGACGGTGAGTACCGGTGGGGCGCTGTCGTTGATGCGCGGCGTGGTTGCCAGGGCGACGATTCCCGGCGCGGCGGCATAGGGATAAACCGGCGCACCGAGGCGGTCTTCCCACCAGGGCAGCGGTTGGTTAAAGCGTGTGTATTCCGGGGTGACCAGTAAGCCGTCGATGCGGCTGTAGTCCGCTTTGTCATCGACCACATCAAGGTGAGTCAGGTCGTCGCGGATGGCGTGCGCGAAGCTGACCGCGAAATAGCGTGGCCCCCACGCGAGCATCACGGTCGAGTCTGCCGGTGCAGTGCGGACTTGCTCGACCGTTTCTAACCCGGTCGGGTCGGAGGTGAGGTCATCGACGAAGCCGTAATTTTGCGTCACCGCCGCGCCGACCAGCAGCAGTGCCATCACCGCGATGCTCGCCGCCGGTAGCGTGTTGTTCTGTCCTGCGTCTTCTGAGGATGTCGGGTCGAGCAGGGCGGCGGCGAAGAACAGCCAACCGAACGCCAGACTGACCACGACATGCAAGATCAACGCGGAAAGTACATCGCTGTAAAGCACCACATGGAACACGTAAGACACCGCGCCCAGCAGGGCAAAGGTCGCCCCCGCCAGACGATAACGCGGCATCCGCAGCGCCAGCAGCAAACCGACCACGCCGATCATCAAGCCGGGCAGGGTCAAATCGGTGAGCAATACCTCGTTAATGATCTGAAAATTCGACGCCAGCGCATCTACACTTTCCGGCGGGCCGATGAACCGTGACGCCTCACGCCCGATGAACTCATCCCACAGGCCGCTGAGCGTGCCCGGTTGTCCGTAGACCCAATCCGCACCGGCGCGTGCCCGCAAATACAGATAGATATACGGCAAGAACCCCAGCAACCCCAGCAACAGACTCACACCGACCGTCTGCGCCAGCTTACCCCGTTCACGCGGGAAGTGAATCGACGTCGCCAGCAGCAACGCGGGGATCATGGTAATAAACGCTCGGTGATGGGCGACCGCGACCCCGCCAACCAGCGCCAGCCAGTAAATCCGTCCCTTGATTTGCCCGCGCCATAACGCAAGGCATAGCAAGACCATCATCAGCATGGTGCCGAAGGTGTAAATCTCCGCGATGGTGAAATGCACCCACACCGAGCGCACCAACCCCAGCAGCAGTGTCATCAGCGCCGCCAGCCACGCCCGCCCACTCAGATGCAGCGCCAGCGCGTAGGCTAGCACCAGCGTGACCGCGCCCCACAGCATCGACACCAGCGCCGGAGCCACCACCGGGTCTACGCCGACCGTGCGCAGGACGGCGGTTAGCACGTTGCCGGTGATGACGTAATGCGGGTAGCCGGTGGCGTGCAGCGTGCCCCACACGTTGAGCACGATCTGTGTCTCGCCCACGTCGATCATATAATAATGGCTGGAACCGTTGGGGATGGTTTGCAGCGTAGAAACATACAGAACTGCCAGAATTCCCCCGACGATAGCCAACCAGAAGATGGTCTTTTGTCGTTCGCTTAGTCGTCTCATGCCGCGTAGGATACCACAGTCTCATCGGGTTTTCAGGGGAAGGCTGTACACTGACGAGGATATTTTTGCACCTGGAGAGAAGGAACTGCTATGCCCAAAATCGGCGAACCTGCACCCAATTTCACCCTGCCCAACCAGGACGGCGAGACGGTCAACCTCAGTGATTATCGCGGTCAGAAGGTGGTCATCTTCGCTTTCCCCAAAGCGGATACCCCCGGCTGCACCGCGCAGGCGTGCGGCTTTCGGGATGCCTTCCCGCAAATCGACGCCGGTAACGCGGTCGTTCTCGGCGTCAGCGCGGATACGCCCGCTGACCTCAAGGCGTGGCAGCAAAGCCAGAACCTGCCTTACGCTCTGCTTTCTGATGCTGATCACACCATGCTCGATGCCTGGGGTGCCTGGGGCGATCTGTCGTTTAAGGGGCGCACGTTCCAGGCCCCGCTGCGCTCGTTCTGGGTCATCGACGAAACCGGCACGGTGATCGCTGGACAGGTGCGCATCACGCCCGATGAAAGTGTGGCACAGGCCCTCTCCGCCCTCGATAAGGCGTGATGGTTCACAAACCCCAGGTGACAATTATAAGTAACCCCAGTGTTAAGATTAGTGAGACGTTTGACTGTGTCGGCAGAAGTCTGTTGGAAGAAGCGCTGGCAAGCATGCTCAAGCCAATACCTTCGCCAATTAAGCGGCAGATCGATCAGATTGGCTAGCGTGAATGGCACTGAAGCATGTTAATCGTCGCCAAATACGAGAAATTAAATGCTCATCGGGTGGATT
>DAOTTX010000331.1:0-2963 GCA_034437515.1 Anaerolineae bacterium
ACCGACGTAGCGAATTGAAAAGAGCACGCTAGCCTGGTGCTTCTGGTCGATAATGACACTCGATTTTACATAAACTAGCGATTCAACCTCATAATTGGAATTGCTGGTTGATCAAAGCGCAATCGCTCTCGGTCTACACGGTGTTTGAGGAAAAGTTGGCGGAACTGGACGATGTGAGCGCTGAGGAAAAGCAGGCTTTGCTCGATGCCGCGTTGACGGCGATCCAGGAATCCTTTATCCCTGCCTACGTGAAAATCATCGAGCACCTCGAACACCTGGCGACTATCGCGACGGACGACGCCGGGGTGTGGAAACTCCCCAATGGCGATGCGTATTATGCCTACATGCTGCGCGATCAAACCTCGACGGACCTGACCGCGCAGGAGATTCACGAGCTGGGGCTGGCCGAGGTCGAGCGCATCCAGGCCGAGATGCGCCAGGCACTTGACGAGTTGGGCTATTCTTCGAACGTCAACCTGAACAATGTGCTGGACGCTGCTACGGATGACGCGGGCTATTACGACATCCGATCGCAAGCTGGAAAAGAACAGTTGATCCAGGCACACGAAACGCTCATCGCAGACATTGACCGACGTTTGGACCAGGTGTTCGACGTTCATCCCCAGGCAGATGTGGAGGTCGTTGGCGGTCCTATGGGCGGATATTACGTGCAGGGCGCCAAGGAGGGCTCACGTCCTGGCGCGTACCACGTGAGCACGGTTGGATCGTGGCGGGCGAAAATGTATATACCGTCGGTGACTTATCACGAATCGATCCCCGGTCATCATTTTCAGATCGCCCTGGCGCAAGAGATGGATCTGCCCACGTTCAGGAATGACATTTTTCTCAACGGATACGGGGAGGGATGGGCACTGTACGCTGAACGCTTGGCCTGGGAACTAGGTATATACGATGACGATCCCTATGGCAATGTGGGGCGCCTGTACTTTGAGTTGCTGCGCGCTGTGCGTCTGGTGGTCGATACCGGTATCCACTCGCTGCGTTGGACGAGGAGGGACGCACAGCAGTATATGGTAAAAGTCTTGGGCTCTTACGGCGAGGTCGACCGTTATATCGTCATGCCGGCTCAAGCGACGGGGTACAAGATCGGGATGATCAAGATTCTGGAACTGCGCCAGCGGGCGACGGATCGGTTGGGCGACCAGTTCGATATCAAGGAATTTCACCGCGTGGTGGTGGGCAATGGCAGTATGCCGTTGGAGATTTTGGAACGGGTCGTGGATGAGTATATTGAGGCCAAATTGAACCAGTAAAAGAGCGGAGCGGTGTCCGTGCGGCCTATCGCTATCCTGTCCCACCCAGCGCCAATTATCTCGGCGTGGGGTTCCGATGTGTGGCTGCGGGGCCTGAGAAGTGATTCGATGATTTTGAAGATATATGGAGGGGAAAATGTCTGCCATTCACCGCATCATTGTTAAAGCGATGCTTCCCTTGCTCCTGCTCGCTGGTTGTTCGAGCAGCGAGCTGGCATACAATAAATTGATGAACGGATTCGACTACACCTCTCCTGTGGACGAAGCCGCCTTGACTATTCCGGCTCTCTGGTAGTTCGCATGACACCCCCCACATCTGGGGGCATGGTATAATTAGCGCAAAGACCAGGAGGATATGCCATGTTGAACATTATGGGTATCAAGTCACGCGACATGATTTCAATCCCTTTAGGTATTCCTGATGTTGACGTGCTAAGAGTAGAGCAGAATGAACGAGATGACTACATCGTCACCGTCAAAAGCACACAGATTGGCGCCATCTGTCAGTACTGTGGACGTAAGATCACGAAATCCAACGGCCACGGGCGGTGGATTAAGTTGCGACACTTGCCGATCTTGGGCCACCGTGTGTATATCCGCCTACGGCCCAAACAGTATAAATGCCCCCACTGTGACGACAAGATCACTACGCAGACGTTGGATTGGTACGAGACCAAGAGCCCACATACCGAGGCGTATGATCACCATCTGATGTTGCAGTTGATCGGCAGCACGGTAGAGGATGTCAGTCGCAAAGAAGACGTAGGCTACGATGCTGTCGAGGGAGCCATCAAGCGTTGCCTCCACGCCACCGTGAATTGGGACGAGTTCGATGAACTCAACGTCATCGGTATCGACGAGATTGCATTGACCAAAGGACGGAAGAACTTTATCGCCATCGTTACCACACAGCAAGCTGACGGTCACGTAGCGGTTCTAGCCGTTTTGCCAGATCGCAAAAAGAAAACCGTCAGGCAATTTCTGGAGAGCATTCCCAAACGCTTATGGCGAACGATGGAAACGGCCTGCACAGATATGTGGGAGGGGTACACCAATGCGGTCAAGGAATTCGCTGCGGCCCATCCTGAAGTCTCGATCGATGTCGTGGTAGATCGTTACCACGTAGCCAAGAACTACCGTGAGTGTGTTGATAAAGTGCGCAAACGAGAACGTCGCCGTCTCGAAAAAATATTGCCAGAAACAGAGTACGAAGAGGTCGTCAAAGACATGATGTGGATTATCCGCAAGAACAACCGGGACTTGACCGCTGACGAACGGAAAAAACTCCGCCGTTTGTTCGAGTATTCGCCCAAACTGAAATTGGCCTACACATTCCGTGAGGAACTCACGGCCATATTCGAGATGCAGCTGACCAAAGAGGAAGCCAAGAAACGATTGCTCAAGTGGGCGGATAAAGTCCGCCGCAGTGCACTGGCCTGCTTCGACAAGTTCCTGACGACGCTCAATAACTGGCTGGACGAAATAGTCAACTACTTTGTTAACCGGCTCAGTAGTGGTTTCGTGGAAGGTTTGAACAACAAGGTCAAAACGATCAAGCGGCGCTGTTATGGCATCCTTCGGGTCGCGACTCTATTCCAACGCCTTTACCTTGACCTTGAGGGCTATCGCCAATTCGCCCAGCCGGAGTACCCCCATATGTGGCCCTCCCATGCGAAATCCTAAAGAGCC
>DAOTTX010000332.1:0-1601 GCA_034437515.1 Anaerolineae bacterium
GATAGGCAGGTGGTTCGGTAGTCCCGTTTTGGCAACAAAATGGGATTAGCTGCCGCAGGCAGCGACCGTACCGCCTGCCGGTGCTTGATGGTGGGTGTCCCTTGCGTTGTAGAATTGCCGCGCAACGTTGTGCGAGATACAAGAGAGGAGATATGACAACTTGTTTGGGATGGGGATAAAGCAAGATAGATGCAGGGCGAGAAACAGCCTATCGTAGTATGATTGGTATATAGACTTAAGACATCATTTGCGAGCAGGTTATGGCCGATAGAATTCCTTACATCCGTGTATTTATTTCCTCGCCCGGCGACGTAAACGGCGAACGCCAAATTGCCCTGGACGTGATCAACTACTTCCCGAACCGTCCCGCCTACCGCGAGAAAGTCGCCTTTCGCGTGGTCGCGTGGGATAAACCCGGCGCGGGAACCGCCATGCTGGGCACGCTGACCCCACAAGAAGCGATTAACCGGGGACTGCCCAAGCCGTCCGAGTGTGACATTGTGGTCGTGATCTTCTGGTCACGGATGGGCACACCCTTCACCGATACCGACGGCACCGACTATCTCTCTGGCACGCACTGGGAGATGCTGGACGCGCTGGACAGTGACCGCCCGGAAACGATCATCTTCCGGCGGCGCGAGGAAAAGCTGTTTAAGTCCAGCGATAAAAAGGGACGCGAACAGTATGACCGCGTGGAGGAGTTCTTCAACTCTGACCTGTTCTACCGTGAGGACGGTAGCATCGTGCGCGGCGTGAATAAGTACAACACGCCCGATGATTTCCGCCGTGACTTCGAGATTTTCTTTGAGGAACTGGTTGTCCGGCTGCTGGAACGCTACGACAAAGGCGAAACACAGCCACCACCACCGCCACCCGCCCCGGACACGCCGCAAGCGCAGGCGGAAGCGGAAAACGTCCGCACGGTAGAGGCGGACGTGTGGGACGGCTCACCGTTCCCCGGACTGCGAGCGTTTACCGAAGACGACGCGCCGATTTTCTTCGGGCGCGGACGTGAAACCGATGCGCTGGTGCAGCAGTTAGAAAACAGTCGCTTCGTGGCGGTAGTCGGGGCATCTGGCAGTGGCAAGTCGTCGTTGGTTGGCGCAGGGCTGATCCCGCGCTTGAAGGCCAACGCCATCGAAGGCAGCGCGGATTGGCTCTGTGCCCGTTTCACACCGGGGGCGGGCAACAATCCCTTTGAGGCATTGATGACAGTTCTTATGGATACCGTACCATCGCTGGCGGTGGATGACCCCTTTGAGCGTGACGAGAAGATTGAGGAACGGGCGAAACGCCTGCATGATAAACCTGAACGGCTGACAGGTATCATCGACCATGCGCTGAAAGACAGCGATCCCCACGTTCAACTGCTCCTGTTCATCGACCAGTTCGAGGAGCTGTTCACGCTGGCAAATGCCGAACACGCCGCACCCTTTGCGGCGATGCTGGCGGGTGCGGCAACGTGTGAGCGACTGCGGGTGGTGGTGACCATGCGACATGATTTTTATCCAAGTGCTGTCGAGGTCGCAGATTTAGCCGAGCTTTTGCAAGGTGGGTCGTATCCACTGGCAGCCCCGCGTCGTGATGCCCTACGTCAGATG
>DAOTTX010000333.1:0-3492 GCA_034437515.1 Anaerolineae bacterium
GGGGTTTTGGCTGTCGGCCAGCAGGATGGTCCTGCCGGGCCGAGGCAAACGTCTGCCGCAATCCCAGCTATGAGACTCCTCTTCCAGGGTCATGCCAAGATAATGGTTATACCCGAATTCACACGCGCGGGTGTTGTGCGGCGTGTTGCCATCGGGGCCGTTATCGAAGAACGGGCAGTCATAGAGTGCCTTTGTATCGAGATAGTGGTTCTGTATGTACTTCGGCCAGAGTTCGCCGTCGTGTCCCGGTTCGGTGTAGCCGTGCGGCCTGGGAAAACAGCCGTCCCAATCGGCGCGATAGATCTGAAAGACCGTGGTCACCTGCTTGATATTGTTCAGGCAGATCACTCCCCGGGCGAGGTCCTTGGCTTTTTTCAGCGAAGGCAGGAGGATCGAGACCAGCAGGGAGATGATGGCGATGACCACCAGCAGCTCAATCAGTGTAAACGCTGCCCGAGCTTGCCTTCGCTGAAGCTTCGGCTGGCAGGCCAAACGCTCGATGAGGGTAAAACCGTTTTTTGTACGAAAGCCCTCACGCCTGTTATCGAAATGATGCGTTGTGAATTGAGAGTTACCAATGGGAGACGCCCCACTGCGTCCATGCGGGCTGGATGCCTGTTGCACAAGGCGGCACTTCGGGTTTCTCGGGATATTCATGATGAAAGCTCCTCAGATATAGTCCGCCAGAAGCTCCCCCTCGGCCTGCCAGAGTTCGTCGAACATCCGGCCGGCCTGACCCAGGCTGCAATTCGCCCCGACGGACGGGTCGAGCAGGACGGCCCGGCGGGCCTGCTCGCGGTCCCGGTGCAGCAGGGCCTCGACGGCGACGGCCTGGACGTTGACGTTGCTCTGGCAGAGGGCGGCCAGCGACGTCGGCAACGCACCGACATGGCAGGGGTGTACGCCCGCCCGGTCGACCAGGCAGGGCACTTCCACGCAGCAGGGGCTCGGCAGGTTGGTAATCATGCCCCGGTTCATCACGTTTCCGTTGAACCCCATTTGCGTGCCGGCGTAGACGGCTTCGATGATGCCCGAGGCATACTCGTGGGAGGTCACCAGGTCGATGCTGTCGGCGTCTTCGGCCTTGACGCCCATGTCCTCGAACCACGCCTGCCGTTTGCCCTTGACGCCGCGCGTGATCTCGCGGTAGGGCTCGAGGCGGGACTTGTCGTGCTGGTACCAGGGGACGTATTCCGACATGTGTCGGCTGCTCTCGGTCACGAAGTATCCGAACTGGTCAAAGATTTCGAAGCGGATCTCGTCCTGCTTGAAAATCTCGGGGTCGTTGCGGACCTGGCGCAGTTGCGGGTAGAGATCGCGGCCGTTGTGCTCGAAGCGGAGAACCCAGGCCAGGTGGTTGATCCCCGCCACCCACGCGACGACCTCGTCCCATCGCTCTTCGCCCAGGCCGAGGTAGTTGCAGAGCTGCTTGGTGGTGTGCTGGACGCTGTGGCAGAGCCCGATGACCTCCCGGCCGACGTATTGCGTCATGGCCCAGGTGAGAATCGCCATCGGGTTGGTGTAGTTGAGGATCACCGCACGGGGCGCGAGTTCGTTGATGTCGTCGAGGATCCCCCGCAGGACCGGCCAGCTCCGCAGTGCGCGAAACACCCCGCCGGGGCCGACGGTGTCGCCGACGTTCTGGGCCACGCCGTATTGTGCGGGGATGTCGATCTCGGCGTCGTACGGATAGCCGTAGTAGGCCGGCCCGCCGACCGAGATGGAGGTCACCACTGCATCGGCGTCGGCCAGCAGCGACCGGCGATCGGTATCCGCCTTGATCGTCGCCGGCAGTTCATTGCACCGCACGACCTTTTCAACATAACGTCGAGTGGTCTGGAGCTTATCGGCGTCGATGTCGCACAGCCCGATGGTCGCGTTCTGCAACGGTGGGCGGGAGAGAATGTCCACCGACAGTCGGCTGCCAAACGCACTGCCCGCCCCGATCAGGACAATCTTGGGGCCGCTCTGTTCGGGGCAGTGTTCTCGTTCGGGTTGTAACTGCTTCTCAGGGGCGTGCGGCATGTCTCGCTCTTTCGCTGGATGAATGCTTCGCCGGGATCGCCCAAGCCCGAACGGTCAGTCGCCCGGCAAGGCCCAAAGGCCACGGGAAAGCGGTTGCAACAATTAATTATGTCAATCTCTGCAATTTTGTGCTTGACTTGAAACGCACTTCGTTTAATTATAATGGAGTATCCGGTTATTTTCTACGACAATTACATGTCATAATGAGCAAAGACATATCATTCTTCGTCCACTCGGTTCACCCTGATCCCCATGCGATTAACGCAGCCATGGAGCGAGGGGAATCGTCGTGCCACTATCGTCTGGAATACGCCAATCATTTATGGGCGGATTCATCGTGGCAATTTGCCCCGCGAAGTCTGTCGGTGTTTCATACCGTCTTCTGCTGTGAGGGACGCGCGCGGTACGACATCGACGGAGACACCATCGATCTCCTGGCCGGCTCGTTGCTGCTCGTCGGGCCGGGGGTTTCTCACGCCGGAAGCATCGCGGGCGACTCCCGGCCGCACCTGGTGACGGCTCGGTTCGTGCAGGAGCCAACCCGCCACCAGGAGCATGCCACGGCGGGGCTGGCCAGTATTGACGGGCCGCTCTGGTGGGCCATGACCGTCCAGTCGATCCAGCGGTACGAGGGGTTTTACATCTCCATGGCCAGGTCCTGGCATCGACGCGACGAGCCTCTCCTGGCCGCCTCGGCCGAGATGCTCCTCAACGTGATTCTCTACGAGTCCATCACGGAACTGACACGTGACGCCATGGGCGACCCGATGGTCGGCGAGACGGTACGCTACATCGACGAGCACCCCGCGACGACGCTCTCGGTCAGCGACCTGGCCCAGCGGGCGGGAATCTCCCTGCGAAGCTTCTCGCAACGCTTTCGCAAAGCGACCAATAAGAGCCCGGCGCAGTATCGCATCCTCCGGCGTGCCCAGGCGGCATGCAAACTTCTCATCGAAAGCGATCTGAGCATGAAGGAAATCGCCGCCACCCTGAATTATCCCGACCAATTCAGTTTTTGCCGCCAGTTCAAAAGCCTCTACGGCCTGTCGCCCAGCCGATTCCGAAAGAAGCGACTCGGCGGCAGAGACGATACCACAACCTAAAGGGTACTTTGAAAAATTCAAATTCGGAAATCGCGTAGGATTTTCGCTTTCTGGCAAAGAGCAAAAAATGGTGCATATGGGCTCATATTCCGCCGTTTTTTGCGATACCGCCAGGGAGCGAAAAGACCAGCGAGGCCGAAAAGTGAATTTTTCAAGGTGCCCTAAAAACATCTTCCTCGTCCGCCGAGAGTCCGACCCAAACTTCATCCCCATCCCCCGGAAAGCCGAGAACCCACATGCGTGAACCAGCCCCGCGTTCCTTTCAGATTCGCCGTTTGCCGGACGAAGTCGTCCTGGAAAACGACCGCCTTCATTGCCGTTTCACGCGGGCCTGTGCGGGGTTTCCCGCTGCCGTGGGGTTCGC
>DAOTTX010000334.1:0-1618 GCA_034437515.1 Anaerolineae bacterium
ACGGGCTTCTTTCTCTTCGGTAACGGATTTGAAGCAACGCATTCTTGACTTTATTGACTATTTCAATCGCGCTCTGGCAAAGCCGTTCAAGTGGACTTTTAACGGGCGTCCACTTGTCGCTTAACTCATGGTCTATTTCAGCTACTCTGTACTAGAAGCAAATGGAGAGACTGTCGGGAAGGAAGACTTAGGCCAACTATTGAAGCGAACACAGAAGATCCTTAAATTAGACCCTACTGAAGTCGCCGAAACGGCAAGAGGCGCAGATCTAATCAAGCGCACGCTGAGCAGTCTTGGACAAGTTATCACAGGAATTAGTGAGCTACGGAATCTATATGGTACTGGACATGGACGATCAAGACAGTCAGGAATAAGTCCTCGTCATGCGCGTCTAGTTGTGAACGCAGGCGCGACTTTGGCGGTGTTTCTCATGGAGACGTTTGAACATCATCAAAGCAAACAGTGATGCCATATCGATTTGTGCCTTACAGATCAAGCCACCTGGAAAATATAACTGACGGGATGGATATTAGGCATCCATCCCGTTCTCAATTTACCTATCTAGTTGGATCGCAAAGCGGTAGCTACCTACCTGAAGCGCGGCATGAGGTTCGTCGGCTCGATACCAGACCAGCGTCAGGTCTACCGCCTGCTCCGGCAGCAGCGTGAAGGGTTGCAGACCCTCTGCCGGATTGCGCGGGCCGGGTGGGTCTTCGGCATAGCCCAGCGACAACCAGATGTCGTCCTGGGCGAAGGTCACCGCCTCGCTCTGCCCGTTGTAAATCCGCAGTCGCGTCGTGATCTGACCATCCACCGTCGTCACGCTCACTAGCCGCACATCCACCCCATCGTATTCGACCGTTATGGGTGCATCCTGTGTTTCCAGGGCAAAGCGGAAAGCGACCGCCCCACCGCGACCGTCAGCGATCACCAGCCGCCCGCCGGGGAAATCGGCAGGCACCAGATAACCCACCGAAGCTGGGATCAAGGCCAGCGCCGGAATATCAATGGGCAGCCCGCCATAAGCCGCCGCGTCCATCACATCCGTATTGGGCAGATACACCTGACCACCCGCATCGACCAGTTCCAAGCGCCAGGCACTCGTGTCGAGCGCAGATTCACCAGCAGCGATGTCGAGGTCGAACAGCAGCGCATGCTGCCCGATGGTGTCATCTTCAACCGTTGATACGTTCCGCAGTGTGATGGTGGCGGCATCCGCCATCTCAAGCGTCGATCCGGTCTCACCTTCCGGTACCGCACCGCTAAGCCCGACCAATTCCCCACCGCGTGAGAGTTCCTGTTCGGGCGGATAGGTCGCCGTAATCAGCGTGCGCGTGCCCGTCGGTAAGCCATCGTCGTCCGTCTCACCGATGAGCAGCAGCACCAGTCCCGGCCCGACCTGCCGGAAGATGCGCGTGTCACTGCGCAGCACCTCCGTCTTGGCAGCGAACTCATAGCGCAGGATCGCACCGGTGTTCATGGTCAGGTTAAAGACCGTGCCTTCTTCCATCGCATCAAACAGCGCCGCGTTGTCCTCTGACCAGGGGATACCGATCACCGGACGCACCCAGGGCAATCGCTTCAAATTCCAAAATGTGCTTTTTTGTGCAATTTATGT
>DAOTTX010000335.1:0-23257 GCA_034437515.1 Anaerolineae bacterium
TCGTGGATTGCATCCCATCGTCAAGCACGTTCAGACCATCTATCACACGGGGATCAGACTCACATCAGCACAAATGACCTTGCTTGAGTCACGTTTTGAACGGCTCAAAGCCTTACCCAAATGGTTCGTTCGAATCGCGCCATTACCATTTTTGCCTTGCTTCGACATTTCACTGGAATAGCCTAAGGTGCTGCAAACCTGATTTTTTGCGATCTTTTACCTCACATGACCATGTTTTTCGTTTACAATGGGAAGCATGGTCATTAAAATACAAGAGTTAACGAAAAGTTACAAACGTGGTGACACCCCCGCGCTGGATGCACTCTCGCTGCAAATCGAAACCGGGGAGATCTTCGGGTATCTCGGCCCCAATGGTGCTGGTAAGACCACCACCATCCGCTTGATGTTGGATTTTATCCGCCCCACAAAAGGGCATGTGCAAATTTTTGGCTTGGATGTGCGCCAGCATTCGCGGACTGTCCGGGGGCAGATGGGTTTCTTGCCGGGTGAGCTTTCTTTGTGGGATCATATGACCGGCAAACAAACGCTGGATTATCTGGTCACCTTACGCCCCGGTTGCGACCTCGACTATGCCTACAAACTTGCACAGCGGCTCAAATTGGATTTGTCTTACCGGGTGGGAAGTTATTCAACCGGCAACAAGCGCAAGCTGGGCATCATCCAGGCGATGATGCATCGTCCGCCGCTGCTGATTCTCGATGAGCCGACGACCGGCCTTGATCCACTGATGCGGCATACCTTTAACGATCTGCTGCGCGAAGCAAAAGCACACGGGCAGACGGTTTTTCTGTCGTCGCATGTGCTTTCCGAAGTACAAGCGGTGTGTGACCGGGTCGCGATTTTGCGGCACGGGCAGTTGCGGCGCGTCGCCCGTATGAGCGAAATTCAGGCGACACTCGCTCGGGTGGTGACGATCTTCTCCGCTGATGTCCCCGACGATGATCGCTGGTTGGAGGTCGAAAATGTGCACGAAGTCCGTCAGGGGCCGGGGTTCTTGCGGTTGCACGTTCACGGCTCGTTAGATGCGGTCATCAAGCGCGCTGCCGCCTATCAAATCGATGACTTACGGGTAGAAACCGCCGGACTCGAACAGGTATTTATGGATTTTTATCATGATTGAGACTTCCGCGCCGACGAGCACATCATCCTCGGCAGTCCACCGGAGTCAGCCGATCGGCGCACCGCGCCCCGGTACCATCTTCTCACGGGCGTTGCTGGATGCGCTGCCGAGCATTATTACCTGGAGTGTTGGTTATAGTGCGCTGTTGTGCGCCGTCGTCGTGCTGTATCCCATTCTGGAAGAAAACAATACGCTGGTCGGCGTGTTGAGCGGCCTCGGCCTGATGGATGCCATCACCAACAACGAGGCGATTGATACCCGCGCACTTGGTACTTTCCCCGGTTATCTGGCCTTAGAGGCGCTCGCCTGGGGGCCGCTGTTGCTGTCGATGTATGTCGTGCCGCAGACCTTACGCCATACCATCGGGGAAGAACAAAACGGCACACTCGACCTGTTGCTGAGCACGCCTTTACCGCGCTGGCGTTTCCTCGTGGAAAAAACCCTTTCCGTGCTGGTCGGATTGTTGACGGTGCTGCTGGTGATGTGGTCGGTCTTGATGATGAGTACCAAGCTGGTTGATGGCTCTGAGTTGAACCTGCAACAAGCAACGGCGGGTATCGTACATTTGTTGCCGGTGCTGCTGGTCACCCTGGGGTTGACGGTGCTATTGGCGACCTGGCTACGCGACCCACGCACCATCGCCGGGATCGTTGCGCTGTTCTTGCTGAGCAGCTTTTTTATCAGCAGCCTCGCCGATGCTACCGGTTCACCACCGTTGGAGTTCATCAGCATTGTGTCGATCTTTCATTACTACAGCAGCATCGCTGCCATGTTAGATGGCATCCAACCGGTGCATGATCTCGGTCTGTCGCTTGTCGGTGTGATTCTCTTCCTGCTGGCCCTGGTTGCGTTCCAACGGCGTGACCTCGGCGTTTAGATGCTGATCGAATGATTAGTCCGCTTTTATTCTACGTTTAGATCAGGCTCACCTCAAAGTCGATTTCGTTCGCTACGCTTTTCATACTTGCTAAGCTAAATTTTAAAGGTGGATTGTGTGAACGATATTACTCAACTCGCAAAAGCAACACTTGAAGAGTGGAAAGAAGACCCCAACAACCATCACGCGGCGGCAGTCGCTTTTTTTGCGATGGTCGCCTTCGTCGCGTTGTTGATCTTCAGTGTTGCCGTCGGTGGGACTTTCCTCGCCGACCAGGAAGTGCAACAGAACATCACCCAGTATGTACAGGAAACTTCGGGGGCCGGGTCAGCCGAGATCGTCAACCAACTGCTCGAAGGCACTTATAATAACGAAGGTAGCAACGGTGGCACATTGGCGGCGATCATCAGTATTGCGACCGTGTTGTTCCTCGCCAGTTACCTCTATATACACCTGCGCAAATCGATGAACGACATCTGGGAAGCCGAAACGCCGGAAAATAAAGACATCTCCGACATCATCCAGGAACGGGTTTTCGCGGCAGTCGCGGTTGTGCTAGGCATGTCACTCGTCGTCGCGGCGTTGATGCTGCAATTTTTCATGCCCGCTGTTCTGAGCGAAGCCGGGATCGAAGGTGTGGCTTCAGGGTTCGTCACCGCGCTGACTGCGATCGGTGTCTTTATCATCCTGACCATTCTCTCGGCGTTGATTTACCGCTTCGTACCTGATTCCGACATTGCATGGAGCGATGTGTGGATCGGTGCATTGGTAACCGCCATGCTGATTATGATCGGTCAAGTTTTGATCTTGATCTACCTCTCGGTCAGCACGGTGACCTCTGCCTACGGCATTTTAGGGGCGAACCTGGCTATACTGCTCTGGGTGTACTATTCTGCTCATTCACTGCTGCTCGGCGCTGAGTTTACCTATGTGTATTCCTTCCTGTACGGCTCACGGATTGAGCAAAAAGCCGACTTTGAACTTCGTTCGCCCGCATTCAGTGGAGGCATCGCCGCACAGACATGAAACGCCATCTTCTCAACACTTTCGATGTTTTCAAAGAAGCCGCGCAGAAGTGGCTCGATGACAAAGCCAGTCGGCAGGCCGCCGCGCTGACCTACTACACCATCTTTGCACTTTCGCCGTTGTTAGTGCTGCTCATCACGATGGTAGGGTTGTTTCTTGGCGAAGAGGCAGCCCGTTCTGAAGTGATTGACAGCATCAGCGAATCCATCGGTGAAGGTGCCGCCGAGTTTATCCAGGGTGTCATCGAGTCAACCTATGTTGATAATTCCGGCATCGTGCCAACTTTACTGGCGTTGGGGTTGCTGTTTTTTACCGCGTCAGGGTTGTTCAATCAGGTCAAGATGACGCTGAACGCGATCTGGGGTGTGGAGCCTGAACCGGATCGTGGCATCAAGGGTCTGGTTTTTGACCGTCTGCTGGCGGCGGCGATGGTCGTGGTCTTCGGGTCGATTCTGCTGCTGGCAGTCATCGCAACGACGGTCATTTCCGTGCTGAGTGCGGCGGCGGAGGACATCGTGCCCGGCATCGGCCCGTTATGGCAGCTCGGTAATCTGGCGCTCTCATTGGCGATCCTCACGCTGATTTTCGCCGTGATCTATAAAGTGTTGCCAGATGCACACATCGAGTGGCGTGATGTATGGATCGGCGCGTTTGTAACCGCGATCCTGTTCAGCTTTGGGCAGTTCGCCGTAGGTATTTACCTGGGTATCAGCGGCGCGTCATCGGCTTATGGCGCGGCGGGTTCGTTGATCGCGATCCTGCTCTGGTTTTACTACACGCTTCAGGTGATCTTGTTCGGCGCAGAGTTCACACAGGTCTACACACATAAGTACGGCTCGAACATCCAATCGCATTACGAGCAAGAAATTCAGCAAATAGATACCACCGTCATCCACGAGGTCACGCAGCTTGAAAAAGACGAAGACGTTATCGAAGTTGTCGCTGTGCCGCGCACACATCCGGCCTGGTTAGGTGGTTTCCTGGGTGGGTTGATCGTCGCGACAACAGGTCTGGTGACGGGTCTGCTTTTCACTGATCGTGACTGACATGCACGCGGCTACGTCTTCACATAATAGAGCAACTCACCCGGGCGCAGAATCTTAAACTTCTGTGCTGGGTTTTCTCGTTCAATCGCTTCGACATGCTGCGCGTAGGGAATCGTGTTCCCCGGCAGTAGGTCGTTATGCCCCGGTATAATCAAATCCCAGTTGAGATGCTTGCTCACACGCGCCAGTTCGACCGGCCACAGATTACCGATGAGGTCGCGCTGCTCGCGGTAAAAATCACGTCCGTTCGCCGCGACTATCGCAACATCAACCGCCGGTAAGCCGAGCATCATTTCTTCATAGCCCTCATAAAGGATCGTATCACCGCTGTGGTAGAGTGTGACGCCGTTCCACTCGATCAGATACCCCAACCAACGGTTACCCCGCATCGTGTCGTGTTCGATTTCATAGTGGGCGGCGGGGACAGCAGTTAGACGGAGCGTTGTGCCCGCCAATGTCATTGGCGCGAGTGCTTCCGGCACGATAAGCCGATCCGAGCCGATGTCAAGCTGGTCGATGATGTCGAGGCTCCACCCGGTGACGACGAACTGCGTTTCCGAGTTGGCCTGTGCGATTCCTTTGATCGTCTGTGGGTCGAGATGGTCAAAGTGTTCGTGGGTGGTCAACACGTAGTTCGCATGGGTGACGTTTTCAGGTGCAATCGGCGGCGGGAAAGCCCGCTCTTCGATGATGTCTGTCAGGCATGGGTCGATGTAGATAATGGCGTCCGGTCCTTTGACGACCAATCCCATCTGCCCCAGGCTCCACACGGCGAGGCTGTTAGCGATTACCGGCGTGTGTTTGATGATTTCGGCAAAATTTAAGTCTACTTTTTGCATCAAAAATTCCTTTTCTGGTCTACGACCCCACCATAGCATGACGCCATAAAGGCGGCTATTGTCCTTATGGCTATTTCATCTGAAATATGCCCTCCACATGCTGCCATCCACTGGGCGGTAAAGACATAATATTGGCTTAAATGAGAAATGTCGTGCGGACCGACTGGTCTTTGTGGAACTTTATCTTTCCAGTAGACGTAAAACTCTGTAGGATTGGCAATGGTGCGTCTTGGGACTAACTGCGGGGAGCGGTGCTTTATGTGGCAGGCGATCAAAACACATGCGCAAGGCATTTACGAAGAGTTACGGCAACCCGTCTTTGTTAAACGCATGTTATGGAACATCGGCTTTGCGATCATCATGGTCGTGAGCATTTACCTGAACATCCAGTTCTTGCGGACAAATTATCCCGCACCACCACAACCGCCTGATCTACTGCTTGACCTCATCCCACGAAACGACCTCTTTATTTTAATCGGCGAGTTGTTTAGTAGCTTGCAAGTCGGCGTGGTTTTGTTGTTGTTCGTCAGTGCCCGGCATCGCTTCCGGCAGTTGCCCCGGTTGATGTTTCTGCTCATCTTGATGTATATGATTCGAGGTTTTGTGATCGTGCTTACACCGTTGGGGCAAATTCGCCCCCCTGTGGAGGCGTATGCTGCGGATCACTTCATCGCGCAGAATTTCTATCATGGCATGTTCTTCAGCGGGCACACCGCCAGCGCGTTAATACAGGTGATGTTCTTTCATCAGTTTACCGTGCGGTGGTTCAGACGCCGGTTACATCTGAGTTATCTGATTTTGCCACTGGCACTTGTTCAGATCGTGTCACTGCTCATCAGCCACCAGCATTATACGATTGATATTGTCGGCGGATTTCTGATCGCCTATTTCGTCACGCAGTTCGACTTCATGAAGATTGTCCCGCCGGGTTTGCGCACGGTGAAATGGTTGCCCTGGTACACCGGCGATCAGGCTTTGTACGCTGAGGGTGTTTACGCCGCCGACGCAAACTATGCCAGCGTTTATGAGCGCGATGACGAGTACACCTCACCGGAGGCACCGGAGCGCCAACATAACCCCATCCCGTGAGATGATCCCCGCGCCCGAAGTGCATTTTAGGTTTTGGCTCGTTCTAACGTTTTGGTGGAATGGCTTTTTGGCCCTCGTTCCCCGGTTCCGCGCCACATTCAACACCCACATCTGTGTGTATGGCTACGAGCCAGCCGACTTACCCGGTGGGTCTTTGCGTTCATCTGCCAACTGATGAGGTGGAATCAGCCGCCTAATTGGTGAACGCCCCGAAGGGATACAATTTCGTCAACCCCCATTCATGAGTGTTTTTCCAGGTTTGTTGACATGCTACTATAAGAGAATTGATTTTCTCATGGGAGCCTACAGAGGCACCCGACGCGGGGAGGCAGGCGTGGTTTTAGATCTTATATTTGTCGTTTTCGGGCTTTTAGGATTGTTTTTTGGTGGCGAATGGTTGGTCACCGGCGCATCCCGAATTGCGCGTTCGTTCGGGATCTCAGCGTTGGTCGTGGGGCTAACGGTCGTCGCCTTCGGGACATCCACCCCGGAACTGCTGGTCAGCCTGAGCGCCACCCTCGGCGGCACCGAAGGAATTTCCATCGGTAATGTGATTGGTTCCAACATCGCCAATATCGGCCTCATCCTGGGTGCTACCGGGCTGGTCGCACCGATAGCAGTTCGGGCGGTGCTGCTCCGCCGAGAAATCCCGATTTTGTTGGTCGTTTCCGTCGTGGCGTATCTCACGTTGCTCGACGGTGTCATCAGCCGTGTGGAGGGTATTCTGCTCGTGCTAGGTCTGGTGGCTTTTAACGTGATGATGGTCGTGTTTTCTCGCCGCGTCCTGAGTGATCCAGAGACGGATGTGTCAATTGAGGCGCAAGAGATCGAAGCCGTTGAAGACCCACCGATTGTGCCGTCACAGCGCCCCCGTGAACTCTTGCGGCTGGTGGTCGGTCTGGGGATCTTGTTGGTCGGCGCACAACTCACGGTCAGTGGCTCCACCAGCCTGGCCCGTAACTTCGGCGTCAGTGAATTGGTGATCGGCATTACGCTGGTCGCGGTTGGCACTTCACTGCCGGAACTGGCAACTTCATTGGTCGCCGCCTTCCGTGAGCAGAGCGACATCGCCATCGGCAACGTGGTCGGCTCGAATATCTATAACCTGATGGGCATCCTCGGCATCACGGCGGTGATCCAACCGATCCAATTGGCGACCGCCACCTTCAGCTTCAATATTTATGACCTGCTTCAGCAGCCATTTTCAACGGAATACAGTCCGATGCAATACGTCATCCGCTTTGACGGGCCGATTATGATCGGCTTTGCCGTGCTGTTGCTGCCACTGGTGCTCAACCGTGTGATTACCCGGCGTGAGTCGGTGATGCTGCTTGTGTTCTACTCATCGTTCATCATATTTACCATCGTGCGCTGATCGAAAGGACAATCATGCAACCCATATTCGACTTTGGGGGTGACGGCCCGGTAATGACACTGGCGGTCGCAAACGGCTTTCCGCCACAGACGTACATCCCACTGGTAGAGCCACTGACCGTGCATTATCGCGTTATCGGCTTGCTGCCGCGTGCGCTGTGGCCTGATGAGCAACCGCCGGAAAAACGCCGAGATTGGAAGCAAATGGGCGGGGTAGATGTCGCCAGAGCGTTGCAGGAATATGACCTGCATGATGTGATCGGTATAGGACATTCCTTTGGTGGTATCGCGACTTTTGCAGCGGCTGTTATGGAGCCGTCGCGCTTCAAGGGTGTGGTGTTGCTTGATCCGACGATCTTCCCGCGACCGCTCTTATGGTTGTTGTGGTTGAACCAGAAGCTCAACATTGATCTGGGGAATCCACTTGCAGCGCGTGCAGATCACCGGCGTAATCGCTTTGAGAGTGTTGACGCGGCCTACACATACTTCAGCGGTAAAAGATTATTTGCAGATTGGCCTGAGGAGACTTTACGCCTCTACACGGAAAGCATGGTGCCGCATCCCGACGGTGGGCTAACCCTGGCCTGGCCTCGTGAGTGGGAGGCATATTATTTTCGTTCGACATACACGGCGTTCTGGCAGGAGATCCCACGCTTTCGGGCAACCGGGTTGCCACTGCTGACCCTACGTGGTGGGGATAGTGGTACGCTGCGAGCATCGGTTGTCGCAAAAATGCGTGACAAGCTGCCTACGATGGATTACGCCGAGATCACCGGGCACAGACATCTATTCCCGCAAACTGCGCCGGATGAGACCCGCGCACAGATCGAACATTGGTCAGAGTTAAACCATTCCTAACATTATGCTTGGCACGACCTCATGTAGATTGAGCATGCTTACTCGAAGTCTAAGTTTTACTATGGAGTAGTCAAATGAAAAAACTTTTGCGTCTATTTTTAATCACATCACTGTTAATGTTGGCAATCATGCCAACTTTCGCGCAGGATGACGCCCCCGGTACCATCGCGGATATTGTAGTCGCCTCTACCGAAGGTGAAGAAGCCGAGTTTACAACACTGCTGGCGGCAGTACAGGCGGCAGACCCGGTCTTTTTAGAATTGCTCTCTGCTGAAGATGCCTTCGTCGCCGTGTTCGCTCCGACGGATGCCGCTTTTGAAGCCGCACTCGCCGATCTCGGCCTGACAGCGGAAGAACTTCTGGCAGATACTGACCAGCTTAACCAGATACTCGCACAACACGTTCTCGGTGTGGATTACTTCGCCGAAGACCTCGTCGGCTATAATAACGCCTATATCGGTACGTTGCTACCCAACGGCGCGGTGATGATTGATGCAACCAGCGAAGGCACGATGATTGGTGGTGCGGAAGTCATCACAGCAAACATTGAAGCCAGCAACGGCATCATCCACTCGATTGGTAGCGTCATCTTGCCGCCCCCCATTGATATGCCCGAAGATATGATAGCGGAAGACCTGCCGACCATCGCTGATATTGTCATCGAGGCAACCGCCGGTGAAGAAGCCGAGTTCACAACATTGTTGGCGGCGGTCGAAGCGGCTGATCCGCTCATCCTCGACATTTTGAGTGCGCAGGCCGGGCAAACCTTTACCGTGTTCGCCCCGACTGATGCGGCCTTTGAAGCCGCGCTCGCTGATCTTGGCCTGACCGCCGAAGAGGTTCTAGCTGATGTGAACCTGGTGACGTTGTTGCTGGCCTATCATGTATTGCCCGGTCAACTGAGCAGCACCGCGCTGGATTTCTACGCCGAACAAGAGGCGATGGGCGAAGACGATCAAGAACCGATGCTGCCGACTTTTGCGACATTGTTCCCTGGCGGCACACTGGAGTATGACAGCCTTGACGGTACGATCAACGATGTGGGCATCGTCACGCCGGATGTGTTCGCCTCGAACGGTGTGGTTCATATCGTCGATAGCGTCTTGCTGCCGGACTTTGAATCAATTGGTTTCCAGATGCCGGAAGGCGATGAGGCGATGGGAGACGACATGGAAGACATGCCGGAAGAAGCAACAGAAGAACCTACTGGTTAGCCAGCAGCAATAGTTGAGAGAATCAAACGGGGGCGGTCAATTAGACCGCCCCCGTTCATATTACTTTGATACAGTCGCCGGTTTAGGTGAACTGTGCGAAGATGTTGGAGAACACGTTACCGATTGCCGGGCCAAGCAGCGTCAGGATGATAATGACGACAACAGCGACCAGGACCAGGATCAACGCATATTCAACCAGACCCTGACCTTCTTCTTGCGGACGATACATCATGATAAAAGCTCCTAGATTAGATGTTTATGATTATGATGTTGCTCTCGCAACTTACTTACATCCTAGCACAATAAATAATCGGCTGTCAAACACTATTTTCTTAATTTTACTTTTTTGTATTCATTTCTTAATTTACTTATTTAAAAAAAGAACTTGAGGGAAAAATTAGTCCTACCAGCAGGCCGACGAGGCCATGAGAAAGAATTGAGAAAGACGACGAAACACGGCATTGGAATCAAACGGGGGCGGTCAATTGACCGCCCCCGTTCAAATTACTTCGATACAGTCGCCGGTTTAGGTGAACTGTGCGAAGATGTTGGAAAACACGTTACCGATTGCCGGGCCAAGCAGCGTCAGGATGATAATGACGACAACAGCGACCAGAACCAGGATCAACGCATATTCAACCAGACCCTGACCTTCTTCTTGTGGACGATACATCATGATAAAAGCTCCTAGATTAGATGTTTATGATTATGATGTTGCTCTCGCAACTTGTTTACATCCTAGCACAATAAATATTTAATTGTAAATCATCTTAATCTTAATTTTACTTTTTTTATATTTGCTGATGGATTCGACAATCTTGAATGCTGGTCGTGTGCTGCATCAATAAATTTACTACTGTTGCTTAAAATTCGGCTCATGGTTGGCTTAACCGTGTCTATAGGCCAACTTATTTTGAGATGACATAGTATTCACTGCAACCTTAGTATTTCGCTTTGACGATTGGAGACAAAAATAAATGTACAAACGCTTATTTCTGCTTATAACTGCGCTTTTGCTACTCGCGCTACCCGTGCTCGCACAGGACGATGATGATGATGATGAAACTGTGACCATCGCAAACATTGTCTTACAAGCCGCATCTGCTGAAGAAGCAGAGTTCACAACATTACTTGCGGCTCTGGAAGCGGCGGATCCCATATTCCTTGAAGTTCTCTCCGACGAAGACGCTGGTGTAACCGTGTTTGCGCCGACAGATGATGCGTTCGCGGCTCTGCTCGAAGCAATGGAGACGGACGCGGAGACGCTGCTGGCAGATACCTCCTTGCTCAACGATGTGCTGTCTTATCATATCGTCCCGGCAGAGTTCACCGGTCAGACGGTCGCCGCACTGGATGGTGCCCTGCTCGGTACACTGCTTCAGGGCGCTGCGCTAGAAATCACGGTGGAAGATGACACCGCCTTCGTCAACGACTCCGAAGTTATCATCCCGAATCAATTTGCCAGCAACGGGATCGTACACGGAATCGACGCTGTGCTGCTGCCACCGGAAAACGAAGCGACCGAAGAAGACATCGCTGAGGCCGTAGAAGAAGACGATGAGCAATTGAGCAGCATCGCGGGTACGGTCGTCGCACAGACGCAAGTCGAACCGGCAGAGTTTACTGTGCTCTTGCAGGCGATTGAAAATGCCGACCCGGCTGTGCTGGAAGTCCTCGATGGCTCCGGGCCGTTGACCGTTTTCGCACCGACTGACGCCGCTTTTCTGTCTGCGCTCGATCAACTTGGGCTGACTTCTGAAGAACTGCTGCAAAATCAGGGCGCTTTGACGGCTATTCTGCTGTATCATGTCGTCCCCGGTGAGTTCCTTGCGGCCGATCTGGTTGGGTTGACCGAAGCCGCCGAAGAAGATGACGCGCCCAGCCTTGCAACACTGCTGCCTGGCATCTCATTTGAGGTCAGCATCGATGACGCGGGTGTCGTCAGTGCCAGCTATGCCCCGGTGATCGTCGCAGATACGACCGCCGATAACGGTGTGATCCATATTATCGATCAGGTCCTAGTGCCGCCGAATCTCGACTTTAGCGGTGAAGATATGATGGAAGCAACCGAGGAAGCTGATATGGACATGGATGACGAGGCCACCGAAGAAATGGATGACGACGGCGACTCTGACGGATAGGTCAGGCAGCTCCACAACAGGATAGAGACAACACAAAAACGACCATCCAGCGGGATGGTCGTTCTTGGCTATCAGTGTCCTGACAGTCAGCCATTATAATAGGCGCTTTGCTAGATCGTCCAAGCGGAGTAACACTATGACCCTTGAAGGGTCTTTGTTAGCACTCGCAATCCTCGTCTTGCGTATCATCAACTATTCGGTCGGGACGTTGCGGCTGGTCGCCATCGGCCGCGGCCTAAAGCTTTTTGCGGCGGTACTCGCCGCTTTCGAGGGGTTGATCTTCGCCGTCGTCATCGCCGGGGTTGTGCAAGACCTCGAAAACATTCTTAACCTTACGGCTTATTGTCTGGGCGCATCCCTGGGCAGTTGGGCGGGGATGGAATTAGAAGCACGGTTGGTCAAAAGTTACGTCATTGCCAACATCTTCAGTGCGGAAAAAGGACGCACGATTGCTGAAAGGCTGCGTGAGGCCGGTTATGGCGTTACCGAAACCATCGGCGAGGGACGTGACGGCATCGTCATCACGTTACGCAGTGTCATCAACAAGCGTGAGATGACAAGCTTCACGCGGCTGGTCAATGAGATTAACCCCGATGCCTTCATCGCCGTTGAAGAAGCACGCGGCGTCCGGCATGGCTGGTTAGGCACCGGACGCGGCAAAACACTATAACAGATCACAAACGTTTTGCTAACATAATATCATTTTCGTTAGGTTAGTGGCTGCAAATCAAAAGAACGTAAAAGAACGACCGCAGGCTGTAAGGGAAAAATCACAAAAGTTTCAAATTTTCTCCGCCAAGATGCGCTATAGTTGATATAGATCGAAGATAGCAATCTGGTAATAGCAACATAAGGTAAAGCCTCATGAGACTGACATCAGCAGTACAAACCAGCACATCAAAGGCCGTCTGTGAAGAGTGCGGCTATAAAAATCTCGCGGGTACGTTGTTCTGTGAGGACTGCGGACTTCCCGTAGATATGCAGGTCAAAAATGCATACAAAAAAGCTGTTTTGACGGATGTGCGGAATCAGGAAGTTGAATCACACACACAAGCCGAGCGCGTCACAGCGGAAGAACCACCACCGACCATCGTCTTTAACGATACTAAGCCCGGTACGTTTAAGTTTGAAGCAGAGTCACGTCTCATGTTTGAGATCGAAGGTACGCGTGAAACTGTGATGGTGACACTACCACAGACAAAGCCTATCGTGCTTGGTCGCAATGATGGGGATTCTTCTTTTGTGCCGGAGGTTGATCTCGTCCCGTTTGAAGCCTTGCGCAATGGGGTTAGTCGCCGTCACGCCGCGCTTAAACTCAAACGCAAGCGTCTCGACCTGGTAGATTTAAAAAGCAGCAACGGCACGTTCTTAAACGGTGTTCGGCTAGATCCAGGGGAACCGCAACAACTCCGTGATGGTGATAAATTACAATTGGGGCAGATGAATATCACCGTGCGGTTTGCGTCCGCATAGGGCGTGGCGCTACTGCTCAGACGGCAGCGACGGCAAACACATACGACGCAGCACGACATGACGCGAAAGCACCGAAGCTCGATGTCATCGAGTTCTTTACATAGTTTTGGGCCTCGTTGAGCGTATTAAAGATACGCACACCGTTAATCTTGCCCAATTTGCTGACCACGCGGTCATTGCGTGAGGCCATCATCTCGCTGGTGACAAAAGCGACACCGAGTAAGTTTGTGTGTTCGGCAACGGTACGAGAAATGAGTTTTGCGTTGGTCGGGCATAGTTGGTCGGCCTGACTCAAATCGACAATACCCATAATCGGCACATCACTTTTATCAGCGTGGTTGGTGAGGGCTTTAATCCATAGACGCGCATCGACGTTATCGACATAGCCAACAGGCTTGGCGAAGAAAACCCTGTTTTTGTAGTTCATAGTGTGGATCGGCATAGCACTTTACACCAAATTTTGATCTTTATATCTTACTATAGATGAAAACATAGGTGCCCGTCAATCATCTTAAATATGAAATACATCAGATAATCGCCTGAATACGGCAACCGTAAAAACTAACTACTGTCAACGGCGACACTTCCACGTATAATAATTCCTATGATTGAGAAAATAATCCACCGCAGGCTAGACGCACTATAGGGGCGCGGCCCCAAACTTTTATTCCCCCACAAAACGAATGGGCATCCTCGCCGGATGCACTGCAACCACACCTTGCTAAATAGATAATACATAACGAGGAACTCCCTATGTTTGAGAAACTGTCGAGCATCGAAGACCGCTATCAGGAATTAGAACGGTTGCTTGCCGACCCTGAGGTCGTCGCCGATTACGAGAACATCGTCAAATATTCCAAAGAACGCTCCGAAATCGGAGACATCGTCACGACCTATCGTGAATATAAGGCCAAAAAAGAGCAGATCGCCGAAGCGAAAGAAATGCTCGACGACAACGACATGCGCGAACTCGCCCAGGCCGAACTCGATGAGTTAGAGCCGCAAATCCCTGATTATGAGGAGAAGCTCAAAATGATGCTGCTCCCCAAAGACCCGCGTGACGACAAGAACGTCATTATGGAGCTACGTGCAGGGGCTGGCGGTGATGAGGCCGCGTTGTTCGTCGCCGATCTATTCCGCATGTACGCCCGCTTTGCGGAGCGTCAGAGCTGGAAGGTCAACATCACATCGGAAAACGAAACCGGCGGCGGTGGCTACAAGCGCGTCGAGTTTGAGATCAAAGGGGCAGGTGCGTTCAGCCGCTTGAAGTACGAGAGTGGTGTGCATCGTGTGCAGCGCGTGCCGGAAACCGAAAGTCAGGGACGCATCCACACCAGCACGGTGACGGTCGCCGTTCTCGCGGAGATAGATGAGGTCGATATTAACCTCGACATGAACGATGTGCGCGTCGATGTTTTCCGTAGCCAGGGTGCGGGGGGGCAGTCCGTTAACACGACCGACTCGGCGGTACGGATGACGCATATCCCCACCGGGTTAGTGGTCGAAATGCAGGACGAGCGCAGCCAGCTTCAGAATCGCATTCGCGCCAAGCAGATACTACTCAACCGGCTCTACGAACTCGAAGAGGAACGCCAGCGCAGCGAACGTGAGGCCGAACGGCGCGGGCAGGTCGGCACCGGTGACCGCTCGGAGAAGATCCGCACGTACAACTATCCGCAAAGCCGTGTGACCGATCACCGCATCAATGTGAGCAATTATAATCTACAAGTTGTGATGGAAGGCGACATTCAAGAATTCATCGACGAACTTTCCACCCGTGAGCAAGCCGATAAGCTCGGTGCAGGGTTGGAAGCCTGATGACCACCATCGCCGTCGCCCTTGCGGATGCCAAACCACGCATTGCGGCGGCCTCATCTTCCGCCAGCCTAGACGCCCAATTGCTACTGGCGGAAGTCCTCTGTGTAGGCCGTGCAAGTGTCATCGCCCATCCAGAGCGTGTGCTGACGACAGCACAGGCCGCACAGTACGAGGCCTGGGTAACCCGACGTGCTGCCGGGGAACCGATCGCGTATTTGCTGGGACGCAAGCCGTTTTACGACCGTGAGATGATCGTCACACCCGATGTGCTGGTGCCACGTCCTGAAACCGAACATCTGTTAGAAGCGGCTCTGGATGCCATCCCCATCGAGGCCAGCATCACCGCCGTTGATGTCGGCACGGGCAGCGGAGCGATTGCGGTCACGTTTGCCGCGCTGCGTCCACGAGCGACGGTTTACGGCGTCGATGTTAGCTCGGCGGCGCTTGGGGTCGCTGCACGCAATGTAACCGCACAAAACGTAAGCGTCGAGCTGCTGCAAAGTGATTTGTTGTCCGCGCTGGTCGAACAGGGCATCACCGTCGATCTGCTGCTGGCGAACTTACCCTATATCGTCACCGATGAGATGCACCGTCTCGCCGTCAGCCAGCATGAACCACATCTCGCGCTTGACGGCGGTGCAGACGGCCTCGACTTGTTTCGACGCATGTTTGCACAGGTGCCGGTGGTTTGCAAATCGGGGGCAATGCTGCTGCTCGAAATCGGCGCGGATCAAGGTGAGACGGTGCCTACACTCGCACAGCAGATGCTCAACCCGGCTCAGATCAGCCTGACACAAGACTACGCCGGCTTAGATCGTGTGGTGAGCATCCAGCTTTAAGCGTAACAGTCATAAAAGTCCTCGATCAGCGCGTGCGCTTCCGGCGCGGTGGCGACTAATTCCATCTGATTGCCCAACCAGGGGTTTAGATTGCCCAGAAGCGACACCGTGTAGTCTATCGCTTGCGTTTTGCCGATGATTACCAGCAACCCCAGGTTCGCCGGGAGCCGGTTCGTTATCTCGCGCAGGAGTTCCAGGGTGGGTTGTAGTTCTCCCTCGAATTCGTAAATCATGCTGACCTGTGCGTTCTCACCGGAAAATACATGTAGGTGACGCGAACGCAAATAATCGAAGGCGGCAAACGTCCAATTTTCTGGGAACGTCATATGAACGACATAGTGATCGTTGATGATGCTGGTACGAGCGTACATGATTTAACTGGCTCCTATGGTAGCAACGGTTTGATACGCCTGTTCGTCTTTACGACGGTTGATGAACAACCGGGCAGCGGCGAGGTCATCAGCATAATGTAAGCGCTCGCGCTCCGTCTGGAAGGTTTTAATGTAAAAGTTATAAGCCTCGGCTTGTCCGACGATAACGTAAACGTCAGATGTCCGTTTGACCTGACGCAGCATCTGCCGCGTGCGAATCATGAAACTATCCGGCATTGCCTTGCATTTGCTCAGATCAAAAATGAAATCAACACGATGAGGTTGGTCGATAATGATTCGGCGTGCTTCGGCACGGGCAGCCTCAAATTCTTGCCACGTCCATTTTTTGTGAAAGGCATAACGCCAAATTGTTTTCTTGTTGTTGTCCCATCGGGTTTTTACGGGCATAATGTTCCTCATAGATAACGGAGATAACGATTAATTACTACAATGGCTTCTCACTCTTGATAATAATAAGCCATGTTCCTTGAATAAGGTATATAGAAAACATTGATATTATATGAAAAATTTATTTAAAATTGAGGAGTGTATTCATTTTCTCAATCATGGATCGTTCGGTGCGTGCTCGGCCGAGGTCTTTGAGGTTTACCAGAATTGGCAGCACGAACTCGAATGCCAGCCGGTCGAATTCCTACAGCGGCGTTATCATGATCTGATGGATGAGGCGCGTGCAGCATTGTCAGCTTACGTCAACGCCCCGGTGGAGACGTTGGTGTACGTACCTAACGCGACGGTCGGGATCAACATGGTGGCGCGTTCGCTCAAGCTCAACCCCGGTGACGAGGTGCTGGCGACCGACCATGAGTACGGCGCGATTGACTCCACATGGCGTTTCGTCTGTGAGCGCAGCGATGCGGTTTACAAACAGCAGCCGATCCACACACCGTTAACCGATGATGAAGCGTTCATCGAGCAGGTGTGGCAGGGCGTCACTCCGCGCACCCGTGTGATTGCCCTGAGTCATATCACTTCTCCCACCGCGCTGACCTTCCCGGTCGCGGCAGTCTGCGCACGGGCACGGCGTGAGGGCATCCTCACGGTGATCGACGGGGCACACACACCGGGGCAGCTTGCGCTCGATCTCAGTGCGGTCGGCGCAGACTTTTACACAGGCAATTGTCATAAATGGCTGTGTGCCCCCAAGGGTAGCGGCTTTCTCTATGTTCGTCCGGAACAACATGCGATCATCGAACCACTGGTGATTAGCTGGGGCTGGGAAGAACAAACCACTTTCGCCATGCGCAATCAATGGTGGGGCACCCGCGACATCGCCGCCTACTTGAGCGTCCCCGCTGCGATTGCTTTCCAGCAGCGGCACAATTGGGACGCCGTGCGTGACCGCTGTCATAGGCTGGCGGTCGAGACGTGGGAGCGCCTCACCGCGCTAACCGGTCTGCCACCGCTGAGTGACTCCGCACACTTCGTACAGATGTTCACCGTTCCCGTGCCTGTCGAGGATGTGATGGCGCTCAAGACACGGCTCTATGACGAATACAACATCGAAGTGCCGGGGATCATCTGGCGCGACCAGTCGTACCTGCGCATTTCCGTACAGGGCTATAACACTGCTGACGATCTCGATAAGTTGGTTGAAGCGTTGGGATTGTTGCTGTAAGCGAGCGAATCCATCACCATATACAGGACGCCGGATACAAGTGGCGTCCCTCGCGGCGATTATCTTAAAGCAGGGTTCCGTCGGCGTTGATGAGTGTGCCGACCTCACTATGCCCGTTGACGGCTTCGTACAGGTCGCGCTCCGCCCAGAAGTCCAGCACCATGATCGGCATGTTATTCTCCTGGCAGAGCGTGAAGGCGGTCATATCCATCACCTTGAGCTTGCTTTCCAGCACTTGATCGTAGTTGAGCCGGGCGAAGCGGGTCGCATCGGGATTTTTCTTCGGGTCTGCGGAATACACCCCGTTGACTTTCGTCGCTTTGATGACGATGTCCGCGTTGATCTCCATCGCACGCAATGCGGCGGCGGTGTCGGTCGTAAAGTAGGGGTTGCCCGTCCCGCCAGCGATGATGACCACCCGTCCCTTTTCTAAATGCCGAATAGCCCGCAAGCGGATATACGGTTCTGCAACTTCGTTCATCTGGATGGCGGTTTGCACGCGGGTGGGTACGCCGACGCGCTCTAGTGCGTCTCTCAGCGCCAACCCGTTCATCACGGTGGCGAGCATCCCCATATGGTCGGCAGTCGTTTGATCCATGCCGCGCTCCACACCAGTAGACCCGCGCCACAGGTTCCCCGCACCGATGACGATGCCAATCTGCAAGCCGAGGTCGTATACTTGCTTGACTTTATGTGCGATCTGGTCGGCATGGTCGGGGTTGATGCCGCTGCCACCTTTGAGTGCGAGCGCCTCCCCGCTGAGCTTGAGTAGGATTCGATTGTAGGCGAGGTCGCCGCTACCGTTTGACGTTGCCATAGGTTTCTGCTCCTTAACTGAGTACCAGGCAAAAAAAAGGGACTAGCAAATGCTAATCCCTGTGTTGTGTGATGACATCACGTTCCTAGGTAGGCCGGGAATGTTCGGCGCTGCTTACTCATCAGTTTCTTCTTCGTCACCCTCGCCGAGTGCAAAGCGTGAGAAGCGCGAAATCTGCACACTCTCGCCGATCTCCGCGACCGTCTCTTGCAGCAAATCCTTGATCTTCTTGGAGTCGTCTTTGATGAAGTCTTGTTCCATCAGCACGATCTCATCGTAGTATTTGCCCATACGCCCTTCGATGATACGTTCCAGGATCTCGTCAGGCTTGTTGGCGTTCTTCTCGTCTTCCTTGAGGATGCGCATTTGCATCTCGCGTTCTTTTCGCGTCAGCGCCTCCGGCACGTCTTCCACGTTGACATACAGTGGAGACATATTGGCGATGTGTAGGGCGACATCCTTCGCAAAACTCTTGAAGGCGTCGGTCGCGGCGACGAAGTCCGTCTCACAGTTAACTTCAACCATCACACCCAGCCGGGCATCGTGATGCAGGTACATCTCAATAGCACCTTCGTTCATGGTGCGGCCAGCACCCAGCTTCTTAGCGGCTTTGCTCAGCCCTTTTTCTCGCAAGAACTCGATTGCTTTTTGCACATCGCCGTCGGTTTCCTGAAGTGCTTTCTTGCAATCTAGCGGACCCGCACCGGTTGCCTCGCGCAGTTCCTTGACCATTTTGGCGGTAATTTCAGCCATTGCTGATTCTATTCCTCGTCTTCGTCTTCGTCAAATAGCTTGGAGTCGCGCAGCTTCGCCAGGGTTGATTCCCCCAGGAATTGCTCGTCGTTTTCATCCTCGTCGTAGTCGTAGGCATCGTAGTCGATGTCTCCGCCTTGTTCCCCATCGTCATCCGCCATTGCGGAGCCGCGAATGTTTTTGCCTTCCAACACCGCATCGGCGACGGCACCGACGACCAGTTTGATCGCACGCATCGCATCGTCGTTAGCGGGCAGGATGTAGTCGATGTCGTCCGGGTTGCTGTTGGTATCCGTCATCGCGAGGATCGGAATATCGAGCTTATTGGCTTCCTGCACAGCGGTGATCTCACGATGGGTATCGACGATGAACAGAATATCCGGCAGGCGCTTCATATCGCGGATGCCGCCCAGACGTATTTGCAGCTTCTCGATCTTCCGCTGGAGCATCACGCCTTCACGCTTGGTGATCTTAGCGAAATCACCCCGGTCGCGGCGTGCTTCAAGTTGCTTTAGCGTGTCGATGCGATCACGAATGGTGCGCCAGTTTGTCAGCGTGCCACCGAGCCAGCGTTGGTTGACGTAAGGCATCCCGCAGCGTCCAGCTTCACGGGCGATGGTTTCCTGGGCCTGGCGCTTGGTACCAACAAACAACACCGTACCGCCCCCTGCGACGAGATCACGCACGATGTCGTGGAAATCATTGAGGTTGACGATGGTCTGTTGTAAGTCGATAATGTGGATGCCGTTACGTTGAGTGAAGATGTACGGCTGCATTTTGGGGTTCCACTTCTGTGTACGATGACCGAAGTGAACACCCGTCTCGAGCAATTGCTTGAGCGTTACTTGCGAAGGCATAAATTCAGTTACTCCTGATTGTCGTGTTTATGCGATCACGCCCTTCGTCCCTGTGCTTAATCTGCTCTGCAGACAACACCAGCGGCAGGTCCAGACGTGTGATATTTGCCTCAAGATTGAAGCCGACGCATTGTAGCATAGCGGTCATCGTGCGACAACGGTTAAAGCTGATGTTCAGTGCATAGTTTACCTGGCGAGAGGCTCGACCAATGCAACTCAAACGTTTCACCAATCCTCAATTGTTTTACGATCATACCGCACCATTTTTGTTGGATCACGAAGCTGAGAATAACTTGATCCTCGGCATTACAGGTGAAATCAACAGCGGTCGATACGAAAATTCTTACATGGCCTGTGTAGAAGATGAAACAGGCATACGACTGGTCGCTTTGCGTACACCGTCAAACAACGTATTGCTTTCCACTACAGATGTTGTGCCTACTGGTGTGCTCCCACTGTTAGTCACCGACCTGCGAGCGACTTACAACACCATCCCCGGCGTGAACGGGCCGAAGGGACTGGCCGCTGCTTTCGCCCGGTCGTGGGGTCAGCCGCATCACCTCAAGATGGCACAGTGCATCTACAAACTCACGGAGGTCATAGCGGTCAACGGTGTTGCTGGTGACCTACGCCGTGCCACCGCCGCTGACCATGATCTGATTGTCCATTGGTTGAACAGTTTTGATCGAGATGTACTGGGCAAGCTCACAGATCAAGCAGAGAGCGACAAGCGGGCACAGCACTTCTACAACAGTGACCCGACACAACGCGGCTTGTACCTGTGGTTGGTTGACGGTGCACCAGTCTCGATGGCGGGTTATGCTGGGCCAACCCCTAACGGCATCCGCGTGCTGGCGGTCTACACACCACCGGAACAGCGCAAACGGGGTTATGCCAGCGCATCAGTCGCCGCACTCAGCCAACAGTTACTCGATGAAGATCGTCAGTTTTGCTTTCTCTACACCGATCTGGGAAACCCGACTTCGAATCACATTTATCAGACCATCGGTTACAAACCCGTGCTTGATGTCGATATGTTCGCCTTCGAGTGAGACACAAACACTTTACGAACGATGCAAACATTTATTTTTATGTTAATATATGGCTATATCTCATGATGGATGAATTGGAAATAACGCCCATGTCTCAACTAGAGCAGTATATTGAAAAGTGGGTGGGGTATCTCGGTGACGCCGATCACGATATGAGCTTGATTGCAGCCAAAAAACTGGCAAAAGCGAAAGCCCCCGAATCAATCGACGCATTGACCAACGCGCTCAACGGACGCCCGGATGATATTCGCATCACGGCGGCACGATCGTTGGGCGAAATTGGTGATAAATCTGCCGTCAGGCCATTAGTCTATCTGCTGAATGACCCGAATTCTTTGATTGCATCGGCAGCAGCGGATGCGTTGGGTGAAATCGGCGACCGATCAGCCGTCCCGGCGTTGATTGACGTGTTGAAAGATCACAAGACCGCCAACCGCCACAGGCAACTTCACGGCTTTGACCGGGGTGTCTTCATGGCGGCGGTCTACGCGCTGGAACGCATCAACACCGTTGAAGCCCGTAAGGCACTGGCGCGGTATCACCGCTAAATTGGACTCTGGTACGTTGCACCATCCCCACCTCTGTGATTAAATCGCAGGGGTGTTTTCATCCTGGGGTACGACAACGAACGGACTTTTCCTCATGCCAGATCAATGGCTGCTCGCTTTAACTATTGGATTGACCGCCGGGGTATTCTCCGGCTTATTTGGCATTGGCGGTGGTGTGATTATCGTCCCCGCCCTGACCGTGTTCGGCGGCTTCGGCACGCAGGAAGCGGTTGCGACCTCGTTAGGGGCGCTATTGCTGCCGGTCGGTGTCTTCGCGGTGATCGCTTACTACCGCGCCGGATTGCTCAAAGTGCAGCCGTCCGCGTTGGTGGCGCTGGGGCTGCTCATCACGACATGGTTCGGCGCGGAGATCGCGCTGGGCATCGGTGAGGATGCGCTGCGCCGGGTCTACGGCGTATTTTTGCTTTATATCAGTTGGCGCTTCATGGAACCACGCAAGGTCTATACGGCATACGTGGCACGGCTCGCTGCCACCACTGAAAATTCCCCACTGACCACCGCACAGACACAGCCTGACATGCCTGATCATCCCTGGTATGTGCCATTGAGTGTCGGCATGGTCGCTGGGATCGCGTCCGGGTTGTTTGGCATCGGCGGCGGCGCGGTGATCGTCCCGGCTTTGGTGGCAATTTTCAAGTACGATCAAAAACTGGCGGTCGGAACCTCGTTGGGGGCGTTGTTGTTACCGGTTGGCCTGCCGGGTGTAATCAACTATGCCGACGATGATGTGCTTAATCTAGGGGTCTCCGCGTTGGTCGCGGTCGGTTTGATGATCGGGGCGATCTTCGGGGCACGGATGGCGCTCAACCTGCCATCGAAGACGGTCAAACGGTTATACGGTGTATTTCTGCTGTTCGTGGCGATCCGCTTTTTGTTCTTTTAGTGTCCGTCTTTGCATAGAATGATCGTATGCGTTATGAATCAAGCATGACGTACTATCTGAAGGAAAATAATCATGAGACGATTGATACTCTTGTTGTCACTCTTGCTGTTCACGTTCGGCGGTGTAGCAGAGTAAGCGGACGATGCCGAAGCCACACCCGACCCTCGCCCGACCGGTGTATTGGTTAATACCGAAGCGGCCTACCCCGGCTACACGCTGTTTGCCTCGCTGAGGGTGAAATTGTCTGGGAATACGTCAGCCCATATGCGGCATCGGTGAGCTTTACGCGCCTTGAGCCGAACGCCATCTTCCGCGCTATCCGTTATCTGCCGGATTACCCCGGTCTTGACGGGCGCGACCTGCCGCCACCAAACTGACCACACATGAACGCTGTGCTAGAAATCAGCATAGCGTTCATCCTCAGAGGTCTTCGTCGCGCTCAGATGTCTTCCCTATGTTGAGCTGTAAGTTTAAGGTATCCGTTCAGGGGGTGAAAACAGGAGAAATTAAGGGTATACTGTTGGCCTATGAATGAACTACCGTCACCACTCACCGATTTCGAAATCACACCAGAGGATTGGCAG
>DAOTTX010000336.1:0-2242 GCA_034437515.1 Anaerolineae bacterium
GTCCAGCGGGATCGTGGTGCGAACGTCTACGTCATAGCGCAGCTTGGCGAAGAAATGCGCGACTTCATCGGCGCTTTCAATCTGGCGGATGTCGCTGGCGTCAAGCTGTACGTCATTTACACGCATATCATCAAGCATGTCTGGTCTCAAGCAATCTGTTCAAGTCGAAATATTAGCTTAAGAAACCATTTTACCTTGAATGGCATATTGATGGAAACAGAAACGTCTCAAGTGTCTCAACTGGCTCAACTAGATTTTGCCGACTTGCGAGCAATTTTTGTGGGCGTATGCGATTTTTTGAAAACGTGTAACGGTGCCTGTCTCAGGTTGTGCCGCCTGTGCCACCTGAGACAGAACCCTATCGAAAGGGGTATCCGCAACAAAAAGAGACGCTCCGTAGATGAAGCGTCTCAAGTGGCTCAAGTGTCTCAGGTACAGATACAGTACTCAGGCTTTTGTTTTTGCGGTCAGTGGTTGTCCGTCTCAGGTGTCTCAACTGGCTCAAGTAAGGAATCGGCTCTCAACTGCCAAAAACGCACCCGTCCGCCACGTACTCGTTTCTGCGTGCTGAGGTTGTTCGGTCCGGGCAGCAAGAAGCCATCCTCCTTGAGCATCTTGCCGATGGCATTGGCTCCGAAGTTGAGCGCCTGGACATGGTTTACCGCCTTGAGCGCGATCTCCGGCAGCAGGTAGACGAAGTTGTCGTCGCGGTAGCCGACTACCGTCACACCGGGCGGGTATTCACGCGGGTTCCGCATATCGTCGTCGATCACTGCCTGCCCACCGGCGAGCAATTGCCCCAGAATGTCGAGAAAGACCTGGCTGGCAAGCTCCTGGCGCAGACTTTGCACGGTCTCCACAATGCAATCCTGCCACGTCGGGAGCAGATAGTCCTCATCCATCTCCGCCACGAACTTCGAGAGCATCTGGAACACCGTCACCAGCACCGCCCAGTTCTTCACAGCACGGTCGTGCGCGTTCGATCTGCCGAGCTGTGCAGTCACGTGAGCGTTGTAGCCGATCACGTTCTGGCTGAAGCGGCTGGCAAGTTCGGCTTTGAAGTCGCCGTCATCGAGCTGACGTGCTACCCATGACGCAAAATGCGCAGTGAAACCGGGCAGCTTGTCGCGCAGCGCCTCGGCTTCGCTCAATGCCTTTCCCTGCGGATCACGGTGCTTCCACGGCGGGATTTCTAGCGCCATCATGCGCGAGGATACCGACATTTCGCCCTCCAGACTGGTTTCCCCAGTGGACAGAATCAGTCCCCGGCACGGGCGCGATGTTTGCAGTTTAGCATCGCGGGTCAGGCGTCCGCGACCGAGGTTGCGGGAATAGCCCTGCAAGAAGCGGGTAAAGGTGCGCGTGTCGGCGTAGATGTCTTTATAGTCATCGACCCAGTAGAGCGCATCTGCCAGCGGATAGCCGAGCATCTCGACGGTGTTGATCGTATCTCCCCACTGAGCAGGCGGCGTGTCGCGGCTGAACTGTCCATAGAAGCTGCTCAGCAGCGATGCGATCTCGCTCTTGCCACTGCCTGATGTGCCGACCAGATGGATCGCTGGGCGCGTCGCCGACGGCGGAAAGAACCGCTGGATCACCGACAGTAGTGCGAAGGCGATAAGTGAAGGTGCAAGGTTCGAGGGCAGTACCTTTGTTACCGCATCGAATGCTTTCAGACTTTCGTCCCAACTGACCGCCTGTAAGCCGTAGTCACGGAGGCGCTGGTCGAGTTCGACCGAAGGCGGCTCAGCCAGCTTGCCCTTCGCCGTGATACAGTCTTCGGGTGAGACGTACACCCATCTGCCGTCAATCTGCTTCCAGCCCATGAAGTTGTAGTGACGGTGCGTCGGAAACTCATCGGAGAGATGCACGATGGCGGGTACCAGGTGCTTCGACATGCCCGCCCGAACCACATACTGCGCCCCAGCATTGGCTCCGATGAAGCGGCGCAGGGCAACATCATCGACAAACACCTCTCCGGGGACTTCCAGCTTCTTCACTGCCGATCCGCGCTGAAGCTCGATGGTCGTAACGTGTGCCTCCTTGCCGTCGTCATCGACCTGGCAGGTCTGGTAGAGGGCGGTGGCTGCCCAATCGGCGACGGTGCGCTCCATGACACCCCGATACGTTTCTATGGTGGACCCCTTTGTCAAGACACCAAAATGGCGCATGATTCCTCCATCAGGGATCGGATAATCGTCCAAAATGCTTGACACATTGACGCGGTGGAGGCATGGTTCGC
>DAOTTX010000337.1:0-2017 GCA_034437515.1 Anaerolineae bacterium
GATTTCTATTCCTACGGCGTCATGCTCCGCAAACGTGAGGGCGATGCTGTCACCGAATACGCCGTGGACCCGGCACAGGTAGCGGTGGCACTGGCCGCCAAGATCACCTTCGACACGGGACTGATTTCGGGCGACACGCTGCTTGTCCGGCAGGAAGGTGTCAAGAAGACGGTCGTTGAATACCGTAAGGCACAGCTCACGGGAGTCTTTCTCGACGGCTCCGAGACCGTCCTGCGGGTACCGCTGCCGCCGCTGCTGATGATCCGGGTGACCAACGAGAACCGCAGCCCGTCCTACGGTGTCTACGCCGTGAAACGCCGTCCGGCATCACTGGATGTGAAGCTATTCCAGACACCGCTGCCCAACGTGTTCAACTCCGGCTCCATTTGCTGGGGATCGGTGCAGCGTGTGTCGGACACGGCGCTGACTGGCACGTCACTCGCGGAGGATTGGAGCCAACTGCTGGGTTCGTCTTTTGGCGACCACGCCTGTTCCGGCAAATCCAAATCGCATCCCCGTGACATCCGGCAGAAGTTGATCGAACTGGAGACGAAGAAAGCCAAACGCTATCCGACCTCTGACCTCATCCCGGCGAAGAAGACACTGGCGGAGGTGCTGGCATGAACAGCTTCGACCCGAATACCCATATCAAGACGGTCACGGTCGTTGGCGTGGGTGGCACTGGTGCCCAGGTCGCTCGCATTCTAGGGCGCATCGTATACGACATGCAACGCAATCGCCGTCATACGCCGCAGATCGTGCTGATTGACCCCGACGCGGTGGAGGAAAAGAATGTCGGACGCCAGCTCTTCTCGCCGTCTGTGCTGGGGATGCCTAAGTCCGAGGTCGTCGGCCGGATGCTTAATCTGGCACTGGGGTTGGATGTGCGTTGGATTGTGGACGGCGTTGATCCGGTCAAGCACTTCGACCGCTATGGTGGCAACCTGGTTGTGTCATGCGTGGACAACCATGAAGCACGGCAAGCTATCCACCGCGTTAACGGTATCGTGCTGGGGGGCGGTAACCATCACCAGAACGCACAGGTCTGCATTGGCAATACAGATGACATTGACCTACTGCGGCGCTTCATCGACGGACGTGATGGGAAATATCCCTATCTGCCGAAGGAAGGACTGCTCTTTCCCGAACTGCTGCAACCGGAATTACCTGAAATACGTCCGACATCGGAACCCACAGCGTCATGTGCTGACCTGGTCGCCAGCGGCGATCAGCACCTGCTCGTGAACGACATGGTCGCGACCATCATGGGGCAGTATCTCCACCGTCTGTTGCACCGCTTGCCCATCTACTCCTTCGTGACCTACGCCGGGATCGGGGACTTCATCTCCAGTCGCAGCTTGCCCGTTTGCCGCGAAGAGCTAGAAATCTTTCTGTGATGCCTACTTTCGCGTTGTTTTTCGCTCCACTGTAACCTGCCGACGGTCAGGAATATACCGTGAAGCTGCAGTATTGAGTAACGAAGTACCTAGATTAGCTGCAAAACCAACAGCAGCATCACGCCGCTGATCATCACGCATTACTTCATAATCAGAGCGCATGGATAATTGAATTGAATCAAGTCGTTTGAGTTTGTTATCCCATTGTGAAAGCCTCTCTCGTGCTGGTGCATCAGCATCGAAAGCCTTTGCTTGAGAACGGAACACATGAAAAACGAACAATCCTATGCCTATACCTAATAATCCCACGGCTAAAGATGAAGATGATCCGATAGTTCCAATAGCTGCACCAATTAAGGCTAACCCAAGAAATTGCCATAAGCACCCACGTTGAAGTGCTTTTTGAGCTTCAGGTGTCGTTGGGGTACCATAACCAAATCCCCACTTACTCCCGCGATATGCACCGGGCTTTGACTTCTTCATTTCAGTAATGAGTTGTTTTAATTCATCCTCTACTTTCCGCTAAATGAGAATTACGGCTGGTAGAAATTGGGCAGGCATGGCATCTGTTGGTTTTTCTTGAATGAATCAATAGGTGGTGCAACATGCCTACGCTCGAT
>DAOTTX010000338.1:0-2081 GCA_034437515.1 Anaerolineae bacterium
GTGGAAATGATACGCGCATGATTACCCTCTGGCTCGTCCGGCATGGACAAACAGACTGGAACGCCCAGAAACGCTACCAGGGCCATAGTGACATTCCCCTGAACGCCACAGGCGAGGCACAGGCACAACAGATCGCGGAACGGCTAGTTTCTGAGCGACTGCACGCGATCATTAGCAGTGATTTGCGGCGCACGGTGCAGACTGCCGACGCAATTGCCGCTCACCACAACTTGGATATCCAGTTGGAGCCGCGTCTGCGTGAGTCGAATTTCGGCGTGTTTGAAGGGCTGCGCTATAAGGATGTGATCGACCAACACAAGCTGATGGCAGAAGCCTGGTTCGCAGACCCAGAAAATCCGCCAGAAGGGGGCGAGAAACTGAGTGAGGTCGCGGCGCGTGTGAGCGTAGCGATCGCTACGCTCATCGCACAGTTTGCGAGCAATAAACGTCTGGTGCTAATCGGTCATGGCGGGGCGCTGCGCCTGCTACTGTGTCACCTCCTGGAGATGCCCAGCAACCAGTACTGGCGTTTTAATCTCGATCCCTGTTCACTGACACGGGTGAATGTCTACCCCGGCGGTGCGATCCTCGTTCGCCTGAACGATGTCAGTCACCTGGAGATTACCTGATGACCGCAAAGACCCTCATGATTCAGGGCACCATGTCCTCCGCTGGCAAAAGCACGCTGGTGACAGCTTTGTGTCGCGTGTTTGCCCGGCGCGGCGTGCGCGTCGCGCCGTTCAAAGCGCAGAACATGAGCAATAACGCGGCGGTCTGTGCAGACGGCGGGGAAATCGGGCGGGCGCAATATACACAGGCGCTCGCGGCAGGTCTTGAACCGACCGTGCAGATGAACCCGGTGCTGCTCAAACCGGAAGCCGATATGCGCTCACAGGTCATCGTCAACGGGCGCGTGTGGGAAACGCTGCCCGCCCGCAGCTACTATGAACGCAAGCAGGCGTTGTGGGAAAACGTCACAGCCGCATTGGACGGACTGCATGAACGGTACGAGCTGGTGGTTATTGAAGGCGCAGGTAGCCCGGTGGAACTCAACCTCAAGCGCGGCGACATCGTGAATATGGCAGTAGCGAAATATGCGAATGTCCCCGTTCTGCTGGCAGGCGACATCGACCGAGGCGGCATCTTCGCCCAGCTTCTCGGCACACTGGACCTGCTGGGACCGGACGAACGCGCACTGGTGCGTGGTCTGATCGTCAACAAATTTCGTGGCGATCCGACGCTGTTTGAGGACGGGGTGACGATATTGGAGGAACGCGGCAGGGTGCCGGTGCTGGGAGTCGTGCCCTATGTGGTCAATCATGGTTTGCCGGAAGAAGACGCGGTTGCTATCGAAGTACAGAACCGCGAACATAGCACACGCGACGGCGTGGACATCGCCGTGATCGCTCTGCCGCGCATCGCCAACTTCGACGACTTCGACCCGCTGAAAGCCGAAGCTGGCGTCAGCCTGCGCTACGTCTCGCATCCCGGCGAAATTGGGCAGCCGGATGCCGTGATTATTCCTGGCACGAAAAGCACGATTGCCGATCTCAACTGGCTGCACACAACCGGATTGGCAGAACACATCGTTAATCTAGCCGCAAACAGCACGGCGGTGGTCGGCATCTGCGGCGGTTATCAGATGTTGGGGACGCGGGTAGGCGATCCGGCTCACATCGAATCCAATCAGGATGAGATCGTGGGGTTGGGGCTGCTGCCGGGTGAAACGGTCTTCCTCACGCAAAAGACAACCGAACAAGTGCGGGCGACGGTCACGAGTGAAGCGGACTGGCTGCGGGAACTACATGGGGAAACTATCAGCGGCTATGAAATTCACATGGGGCAAACGCCGAGCGACACGGCATGGTTGCTGCTGAGTCGCCAAACACCCGATGGTGGCATCAGCGCAGATGGTCGTGTCTGGGGCTGTTATCTGCATGGATTGTTCGCCAACGACAATCTGCGGCGGACGTGGCTGCGCTCGCTCGGCTGGCAGGACAATGGCAGCACATCACCATCGCTCGAAGCGGCTTTTGATCGTCTGGCCGATGTCGTTGAGGGAAATTTGAATATGACTCTGC
>DAOTTX010000339.1:0-8175 GCA_034437515.1 Anaerolineae bacterium
CGCACACAAGCTCAATGGTTTTGTCTATCATGACAATTGGTTACATAATCTGCTGATTTCGACTTCAGGACAGGCGATTTATGCTCACCACAGAAAACGTTAGAACCAGAAAACTTCCTCGTCTCTATCAGATATGTTGATTATGACGATACCTGCATCCGTCACACTAATGATCTCATCTTCATTATCAGGCATGAATGCTGCTCCGGTAACGGTTTCGTCCGCGAGTATTAGCGGGCTGTCGCTCGCAGCGAACTGCTGAGGTTTATGCGGTGCGGTTGCGTCCCAGACGTATAGCCCGGTGTCGTATCCGTCGAATTGCTCTCTAAGCAGTATCCGTTCTCCATTAGCCGAAATAGCGACATAGATTTGTGAACCCGCATGAAAATTCATCAATAGTGTCGTTTCCAGTTCGTCCAGTTCAGGCACATAGTGGGTGACATGTGATAACCCTGACACGCCACCATAGTGCCCCTGACTTATGATCATGGCGGATTCACTGTTATCACTCCATATAAACCACCGACGCGAGGCAAGTCCGTCTTCAATCAGGACATGCTCATTTGTTTGTAGATCAGCCATTGCTATGCGGTTTTCGCAACCTGCTTCGCTACCACATATCTCGTCTTGATGGGTGTAAAACGCATAGCGACCATCATAAGAAACGTGAGCGACGTCAGAAACAGCCTGAAGTTTCTGCTGCTGATCTGAGCTTAGTAATCTGATCCGAGGCGACTGGTTGAAGACGGTCAGGGCATCATGATCAAGGCTGTAGCGATAGTAGGTCATTCCGTTATTGATGCCAGTGAACACAAGAGAGCGTCCATCCGTAGACCAACTTGTCTCGTTATACAAAACTCGCTCACCTGTATAGATTGGCGTTGGAACTACTGAAGGTGGAGCTACTGATGTAGGTGATTGCAGCGCAGCGGTAGTCCCGGTAGTGAGGCCCATTATGGTCAGAAATACTGTCAAAATGATGTACTTTATGCAGAGGGTGATCGTCGTAGCATCGTCGCTAAAGACATTGTCGGACTTTTCTGCATCAAGAGGCAAGCTACTCACCACAACCTGCATCTCGCCTTCATTGCCTGCTGGCATGATAAGCAGCAGACCGCGCCAGGTACTGACGGCCAGGTGTTCGTCGATGTGGTGATGCATCGGTTTCCAGCCGTGGTCGGTGAGCTGGTGGCGGTAGTATTCATCTACCAGCACGCCTCGGAATTCTCTTTGAGTATGACGATGAATAGAAGAGCGAGGACAGCTATTCTATATCGACAATATCCTCATCACATTAGTTTAACCTGTTGCGGGCAGAAGTATAACAGGTATTTGTCAATTGGGTCAACGGAAGTGAGAAAAAGTGCCGCGTGATGTATTATCGGTTAACTGAGCGAAGCAGCATTCAGGCCGTAGTCACACCATAGGTTGATCATCGGTTGGTCGTCATCCCCATGTCAGACATAATAAGGACAGATTTCAAATGGAGGGGTAGTCTCATGCAACGACGGTACGTGATAATGTTCTTTGGTGTGGTAGTGCTGCTTCTGTTGGGGCAGGTGCCGGTTATACAGCAGGAAAGCACCGATGATCCGTTCACCTTGACGAACAGTACCCCAGAAGCCGGGGGACGGTTGGACGCACAGGCTTCGATCACGCTGTTCTTCAACCGGCGTATAGACTGTGACTCCGTCTCCACCGCAGTGACGGTTACACCGACAATAGCAGGCGCTTTTACCTGTGTGGGCTTCACGGTGACATTCGCCCCGGATGAACCCTACACGGTTGATACCATCTACAGGGTGCGCGTACGGGATACGCTGCGCTCCGATGATGGGGCGACGTTGAACACCGGCACGGAGATTCATATGTACACGAATCAATCGCTGTTGGTGAGTCAGTTGATCCCCGCGAATGGCAGCGAGTCGATTTCGGTCGGCAGTGATTTTACCGTTGTTTTTGATCGTCCGGTTATTCCGTTGGGGACGTCTGTCGAACAGGATGACTTACCTCAGCCGTTGTCATTCGATCCACCGCTGACGGGTACAGGAGAGTGGGTCAATACATTCGTTTATCGCTTTGAGCCGGGTGAGTTGTTGCCTCCCGCCTCGGTGCTTACGGTCACGGTCGATGGTGGCCTGACCGCCGCCGATGGCACATCCCTGCCAGAACCGTTTGTCGCAGTGATGACGACCGCCGAGCCACAGTTCAGGTCCTACCGGCTGGCTCAGGCGACAAGTTATACCCTGCAACCGCAGCTTAATGTGTATTTTAATATGGCGGTTGATCGTGTAGCGGTTGAGGAAGGGTTTACACTACGCCCGGCTTCTGTGTATGTAGATGACACGTCAGATGATTCGCTGGACCTCAGCACTTTAACCCTGGATGATCCGATCTCCGGCAGTTTCAGATGGGAAAATGGCGCTCATGCCATTTTTACGCCAGATGAAGAACTTTTGTTGGAGACGACCTACGTCGCACAGATCGCTACCGATGCGATCACGACACCGGCGCAGGAGACGCTGTGGTCGTTTTCTACTTTGCCTTACCCGCAACTGTTAGACCAGCGGCCCGACGACGGCGCGGTGACGGATAGTTACTTCGGCTTTAACCTCACGTTCAACACCTACATGAACGCGGAGACGATCAACGAGCGCTTGACGATTGACCCGGAACCGGAGTTCTTTAACGGGTATCGTTCCAACTTTCAGTATATTGGTTCATTCGAGGCGAAGGGCAGCACGCTCTACACGATCAACATCGAACCGGGCATCGAGGACATCTACGGCAACACCTATGATGAGCCGATCACATTTACTTATGAGACCGAACCCTATGAGCCTTCCCTATCGCTGCGTGTACCTCGCGGGATAGGTTTTTACAATGCCTACAAGGACGACACCTCGTTTTTCGTGCGGCATCTCAACGTGGATAAGCTCGGTATGCAGCTCTACACCACCGATGTATCAACCTTCCCCATGCTGCTGCTTGGCAACCGAGAGATCGAGACGTCGCTGCTTCATGAGCGACTACTGCGAGAATGGCAGATCGAAGTCCCCAGCCCGCAGGATACCTCGTTCCCCAGTCTAGTGTCGTTGGGTGGGGCGGTCGGCTGTGAAGGGCGCAGCGATTTTACGCTCGCTGTCGGTGATGTGGCGACGGTCAACACCGAGTCCGAGGCGTACAGCCATCCGGTAGACGGTGCGGCACAGATGAGATTGTTTGCAGGGTATCAGGTGCCGGTTATCAGTGGGCCGGTCTGTGTGGACGAGGAGGTCTGGTGGCAGTTGGAAGTCGATGAAACCGAGGTATGGGTTGACGAGGAACAAGCCGCGCTTGAATATGCGGCCACCACCGAGACCGCCCAGATCGACGTGGTAAACGCAGATGGCAGCGCGTTAGCCCCCGGTATCTACGTGTTACAGGTCAGCATGGATGATCCCCTGCCGGAAAACCCGTATGTCCAGTCACATACATTGATGGTAATGACGGCGAACCTGACCATGAAGACCGGGCGGGATACCGTGACGGTCTGGGTGACGGATGTGCAATCCGGTGAGCCGCTGGCCGCGCAGCCGATCACGATCTATAGTGCGGATGGTATCATCGCCGCCGGGGTCACCGATGATGATGGCTTGCTCACCGTGCCGGTTGACCCTGTCGAGAATATTGTCACCAGGCAGCGTGTGGCGATGCTGCACACGGATGAACACTTCGGCGTCGGTATGAGCGGTTGGGCAGATGGCATCGACCCCGGTATGTTTGAAGGGATCTCCGCGCGGTTCAGCGACCAGAACTATCAGGCGGCGATCTATACCGACCGCGAAGCCTATCGCCCCGGCGAGACGGTTTACTATCGTGGGGTAGTGCGGGCGCGGGATGACATGACGTATACCGTCCCTACCACGCTCGACACGGTCACCGTGAGCATTTGCACACGTGGCGACTGTACCGAACGAGAGATCGAACTGACGCCCTTCGGCACGTTTGATGGTTCGCTGACGCTGGCCGAGGATGCCCGGCCTAGCGGGTACAACGAGATCAGTGTGACCGCGACGCTGGCGGATACCCCGTTTTTCTTCTCCCGTACCTTCTTCTCAGTCGCGGAGTTCCGCTTGCCGGAATACGCCGTAGACGTCCGTCCCGCCGTGGATGACTACGCCGCCGGGGAAACGATGCCGGTGATGGTCGATGGTGCGTATTATTCTGGTGGGCCGGTTTCTGATGCGGCGGTGGATTATCAAATCGTCGCGTCACCGCTGACCTTCCGCTACACCGGGGACGAGTCCTATGAGTTCTTCTACGCCGACCCTGACCGTGACTCGTGGTCACAGCGTCAGGTGGGTGAGGGCAGCGCGGAAACGGACAATACCGGCACGGCCTTACTTGAAATTCCTGCCCGACTGGGCGAACGTGCGGAAAGCCAACGGTTCATGATTGAAGCCACCATGCGCGACCTGACCGATCAATCCGTGACCAACCGCACGACCGTAAACGTCCACGCCGGGGAATACTACATCGGCACCCGTACCGAACATTCGCTGGCCCGTGTGGATGAAACGGCGACGGTGAATCTGATCGTCGTGGATTGGGATAGCCAGGGCATCCCAGATCAAACGGTGGAGGTCGAGGTGGTACGGCGCTTATGGAACAACGTCCAGCGGCGTGACCCCGTCACCGGGCAGACGCAATGGGAATACGCCACCGAAGATGTGCCCGTTACCGCCGGTCAACTCACCACCGATGCCGAGGGTAAGGCGACCTATACCTTCACACCGCGGGAAGGCGGCATACATTACGTGATCTTTACTACCCGTGACTCGCTGGGTAACGAGATCATCAACGATGCGCGGTTGTGGGTGACCAGTCGGGACTACGTCCCCTGGCGGATGAACAATAACAACCGCATCGATTTGATCCCCGATCAGGACGGTTACAATGTTGGCGAAACCGCGGAGATTCTGATCGCATCACCGTTCCAGGGGGAGGCGCGGGCACTCGTCACCGTCGAGCGGGCCGGTGTGATGTACTCTGAAGTAGTTGTGCTGGATAGCAACTCCACCATCTACGAACTGCTCATCGAGGAAGGCTACGCCCCGAACATATTTGTCAGCGTGGTGATCGTCAGTGGCGTCACTGAGTTCAACCCGGTAACCGAGTTCCGTGTGGGGCTGGTACAGCTTCCGGTAAGCATCGAGCAAAAGCGGCTGACCGTCGAGATCGAACCGGAAGTAGAACGCGCCCAACCGGAAGATACGGTCGTCTACCGGGTACGGACGACCGACCACGCCGGGGAACCGGTGCAGGCCGAGGTCGGTGTGGCGCTTACGGATGCTGCCGCCCTGGTCATCGCGCCGCCGCCGAGCCAGCAGGATGACTGGTTGCTCGACCAGTTCTACCAGACGACCGGGTTGGCCGTCCGCACCAGCACCCCATTAACCATTAATGCCGACCGGGTCACGCAGGACATCCTCGACGCCATCAAGGGCGGTGGTGGCGGTGGTGGTAACTCTCTGCCGACCGCGTTTGATCTGCGAGAGAACTTCGTCAGCACCGCGTATTGGAACGCGACGGTCGTCACTAACGAAGACGGTGAGGCTACGTTCGAGGTCAATTTGCCGGATAACCTGACCACGTGGACGCTCTACGCTTATGCCCTCACTGATGGGGAGGATGGTGCGACGCGCTTCGGTCAGGCTAGCGAGGACATCATTAGCACGCTGCCGGTGCTCATCCGCCCGGTGACACCACGCTTTATGGTCGTAGATGATGAGCTTAACTTTGCGGCGGTGGTCAATAATAATACGACCGAAGCCATCACCGCTGATGTGTGGTTGGAGGTCAATGGGGTGACGTTGCACGGCGACCAACGGCAGACGGTCGAGATCGCGCCGGCTGGACGGGCGCGAGTCGATTGGCCGGTCACGGTAGAGGATGTTCAAGCGGTCGAGGCGGTGTTCTATGTTGCCAGCCAGGACGAGACGTATACCGATGCCAGCCGTCCGACGTTGGGCCAGGGTGACGATCAACTGCTACCGGTCTATCGTTACGAAGTTCAGGAGACCGCCTCGACATCAGGGGTGCTGCGCGAGGAAGGCCAGCGGCTGGAAGCGATCTCACTACCGGATGTCGACATCAACGAGGGGGAACTGGTGATCCAAATGCAGTCCTCGTTGGCGGCGACCACGTTGGGGGGGCTGGATTATCTGCGTACGTATCCGCATCTCTGCATCGAGCAGACCGTCAGCCGCTTCTTGCCTAACATCATCACCTATGCCACGCTTGCCGAGTTGGGATTAGAGAATGAGACGCTTGAAATCGAACTCAACGCGGCCCTGGATCTAGCTTTGCAAAAGCTCTATGCGGAGCAGCAGGTAGACGGAGGATGGGGTTGGTACCTGGGTGAAGGCAGCCACCCGGTTACCACGGCGTATGTGCTCATCGGTCTGGTAGAAGCACAGCAGCAGGGCTTTTATGTTGAGCCAACGGTGATCGAAGCTGGGCGAGCGTTCGTGCGCAGTATGTTGGAAGCGCCGCAGCGCAGCACCCCGAACTGGCGGCTCAACCGGCAGGCATTCCTGTTATATGCGCTGGCGCGGTCGGGGGATCCGCAGGTAGCGGCGGCGTCTAACCTGTTCGATGTGCGCGACCGTCTCAACTATGATGCGCTGGCCTATCTGGCACTCACCCTGTATATGATCGACCCGCAAGCGACCACCCGTACCGATGCCATCCTCTCGGACTTCAACAACGCGGCTATCATCACAGCGACCGGCACGCACTGGGAAGAAACGTACTTTGATCGCTGGAACTGGAGCACGGATACCCGCACCAACGCCCTCGCGCTGGAACTGCTTGTCACGCTTACGCCGGAAAGCGACTTGATCCCCGGATTGGTGCGCTGGTTGATGGGGCAGCGAGAGCGTGATCATTGGGAAACCACCCAGGAAACGGCCTGGTCGGTGATGGCACTCACCCACTGGATGCAGGTCAGCGGGGACTTTGCACCCAGCTATCACTACGACGTCAGCCTGAATGGAGAAGAGCAGCTTGAATACGTCACATCGGAGGCGACCATCTACGATACGTTTGAATTGGCTATCGATGTCGAGCAGATGCTGCAAGCGCAGGTCAATGAGGTGTTGTTCAGCCGCGAGGCCGGGCCGGGCAACCTGTATTACACGGCTTACCTCGACGTGACGCTGCCTGTTCCGGCCATTGAAGCCTATGATCAAGGGGTGGTGGTGCAGCGCACGTACAGCCTCGCCGGTGATGAAGATCGCACCCCGATCACTGAGGCACGTATCGGGGAGAACGTCGAGGTGCGTTTGACGGTCGTCGTCCCGCAGACCCGGCACTATCTCAACATCGAAGATCCGATCCCTGCCGGTACCGAGGCGATTGATCCCGGTTTGGCGACCAGCCAGCAAATCGGCACTCAGCCGAGCTTCAGCCGAGTTGATGTCGAACGTGGTTGGGGGTGGTGGTGGTTCAGTAACATCGAGTTCCGTGACGACCGTGTGGTGCTGTCCTCAAGCTATTTACCGCCGGGTGTGTACGAGTACGTCTACACCATACGGCCCTCGCTGCCCGGCACTTTCAACGTCATCCCGGCGACCGCGCAGGAGTTTTACTATCCGGAGATCTACGGGCGTAGCGATGGCATGATCTTCACCGTGCTGCCTGCACTTGAAGATTAACACGGATTGCCAAGTGCCAGGGGGTGATATAATGGATGAACGTAACTACTCAGGTACCCCCACGTCATTCGGATAATAAGGGGTCATAGCGGGTATCTATCGGGCTACAATTTATTACACACATTCACAAATATATTGTGATTTGTGCCATGAAAGTCCATAAATGTTCACTAAGGTCATCACAACTACCCTGTGATACCCTACCTGAGTAGTTACCTTTAGTTTCTGCTAAAAGAGCAGACTGAGCAAGCAACGTGAAATGCCAGATGGCAAGTCTGGAAAAATAAATCGTGTGAAAATAGGGCAAAACAACAGCTAAAGGGTAGCACCCCACAATAACGTGGACGGTTAAATTTGAACCAATTTAGCGCATTCTGAGCCGCAAAAATGCGAATCTATAAGTTCATTTCAGCTCTCTATGGCTCAAGTTTTGATTTTGTCGTAACAAAAATCGCAACCACGATATCTTGTGGCT
>DAOTTX010000340.1:0-2475 GCA_034437515.1 Anaerolineae bacterium
GCGATGCGCCGCAAATAGCCGAACAGCCCGAACCCTGCCAGCAGGGACACCACAAAACCAACGACAAAGCCCAATGGCGTTACTGCGCCAGTGATGATCGTCAGGTCGTAGAGTCCATAAACGGACAGCGGCAGATACAACAGGAGCGACGTCCAGAAACCCGGCGAATAGCGCCCTTCACCGACCGTGTAGGTGATGTGAAACCAGGCGTTGGCATGGACGGTCAGCAGTAGAAAAAGCGTCAGCGCATTGAAGTCGAAGGCGCTTATGAGAAATGCTTGTAACACCAATGGGATCGCTGACGAGCCGTTGATGAGTAAGGCACGCTGGCGTGTCAGCGGGAAGAAGTCCTCTTTGCTTTTGAAGCAGGTGCGGTTGTACCAGCGCCAGAAATTACCGATGAAGTATTCTTCAAACTCATGTACCCATGCCACCGGAATCAGCACCCAGGCGTACCAGTAGGGCTGGGTAAACACAGCTTCATCGAATGCCAGCCACAACACCACCGCTGACCCGACTGCCAGCACGCCCCACAGCGCGGGCCAATGGTGGTAAATCCAGGGTTCTTGTTTCAACTGCTTCTCAATACCATTCATGGCGATTCTCTTTTCGCTAAACCGGAATAGAGCAGGAGCATCGTCGTTTCCAGCAGTTGGGCGAAGTGCAGAGGGTCGGTAATGGGCAGTGCGCCAGTAATAACCCCGCGCAGGCTGTGATACAACACACTCTGCACCACTATCGGATCGAGATCATCGCGCAGTTCGCCCCGTACCATGCCCTCCTGGATGACGACACCAACGCGCTCGTTAATCAGGCGGTCGCGTGCCGCTTCGATCATCGCCCAGGTATCCGGCGCATAGCGGCGAATATCCGCCAGCAACACCGGCTGTACCATCGCCATCTGCGACAGCGCATAAGCGGGCAAGCCGCGCAGTTTTTCGTAAGTGGATAGATCGGGATTGTTCACGATTTGGGCGGTGTAGGCTTCGGCTTCTTCTAAACGTGCCTGCACCAGTCGGTGCAACAGCGCTTCTTTGCCGGAAATGGCAGCATAGAGCGTCTTTTTGCTCATCCCCAGTTCAGCGGCGATGTCGTCCATCGTGACCTGTGTATAACCGCGTTGCGTGAACAACGTCCAGGCGGCTTCGTCAATTCGCTGATTAATGTTTACCATAGAAACTCACTTGGTATTTATAGTTTCCAGTAGTGTAAACCGAAACGAGAAATGGGTCAAGCTTTTAAGGCTGGGTTTTTGTTTTGATCCATCACCATCGGAGTTGAGCGTGTTTCATGCTCTTGCCTTATCAGAAGCCCGCCACACGCGCCACACACTATAAAACAGCATGGCGAAGCCCGCCACCAACAGCACAAGGTAGATAAAAGGTGCCAACGGGAATGGAGAGCCTTCTTCATCCGGTTCAGCTAACTGCGGAAATCCAGCAGAGTCAGCCAATGCATAGATCAGCGCGACGATCAGCGGGATCAGCAGTAAGTACAGCAAACGCCTCAGCGGAATGTTATGCGCGGGCAATTGGTGCGGCTCGGTTTCAATGCGGCGATTGATACGTAGAAAGATCAGGACGAAGGCCGCGCAGAGGGGAAACACGATCAGCGCCAGCGGTTGCACAAGAACGGCGAAGGCGAACAGGATCGCCAAACCGATCAGCCCGCCGACCATCGTCCGCCGCGTCGGGATAAAGACCGCATCGCCGGATCGTGCTACAACCGCATAAGCGACGATGAGCAGGAGCGTGTAAACCGTCATCGACAGCGCGACAGCAAGTGTCGTCGCCTGCGGCTCGGCATTGAACCACCAGCCGGTTGACCACATCGCATAGAATAGCCCCGTCCCTACCGCACCGATCAACGTCTTACCGTCACTCGTCATCAGCCAGCGCCGCAGATAGAACCAGCCGAAGACCACGCTAAGCAGTGCGTGCCATTGCAAGCCCGTGACCGAGATACTCAGCGGGAGCGCGTCGTACATGGTTTGCACGATAATGCCTTCGGTGATCCAGCCATACAGTGCCCCGCACAGAAAGATCGCCCACACCGTCCGCGCACGATAATAATGCAGAGCGATGAGCGTCAGGAACGTAGCGAAACTGTAAAATAACCACGTCCCGATGTACTCATCAAGCAAGATCGTTCGTTCCAGACCAAGCCAGAACGTCCATTCGGAGAAATAGGCGAGGATGTATCCGGCGCAGAGCGTGTAGACGAGTCCTCCAGCGAAGTTACGAAGTGAAGTCGTGTTCAAGATCAATCCCCCTTCTCATCCATCTCTTGCACGACCGCCTCGCAGTGATCCAGCCAGTCGATATACGCCCGTTCCATCGCCATGCCCATCTCCAGCGTCAGTCGCCAGAAGATGCGTTTGCGGGCGAGTTCGGGGTCATCGAGCGAGGGCATCGTGATCGTTTCGTAGTGCGCGAGACGTACTTCATGTCCTGCACGCTGCTGAATGATGTGCGC
>DAOTTX010000341.1:0-13349 GCA_034437515.1 Anaerolineae bacterium
CATCTGTTGGTATCGGTGCCGCCGAACCTGGCGGTGAGTGAGTTGGTGCAGCGCTTGAAAGGACGCAGCAGTCGGCGGATGCTGGAAGCGTTTGGGGAGTTGAGCCGCCAATTCTGGGGACGGCATCTGTGGGCACGCGGCTACTTTGCCGTGACGACAGGAAATGTAATGGATGAGATTATCAAGCAGTACATCGAAGCGCAGGGCGATTTACCGCCCGAAGATGACGGGACTTTCAATATTGGCGAGCCGTGAGCTTCAGGCGACTTTCAGTCGCTTTCAAAGCTACCGCCTTTAGGCGGTATGTAGTTTACTTGCAAACAATCATCGTTCGATTGAACTTTGAGTGGCAGATGATTGATATTCTACGGGTCGAAAGTACTATATCTGCGTAAACAGCGGCATTAGATTTACCGAAACATTCACCGAAGGTGCCATATCAATTATCTCGACCATCCCCTAAGCTAAGTCTTTATCCATTGATAAAGAAGGGATAGCGATGATGCGTGAATGCGATATTGGGGTGTATGGTCTGGCAGTTATGGGGCAAAATCTCGCCCTGAACATAGCGGATAACGACTTCAAAGTCGCCGTCTATAATCGGACTGGATCGAAAACGGAAAAATTCGCCGAAGAAAAGATCGGTGATAAGCCGATCCAGGCAACTTACGAGCTTGAGGCGTTCGTCGGTGCGATCCAAAAACCGCGTGTTGTTCTGTTGATCGTCAAAGCCGGTGACGCCGTTGATGCGGTTATAGATAACCTCAAGCCCCATCTCGAAGCTGAGGACATCATCATCGACGGTGGCAATTCTCATTACGCGGATACCGAACGCCGCGCCGCCGCACTCGCTGAAGCGGGCATCCAGTACGTCGGTATGGGTATCTCTGGTGGTGAAGACGGTGCGCGATATGGCCCAAGCCTCATGCCGGGTGGTTCCGCCGATGCTTACGAGCGCATACAGCCGATCATGGAAGCCGTCGCGGCAGATGTCGATGGTGAGCCATGTGTGGCTTATCTCGGTGAACGTGGTGCCGGACACTACGTCAAGATGGTACACAACGGCATCGAATACGGCATTATGCAAGCTATCGCCGAAGTGTACGATCTGCTCAAACGTGGCGCGGGGATGGCACCGGATGAGATTAGTTCGGTCTTCCAACGCTGGAATAATGGCATACTGTCTTCATTTCTCATGGAAATTTCCTGGCGTATTCTGGCTCATCTCGATCCCGAAACTCAGCAGCCGCTGATTGACCTCATCGCTGACCGTGCCAAACAAAAAGGCACCGGCAAATGGACGACGCAGGACGCACTCGATTTAGGCGTCGCCGTACCGACTATCAGTCAGGCCGTTGAGGCACGGGTGATCTCCGCGTTGAAAGAAGAGCGCGAGAAAGCCGCAGCGATCTTACAAGGGCCGACCAGCGACTATACCGAAGATCAAGATGCGCTTATCGACATGCTGGAGCAGGCTCTGCTCGCAACAGTAATCTGCTGCTACGCTCAAGGATTCACCGCGCTGCGTTTCGCCAGCGATGCGTATGACTACGACCTCAACATGGCGGATATTGCACGGATCTGGCGTGATGGCTGCATCATCCGGGCGGCGATGTTGGATGATATGCGGGCGGCGTTCGCCCAAGACAACAACCTGCCCAGCCTGATGCTTGCCGATGACTTCACGCAGCGGCTCTCAGAAAGTCAAAGCGGATGGCGTAATGCCGTACAGCTCGCGGTGCGGCTGGGTATTCCGGTTCCTGCGATGAGCAGCGCCCTGGCCTATTATGACAGTTACCGCAGTGGACGTTTACCGGCCAATATGATCCAGGCTCAGCGAGATTTCTTCGGCGCACACACGTTTGAACGACTTGATAAAGACGGTACGTTCCACAGCGAATGGGGGACTTAAACTGATGGCACAAGACATTCAAACCATGCATTTTGAGGACGACGGACGTATTCCCAACAACCCTCATCTATCACTCGTGCTTTACCGTGATGCAATTCCCCATGAACACGACCGTACCGCTGCTTGTAAGCGGATGTTCACACAAAACGGTTGGGATGGCATGTGGGTCAACGGCATCTTTCCCTATCATCCCTATCACAGCACCGCCCATGAGGTACTCGGTGTGGTCAGCGGCAACGCCGAGGTGAAGTTCGGCGGAGAGCAGGGCGAAACCGTGCGTATACAAACCGGAGATGTGGTCGTCATCCCGGCGGGTGTGGGGCATTGTAACCTTGACTCATCGGCGGATTTCCGCGTCGTCGGTGCCTATCCAGAAGGCCAAGATTGGGACTTACGCAAGGGCGATCCGGATGATCGCCCTGAAGTGCTGGAAAATATCCAATGTGTGCCCTTACCACAACAGGACCCGGTGCAGGGCAAAGACGGTGTTTTACTCAACCGATGGCAGCCGGCCGATCACCTCAGCGATGGTGATGCCGACCAGACTCGATAAGACAAGGTGGGCTTGCTGGACTTCTGCATCACCGATGCCGATCACGCACATCCCGGCATTATGCGCGGCTGTGATCCCGGCTTCGGCGTCCTCAAAGACGATAACTTCATCGAAGTGCAGCGTCATGCTCCCCGCCGCCCATAGCAGCAGATCGGGTGCAGGTTTGGTGTTGGCGACGGTATAACCATCACCGATGGCGGTAAAATGTTCGGTCAGGTCGAGCTTTTCTAACACGGGCTTGGCGTTGCGGCTAGCGGAGGCGACCGCCATCGCATAGCCGCTGGCGCGTGCATCTTCGAGGAATGTGGTTACCCCCGGTTCGCGGTGGTCGGGGGTCATCTTCGCCATATAAGCATGAAAATAATGATTTTTGCGTGCCATATAATCTTGTGCGACGGTCTCACTGACCGCACGCCCCTTGAGCAGACGGCGTAAGCTCTCCCGCCGGTCTACGCTGCGTAGGGCCTCGTTATCCTGCCGGGTGAATGGAATGCCTTCTTCCTCGGCAAGCTGCTTCCAAGAAAGATAGTGATACTCGGCGGTGTCGGTCAGCACACCATCGAGATCGAAAATTAGTCCTTTGATCGTCATAGTTCCCCTTTTCGTCGATAGTCGAACGCCGTCAGCATATCACACCAGTTAAGCAATTGCGCCGCATCGCTTGCAACCGGTAGGGCTAGCGACCTATACTCCCTGCAACGCGAAAGAAACGGAGTATATTCGATGAGCGTAAACCGCCGTGATGAAATCCGCACCCTGTTTCAACTGACCCCGCAGCAAGTCATCGACCGGGCCGGGGAGCGTCTGATCGTGTGTGAAGACATCGACGTATTGCACCAGCGCATGGCGTCAGACATCGCCGATGTGCTACGGCGTGACGACACGGTCAGTCTCATCTTGCCGGTTGGCCCGACCGGGCAGTATCCGCTGCTAACGGAGACACTCAACCGTGAAAACATCTCGCTAGAGAAACACTGGTTATTCTTCATGGATGAATACTGTGACGAACGCGGGCAAGTGGTCGATGAAAGCCACCCGCTGAGCTTCAAAGCAGCGGCGGAGTCGTTGTTCTTCGAACGCCTGACTGTCCCCGTAGATCGTGCGCGTGTGATCTTCCCTGATGAGCATAACATCGCCGCACTCGCCGACCAAATCGACGCGCTCGGCGGTATCGACGTGTGCTTTGGTGGAATCGGCATTCACGGTCACGTCGCGTTCAACGAGCCGGAGCCGGGCGTGCGTGACTCGACATGCCGCAAAGTCCGTCTCAACGACTTCACGGTGACGATCAACGCGGTGCGTGCCGGGGTCGGCGGCAATCTGGAAGGCTTCCCGCGTGAGGCGTACACACTGGGGATGCGGCAAATCCTTAATGCGGGGCAGATCCGTCTTTACTGCCGCAACGGGATCGGGTTCGACTGGGCGAACACCGTACTGCGATTGGCGCTGTTCGGGCAACCCGGTGACGACTACCCGGTGACCCACATCCGTGACCGCGACCACGTCATCATCACTGACCGGGACACGCTGGCGTCACCACGTCATATGCTATGAGCCGACAAAGGACTTACAATGCAAAAGAAAATCATCATCCGCGACGATGACACCAGCTTTTACACCACACCGAACCATCTTGAAGCGGTGTACGGTCGCTTATGGGCGGCGGGGGTGCCGGTGTGTCTGGCAGTGGTGCCCAACGTCGCCGCCGATGTGCATGTGATGAATCGTGAGGGGCAGCCGTTCGATCCTGGTATCCCGGTGGATTATCGCGGACGAGACGGGACTTTCCCGCTGACGGAAAACCCGGAGATGTGTCACTTCCTGAATGATCTGGCGCGTGAGGGGCTGGTCGAGATTTGTCATCATGGCTATATGCACACCCATAACGAGTTTCTGACATCAGACGTTGAAACAATCATGCAAAAGCTCAACGACGGTTACGGCATACTCAAAGACGCGCTGCCGGACGCGGCGATTACGACGTTCATCGCACCCTACGATCAGATTTCCAGACCCGCGCTGCAAGCGATCTTCGACTTCGGCTATGACGTATGTAGCCTCACGGAAAGTTTAGTCGACATCCTCGAAGCCGGCCAGCTGTGCCAATATACGACACATCAGAGCAGGCAGATTTTCGCCTGTGACGAATATCTTTTTACACATCGTGATGACCCGGATGGGGGCTTGCAACTTGCTCGTCGCTATCTCGAAAGCGAGGACTTACTTATCCTCACCAATCACTATTGGATGTTTTTCTACGATTGGCAATCAAAAGGCAACGCACTGATGACCGCCTGGCAGACGTTTGTCGATGATTTGCTCGCGATTGGCACCAGACCAACCACATTCACATCATCATACCCATCGTCTGAGCCGCTTTAGTAAATGACGGATTATTCATCATTCTTTAATTGACCAGAGGTCATTTAAATGTATAATTGACCTTAGGTCAGTTAAAAATTACGCACGTTTGGCGTGCTAGAGAGGTTTTCAAATGAACGCACTCATTACAGGGGCATCCGGTGGCATCGGCAAGGACTTCGCCTATAAGTTCGCCGCAAACGGTTATGGTGTCGTGCTTGTTGCTCGCAGTGAGGACAAGCTCAAATCCATCGCGGATGAGATCGAACATAAGCACAACGTTCAGGCACACGTTATCCCGATGGATTTGATTGACGGCGATGCACCACAGGCACTCTACGATCAATTGACAGGGCAGGGCATCAGCGTGGATGTATTGGTCAACAACGCTGGATTTGCCAGTTACGGTCACTTCCACGAACTCGACATGACCAGAGAAATGAACATGATCCAGTTGAACATCGCCACACTGACCGCACTTACACGCTTGTTCTTGCCGGGGATGGTCGAGCGGAAGAACGGTAAGGTGCTCAATGTCGCATCGACGGCGGCGTTCCAACCGGGGCCGCTGATGGCTGTTTACTACGCGACGAAGGCTTATGTGCTGCATTTCTCCGAGGCAATCGCCAACGAACTTAAAGGCACCGGTGTCAACGTAACCGCACTATGTCCTGGGCCGACGGAAAGCGGATTTCAGGAACGGGCGGCGATGGAAGACTCCAAACTGGTACAAAACGACCTGATGAGCAGCCAGGCGGTGGTCGATGAAGGCTATGATGCCCTGATGGACGGTAAGACCGTCGTTATTCCCGGCTTCCAAAACAAGATGCAGACGATGGCTCCGCGCTTCTTGCCGCGTGGCATGGTCACGAATATCGTCCGCAACGTGCAAGATCGCGTAGGACATTAGCATATGAGCGATAAAATTTTGATCGTGGTCACCAGCCATGACCAATACGATAATCAGAAAGACAAGACGGGTTACTGGTTGGAAGAAATCACACACTTCTGGCACATCGTCAATGAAGCCGGATATGACGTTGATTTCGTCAGTCCGCAGGGCGGCAAGCCACCGATGGATCACCGCAGCGGCAGTGAAAACGACGTGATCAATCAGACGTTTCTGGGCGATCCGGTGATGATGGAGAAGTTTAACAACATGCCCACACCGGATGAGGTTGATCCGGCGGACTACATTGCCATCTATTATGCCGGTGGACACGGTACCATGTGGGATTTTCCGCAGGATAGTAAGCTGGCGCAAATCGCCTCCGCGATCTACATGCAGGGCGGGACGGTCACTGCTGTATGTCACGGTGTTGCAGGGTTGCTGAACATCACCTTACCGGACGGTCGCCATTTGATTGACGCGCAACCGGTGACGGGCTTCAGCACGCTGGAAGAACGGATCATCCGCAAAAAGGACAAGGTGCCGTATCTGCTGGAAGACGAACTTAAAGCACGCGGCGCGGATTATCACAAGGCGCTGCTGCCTTACATGCCTTACGTGCAGGTCGGTGATCGACTGCTGACCGGACAGAATCCCCAATCCACGAAAAAACTTGCCGAGGCATTTGTGGCACACATGCGCTCGTGATTACACATCGTACGGTGCGCCGCAGTCGTTGCAGATGGTGGTCAGCACACACTGTCATTGTGACCATACTGGCGGCAACCACGCCCTGCAAACCCGTTACAACATTCCGATTGCCACACACCGCTGGGATGCAAACATGGTTAACAACCGAGATATAGAAGCGTGCCCGATGTAGACTTCACGAGCGCGGGGCGACTTCAGGCACGAGAGGACGTGGTACGTCGTGGCCCGGTGTTGCAGATGCCCGATCTCGTGGTGAAGATACAATCGCCTGGTCAAAGTGACAAATTGATGACGGATAAGGCCGCTTACTATCTCAAGAATGGAGTACTTATGATCTGTTGTACCCACGTAAGCGTCTGGTCGCAATATTGACCTCTGACGACCGTCACCTGCTCACACTTGACGACACGCTCGAAGGTGGTAACGTGCTACCTGGCTTTTCCATGCCTGTTGCTGAAATCTTCAAGCGTTAGTGAATCACAAGGATTATCCATGCGCATAACCGCCTGGGATGCGAGACGTTTCGAGCCGTCTGAAGTTACCGGTAAGCAATCGAGGGTTCGTTCCTACACGGTGACGCTGACCATGTTGCTGCCGGTCGTCGCGTTTGTCATTATCGCGTTCGGTTTGCGTGTGGACGCGCTCGACCATACCAATATGAATTGGGACGAGGGCTACACCAACTGGATCGTGCATCTGCCGTTTGGTGAGATGATCGAGACGACGGCGCGTGATGTGCATCCACCGTTGTATTACACACTGCTGCGAGCGGCGTCCGCGTTTTCCGGTGACAGTTTATTCGCGTTGCGCTTTCTCTCGGTACTGCTAGGAACGGTCGGTGTGGCGCTGACGTTCGCGTTGGGTAAGCTGGTCGGCGGGTATCGTGTTGGATTGTTGGCGATGCTGCTGCTGGCGCTGGTGCGATCTAACATCGAAATCTCACAGTTGATGCGGATGCACATCCTGGCGACCGTGTTTGCGACGGGCGGGTTATGGGCGACTGTGCGCTTCTGGGAGCATCCGCGCCGGCGGGGAGCGGGTGTCATCTATGTGCTGTGTGTTGCCGGCGCACTGTATAGTTTTTATCTGGCGGTGGTGCTGCCGGTGGCGACCAACCTGGCGTTTCTAATCGTCTGGTGGCGGCGGGGCCGGGGACGTGACTTCTTCTTGCGGTGGGTCGGCTTGCAGATAGCGGCGGCTGTGCTGTTCTTGCTCTGGGCGCTGTATGCGGTCGGCTTGATGCATGGTTGGAATGCAGAACAGGAGTCGGCATTTGGCTTTTTCGTGCAGACATATTTCGTCGTCTTAACCGCCGGCGTCTCCGCGTTCTGGGACTCTTATGTGCCCTGGGTGGTGCTGTTTTTGTTGTTCACTATTGCTGGTACGGGCTGGTTGTTCTGGCAGGCGCGGCAGCGTGGTGACGACCAAACACAAGAACAAGTTTTTCTGCTTTACGTCGCTGTGTTGACACCGGTGCTGATTGTGTTTTTGCTCACGCTGCCGTTCCATGATCTCGGACGTCCGTTGGCGGCGCGGTATCTGGTGCTGCTTTCTGCGGCATTCTATACGTTGGCCGCGCTGGCTGTGATGGTGCTGGCGCGGCGTCATGTGGCGCTCGGTGTGATAAGTGCGTTGGTGATTCTGGGCATCGGCACGGTTGGCATGGTTGATACGACCACTCAAAATGTCCGCCGTGACCTGTATGTATCGCTGGCAACGACACTCGAAGCCCACCGGCAACCGGCGGACGCGGTGGTGCTGTACAACGATTGGGCGTGGACGCTATTCGAGAGTGTCTATGATGATGAGTGGGTCAAGGTGCCCTACGAAGCGGACATCGACGCAGCTTACGCTAACCTGATCTTATCGACCGTGTGGGAAGATGCGCCAGCGGTGTGGGTGGTCGAGCATCCCGGTGCGCTAGCGGATGACCCTGATCGTGAGATTATCCGCTGGCTCGAAGAACGTGCGGTTTACAGTGAGTCAATGCGGTTCAACGAGAATACACTGCATGTTTACGTCAAAGACGAGGCACGCATCGCCACGCTCGATGATGTCGTATCAGATGTCACCATACCCGATCACGCGGCAACAGCGTCTATCGGGCTGCGCGGTGCAGAACCATTGCTCGGTCGTTATCCCATTGGGGATAGCATTATTACTGCGCTGTACTGGTCGGAACCTCCTATGGAGCCGGTCACTGTGACTTTACAGGGTACCGAAGCCACACGCATGTTTGAGTTTGAAGTACCGCAGGTTACGCAGGGAATCACACGGCAGGTGGTCAATTTGCCGTTGCAGGTCGATCTCCCCGCCGGACGCTATCGGGTTGTCCTGACCGACCCGGCAGCAGTTGAGCTTGGTGAGGTGACATCGGTCAACATGGCACCTGATGTGTTTGTCGCAGAGACCGATGTGCCGCACCGGTTGGATGTACCCATCGGTGAGGCGATAACGCTGGTTGGCTATGATCTCTCCGACGATACATTCACACCGGGCGACCGCTTAGCGGTCGAACTCTATTGGCGAACGTCTGAAATCCTCGACGAACGTTACAAAGTGTCGGTGTTTGCGCTGGGTGATGCTTTCAATCCGTTGACGAACAATCCCTTATGGGGGCAGGTGGATAGCGAACCGCTCAACTGGAACTTCCCGACCACGCAGTGGCCGCCGGGGGAGATCATCCATGATTCGTATGTGTTCGAACTTGATGCAAATACGCCAGCCGGTGAGTATGATATTGGTATCGTAGTGTATGGCCTGGTCGATGGTGCTCGCTTGCCAATCGCCGAAAACGAAAGTACGCTAGAAGATGTCGCAACACTCGAAACGGTGATGGTGGAATAATGGCACAGCTTCCAGATAATTTTCAGTTCAGCCAGAGTAACTTACAGGACTACGTTGAATGTCCACGCCGCTTTGAGTTGCGCTACATTCAGGGATTGAGATGGCCTGCCGCCGAAGCCGAACCGATTGCCGAGCACGAACGCCATATGCGACAGGGCCAGGTCTTTCACCATATGATCCACCAGCACCAGATCGGTATTCCGGCGGCGACACTCACGCCGCTGGCAACTGACCCTGATCTGCGGTCGTGGTGGCAGAATTATCTCGATACGGATCTGCTGGAAACATTACCGGCAAACCGGGAACCGGAGGTGATGCTATCGGCATCGCTTGGCAATCATCGTTTGCTTGCAAAGTACGACCTGTTGGCGATTGATAACGAACGTGCGGTCATCGTCGATTGGAAAACGTCCCGCCGGGTGCCAAGCTCGGAAAAGCTAGCACAGCGGTTGCAAACTATCGTCTATCGTTATCTGCTGGTCGAGGCCGGTGCCGTATTCAACGACGGTGTACCGATCAATCCCGAACAGGTTGAGATGATCTATTGGTTTGCGGCTGAACCGAATACGACCGTTCGCTTCTCATATGACTCTGTGACACACCAGACCGCTGCTGAGTATTTGCATGGGTTGGCAGCGGAGATAGAAGCACGATCTGTGTTCGACTTGACGACGGATACCCACAAGTGTCACTTTTGCACCTATCGTTCTTTGTGTGAACGTGGTACTCGCGCCGGTGCGTTTGAATCACTCGACGCTGACGAAGATGCCGTTACCGAAGATTTCGATTTCGACTTTGATCAAATCGCCGAAGTGGAGTTTTAGACATAGGCCTTCATCGCTTCGTGATCGCTGGAAATCTTAAATTTTTGTTCTTGGATTACGTTCGGTGGGACTGAACCACAAAACTTTACGTGTGCAGCAGGCGATCACGAACATGGCTGATAGCGCATCTTGGAAACAGCAATTCAAGTGCAAATTTGACAAGGTCGGAATTCGCAATGCCATACTTCCTGTAGTCTGACTGATTATATAAAATGACATTCACTTCGTCTGTAAGACGTAAAGATAATCCATTATGAGCCATCCTCAAATACATCACCCACTTATCATTCAAACGCTGGCGCGGCGCGGCATCACCGATGCGGACGCGATTCGTGCGTTTCTCGATCCGTCATACTATACACCCTCTGCGCCGCTTGAACTGCCGGATATGGCGCAGGCCGTCGAGCGGATTGGCGCAGCAATCGATAGGGGTGAACGCATCCTCGTGTGGGGAGACTTTGATGTCGATGGACAGACCGCTACCGCGCTATTGGTACAGGCGCTACGCGGCGTCGGAGGGAAAGTCGATTACTATATTCCTAGTCGTCTGCTGGAAGGACACGGAATTGATGTGCCGAGACTTGGTTCACTCTTAGATGAAGCGATTAGCATCGTCATCACATGCGATACCGGCATCGCCGCACATGATGCGGTTGACTATGCTAACGGTCGTAACGTCGATGTAGTGATTACCGATCATCATCAGTTGCCGGAGAAATTGCCAGCGGCTCATGCGGTTGTGAATCCGCAGAGATTGCCGGAAGCGCATCCGGCGCGGACCTTGCCGGGTGTCGGCTGTGCGTATCTGGTGATGTATACGCTGTACGACCAGCTTGGGCGTGTTGATGAGATGATAATGTACCTTGATCTGGTCGCGTTGGGCATCGTCGCGGATGTTGCGGAACAGGTCAAGGACACGCGCTATTACTTGCAACTTGGTCTGCGTCAACTGCGACAGACTCAACGCAGCGGCTTGCAAGAGGTGATGCGACTGGCGGAAGTAATCCCTGAAAAGGCCGACGAAGAAGCAATCGGCTTTAGCATAGGCCCTCGGTTGAACGCACTAGGGCGGTTAGCGGATGCGAACGATGCCGTCGAGTTGCTGACGACAGATGATCTGGAACGTGCGCGTATTCTAGCAGGGGAACTAGAACGCCTCAACGCAGAGCGCAAGATGTTAACCGAACAGGTCTATCAAGCCGCGCAGGGACAGCTTGACGACAATCCGCAATTACTCAACGAGGCTGTGCTAGTGTTGTCACATTCAGAGTGGCCTGGTGGGATCGTCGGTATTGTCGCCAATCGCCTCGTAGAGCAATACAAGCGTCCGGTCATCCTATTACGCAATTCCGGCGGACAGGCCAGCGGCTCAGCCCGTAGCGTTGCCGGCTGCAACATCACGGCTGCGATCGCCGCCCATAGTGATCTCTTAGACGGGTATGGTGGGCATACGATGGCGGCGGGTCTGCGGTTGCCAGTGGAAAATGTCGCAGAATTTCGCCGTAAGCTTTCACAGACAGTAACGAGGACGCTGCAAGAGGTAGATCTGATGCCAGATGCGCATGTTGATGCTGTCGTCTCGCTTGATGAACTCACATTGAATTTACTGGACGTCATTAGTCAGATGGCACCGTTCGGGCCGGGTAATCCACCGTTGACGTTGGCTACGGAAAAACTCACCTTACAAAACATACGCCAACTAGGGCGTAGTGGCGATCACTACCGTTTGACGGTGGCTGACGAGCAGGAAAACACACGTCAAGTCGTCTGGTGGCGGGCGGATTTGGAGCGGATACCAAAAGGGCGCTTTGATCTAAAACACAACCTTAATTATAATTACTACAAGGGTGAACGTAAGCTGCAAATCACACTGGTGGATATACTTCCGGTCGATGAGGAGCCACGTTCGTTCACAGAACGTGCTGATGTCGAAATCATCGATCACCGTTCAGTAGCACCAGAAGAAAAACGGCGACTGCTGGCAACCTATGCTGATGGCATGATCTGGGCGGAAGGGCAGGTTGAGATTGAAAATGCACGTCGCCGCGATCAACTAAAGCCAGCAGAAACTTTGGTTGTTTGGTCTGTGCCTCCTGGATCAGATGATTTTCGTATAGTTATGGAAGGCGTTAATCCGTCGCGCATCGTCTTTTTCGCCGAAGACACGACGACCGACTCCGTACAATTGTTTCTGCGGCGTTTTGGTGGTGTCATTAAACATGTCATCAACGCTAAATCGGGTTGTGTCAGCCTGGATGAACTCTGTGGTGTGGTGGGGCATCGGCGGGCGACAATTCGAGCAGGATTAAATTGGTTAGTGGCACGAGGTAACATCACATTTGCTGAGAACGAAAAAACAATCGAGATACAGACAATTGGGGTAGGGCGCAAAGCTGAACAGCAAGAAACGACTGTTCGTCTAACCAACTTGCTACGCGAAACTGCTGCCTACCGTGCATACTTTCGCAAAGCGGATATTCAGAGTTTGATTCAAACCGAGAAAATATAGCAATCGAGGGCAAAATGAAACAATCTCTCGATAGTATTTCACTACATGGAAGATAAATTTTGTGTAGTAATTGGTATATCAACCGCTCGCGCATGCCTCACGATACAGAATCGATCATTTTGGTTCCTTTTTTCGTGGTCGAGGGGGTTTCGGCAGTGGCTATGCCATAATGCCATATGTCAGAAGTTTTGACATATGGCATTCGTACTGTCGAAACTCCCTGAAATAGTGAAAACAAGATCTTTAGTGACCCATTGTGGTCGTTTCAAGAACAATAATGCGGCGTTTTCGACCTCAGAATAGGTTTTGGCAATACCCTACTGCCATAACCCCGGAGGTTTCGGCAACAGCATACTGCCATAACCCCCCTCTTAACCGTTTTTCGGTAGCCGATCGTCGAACGTCTGCCGTTGGCATTCGTGCGCTCAATCAGCTCGATTACGCCGGATTCGGGCAAGGCTTCGACCGATGCATTGACCTCCTTACGATTTTTGATACCCGTGCCGCGGTGGATCTCGCACCTGGTCGTCGGCTGTTCGTTCTGCGTGCGCTTGATGAACTCGATGATCTTCTGCTCGTTTCTGATATCCTGACTGACATTGATTACGAGATGTAGATGCGTCTATGGGTACCGGGCGGCTACCTTCAATGGACGGACGTCAACGGCACCTTGCCGGCGGCGACGTTCACGGTGGATAGCAGCGGGAATTAGCATCGGTTGCGCACTGGCGGCGACGTCTGAC
>DAOTTX010000342.1:0-1802 GCA_034437515.1 Anaerolineae bacterium
ATGCCGAAGATTTCGGGATGCTTGATCCTGAAACCATCGCCCAAGTGCTGCGTGAGGAGCTAGACGAGCGCATCATGAAGTTTGTCGATGCGGAAGTGAAAGCGCATCGGGGTGAACAACGTGCCAAACGCATCACCGATCAAGAGGGATGATGCGCGTTGTTTTCGACACAAATCTGGTCATTTCGGGCTTATTGTGGTCAGGTGCGCCGCGCCAGGCGCTTAACATTGCCGCCGCTAAACAGGTCACCGCAATCACCAGCGAAGCACTGGTCGATGAATTGCGTGACGTGTTGAAGCGGGAGAAATTTCGCAAATACCTCGAACGTTTACAAAAGACACCGGAAGCGCTGGTTGAGGAGTACCTGAGCTATACGAGCGTGATCGAACCTGCCACTGTCCCTGAAGATGCCGTCCGTGACATCGACGACGTGATGGTTCTGGAGGCAGCCGTTGGTGGCAAGGCAACCTGTATCGCTTCCGGTGATGATGACCTGCTGAGTTTGAACAGCTACGCGCATATTCCGATCTTGTCAGTGCGGGCTTTTGTTCAGCGCGTCATGCCGGATGATACACCATAAATATAGGAAAAGTTTATTGATGACATCAAATATCACAAAGATACGCACACATATTCAGGACTTCCGTTTTGAAGACCTGTTTATTGAAGAACTTGGATGGGATCAATATCGCAATCCGCTTGAAGTCGTTGTCGATGGAGACTATGTGACGCTGACCGCCTTTGCTGAAAAGCGCGGTATGGTGGCGTTTACTGTTGGTGACATTCCCGAATACAAACTACGGCGCAAGGTTGAACAGCAGGTGGCGAAAGTCCACCGCGAGAACATCATCATCTACACCGACCCACAGCGAACACAACAAATCTGGCAGTGGGTGCGGCGCGAAACAGGCAAACCCCTAGCCAGCCGTGAACGTCCATTTTATGCGGGGCAGAGTGGCGAGCATATCGCGCAGATTCTATCGGGTATTGCGTTCAGCTTAGATGAAGAAGATGACCTGACCATCGTTGATGTGACCAGCCGTGTGCGTGCTTCTTTTGACGTAGAACGGGTGACAAAGCGGTTTTATGACCGATTCAAGAAATTGAACGAAGCGCTACGCGCAGCCTCTAGCGACCTTGGAGGTTCACGACGTGCCACCCAGGTAGCGGTAGACTGTCGCTTTAGACACCTCATACGCCTTCATCAAGTCGCGGATCAGCTCACCGTTCTCGCGGCGTTGACGCAGCTCCGTCACCTGCTCGTCAGTGAGTTTGCGCTGGGCACCGAATTGTACGCCACGCGCTTTGGCTTTCTGGATGCCGTCCATCTGTCGCTCTGCTCGGATTTCAGTCTCGAACTGGGCAATGGCTCCGAGCATATTGAACAGCAACCGTCCGGTGGCATCGCTGGTGTCAATGTTCTGGTCGATGACCTGAAGATGCACGCCCTTGCGTTGCAGTTCATCGGCAATCTGGCACAGGTGCAGTGTGGAACGCGCCAGACGATCCAATCGGGTGATGACTAACGAATCACCCGCCCGCACGTATTCCAGACAGGCTTCCAGACGCGGACGCTTACCCGAAGCACCGCTTTTCTTCTCCTCGAAAATCTTCTCGCAGTGACTGAGCTTATCGAGTTGGACATCCAGGCTTTGCCCAACCGAACTCACACGGGCATATCCAATCAACGCCATTTTGTGTGTCTCCTTTGATCTTAGATGTTGTGAGAAGTATACTATAAGACATCACTTGAGACACGGTTTTCAGAGGGTGTCGGAAAGTATATAAATGGTGACATCAAA